>NZ_JBQFRO010000005.1:0-361783 GCF_056537425.1 Ruegeria sp. CE9 | reverse complement strand
AAATCTTCTACAACCTACGCGAAGCTCAAATTCTGATCGAGCAATGGAGGAAACACTACAACACAAAACGCCCCCACAGTGCACTGGGCTATCGCCCGCCAGCGCCGGAAACCATCATCCCGATGGATCACAGGCCGATGATGCACTAACAATCAAATTGGACCAGTCAGATGAGGCTGCTCAGTTTGAACTGGCACTGAATCGCGACCTAAAAGCGGCTATTTGAACGAGGTACTACGTCGCTCAAGACGAGCTCTCAGAAAGTCTTATCTGCGAGGCGTTCGAATGTCAGATTCATGCGGCGTGATCTGCAATTAAACCGTCGAGTTTGATTGGTTACTTGTCCAAAGTCTTTTGCAGCATTCGTGTCCCTCTCAAACATAGGGCACATAAAAAATCGGACGTGGCGTTTGATGCACCCAGTCTCATGAGCAAATCTGAAGACGGCCTGGCACTCTTCGTCTGTCTCGATTTTTTGCCGGTAGCTCGCGTATTTAGCTAGGCTTTGGAAAGAAAAGGATGCTGTGGCAAAATCGCTGGGCCCCTCATGGGGCGAAAGGTACCCATGGTGCTTTCCGCCAAAGCGATCAACAAGCGCGATCCAAGAACGGGCATATGCTTCGAACTCTGTAAGTTTTCCGGGAATAATCTCATATTGAATAAAGCATGTAATCATTATTTCCCCAACTAAACAGCGTCCGGTCCTACCTCATGTAACAAAACAAAATGGGTTTCTTGAACCTGTTTGTTCATTGCGACGTGCAAACCGTTCAGCGGTTCGGTCCGCTTTTTTACGTAGTCCCATGCGTCCAGCGATGCCCGATGGGAGTGAAAACACATCTCAAACACGATAGCTACGTCAGGAACCCCAATAAAACGGTTCGAGGTTTTTACAAACCATGCACGAGTGCGCTCCCTTACTTCAAGGTCACCTTCTTCCAAATTCTTCGCGAGTTTGTACTAAGCGGCGTCAGACTTACCTTGTGCAGCTCTTTCCAAAAACGGGGATGTCACCACACCAAGGCCGTCAGTTTCAAAGGCCGAACCGGGTCTTATTTCAAACCACATGCTTTTCTCGGCATCCAAGGGTTCTGATGAAACAATTACGCCGTTATTTCCCTTCCTATAGTATAGACTTGGAGCAAATCGATCCGACGCATAGCGTGCAGCGAAAAGCTTCTTTCCGTTGGACCAACACGCAGCGAATCTCATGAAAGGAGCCGTTCCATTCTTTCTGGACAGAGCTTCCACTTGCAACACAGCACGACTCATCGCACCGACTGGATCAGTGTCCAAACCTTCGCCATGTGCAATTAGAAATATTGCTTCGCTTTCGGTGGCACCAAGACGATGGATATAGTGGCTTGCGGGGATCATACCGTCGAGCTGTTGACGGATTTCTTCATGACCTCCCGCTTGACCATTATGCATGAAACACCATTGATCCATTCCGAATGGGTGGCAGTTGTTACGAGACGTCGCTGTACCGGTTGATGCGCGCACGTGAGCCAGAAACAACCTTGACTGAGTGTGATGTGCAAGTTGCTTCAAATTTGCGTCTGACCAAGCCGGATTGGTATCTTTATAGAAACAGGGCTCTTGTCTTTGGGAATACCAAGCCAAGCCAAATCCGTCTGCGTTAATGGGCGTCTTCCCAATAATGGCGTTCCGGCTTTGATCGACGAGCGACTGTTCCTGGTTCAGCACCAATTCATCAAGGTATCTCGGACTGCCTATCCAGGCTAGAAAACGGCACATGTTGCCCCCAAAAATTGGTTTTGAGGTAAGATACCTTTTTCCAGAAGTTCAAATACTGCAGAAATTCACAAGATTGATCGCAATAGTCTATCAAATGATCTGCAGTTCTTATCATTGGCCAATCAAATCTCTACCACTTACCCATCGGGCAATCATAAGGACCTCTCAAATAGCCTTCGAGCAACGCTTGGCAAAAGGTGCATCGCCAAATCTACGGACGTGTGCTTAGGAAATAGGACGGCTCCCTTGTCCGCGTCTCCAACATTGTTCAACGACATCAAAGTCTTATCGCACGCTCCTGTTTCGTGGTGAGCGTTATGAGAATATCCCTTGAATTGAAGCTAACTAGTTTCAGCGCATTATTCGCGAACGACCGCTAAGCGGATATTTTGTTGAAAAACTCTTCCTTGATCGATGCATGAACTGCTGATTCAATTCTTCCAATGGGTGGGAGGATTGAGCGATGTTGGGACAGAGACAGGAAGCGCAATCGTCGCTGTTTTATGAGTTCTCATTGGAGAACCACATTCCCCAAGATCACCTGCTTCGGTCGATTGATCGCTTTGTTGATCTGAGCCGCATTCGAGCGCATCTTGGCGCTGGAATTGACCAAAGTCTAAGAGGCTCTGGCTTCTCTGGCAGCGTGCGGGGCCCGGGAAATTCGGACCCCGCCCCCTGGGGTATAGACCAAATTTGCGCCGAAAGCCTGCGCACCGGCCGCGTAGAAAAATGTGCGGCGCTGGTACTTTCGAGACGTACTTACATAGGTTAAGACTATTTTGAGCCGTCCTCTAAGCTCTTGAAATCACCTGATTGCACTGGGGGATAATACCTGTTTAATATTTTTTTGGTGCCGAAAAGTATTATTTAAGCCTGCAGAGATTCATAGGAAAGAATGTCAGGAATTAAACGAAGAACACTGGGTGACAATGATTACGGGCTTCGAGATCGCCCGAACACTCGAAACGATCTGAAAATGATGATAGCCCATGTTACATCAGTCGGATGGGCTAGAGAAATACTCAGACAAGAGCTTATCAATGCCAGCTATTGTCCCGTTTTTGAAGAGGAACTATCTTACTTTTTTGCCCTTCGACCAGCATACAAAGTGAAAGGTAGCTACGAAAAACACTCGCTTCTGGACTACTTCCCAGTAGTGTTCATGCTGGACGCATCACTGTTACCCGAACCGTACCACATATATCCTTTTGATACGGGAGGCGCTTATGCTGGCGCATTTGACGACGCAGCAAGTCCATACATCTTCTTAGAGGATTATGCGTTGAAGCCCTCGCTAGCAGCTGCGAGGGATCACATTTTTTGGGCCTACGAAACACCGAAAGAGTATTTCGACGGAGAACTAAGATCAAAAATTCATGAAGATACACCTAACTGGGACGCACATGCGCAGAGCTTTCTTGCGATTGCGCGGCTCGCAACAAAGGGGAGCAATCGTCCAGATTTGAGAGCTTCCTCCATTGAAATAGCCTATAAGATTCACGTGCCACTGAAAAACAATCTCAAATTCGCGGTATTTCCGAAGCAGTTTTTGGAAGACGAGAGAGGAGAGAACGTACAGGTACTCCAGAAGATTCAACAACTTGGGATTGATTTCGAGGTTTATAATTGGCACCCAAATAGCTTACCCCAAGATTTCCATGAAGAAATTAATAGCATAGTTCGAAGTCGCCTATTTGAAACTGGTGAATAGCGATGTTTAACTTCCAATTGATAGGGTATGAGTCTCAGTTCTCATTTGGCTTCGCGCTCCCACTCTATGGATTGCCCGAACAAACTAACACTCTCTATGCATCAAAAGTAGATCATCAACAAAATGTTGTAGATTTCGTTCCTTTCCAGCCGCAAGAATTTTCGGAAGTTACGATCGATCAGCGATACCGAATGGA
This sequence comes from Ruegeria sp. CE9, assembly GCF_056537425.1. Lineage (NCBI taxonomy): Bacteria > Pseudomonadati > Pseudomonadota > Alphaproteobacteria > Rhodobacterales > Roseobacteraceae > Ruegeria > Ruegeria sp. CE9. The sequence continues at coordinate 358,118 of NZ_JBQFRO010000005.1, read as the reverse complement.
TGTAGGTTCAAAGCAAAAGTATGTTTTTCTTACTAAGTCAAGGACGCTAATTGGAAACGCATCTGAAATTTGGAACGAGATAGTTACTGATGTAAACGAAGTCTTGGACTACGCACCACTTAGCTTCATCGACGCTGCGCTCAATGCGAACATTCGTCTGTCCGAAGGTACTGCCTATAAGGTCAAAAGCACTATTATCAAACGCCTTGGAGAACGAGGCTCTAACGCTTGGGTTCGGGTGCTGGTTGACCAAATTTACCGCAAAATGTGCCGTGTTATTTCAGAGCCTCACCGCAAACTAGCTTTGATGAACTACTCAGTCGGAACAAGTACTCGGGCGGGTAGGATGCAAGCAAAAGTCGTTATTCACGATCCTCTCGGGAAACTCCCAGCTGTTATGTTTGTAGGAATTTCGAGCGAAATTAAGCTGTATTTGTCCACTTTTGGGATTACATTCGATGGCGTCTTTTTTAGCGACAACTTGAACCTTGAAGCAATTAGACGGTTGAACCTTACTGAACAACACACACCGCGATCTTTGGAACAAATCGCACGCGCGCGCGAACCTTTTGACAGTTCAATTTATGATGCGGCGATTTTATTCGTTTGCGACGATAATACAGCTCTTTCGGTTATTGCGGAGGGTTTGGCTACTGAAGTATTGGATGAAAAAATCTATTCAACTTCTTGCGGTGTCTCAGTTGGCCCCGAGATTGATGAATCTGCAATAGCAGTGTGCAAGGAGTTCGAGATTGATGTTTCACACATTCGACCAAAAACTATGGACGACATGCAACTATGGGGTGACGATCTCCAGTCCTTTACTTTGATTGTAGCACTTAGTCCGAGCGCGCAGCGCCTCGCACTTGATCTAACAAGATTTTATCATGTCGATGTGGAATACTGGCCTGTGATAAATCCCGTCGGGCTAGGTCAAAACGAGTCAGAAAAAATGGAAGCATACGGACAGGCATACAAACGGATACGAGAATATATCGATCAATTGAAACGCCGCGGATTGCACCCGAGATATAACCAAAATTAAGATGTACGGAGCTACGGCTTCAAATGCTGCTTTTGGGTTCGAGAAACCTCCTCAAACTTCACTATTTTTCTCCAAATTTTCATCTGCGAATGATTCGCCAAGAGCGAACAGCCGAAAGGGGCGAGCAGATGTTTTTTGCGAACGAAGAGTCGTTCAATCGGTCGGCAGAGAAAAGGGCAGAGACTGCATTGATGTGGCTTCACACGTTCAACGCAAGCGAAATCGACGAGACCAGTGGAGCTATGCAGTTCAGCCTTTCGATCTACGATCTCGGACATGCGTTTTTTGAGATCCGTACGATGATGGCTAAGCGCCCAGAAAGTGTGCCACACGAATGGTTGCTCAGGCGGGAAGTCGCACTTGCGCGGCGCAACGTTCTGACACGATACCCAAGGCTTCTGGCTACGCATCTCGTTAACAGTGGCTTCGATGCGCTGGAGGGTCTTTTGGACCATTCAACGAAGGTTGAATCCCGTCGGGCTCCGTGGAACGTTTCTAACGCGTTGGCTGTGTCTCACGTTCTCCAGAACATTTTGCACAATATCCATAACATGCACATGTACGGTCTATTCGACTTTGATAGCGCGCTGGCAAGGCCAAAGACTTCGATATCTGCTCGCACGCATGATCCGGAGTCCAAGTGTTTGCATTGAGTTGAGTTTTTAGTAGAGAATGCTTTTTAACATTGGGCCCTCTAGGAGGGTTGGCTTATACTACCAACAGTTAGATTGATAAGTTTCTAGAGGAATAGGCCCGTCTTCCTGCAATTACCTTTTCTAACGGGCAACGAAGTAGTGAGATCTCTGATTTGAATGACGAAAAACCTCTGGCTCAGAAGCGCTTCACTTGCCGCCGACCATACGAAGATTCAGATGCAACGGCTTTTTGGACTTGGCTAAAACGGCGATTCAATTTCAGTGAGAAACCCCGCCGCAGATTTCTTTCACATCAGATTGAAACTCTGGCTGGGCGGCTCGATCTTGCAGAAGTAGATCCTCAAGCAAATCCCGAGGTTGCGAATAGGATAATGGCTGTAAGGGCCGCTATCGATGAAGCCCGGCGCGGTCTAAGCCTGGAAAACAACAACCACGCGATGTTTGCTTTGCATGATGCGAGGCAGATTTTTGTAGGATTGCAGTCGCCCGAGGAAATGGCCGCCCAGATTAGTGTATTGCAAGGTGAGATTGAAACGCCTCAGTTTGAAGAGCTCAAAGAGTTTATCTCAGAAAATCTGAATATCGCGAAACAAGCCCTCGAAGAGAGTGACAGGAAGACGTCCGTTGCTTACCTTGAGTCCGCTCTGCAGATCCGCGACAATCACGTAGAAGCCCAATTCATAAGCAAGTCTAGGCTAAGCTTCATGTTGGCAGTATTGGCTATCCTGCTTGGGCTAGGAACTGTGGCAATATTGTACTTTTTCAAGGATTATTGTGCCCACATTTCGGATGCCGAAACACGTCTCTCAAAATGCGCGGTAATCGCACAGGCGGGTAGTGAGGCAGTATTTAGACCTCTGTGGATGATCGCGCTATTGGGTGCTCTCGGCGCGACACTGAGTTCTATGATGAGTTTTTCCTCGGGCAGAAAAATCCCAGATCTCTTTACGAGCCTCTCATCGACACTCGTCAGGCCATTGATCGGCGCGTTATCAGGTCTCATCGGACTTTGTATTATGTCTTTAGGACTCATCGATATTGGCAACAAGATGTCTGCTCTTTTTCTTATAATCTTTGCTTTTGGGTTCAGTGAGAGACTTGTCCTTGGTGCGATAACCAGAGTCGACTTTAGACTACAGTCATAAGTAGCGCAGAAACCTGATGACCATAAAAAAGTATTCAATTCACTATCCTGACGATTTATCAGATGCGAATTTCTCTTCGATGGCAGCTATGAGAAAGTACCTGGAATCCGAAGCAGAAGCATACTCGGGTTTTCTAAATCTGTTGGAAACACACCCCCTGCTTAGTGCTGTCCAGGGATATGATGGTGGCACAGTTTCGGGCGAGCAGATCGCCAACTCGTTTCAGCAATTGATCGATAGTCTGGGCGACCCTGAAATCTTCGAGAGCAAGCAGGACCATAAAAGCTATCACGGGATTGCACTTCCACCTCCCTCAATCTCGCTAGAAGGCCGTCTACTCTTAGGGTTAGTTAGCAATCAGCGCTCTACGGAAGCGCTGAGCGTCTTTCTTTGGTTTGCTGCCCGCCAGATGGCTATCTCCGCGAACGGAAAAGGACAGATCGCAAGAAGCGTAAAGTACGGCGAGGAACTCGTAACTGCGGCATTTGCGGCAGAAGCTCTACCCTTTAGGAACGAGACTTCCCAGCGCCTTGCCGGCGCAATGCGCCGAGCTGAGAACCAGAGCGAAGCCCTTAATGAGGAGGTTGAGGCGGCTCAAAAGATCAATTCTGCTCACGAAAAAGAACTAGAGATTTGCCGAGAGAACATTTCAACCCGCGCAAAGCGGATCGAGCGCATCTTTCTCAATCGTGAGCGAAGGCATCGACGTCAATTCTTGGATGATCTTTCAGAGTTCGAGTTGGATCGAGATGAGGCGTTCAAAGAATTTCGTGTGCACCAGATGATGGCAAAACGCGCCAATGATGAACAACTGACGAACTACGAAGCAGAATTCCATCGATTGAAGGACTTATTTTACTCGCAACTCAGACTTCGAGCCCCTGTGAAGTTGTGGGAAGGGCGCTCCAAAGAGCATGCTAAAAACGCTCGTCGAGCGCTTATTGCATTTTGCTCAGTTGCGCTGATCGCTATCTTCGCGGCGGCCATAGTGCCATGGGCATACGGCGATTACATCGCACAGAGTTTTGTTGCCGTGTCGTGTAGCCCGGTTGATCCTGCCGATTGTACAAGGGGTTTTTCTGCCAAAGGACCGCTTACGATCGCAGGGTTGCTATTGGTAATGTCGTTGGTGTTGTGGGTTATTCGACTGCAATACCGGATTTATCTGAGTGAACGCCATCTTTCTCTTGATGCGGAGGAGAAGCGCGCGTTCTCAGAGGCTTACTTGGCAATGACAGAAGGTAAAACCGCGGGTGCCGACAATGAGGCAATCGTCTTTGCTGCTCTGTTTCGACCAACTCAAGACGGCATCATTAAAGATGACGATAGTTCCGTTGATCTTTCGGCCGCTGCGCTTTTGGCGAAACAGCTTAGCCGTAGCCAATAACACCAGGGAAGTAGATTCCCTTGGCTGTTCGGAATGTAAAGCACATTAATGGACTGCAGGACTTGTGCTGCCCCGGTGCTGCCCGAGCGAAATATAGTACTAATTCGCAGCTAAGAGCGCGAACCAACCCATTGTAAATATTGTAATAATTGGTCGGAGTGAGAGGATTCGAACCTCCGACCCCTGCCTCCCGAAGACAGTGCTCTACCAGGCTGAGCTACACTCCGACCGTGGCGGGTGATCTATACTTGGTCTTTTGGATACGCAAGGGGGATTCTGGGCGAGGCCAACATTAACACGTTGGGTTTTGGTCATATGTGCGCTGCGCTTTGAGACGCGTGTTCTAGCCGTCGATCACGCCAGCGGATCCGTCCGATACAAACGAATTTTTGTGCCTCCGTGGTCGACGATTGGTCCGGGGGACAGCAACGGCAATCGCGTCGCGCGGGCAAGTCCGGATGAGGTTGTGACGATGCCCACTCGCCATCCTTTAAATCGGCTCATCAGAACTTTACCCAAGCTGCCATAGAGCGAGCGCAAACGTTTTTCGTCGCCAATACGTGCGCCATAGGGTGGGTTTACAATGACCAAACCCGCAGGACCTGGGGGGGGTTTGATGTCGCTGACTGCACAATGCTGAAATCGGGTATATTGATCGACTTTTGCGTGTTTTGCGTTGGAAAGCGACGCCTCAATTGCCCCGGTGTTTCGATCCGAGCCAAGAAACTTCAGGTCGGTCTCATTTGGTTGTGCTTGGGCACGAATTCTTTGCCAGGCAGCCTGATCAAACCCAACCATTTCTTCAAACGCAAAATGGCGTGAGCGGCCTGGTGGCAAGCCAAGGGCTATCTCGGCGGCTTCTATGACAAACGTGCCAGAGCCACACATCGGGTCCAGTACCGGTTCAGACCCGTCAAATCCGCATTCGCGAAGGAACATGGCCGCCATCGTTTCGCGCATCGGAGCTTTGGCGACAGCGGGCTTGTGGCCGCGTTTGTGCAGTGGCTCACCCGAGCTGTCGATCGATAGAGTGCAGATGTCTTTTTCGATTCGAAGTAAAACGCGTAGTTTGCCTTCGGCTGAGATTGGTGCGCCCAGCGTCTCGGATATTGCCCGTTCAATCCGCTGTCGTGCGGCCCTAGCGTGGTAGATACGTGATTTGCGGCTGGTTGCTTCGACCTTGGTTGGAACGTCCGTCCTCAGATAATCTGCCCACGGAAACTTTCGGGCTCGTTTGTCCAGCTGTGCCAGATGCACTGCGGGGAAGCTGCCCAACCGAACCAGGACTTTGTTGGCACCGCGCAGCAAAAGATTGGCGCGCCAAACTTCGGGCCAACCGCCACGGCAAACGACACCGCCCGCTACAACACGTGCGCCTGAAAATCCCCGTTCGCTTGCTTCCTGGCACAGAGGTGCTTCCAGTCCAGGCGTGGCGATCAGGAAAATTTCGAAATCATTGTTGTCTTCCATTTCCGCTGCTTACACCGGAAAGCCAGCAGGTGCGAACGCAATTTGGGCAAGCGCAGCATTCGAAGCGCAACAAACTCATAAGAAAGTGACAATCCATCTCAAGATTGGGCGGTAACAGGTTTGCGTTTGCCCGCATCCCCGCGTAAAGGGTCCGTGATCGGAATTACGCTTGCGGATTCTGGTCGGTTTTTGGCGCTTTTGCGCCCGGGCTGATCGGAAATTTCGTGTTATTTCTTGGCACCATTGTAAGATGACCAGCAGCAAGCGCAGTACAGAGGCCTGGAAGAACGTAGCGACATGCAAACTTTCAAACTAAAAAAGGGGTTGGATCTGCCAGTTGAAGGCGCACCTGAGCAGAAGATCCAACCAGGGCCTGAGTTTTCCAGCGTTGGTGTGTTGGGAGGCGATTATCTTGGCCTGAAACCCCGGATGCTGGTGCAGGAAGGTGACAAGGTTCAGCGCGGAACGCCGCTGTTCTGCCACAAGGATGCGCCTGATGCGATGATGGTTGCGCCGCTGACCGGGAAGGTCGTGGCGATCAATCGCGGCGCGCGCCGGGTCCTGCAGAGTGTGGTGATCGAGGTCTCGGATGCCAACGACCTGGGCCTGGATTTTTCGGGCACCGGAGATTCTGAAAGCGCCGAGGGTGTTACGACCAAACTGTGCGCCGCAGGATTGTGGACCTCTTTCCGGACGCGGCCTTATTCAAAGATGCCTGATCCTGGCACCAAGCCTGCAGCAATTTTCGTGACCGCAATGGACAGCGATCCGCTGGCCGGTGATGCGGCATTGATTATTTCGGACGCGGGCGACGCGTTTGCAGCAGGCCTCGCAGCCGTCTCAGAACTGACCGAAGGCAAGACTTATCTCTGCCAGCAAGAGGGAGCTTCGATCCCAGGCGCTGATCTGCCTGGAGTTGAAGCGGCTGCATTTTCCGGGCCGCACCCTTCGGGCCTTGCCGGAACCCATATTCACTTTCTTGAACCACTGGCGGGCGACAAGCAGGTTTGGACAGTTGGCTATCAGGACGTGATTGCGATCGGTCACCTGATGCAAACCGGTCATCTGGATTCGAACATCGTGATTGCTCTGTCTGGGCCGGGGGCTCGTCAGCCGCGCCTGATCCGCACTGTGATGGGCGCATCGACCGATGATCTGACCCGGGATGAAGTGAACGTCGATGGAATCGCAAGGATCATCTCGGGCTCGATCTTGTCGGGGCAGCACGCGGACGGTCCGACCGCCTATTTGGGCCGTTTTGCGCGTCAGATCAGCATCATTCGCGAAGATCATGATCAGCACACGCTGGGCTGGATTCTTCCGATGCCTTCGAAATATGCGGTACAGCCTGTTCTGGGATCAGCCTTTGCCAAAAAGCTCTATGCATTCACCTCGAACCTGAATGGTGGTCGCCGAGCTATGGTTCCGACGGGTGTGTTCGAGGAGCTTATGCCGCAGGATTATCTGCCGACACAACTGCTGCGGGCGCTCTTGGTGATGGACACCGATACCGCGCAGGCATTGGGTGCGCTCGAGCTGGACGAAGAGGATCTGGGACTGGTGGGCTTTGCCTGCCCGGCAAAATATGAATACGGGCTGGCGCTGCGCGACTGCCTGACCAAGATTGAAAAGGAGGGCTGATCCACATGGGTTTGCGCAGCTTCTTCGATCGGATTGAGCCGAACTTTACCAAGGGCGGCAAGTACGAGAAGTATTTCCCCATCTACGAGATGGTTGAAAGCTTTATCTACACTCCGAAAACCGTCACGACCGTCGCGCCGCATGCACGGTCTTATGTGGATATGAAGCGTATCATGACCTACGTCGTGATCGCCACGATCCCTTGTATCCTATGGGGGATGTACAACACGGGGTATCAGGCGAACTCGGCCATCGCCGCGCTGGGGCCGGACTCGGCAACGGGTTGGCGGATCGCGATCCTGCAGATGTTCGGCATTTCGCTGAACCCTGACAGCATTTTCGCGAATGTGATGCATGGGATGATGTATTTCCTCCCGATCTATATCACCACACTGGTTGCAGGCGGTATTTTCGAAGTCATCTTTGCCACTGTTCGGGGTCATGAGGTCAACGAGGGTTTCCTTGTAACTTCAATGCTTTACACACTGATCATGCCTGCGACTGCGCCCTTGTGGCAGGTCGCTTTGGGGATCATCTTCGGTGTGGTGATTGGTAAGGAAGTGTTTGGCGGTACGGGTAAGAATTTCCTGAACCCTGCATTGGTGGGGCGTGCCTTCCTGTATTTCGCCTATCCCGCACAGATGTCCGGGGATTCAGTCTGGACGCCGGTGGACGGCTTCTCGGGTGCGACTGCGTTAGGGATCACCGCAGCTGAGGGTGTTCAGGCGCTGGCGGCCGACGGGATCACCTGGGCCAATGCCTTCTTCGGCCAAATTCAGGGCAGCTTTGGTGAGACTTCGACGCTGGCTTGTATGATCGGCCTGGCTTTCCTGTTGATGACCAAAATCGCCAATTACCGCCTTATCGTAGGTTGTCTTGCTGGCACGATTGGTTTCACGCTGTTGCTTAACTTGGTCGGGTCCGACACCAACCCGATGTTTGCAATGCCGTGGTACTGGCACATCGTACTGGGCGGTTATGCCTTTGGTTTGGCCTTTATGGTTACCGAGCCCGTTTCGGCCAGCCATACCAACATGGGCCGCTACATCTACGGCGCATTGATCGGTATCATGGTTGTGATGATCCGCGTCATTAACCCCGCTTTCCCCGAAGGCATGATGCTGGCAATCTTGTTCGGAAACGTCTTTGCGCCGTTGATCGATTATTTCGTCGTTCAGGCCAACATCAAACGGAGGGCGCGTCGCCATGTCTGATACGCAATCCAACGAACCCAAGGGCGCGATTGCCAAGTTTCTGGCAGCTTCACCGGATTCGGTCGGCAAAACGATCATCATCGCGGTGGCCGTCTGTCTAGTCGCCTCCATGGTTGTCTCCGCAGCAGCGGTGAGCTTGCGACCGGTGCAAGAAGCAAACGCGTTGAAAGACAAACAGATCAACGTTTTGCAGGTGGCAGGCGTCTATGAGCGCGGCATCGACGTGACCGAGGCCTTTGCAGCGTTCGAGCCACATGTGCTGGAGCTGTCTACGGGGGAGTTTGTCGACGATCAGTTCGACCCAGCCACTTTTGATGATATCGCTGCTGCCAGTGATCCAGACCTGAGCGTTGCACTTGACGACGATCCTGCCGGGATCGGCCGTAAGTCGAAGTACCGCGTGATCTACCTGCTGCGTGATGATGCAGGTGCGCTGGATAAGGTAATCCTGCCGCTGCACGGATACGGTCTATGGTCGACGCTTTATGGTTTCATCGCACTAGAAAACAACGGCAACGATATCTTTGGCCTACAGTTCTATCAGCACGGCGAGACGCCCGGTTTGGGTGCTGAGGTGGACAACCCCCGCTGGAGGGCGCTGTGGAACGGCAAAAAGCTGCGTGACGATGCGGGCGATCTGCAGATCACCGTTGCCAAGTCGCAGCCTGCAGCCGGGCCTGACTTCTATGTCGATGCGCTGGCTGGCGCCACGCTGACCTCGGTTGGTGTGGACAACCTGGTGAAATTCTGGATGGGCGATGCGGGCTACGCTCCGTTCCTGGCCAAACTGCAAGCAGGAGAGATTTGATGGCCCAGACCAAGAAAGAGATGCTGGTCGACCCGCTTGTCGACAATAACCCGATCACACTGCAGGTGCTGGGCATCTGTTCTGCGTTGGCGGTAACCTCGTCTCTGCAGGTATCGATGGTGATGGCGCTGGCGGTGATTTTCGTGACCTCGTTCTCGTCCTTCTTCATCTCATGCCTGCGCAACCAGATTCCCGGCTCGATCCGGATTATCGTGCAGATGGTGATCATCGCTTCGCTGGTGATCCTGGTGGACCAGATCCTCAAGGCTTATGCATTTGAGATTTCGAAAACCCTGTCGGTCTTTGTGGGCCTGATCATCACCAATTGTATCGTGATGGGCCGGGCCGAAGCGTTTGCCATGAAAAACCCTCCGGTCGCGTCTTTCATCGACGGAATGGGCAACGGCATGGGCTATGGCCTGATCCTGCTGTTGGTCGGCTTCATTCGTGAGCTCTTCGGCGCAGGTTCGCTGTTTGGCGTCACCATTCTGGAGACCGTCAACAACGGCGGCTGGTATGTGCCCAACGGCATGTTGCTGCTGCCCCCGTCGGCGTTCTTCATCATTGGTCTGATAATCTGGGCCTTCCGCACATGGAAGCCAAACCAAGTGGAAGAGCGTGAGTACAAAATTCAGCAGGTAGAGGCCCACTGATGGAAGGTCTAATCTCACTGGCCGTAAAGGCCATCTTTGTCGAAAACCTTGCGCTGAGCTTCTTTCTGGGGATGTGTACATTCATCGCCGTGTCGAAGAAGATTTCGACTGCACTGGGTCTGGGGATTTCGGTCATGGTGGTGCAGGCCATCACCGTGCCTGCCAACAATCTGCTGCTGAATTACTTGCTGAAACCGGGTGCGCTCGCCTGGGCCGGGTTCCCGGATGTGGACCTGACCTTCCTTGGTCTGATTTCATATATCGGCGTGATCGCAGCGATGGTTCAGATCCTTGAGATGGTGCTCGATAAGTACTTCCCGCCGCTCTACAATGCGCTGGGGATCTTCCTGCCTTTGATCACGGTGAACTGCGCCATTCTAGGTGGCTCGCTGTTCATGGTCGAACGCGACTACAATTTTGCCGAAGCGGCGACTTATGGTCTGTCTTCCGGTTTTGGCTGGGCGCTGGCGATCACGGCGATGGCGGGTGTGCGCGAAAAGCTGAAATATTCGGACATTCCTGACGGACTGCAGGGGCTTGGCATCACCTTCATCACCGCTGGACTGATGGCGATGGCCTTCATGTCCTTCTCTGGTGTGAAACTGTAAGGAGGGCGGAATGGAGACCTTTACCCTAGGCGTCGCCCTTTTTACCGTCATCGTTCTGGCCTTGGTTGCCATCATCATGGCGGCGCGATCCAAGCTGGTGTCGACCGGCAATGTGAATATCACCATCAATGGTGAGAAAACCATTTCGGTTCCTGCAGGTGGTAAGCTGCTGCAAACGTTGGCGGCAGAGAAACTCTTCGTGCCGTCCGCCTGCGGTGGCGGTGGTACCTGTGCACAATGTCGCGTGCGGGTGCATTCCGGCGGCGGGTCGATCCTGCCGACTGAGGAAAGCCACATTACCAAGCGCGAGGCGTCTTGCGGCGACCGGCTGTCCTGTCAGGTTGCTGTTAAACAGGATATGGACATCGAGGTTCCGGAAGAGGTCTTCGGCGTCAAAAAATGGGAATGCACGGTACGTTCGAACGAGAACGTAGCGACCTTCATCAAGGCCCTGACGCTGGACCTCCCCGAAGGTGAGGACGTGAACTTCCGCGCCGGTGGCTACATCCAGATCGAAGCGCCTGCGCACCAGTTGGCCTATACCGACTTCGACGTCGAAGAGGAGTACCGCGAGGATTGGGATCGCTTCAATCTGTGGCAGTACAAATCCGTCGTCGCTGAACCGATCGAACGTGCCTATTCCATGGCCAACTACCCGGATGAAAAAGGTATGATCATGCTGAACGTCCGCGTGGCCTCGCCGCCTCCGGGGTCCGAGGGCATCCCTCCGGGTCAGATGTCGTCTTACATCTTCAACCTAAAGCCTGGCGACAAGGTGACCATCTCTGGCCCCTTCGGCGAATTCTTCGCCCGCGAGACCGAGAAAGAGATGGTCTTCATCGGCGGTGGCGCCGGTATGGCCCCAATGCGCAGCCACATCTTTGATCAGCTCAAGCGCCTTGAAAACCGCAACCGCAAGATCAGTTTTTGGTATGGTGCGCGCTCGAAAAAAGAGATGTTCTTTGTCGAAGATTTCGACAACCTGGCGAAAGAGTTCGAAAATTTCGAATGGCATGTGGCACTGTCCGACGCGCAGCCTGAGGATGACTGGAAAGGCTACACCGGCTTTATCCATAACGTTCTGTTCGAAGAATACCTCAAGAACCACCCCGCGCCGGAAGATTGCGAGTACTACATGTGTGGTCCGCCAATCATGAACCAGTCGGTTATCAATATGCTGCTGGACATGGGCGTGGACCGAGAAGACATCATGCTCGACGATTTCGGCGGGTAAGTATTATCGATCGGCTCCAGTTACTGGAGCCGATCTTTTGTGGTTGGTCAGGCAACAGTTACCAGTTGCCGAAGTCTTATGGATACCACTTCGATATTACACCTATAGGCTGTGGGGCATATGTTAACCGGATGGATCAAAAGGCTTATTGCGCCGGGCACCCCGCCCGACCCGTCAGCGGATTTGTCGTTGCTCGCGCCTGCCGAAAGATTTTATGCGATTGGGGACATCCACGGCAGGCTTGATCTGTTTCAGCAGCTACTTTCTGCGCTGGATGATGATTGCCCCTTGGTGTTTGTGGGTGACTACGTTGATCGGGGTGTGCACAGTGCGCAGGTTTTGCGACAATTGCACCACCTGGAAACAAGTTCGGACAAGAACGCGACATGCCTGGAGGGAAACCATGAGGACATGTTGCTTGGCTTTCTTGATGATCCAATCAGGTTTGAGCGTGTTTGGTTCCACAATGGCGGTGCGCAAACACTGGCCTCATTCGGCCTCGCCGAGATCGACCTGTCCGACCCAACAAAAGTAGCGATCGAGCTTCGCCAGGCAATGGGCGAGCCGTTGTTGGAGTGGCTGCAAGACCGACCAACGACCTGGACGAGCGGCAATGTAACGGTTGTTCATGCCGCACTTGATCCGGCGCAGCCGATTGACAGGCAACAGGAAAGGACGTGCCTTTGGGGGCATCCACAATTCCGCAAGAAACGTCGGAAGGACGGACAATGGGTGGTACACGGCCATACGATTGTGGACAGGCCACAGATCGAGCGCAATGTCGTTTCAATTGATACAGGCGCTTTTGTCACGGATCGGCTGACAGCGGCGGACATCTCGCCGGGCTCTGTTCAATTCATATCGACCAGTCGCACCGGCATTGAAAGAACTACAGCTTAGGTCTTAGCCGACGATCATTTGCTTCATTCTGAGCGCTTCATATTCCAGCTCTTTCAACCGGAAATGAACCACATCGCCGATGGTAATCACCCCGCGCAGATTGCCATCACTCAGCACAGGCATATGCCGGAATCGACCTTCCGTCATGGTTTTCAGCACGTCATTCAGATAGTCTTCGGGGCTGCAGGTTTTGACTTCTGTGGTCATAAGATCAGCGACTGATTGAGGCAGGGTCTGACCCGGCGTTTCCGCCATGCGGCGCACAATGTCACGTTCAGAAAGGATGCCCTGCAGGGTTCCGTTCTGGTCGGTCACCACGACCGCCCCGATGCGTTTTTCGCGCAGAATATCCACAACCGAATGAATCGTATCGTTAGGTCGTACCGAGAAAACCGCGTCGCCTTTTCCGTCCAACAGTTTCGCAACCGTTGTCTGGGTATGCGACAGATTGGTCTCAACCGATTGGCTGCGATTGGTCGACTCGGCCTTGTCGCCGCGGGTGGGGGGCTGGTAAGAGCTTGGGGCCATGGTCGGTCTCCTCTTTCGCCGATAGCGTTCTTGTCTTCCACCTTACCGTAGGGACTGGTCCTGTATAGGGTACAATTTCGAAAACCGGCGTAACTTGACCATTTTACAAGGAGTTCCTTGCCTGTGAGCAACCTGTACCTGACCCCGCCCGTCGCCGCGCTTATCTTCTTTGCGGTTGTTGTATGTGGTCACAATTTTCGCATGGCTTGGAAACAGCAGCCAGAAGGGTGGCAAAGACGTGCGTGGTTGTTTGGTGTACCTGCCGCCATTGGACTTATTGCGCTGGCTTTTTTACCGCTCAAGATCTGAGGTTGGTTTGACTTTGAACAGGGTCACTGGCATATGCCGGGTAAGACCACTCCCAGGAGATCGCCACATGCGCCCATTGATTGCACTGGCCTCGATGCTGTTTGTTTCGGCCTGCCTGTTCGACAAGGAACCAGTCGTGGTGCGGCTATCTGGTGAGACGATGGGGACCACGTTCAACATCACTGCCATCGGCGATGATCTGGACGAAGCTGCGCTGGGTGAGGCAGTTCAAGAGACTCTGGCGCAAGTCAATGCCAAGATGTCCAATTGGGACCCAAATTCTGAGGTTTCGACCTTCTCGGCATCTGACAGCACTGATCCTATGCAAGTATCAGATGAGTTCGCATTTGTGATTGAGGCCGCAAATGACGTGCACGAGAAATCCGGTGGGACGTTTGACGTCACCCTTGGCCCGCTAATCGAATTGTGGGGCTTCGGACCGCGCAAGCCCGAGGATCCGGTTCCAGCTGATGATGAGATCACGACGGCGCTTGGGCAAGTGGGGCAATCGCGGTTGCTAACGTTGGATCGCGGTGCGGGGACCTTAAGCAAGTCTCAGGCGGGTGTTGGGATCAACTTATCGGCCATCGCCAAAGGTTATGGGATCGATGCGGTGGCCGCTCAGCTCCGCGAAGCTGGTGTCGAAAACTATATGGTCGAGATCGGCGGCGATCTGGTGGCCATGGGTGAAAACGACAAAGGCGAAAGCTGGCGGATCGGAATCGAAAAGCCGGAAGCTGATGCTCAGGCCATTCAGATGATCGTACCACTGGACGATCTGGGTATGGCAACTTCGGGCGATTACAAGAATTTTTTCGAACAAGATGGCATTCGCTATTCGCACATCATTGATCCGACCACCGGTCGCCCGATCACACACCGGACCACCTCGGTCACCGTGCTGGCGGAAAACGCCATGATGGCAGATGCGTGGGCAACGGCGATGCTGGCCTTGGGTCAGGAAAAGGGTCTGGAACTGGCCGAAGAGCATAAACTTGCCGTGTTCTTCATCTCGCGGGATGTGACAAGCGGGGAAGAAGCCTATATCACCGTACAAAGCAGCGCATTCAAAGATGCGCTGGGGACCAACTGACCGCTGGGAATCGCAATGAGCACCTTTATTCTGGCCTTTTTGCTGTTGTTGATCGTCATGGTCGGCATGGCGCTGGGTGTGATGCTGATGGGTAAAACCATCAAAGGCAGCTGTGGTGGCCTTAACGCGATCTCGGGTGCGGATAAATGCGTGGTTTGTCAGAAAGATATCGATCCGAACAGCCCGTTACGCGACCAGTTGCAGTGCAAGCGTGCAAAAAAGATGCTGCAACAGATGGAAGGCTAGGGTACCCCTCTTGGCATGAGCAAAGCCAAGAACATCCTCTTCATCATGTTCGACCAATTGCGCTGGGATTACCTCAGCTGCTACGGACATCCGCATCTTCATACACCGAATATTGATCGGCTCGCTTCGATGGGGGTGCGCTTTACGCGGGCCTATATTCAATCGCCGATCTGCGGCAGCTCTCGTATGTCGACCTATACGGGTCGCTATGTGCATTCGCACGGCGCATCGTGGAACAATATTCCGCTGAAAGTAGGAGAGATCACTCTGGGTGATCACCTGCGAAAAGCGGGAATGGATTGTTGGCTTGTCGGCAAAACGCATATGGCAGCGGATGCCGAAGGTATGGCACGACTGGGGTTGGAGCCTGATAGTGTCATTGGCGCGCGTGTGGCCGAATGCGGGTTCGACGTGTTCGAACGCGACGACGGGTTGCGGGCAGAGGGGCCGGATGGTTTCTACGATCCCGACGGAGCCAAGAAGTACAACGAATATCTGAAAGACAAAGGCTACGAGAGCGATAATCCTTGGCACGACTTTGCCAACTCGGGGCTGGATGCAGATGGCAGTGTTCTTTCGGGTTGGTTCCTGAAGAACTCGTCTGAAGCCGCGAATATTGCCGAGGAAGATAGTGAAACACCCTATCTGACCACCCGTGGCATGGAGTTCATGGAAAGTCACGACGACCCTTGGTGCTGTCACCTAAGCTATATCAAGCCGCATTGGCCTTACATTGTGCCTGAACCCTATGCCTCGATGTATGGGCCCGAGCATGTCTTGCCCGTGGTCCGGTCAGAGGCTGAGCGCCAGAATGCGCATCCGGTTCTAAAGGCGTTTATGGACACCAAGATTGGCCAGACCTTTTCGCGTCAGGACGTGCGAGAGGCTGTGATCCCGGCTTATATGGGCCTCATCAAACAGGCCGATGACCAAATGGGACGGCTGTTTGACTGGATGGAGCAGAGCGGGCGGATGCAGGATACCATGATCGTGCTAACCTCGGATCATGGGGATTTTCTGGGCGATCACTGGATGGGAGAAAAGACCTTTTTCCACGACGCCTCAACGAAAATGCCGCTGATCATCTATGATCCATCGCCCGAAGCCGATGTCACGCGCGGCTCTACCTGTGATGCCTTGGTCGAATCCATCGATCTGGCCCCGACATTTCTTGAGGTTGCAGGCGGGGAACCTGCCGGTCACATTCTCGAAGGGCACTCGTTGCTGCCGATATTACACCGTCAGACCGACAGCACGCCGCGCAATGTGGCGATCTGCGAATACGACTATTCTGCATCCCCGATTGCTCAGACACTGAATGTATCGGTTCGGGACGCAGTGATGTTCATGGTCGCGAACAAAAAGTGGAAACTGATCCATTGCGAAGGGGGCTTTCGCCCGCTTTTGTTCGATCTGGAAAACGATCCGGATGAGCTGATAGACGTGGGCGACAGCGCCGAACACGCAGATGTCATCGCCGAGATGTACGACCACCTCTTCGCCTGGACGCGGCGCCCGTCACAGCGGACAACTCGATCTGAGAAGCAATTGCTGAACATGCGTGGCTCCAGCGGTGGAACCGGTATCGTGATCGGTATCTATGATGAAAACGACATGCCGCTTGAGTTGACCGTGAAATATCGCAACCGCAAGGCGCGACCCTTTGGGGACTACAAGTCAGATTAATTCTGCCTTACCGCCGTAAAAGACGGTTCAACCTTGCTCGGGCAGGGGGTAGAAGATGGCGAGGCCGCAATCGGAGAGCATTCATGACCGCCCCCAAACCCGTCGTTTTGTGCATCCTGGATGGTTGGGGCTTGTCCGACGACACCAGAGCCAACGCGCCCTATCTGGCCAATACCCCAACCTTCGATGCCCTGATGGCCAAGGGCCCTCATGCACAGTTGGTCACTCACGGGCCAGATGTGGGTCTGCCTAGCGGTCAGATGGGCAATTCCGAGGTTGGTCACACCAATATCGGGGCAGGGCGTGTGGTTGCGATGGATTTGGGTCAGATTGACCTGGCCATCGAAGACGGCTCGTTTTTTGACAACGATGCGCTGCAGGATTTCATCGCGAAGTTAAACGCGACTGGCGGCACAGCCCATTTGATGGGGTTGGTTTCGGACGGCGGAGTACACGGACATCTCGATCATATTGTGGCGGCCGCCAAGGCAATCACCGATGCCGGTGTCCCAGTGGCTTTGCACGCTATCACCGACGGCCGCGATGTGGCACCGAAATCTGCCTTTACCTACGTCGCTGAGTTGGAAGATCGACTGCCCGATGGGGCAAAGATCGTCACCGTTTGTGGGCGCTATTTTGCGATGGACCGTGACAATCGGTGGGAGCGTGTGTCCGAGGCCTATGGCGCGATAGTCAAGGGACAAGGGCGCGCCGTTGCCTCGGCACATGAGGCCGTTGATCACGCCTATAACCAGTCCGAGATTGACGAGTTTATCGCGCCCACGGTGCTGAGCGGTTACGAAGGCATCAAGGACGGTGACGGCTTCTATTGTCTGAATTTCCGCGCTGATCGCGCTCGTGAAATCCTGCGTGCGATCGGAGAACCCGGTTTTGCAGATTTCAACACTGGGCCACGTCCACGGCTATCCGCGCTGCTTGGCATGGTCGAATACTCTGATGGGCACAACGACTATATGACGACGGTGTTTCCCAAACGGGATATCGTGAACACGCTGGGTGAATGGGTCGCCAAACAGGGCTTGCGCCAATTCCGGCTGGCTGAAACCGAGAAGTATCCGCATGTCACCTTCTTCCTGAACGGAGGAAAAGAGCAACCCGAGGGCGGCGAAGATCGCTTTATGCCCAAGTCGCCCAAGGTGGCGACGTATGATTTGCAACCCGAAATGTCGTCGGCCGAGGTGACCGAAAAATTCGTCGAAGCGATCCATGACGGATATGATTTGATTGTCACCAACTACGCCAACCCGGACATGGTTGGGCACACAGGTGATCTGCAGGCGGCGATTGCAGCTTGTGAGGCCGTTGATCAAGGCTTGGGCCAGGTTGTTGCGGCTTTGAAAGAGGTTGGTGGTGCAATGATTGTGACCGCAGATCACGGCAATTGTGAAATGATGGTCGATCCGGAAACAGGTGGGCCCCATACCGCGCACACGCTGAACCCCGTACCCGTTGTTCTTGTGGGCGGCCCTGAAGGCGCAGGCCTGCGCGACGGGCGCTTGGCCGATCTTGCACCAACGTTGTTGCAATTGATGGAATTACCGAAACCCACAGAAATGACAGGGGAAACCTTGCTGACATGAAGTTTCGCGCGCTCTTTGCTGCTGCGTTGTTATGGTCAGCGCCCACCATCGCTCAAACCAGTCCTTCGGCGGCAGCACTAGAGGCGGCTGAGATGCTCGAGCAAGCCTCGATTGCATTGACCGAAGCCGATGGCGCGCGCGACCGGGTTCAGGCGCTGACCCAGACGATCCAAGCTTATGAAGCGGGTCTGACGGCGATGCGCGACGGCCTGCGCCGCGCGGCCTTGCGTGAGGCCCAACTGACCGCCGAATTGCAGGTGCGGGAACAGGAAGTGGCACAGTTGTTAGGCGTACTACAGACGATCGAAACCACTGCGCCTCCGGTATTGATGCTGCACCCCTCTGGACCCTTGGGGGCTGCGCGCACCGGCATGATGTTGTCCGAGGTCACTCCGGGCCTGAACGCACGGGCACAATCCTTGGCCGATGACCTGCGAGAAGTTCAGACACTGCGGCAACTGCAACAAAGCGCCGCCAATACGCTGACCGAAGGATTGACCGGCGTGCAGGATGCGCGCACGCAACTGAGCGAGGCGATTGCGGATCGAACTGATCTGCCGCAGCGGTTTGTAGAAGATCCCGTGCGTACGGCGATCCTGATATCTTCGACCGAAACGCTGGATGGGTTTGCAAGCGGGCTGTCTGAGATTTCAGATGGTGAGATTGAAGGGACCAATGCAAATGTCTCGGGTCAAAAAGGTCAGATCACGTTGCCTGCACAAGGGGTCTTGCTTCACGGTGCGGGCGAAACGGATGCAGCGGGGGTGACCCGCCCCGGACTTGTGCTAGGCACACGGCCCCGCGCCCTCGTCACATCACCCACTGCCGCAACGATCCGCTATCGTGGACCCCTATTGGATCTTGGGAATCTCGTGATCCTTGAACCTCAGCCCGGATTGTTGTTCGTATTTTCAGGCCTGCAAGAGGTGTACGGAAAGACCGGAGAGGTGATCCCCGAAGGCATGCCAGTGGGTTTAATGCCGGGTGAAACCCCGCAAATCGGCGCTATTATGTCAACAAGCGGTGAAGGCACTGGAACTGATTGGTCAGAAACGCTCTATATAGAGGTAAGACAAGACAACAGCCCAGTGGACCCGGACGAATGGTTCCGGACTGACAAGGATGGATAAACGAGTATGAAGAAATTTGTGATGGCCGGACTGGCCGGCACCGTGGCAGGGATCGTTGCAACAACTCAGATCGCGGGCCCTCTGCTGGCACAAGAGGCGGAAAACAAAGCGAGTGTTTATGAGCAGCTGGATCTGTTTGGCGACATATTCGAACGTATCCGCGCCCAGTATGTCGAAGAAGTTGAAACCGATGAGCTGATCGAGGCTGCGATTGACGGGATGTTGACCTCGCTTGATCCGCATTCCAGCTACCTTTCGCCAGATGATGCCGAGCAGATGCGTGTGCAGACACGCGGTGAGTTCGGTGGGCTTGGAATCGAGGTCACGCAGGAAGAGGGATTTGTCAAAGTTGTCTCGCCCATCGATGATACCCCTGCGGATGCAGCCGGGATCGAAGCGGGTGATTTCATCACGCATGTCGATGGCGAAAGCATTCTGGGGCTGACCTTGGATAAAGCCGTGGACCTGATGCGGGGCCCGGTTGGTTCAGAGATCGTGATCACCGTCGTCCGAGAAGGTGAGCAAGAGCCGTTCGACGTAACCATCGTCCGCGATACGATCAAACTGACTGCGGTCCGCGCGCGTACCGAAGGCACTAGCGTTGTGCTGCGCGTCACCACCTTCAACGATCAGACCTATCCGAACCTCAAGGAAGGGTTGGAAGAGCAGATCGAAGAGGCCGGAGGCATCGAAAATGTCAACGGCGTGGTTCTGGACTTGCGTAACAATCCTGGCGGTCTGTTGACACAGGCCATCAAGGTTTCTGATGCGTTTCTGGACGAGGGTGAGATCGTTTCGACCCGTGGCCGTAATCCCGAAGACGGCGAGCGGTTCAACGCAACGCCTGGTGATTTGACGGGTGGCAAACCAATTGTCGTGTTGATCAACGGCGGTTCGGCCTCTGCGTCTGAAATCGTCGCGGGCGCATTGCAAGATCATCACCGCGCCATTGTGGTTGGCACCAAGAGCTTTGGTAAAGGTTCGGTCCAGACGGTCATGCCGCTCCGGGGTGATGGGGCGATGCGTCTTACAACCTCTCGCTATTACACTCCGTCAGGTCGTTCGATTCAGGCGCTTGGTGTCAGCCCTGACATCATCGTCGAACAGCCGCGCAACACTCCGGCTGATGAGGAAGCGGAAGATACAAACACGCCCGCACGGTCCGAAGCTGATCTGCGCGGTAGCCTGAACAATGACAGCCTCAGCGAAGATGAGATTCGTCAAATCGAAGAGGATCGCGCCAAAGCCGAAGCAACGGCTGAGTTGCGGGAAGAGGATTATCAACTGGCATACGCCATCGATATTCTCAAAGGCCTGTCAGCCTTTAATCCGGTCGGGCCTTCTCAATAACGGCTTTGGGGTCGCTTATCGCGGCCCCAATACCAACCAAGTTCGGCCTACCCCTCGACCTTGTGCAGCTTTTTCTCGTCCAGCATCAGGGCAAGAGCGATACCAGCCGCAACCGAGACTGTTGCAAAGACAAAAGCCATGTTCATGCCGGCATCAAAGGCTGCCGCAATTGCGGCGTGAACCTTTTCAACTTCGGCGGAACTCAATTTTTCAAGCACTGCTTGTGCGGACTTAGTTGTCAATGTGCCGCCATTGATCGCTTTCTGATCCGCCTCGGACATATTGATGCCCTCGGCGGCAAGGCGCGTTTTCAGGCTTGATAGGCTTGATACGTACATAACCGCTGTGGCGCAGGCGACGGCAATTGCGCCATAGACCAGATGGGTCATAAAGCTCAGTCCACCCACCAGCCCGGCGCGTTCGGGTTTGACGGCACATACCGCTGCGGTTCCCGAAGGGCCGACAGTGAGTGTTGCCCCCAACCCAATCAAAGCCATTCCGGGCAGGATCTGAAGATACCCTGTGCCAGCGGGCATCACGACCACACTCGCCGCGCCTACCGTGGCGCACACATATCCCCAGAAGAGCAATCGCTTGGGCCCAAAATCATTATACAAGGTGCCCGATACGATTGAGCCAACCGCCAACAATACGGTCAAAGGTGCCAACCCGAGAGCCGATTGGAAAACAGACCAGCCTAATACTTTTTGCATGTACTGCGGGAAGTACAGCAGCCCAACAAACGCGGCGGACACATTGAACATGTTGAGCCCTAGTGTGATCAGAAATTCGCGGTTCTGCATCAGCTGGGGCAGCAGTAATGGTTCTTTGACTCTCTTTTCGACCCTCGGAAAAAGAAAGAAAAGCACCGCGCTGACAAAAAACAACGCAAGCAGCGGCAGCGAAGTCCACCCCCAATCAGCCCCAACGTCCAATCCGTAAAGGAGCAGCAGAACGGCAAAAGACAAGATAGCCATCCCGGCAAAATCGATATGCTCGCCCTTCTTGTGCTCGGTTTCACGCTCCATCAAGAGGATCGCCGTTGCCATCGAAACGCTTGAAAACACCACATTGGCGAGGAAAAACAAGCGCCAATCGCCCAAATTAACGACTGCTCCGCTAATCATTGGGCCAAAAACATTCCCTGTTGTGACACCGGCCAGTATCAGCCCCATCACCAGCGCGCGATGTTCCTCTTTTGAGACCTTGGTGGCGCCGAAGGCCAATGTACAAGGCCAGACACAGCCTGCTCCGATCCCTTGCAAGGCCCGAGCGCCGATCAGGTAATCCAATCCAGGAGAGAGGAAGCACAGGACCGATGCCGAGAGGAATATCGACAATCCAATGATCATCATTTTGCGGTGACCATACATGTCACCCAATCGACCCCCGGCCACCATCGTCATGGCAAAGAACAGGGCGTATATATTCAATACCCACTGGGTACTGGTGATGTCCGCATCAAAGCTGTTTTCGATGGCAGGGACCAGCAACAAGGCTCCGGTAAAATCGATCCCGATTCCGAAGCCGGTCACCATCAACGCGATGACTTTTATGATGCTTTTGCGATCCACAGACGCATCCATTGATGCATGTATGGATCTGAAAAGATAGAGAGAAGTCTGCCGATCCGGCTATCAGGATACGTCTTAAGAGACCTGAGAGCGGCGAAAGGCGCGCTTTAGCATATCCAGCTCGGCACGCAGTAACGCGACTTCGGCCCTCAGATCATCTGCGGCGGGTGAACCCGCGATGATTGTGAAATCGCTCAGTTTCTGTCCCGTAGTTTCGTCGCGGATCAGTATGCAGTGAACACCTTCTGATAGAGCAACGGCAGGCACAGGAATGCGCAAGGCCCAGCCATCTTGATCGGGCGCTAGCTCAACATCGGGAAGGGGGCGACCAAGGTACGACACCTCGATCTGTGGAAGGCTGTCGCTGGTCACATGGCCTTCCCACAATGCGTTTTCAAAACGGATCGGGGTCAGGGAGATTTGTGTCATGATGTGCCCTTTACAAATCGGCCCGATGATAGCGGCAGAACGTCAGATCGCGAAACACAACGCGGTTCATCCTAGGTTCCTCTATGATCAGATCCAGCCAAAGTTTTTCGATGCGACGCTCATTCAGATCTAGATGGGCCAGATCAAAATCTACTGCGGTCGATGGCGCTGATAGATCAAGTTCGCGCAGCACCTGTTCTGCATTGGGGCCATGCTGAATGTTGAGGCGGGCGAATAGGACGGTGGGGCGTTCACATTCGATCATCGTCTCAACGCGCACTAGATGCTGACGCGTTAGTCTGGTGGCTGCTTCAGTGGGCAGATCGACCGAAAGAGATAAGAAAGATCCTGTAAAATCAAATGCTTCGACGACCATGCTGAAAGGAGCCAAATCCTTGTCGCGTCGGTTTCGGATTTGCTGCATCCCGATATCGGCTTGGCTGCAATCATGAAACAACGTGACTTGCGCATCCATCCTTGCCTTGCGCGAAGCCGGAGCAATGCCCCGCCTGGTCAACGGTGTACGCCAAAGGTCAGGGCGCCATGACCAGTCTGTTCCCAAAGGTCTTGAAAACTGACTCGCCCCGATCAGAGGTTTTGTCAGTCGGCCATCAGCCTTTTGGATCACCTGCTCAAGCTGCCCACGCAATTGCCGTGCTTCATCGCGCTGACGGCGCAATTCTGGCAATGCGATCTGATCGGACCGCTGTGCGGCACGCCGCCAACGCCCCAGTGATTTGTGCTGAATATACCGGTCCAGATATTTGCCCATCGCCTCATCTTTCAAGACTGCCCCTCTTTAGTCAAAGTCGGGGCAGGGGACAAATCACTCGTACCTGAATAGCGGATATTTCTTCTCGATTCATAAATGTGATCTTGTGTATGACTGGTTTCTGCTTTGCTAGCGGCCGCCATTCTTGCAATAGGGCGTGCTGAGGCTTACCGTCAGCGCTCTGGCAATCAGCAGTTGTCTCAACATCATACAGGTTCATTACGAGGCAGGGGAATGGAACCCACCCTATTTTCGTTCATTTGGAAGCATTCGAAGAAACAGCAGATGGTTTTGCTGTTGCTAACAGTATTCTCCTTTCCATTCCTTTACGCTTCGCTGGAGCTGCCCAAGCAGATAATCAATGACGCGATCGGTGCACCGGCTGACACTGTGACGGTGTTCGGATTTACTGTGAGTCAGATTCAATACCTGCTGATTCTCTGTTTCGCGTTTTTGGCGACCGTCATCGCCAGCGGTTTGATGAAGATGCGCATCAACACCATGAAAGGCGTTCTGGCCGAGCGAATGCTGCGACGGTTGCGCTATACCCTAATCAGCCGTTCGATGCGCTTTCCGAAATCATACTTTGCCACTACCAGTCAGGGTGAGCTGGTATCGATGATCACATCCGAGGCCGAGCCAATGGGCGGTCTGATGGGCGATGCCATTGCACAGCCAGTGTTTCAGTTCGGCCAAATGATGACGATAGTTACCTTTCTGTTCATGCAAAGCGTGTGGTTCGGGCTGGCCAGTATTGCGCTGATCCCTTTGCAGGCCTGGCTCATCCCCAAACTGCAGCGCCAGATTAACTTGTTGAACAAAGATCGTATTCAGGAAGTCCGTCGGCTGAGCTCGGAGATTGGCGAAAGTGCAGCCGGGATCAGCGATCTGCGCACCAATGGCGGGTGGCGTTATCGCCTAGCGCAGTTTAGCCATCGCCTGGGAACCTTGTTCGAGATCCGTTTCAAGATCTACAACAAGAAGTTTTTTATGAAGTTCCTCAACAATCTGATCACTCAGATGACACCATTCCTGTTTTATTCAGTGGGTGGCTATCTTGCGATCACCGGCGAGGTAACTGTTGGGGCGCTGGTGGCGGCGCTGGGGGCTTACAAGGATCTTAGCGGCCCGTGGAAGGATCTTTTGACCTATTACAACCAGGTGCAAGATATGTCGCTGCGTTGGGAGATTGTGACCGAACGGTTTGCCCCGTCAGACATGATACCTGAACACCTGTTCGAAGGTGTCCCCGAAAGCATCCCGCATCTGACAGGCGATATCGAGCTGCGCAACGTGACGGTTCGTGACGATGATGGCAAAACCATACTCGAAGACATTGATCTGACGATCCCCCAAGGTGCACGGGTTGCCATTCAGTCAAAACACGCATCCGAGCGCAGCGCGCTCGCACAACTGTTGACGCGCGAAGTGTTGCCGGTTCAGGGCGACGTTTTGATGGCAGGCCACAATCTGAACGATCTGCATCAAGCGGTGATCGCCGCGCGCATTGGCTATGCCTATTCGCGGCCCTATCTGTTTGACGGCACACTAGGGGACAACCTTTTGATGCCATTGCGTACGCATCCGCAGCACGAGGTTGAGGCGCTGAGGGTTCCGACACGTCGCCAGATCGAAGCCGTTCGCGCAGGCAATCCCCCCGATTCCTTGTCAGATGAGTGGATTGACCCAAGTTTGGCTGGTCTCGACGACATTGAAGATATTCGCGACTGGTGGTTCCAACTTGTCGAAGCTATGGGCATTGATGAGTTCATGTTCCGTCGCACGTTGCGATCGCAGTTCGACCCCGAGGTGCACCCGGTTTTGGCGCAAGAGATCGTCAATCTCAGAGATACGGTCGCAACACGTCTTCAAGAGCGGGGATTGGATCAATATGTCTATCGGTTCGATCCGGATCAGTTCAACCCGGCAGTACCACTGGGAGGCAACCTGCTGTTCGCGTCTCCGACCCATGACATTGCGCCCGATATCCTTGCCGGGGATGGGCGTTTCCTATCACTGCTGAAGGCCAATGAATTGGACGACGATGCGCTTGGCATCGCAGAGGCTGTGTTGGAAACGCTGAACCAGACCTTTGGCCGGGATGGGGCTGACCACCCGCTGTTCCTGCGGCTCGGCATGTCGAAGGATATGTATCATCGCCTCCTCGATATCGAGGAGCGCCGCAAATCCAAGGGCGATGATTCAATTGGTGATCAGGAACGAGCGCTGCTGTTAACCGTCCCATTCATGCTGACAGCCGAACAAATCGGCCCCAGTTTCCCGGAAGAGTACAAGGACAAAATCCTCTCGATTCGCCGCAGCCAGGCTGAAAGGCTGAGGAGCGCCATGGGCACGATGTTCGTGGCGGTATCGCCGGGTGTCTATGTGCCGCGTCTTACAGCGATGGAGAACGCACTATATGGCCGTGTATCGATCATGGCGGGCGCTCATGCGGAAGAAATCGAAGATCTTGTGGCCGAAGTCCTGAACGAAGCCGGGCTGCGCCGTAGGGCAGCAGCAATTATCTATGACCTTCCTTCCGGCTTGGGCGGCAACAACCTGCCAACAGTGTTCCAGGAGCGTGCGGCTTTCTCGCGCGCCGGGATCAAACGCCCTGACATCCTGATCCTCGACAAGGCATTGGCCAGCCACGATTCCGAAAGCAGATTGCGTACCCGCCTGAAACTGCGCGAGTTGTTGCCGGACTCGATCATGATCTTCATGGAAGATCACTTTGCCCATCCCGAAGCCTATGATCTGTTTGTCGAAATCAAAGACGGTCGCATTGATGGCGTTTCGCGCGTGTCTTCCGAAGTCGAGGACGAAGGTCCTGACGATCTGAGCAGAAAGCTCAAGATCATCTCATCGAACGAGCTATTTTCGCGGGTGGATGGCCGCAACCAACGTCTTCTGGCGTTCTCAGCCCAATGGTACGAGGCGGCAGCCGGGCAAACCATTTTCGCGCGCGGACAAGCGCCTGATGCGGCATATCTTTGTATCTCAGGTCAGGCCAGTCTAAACTGGATGGATGAACATGGCGAAATGCGTTCGATCTCGACGGTCGAACCCGGGCGGCTGATTGGGGATCTTGCGATCATCACTAATGAACCTCGGCAATTGGACCTGGTGGCTCTTACGGATTGTTCATTCTTGCGGATTGGTGCGGAAGAGCTTCGAGCTGTCATCGAAAGTGACGCAGGTGTCGCAGTGCGGCTTCTTGAAACGGTCGCAGGCTATCTGACCACCGTGTCCGAGCGTTTGCGTGACCGCAGCACTCCGATCGGAGAGGATATGCCTGCCATCGGTGCCGAGCACGGCGATGCACGTTGAGCAAAGGCGAAGCGCCTATGAGAGCCATCAACGGCTGATTGGCGACGCTCGTCGATATCCCCAGATTTGGCGACTGCTTGCAGGTCTCGCGGTGGTTGCAGTGGTCGTGGTGGTGCTCAATGCGGCGCTGTTCGCCATTGTCGCCAATATCAGCACACCGGGGTCAGCGACCGCGTTTCTGACGGGTTCGTCACCTACAGCACTTCTCGTCGTTCTCTCCAGCTTTGTATTTGCCACTCTTGGTGTGATGCTGGGTGCAAGACTGTTTCAGCATCGATCACTTGTCTCGATACTCGGAGAACAATCTTTAACGATAAGGCAGTTTTGGCAGGTCCTTCGGGCATTGGTTTTGCTAAGCGCCGTCATATTCGTGTTGCCGCCATATGATCTGGGCGCCCCATTGGTTGCAAACCTGGCTTTATCCACATGGCTGCTCTTGCTGCCGTTATCCGCCTTTGCAGTTCTGGTTCAAACGAGTGCCGAGGAAATTTTGTTTCGAGGCTACATGCAGCAAAGCCTTGCCGCGCGATTCAGATCTCCATTGATTTGGATGGGTCTGCCTTCGATTTTGTTTGCTGCAGGGCATTACAGCCCCGGCACAGTTGGTGACAATGCAACACTGGTTGCAATTTGGGCGCTGGCCTTCGGGCTATTGACAGCTGATATCACGGCGAGGGCCGGAACCCTGGGACCGGCTATCGCTTTGCATTTTCTTAATAATTTTGCAGCGCTGCTTGTCATTTCCTTGCCCGACAGTCTGAGTGGTCTGGCGCTGTATCATCTGCCTTATGACGCATCGGATGCCGATGCCCTAAGGCCCTGGCTGCTCGTTGACTTTGCGCTGATGATTGTCGCTTGGCTGACGGCACGATTGGTCCTCAGGCGCTGATTGCATTTCCCCGCATTGCGTCTTATTTGACGTCAACGCCGCATTATCAAGGTTCCGACATGAACTGGATCACAAACTACGTCCGCCCCCGGATCAACTCGATCTTCTCGCGCCGCGAAGTGCCCGAAAATCTTTGGCACAAGTGTGATGAGTGCGGAACCATGCTGTTCCACCGCGAACTTGCAGAGAACCAGAATGTCTGCACTCAGTGTGGCCATCACATGGCAATCACGCCGCGCGACAGGTTCACGCATCTGTTTGACGGCGGCATCTTCTCAGAAGTAGATGTTCCCGCCCCCAAAGATGATCCTCTGCAGTTTCGGGACCAGAAAAAATACCCCGACCGCATGAAAGCAGCCCAGAAAAAGACCGGCGAGCAAGAAGCGATGTTGGTCGCTGTTGGTGAGATTGGGCGCACCCCGATTGTCGCGGCCGCTCAGGATTTCTCGTTCATGGGCGGGTCGATGGGCATGTATGTGGGCAATGCGATCATTGCCGCAGCACAAGAGGCGGTAAAGCTGAAACGCCCTCTCGTCCTGTTCTCGGCCGCTGGTGGTGCACGAATGCAGGAAGGCATTCTGAGCCTGATGCAGATGCCCCGGACGACTGTCGCGGTTGAAATGCTCAAAGAGGCAAACCTGCCCTACATCGTCGTGCTGACCCATCCGACCACCGGCGGAGTGACCGCATCGTATGCCATGTTGGGGGACGTCCACATTTCCGAACCCAATGCTTTGATCTGTTTTGCTGGTCCCCGCGTGATCGAACAGACCATTCGCGAAAAATTGCCTGAGGGCTTCCAGCGTGCCGAGTATCTGCTGGACCACGGTATGCTCGACCGCGTGACCAAGCGTACTGAGATGCGAGAAGAGTTGATCACCATCACCCGGATGCTGATGAACCAACCACCTGCGGTCAAAGGCGATCTGCCAGCGCCTAAACCGGAAGAAGGCACCAAAGAAACGCCCGCCGAGGGCGCGGTCGAAAAATGACCACTCAAACTTCGGATGTCATCCTCGATCGGATGATGGCGTTACACCCCAAGATCATTGATCTGACCTTGGATCGGGTGTGGCGTTTGCTGGCGGCATTGGACAATCCACAGACCAAATTGCCTCCGGTCATTCATATTGCTGGAACCAATGGCAAAGGGTCAACCCAGGCCATGATCCGGGCAGGGTTAGAGGGGGCGGGGCGCTCGGTCCATGCTTACACCTCGCCCCATCTGGCGCGGTTTCACGAACGGATTCGACTGGGCGGTGAGTTGATTTCCGAGCCAGACCTGACCGCCGTTCTGGATGAGTGCTACGCCGCCAACGGTGGTGAGAACATCACATATTTCGAGATCACAACCTGCGCCGCTTTGCTCGCATTCTCACGCGCAAAGGCTGACTATACTTTGCTCGAAGTCGGCTTGGGTGGACGTCTGGACGCCACCAATGTGATCGAGCAGCCCGAATTGACGGTGATCACCCCGGTATCGATCGACCATGAACAATTTCTTGGCAACACGTTGGGAAAGATAGCCGCTGAAAAAGCAGGGATCATCAAGCCGGGTGTTCCTTGTATTGTTGGCCCTCAACAGGACGAAGCGCTAGAGGTTATCGAATATACCGCTGCCCGTCTGGGTGCACCGCTGATGGTCCACGGGCAGCACTGGCACGTGCATACGGAAAACGGACGACTGGTTTATCAGGACGAAACCGGATTGCGCGATCTGCCGATGCCAAATCTTTTGGGGGCTCATCAGATTGAAAACGCAGGTGCTGCCTTGGCCGTGTTACGCCACCTGCAAATGGGCGATGACGCCTATGAGGCCGCAGTTACCAAGGCGGAATGGCCCGCGCGTATGCAACGGCTTAAAACCGGCCCTCTGGTTGAACAGGCCCCGCAGGCTGAACTCTGGCTGGATGGCGGTCACAATGCTGCGGCAGGCATCGCGCTGGCGGATGTGTTGGCCTCATTGCCAGAGCGGCCCACGCATATGATTTGCGGGATGTTGAATACCAAAGACGTCACCGGCTATCTCGCACCACTGGCTCAAAAGGCCGACAGTCTTACGGCTGTTTCGATCCCAGGTGAGCAGAACACGTTGAGCGCCGAAGAAACGGCCACAGCCGCTGCCAAGGTGAACCTGGCTGCGACGACAGCCGACAGTGTCGCAGATGCACTGGCAGCGATCACCGCTCAGACACCAAACGCGCGGGTTTTGATCTGCGGATCGCTTTATCTCGCGGGAAATATCCTCCGAGAAAACGCCTGATTCTTCATCTGGCCAAAAATATCCCGGGGGAGGCCAGCCCGATCAGGGCTAGACGGGGGCAGAGCCCCTATTCGCCCCATTCCTTGTCCTGCATCTCGCGCAGCCGTGAAGCTGTACGCTCGAATTCAAACGTGCCTTCCCCTTCGACATACAGCATCTCTGGTTCGGCGGCGGCAGAACATATCAGCCGCACCTTGGCCTCATAGAGCGCATCGATAAGGGTAACAAAGCGCTTGGCTTCATTGAAGTTGTTACGTGACAGACGCGGGATATCCTCAAGCACAAGCACCTTCAATGCGTCTGCGATAGCCAGATAGTCCCCGGGCCCCAGCATCCGCCCACACAGATCGTAAAATGACGCCCGCGCTACGCCATTGCGAAAGGCGGGCAGCACAACCTCGCGGCCTTTGATCTGCAAGGCCAGCGGTTCGGCTGGCCCACCAGATAAATCAGTCCAAACGGCGCGGATTTTCTCGCGGGCTTCGGGTCCGATCGGGGAGAAATACACCGGCGAGCCTTCAAGCCGATTCTGCCGATAATCCGTGGGCGACACCAGTTCCCACACCTCAAGATGCTCTTTGATGTGCTGGATGAAGGGCAGAAAAAGCTGCCGGTTCAGCCCGTCTTTATAAAGGTCATCAGGGTGCCGGTTTGAAGTCGTCACGACAACAACCCCACCCTGATGCAGTAGGTCAAACAGCCGGCCTACGATCATTGCGTCTGTGATGTCGGTGATCTGCATTTCGTCAAAGGCCAGCACACGTACAGACTTGATGACAGCCTCTGCTACCGGTGCCAGTGCATCTTCGACGCCATCCTCTCGTGCTTTGTGTAGCCCTGTGTGTATTTCCTGCATGAACGCGTGGAAATGGACTCGGCGTGCAGGGATATCACCCAGCGTCTCAACAAACATGTCCATCAGCATCGACTTGCCACGCCCAACGCCACCCCAAAGATACAAGCCTTGGGGCGGTGGCGGTGCCTTGCGGAAAAACCCGCGCTTAACCGGTTCTGCCAGTGCTGCGCGAATTCGATCAAACCGGGGCAGGACAGCCTCTTGCGCATCGTCCCGGGTCAATGTCCTGTCGGCGATACGATCTTCATAATGCGAAATCAAATCCGTCATAGTTTGAGCCATACCGCCCGGCTCGTAGGTTGAAAAGAAACCTTTTTTGCAGACACATCAAATTTGCTGAACTGGTATCGCAAAACTCCTGAATTGACGCACGGTGGCGTGCCGTTAAATCTTCCAATACCAATTACCGGAGCCTTGATGCCCCAAACCACTCGCCTACTGAACCCGATCCTAATCGTCGGCTGCATTGTTATCACCGTCAGCTTTGCGGTGCGCGCGTCGTTTGGCGTGTTTCAGATCCCCATCGCGGACGAGTTCGGATGGTTGCGAACAGAATTCTCAATGGCGATTGCCATTCAGAATTTAGCGTGGGGCATCGGGCAACCGATATTCGGAGCCATCGCAGAAAAGATAGGGGACCGTCGGGCCATTATTCTAGGTGCGCTGACCTATACGGCGGGCATGGTCCTGTCAGCTTGGTCCGTCACACCCTTTGAGCATCAGATGTATGCGTGGCTTGTGGGGTTCGGGATCGCCGGAACAGGTTTTGGTGTTGTTCTCGCGGTTGTTGGCCGCGCGTCGACCGATGCGAACCGATCTATGTCATTGGCGGTTGTGACGGCGGCGGGCAGTTTTGGTCAAGTTATAGGCGCGCCCACGGCCGAATGGTTGCTGACATTTCTGCCCTGGCAGCAGGTGTTCCTTGTCTTCGCAGTGGCCATTCTTGCGCTGATACTAACCATGCCTTTCATGCGCGCACCCCAGCCAGTCAGCAAGGTCGCGTTAGAGGAAAGCATGGGGCAAATTCTGGCCAAAGCGTTACGCGATCCATCTTATTCTCTGATTGCGATTGGCTTCTTCAGCTGCGGTTATCAGTTGGGATTTATCACCGCCCACTTCCCGGCATTCGTCACTGAAATGTGTGGCCCGATCCAGCCCGGGGGCCTGCTGTATTCCATGGGCATCACGACAACATCAGCCCTAGGCGCAATTGCCATTTCATTAATTGGGTTGGCCAATATTGGGGGAACGCTTCTGGCGGGCTGGGCAGGAAACTACTTTCCAAAGAAATATCTGCTTGCAGCGGTATATACGGGCCGGACACTTGCCGCAGCGGCCTTTATCGTGTTCCCGATAACACCCTTGACCGTTATTGCATTCTCACTGGTGATGGGCTCGTTATGGTTGGCGACTATTCCACTGACATCAGGCCTTGTCGCGCATCTTTATGGTGTCCGGTACATGGGCACGCTGTACGGGATCGTCTTCCTCAGCCATCAAATCGGCAGTTTCATGGGGATATGGCTGGGCGGACGTATGTATGATCAATTTGGTGATTATACTATGGTGTGGTGGATCGGTGTCGCTATCGGAGCATTCAGCGCCATCATTCATCTTCCCATCCGCGAAAACCGTGCGCCAACTGGCGCAGCGGCCTGACCTAAGTGGCCTCTTCTCTGGTCAACAGCCCCTCCGATACCAACCGATCGGCCCAGCCCTTAGGGTCGGTAAAATGATGGGTTTGCCATCCGCGCGCCTGAGCCGCCTCAAGGTTTTCGATCCTGTCATCAGCAAATAGCAAGGCGATTGGATCGATGCCGCAATCGGCTTCTACCATTTCATAGATCGGCGCATGTGGCTTCACCGCTTTCATCCGGCCCGAGACATAGAGACGATCAAATTCGTTCAAAAACGGATAGACAGTGGTCGCATAGTCGAAATTCTGCACCCCAAAATTGGTCAAGGCAAAAACCGGAACCTTGTTAACGCGGAGCGCTCGCAACAGCCGCGCTGAATGCGGGATTTCGGGCGCAGCTAGCTCAATCCAATTGTCGTGCCACATTCGGATTTCATCACGCCACTCTGGGTATTTCTCGGCCCATTCGTAAATTGTATCCGTGAAATGATGTCCCTGATCCACCAGATCATTCATCCCATGCAGGTCGACCTCGGCAAACATGGCGCGGCGACGATCCTCTCCGATCACGCGATCATAATAACGCTCGGGTTGCCATTCGATCAGTACGTTTCCGATATCAAATACAACAGCTTCGATGGCCATGCTTATGTTCCATTTTTCATCAATCAACGCCGTATGAACCAAGTGCTTACAATAGATGCAAGCGCCAATCGCAGCGCGGTACGCGATGCCCGGCCCAATGGGAAGATGCGCATCTTAGATGCGTCTCTGACAGGCGGGAGCACTACCCGCGCAAAGCTGCACGTATTTCCCGTTCCAGAGCGTCCAGAAATCGCGACCGGTCTGCTTTGGAAAATGGCTTGCCGCCGCCGCCAGATCCAAGCGGGTTTGCGGCACGAAGGTCAGCCATCAGATCGCGCATGGCCAGTTGCTGGCCAATATTGGCCGCAGTGAAAGCCTCGCCATTGGGGCGCAGCACGCGTGCTTTGGCCTCGACACACTTGGCGGCCAGAGGTATGTCAGACGTTACGACGATATCACTGGTGCCGCAGCGTTCGGCGATCCACTTATCTGCCTCATCCGCTCCTGCGGCGACGATTACCACTTGCACCAATGGGTTGGCCGAGGGCCGCAATCCTCCATTCGAGACCAGAACCATCGGCACTTTGTGCCGCATCGCGACCCGCTCGGCCTCGGTTTTTACCGGACAGGCGTCGCCATCGATGTAAAGCGTCGTCACGCCTCTTTGGCCTTTGCGGTGGGTTTGGCCTTTGGCGCCGATTTTCGGACCTTGAATTCGTCGGGGATGGGCATCCGGTTAAACGCGTCCAGCCCCGCGATTTTGTAGGCTTCTGCCAAGGTGGGATAGTTGAACGTGTTCTGCACGAAATAATCCACCGTGCCTTTCAGGTTCAGCACCGCCTGCGCGATATGGATCAACTCGGTTGCTCCCTCGCCGACAATCTGCACCCCCAGAACCCGGCGGGTCTTGAGCGAGAACAGCATCTTTAACATGCCATGTTCGAGCCCCATGATATGCCCACGCGAGGTTTCGCGAAACCGAGCCACGCCGACCTCATAGGGGATACCACGCTCCTGCAGCTCTTCCTCGGACATCCCGCAAGTTGAGATTTCGGGCACGGAATAGATCCCATACGGATACCAGGGACTTTCCGGCAGCGTTGGAGTCTCAAGCGCATGACAGGCCGCGACCCGCCCTTGTTGCAACGACGTTGATGCCAGCGACGGATGCCCGATGACGTCTCCGGTCGCATAGATATGCGGCACCGAGGTTTGATAGGTCTTGCGGTCGACACTGATCCGATTGCGGTGGTCTGTTTCAATACCAACCGCGTCAAGATTAAGGGCTGAGGTAGCGCCCATGCGTCCAGCCGCAAACAACAGCATCTCTGCCCGCACATGACGTCCGTTGTCCAGCGTCACCTCGACATGGCCGCCTGCATCTTCGATTTTCTCGACGGCCGATCCCAATCGTAGATCGACGCCATTTTCCCGGATCTGATGTGTGAAATCATGGATCAGTGTCTTGTCGATAAAATCCAGAAATGTCTCGCGCGGTTCGATCAACGTAACCCGGACATCAAGCGCCGAGAACATGGTGGCATATTCAACACCGATCACCCCCGCACCGATCACGCAAAGCGAGCGCGGGATTTCCTCCATTTCAAGGAAGTCATCCCCATCGACAACGGTTTTGCCGTTGAATGGCACGTAATCGGGACGGTAGGTCTTGGTGCCTGTCGCAATCAGGAATTTGGCTGCCGTCAGGCGCGTGGTTTCACCTGCATCGGTCGCAACCTCTACCTCGTGTGGCCCTGTGAACGTTGCGAGCCCGTTCAGCGTTTCAACATGGTTGCGGTTGAACTGATGTTCCAACACATCGACCTCGTGATCGAGTGTCATGTGCAGCCGCGCCTTCAGATCCTCGGCCCGAATCTGATCTTTGACCCGGTAGGAACGCCCATAAAAACTGCGCTCGCGCCAGCCCGACAGGTTCAGCACGGTCTCGCGCAAAGTTTTTGAGGGGATCGTGCCGGTATGGACCGAGACGCCGCCAAAACGGTCTTTGCGGTCAATCACCAGTACTCGTCGCTGAAGCTTTCCGGCCTGAATTGCCGCCGCACGCCCTGAAGGGCCCGAGCCGATGATGATCAGGTCATAGTCATATTTGCTCATGCATCAATCCCCGTACAGCGCTTCGGCATGGAACGAGATGTGATCCTCCATGAACGTGGACACGAAATAGTATGAGTGATCATAGCCGGGCTGTAGGCGATAGGTTGCCTGCTGACGGCGTTCGGCTATGGCCTGTGCCAGCGCCTCGGGGCGCAGCAAATCCATGAACTGGTCATTTGCACCAGTGTCAATCAGCACAGGGCCATCGAAGCCGGAGCTTTTCATCATCGCGGACGCATCATGTTTCGCCCATACCGCTTCATCGTCGCCGAGATAGGCCCTGAGTTGTTTGCGGCCCCAATCGGCCCTCATCGGGTTCGAGATCGGGGAAAAGGCCGATACTGACCGGTAGCGCCCAGGCAGGTTCATCGCCAGTGTCAACGCGCCGTGTCCGCCCATAGAATGCCCGGTGATCGCCTGACGGTCTGCATCGATTGCAAAATTCTCAGCCAACAGCGTGGGTAATTCCTCGGCAACATAGTCCCACATGTTGAAATGAGGGGCCCAAGGTTCCTGTGTAGCATTTACATAGAACCCGGCGCCTTGACCAAGGTCGTAATCTTCGTGATCGGCCACACCTTCGCCACGCGGCGATGTGTCGGGAAACACCAGCGCGATACCTTGCTCGGCCGCCCAGCCTTGCGCCCCGGCTTTGGTCATTGCGTTTTCATGGGTGCAGGTCAAACCAGATAGATACCAAAGAACCGGAACAGGGCCGTCCTTGGCCTCGACCGGAAGGAAAAGGCCGAATGTCATGTCACATTTGCAAGCCGAGGACGCATGGCGATAGACGCCTTGCACACCACCAAAACAGGCATATTCTGAAAGGGTTTCCATCGCGCTGATCCTCACGTTGTGTCTGCGCCATGGCTAACGTCCGTCAGCGTCGGCGTAAAGTGCGGGCATCACCGGTATGCGCAATTTTCCAAGAGGATGAGGATCAAAACTCGCTGAACCAGCCGATCACAAACGGAACAGTCAAAATGCTGATCATAGTTGAGAACAATATTGCGGCGGACGCACGTTGTGCCGCCACGCCATAATGGGCAGCCAGAATATAGACATTCCCCGCCACCGGAAGTGACGCCGCCGCAATTGCGACCATCGCCGGGAATGCGCTGACCGGGATCAGCCAAATCACCGCAAGAGCCACGAAGAATGGATGCAGAACCAGTTTGCAAAAGCTTAGCCAGCCCGCAATTTGAATCCGTTCAGCTGATTTGTCCGCCAGTGATGCGCCAATCGCAAACAGCGCCCCTGGCGTGGCAGCGCCGCCCAGTATGGTCAGAAAATCATTCAACGGGGCGGGGACGGGCACCTCTAACGCGGACCAGATCAAGCCAGCAGATATTGAAAGGATCATCGGGTTTTTCAGCAAGCCAATGCTGATCAAGTGCACAGTCCCAAAACTAAGCCGACCATCCCGGCCTCCGTTAATCAAGATCACGATCAACGATGAGAACACGACCAGATCAACGGTCAGAACCAGCATGACTGGGCCTATGGCAGCTTCGGTGAACAGAAGCGCAAGCATGGGTAGGCCTAGAAAGCCCACATTTCCGATAGCCGCACACTGGGCCTCGACCGCAGCGGTAGGGATATCCAGCTCACGCAAATAGGCAACTATAGTTGCAATGGCATAAACACCTGCTGTGCCGATCAAGTACCCGATCACCAAGCGACCGTTGAAGATTTCGGCAAAAGGCAAAGTGGCCGCAAAGCGAAACAGCATCGCCGATAAGGCAAAGAAAAACACAAATTTGGTAAGATATGCTGTCGCTTCGGGTGGAAAAAAGCGACTGCGCCCAGCCAAGTAGCCCAGACCGATGATTGCAAAAAAGGGTAGGGTGCGCAGAAATATCTCGACCATGACAATGTGTTAGCACGGATGCCTAAGGTCTCAAGACCAATGTCTCGCATCGCGCAGTTGCAGCCGCAACACTGTGATAAAAACTTGATGGGGGCGAAAAGCGTTGAAACTGAACCGAACGGTTTATAGTGTTGCAGGATATCACTTTCAGGAGACATCATGACCCAAACCGCCACCATTCTGCGTACTGGCCGGAAATTTGACCAGGTCTTGCGCGGGGCTCGAGAAGTGTTTATGGCGGACGGGTTTGAAGGCGCAAGCGTCGACGATATTGCGCGCGCTGCGGGTGTCTCGAAAGCGACGCTATACAGCTATTTTCCTGACAAGCGCCTGCTATTTACTGAGGTTGCGCAAACCGAGTGTCGGCTGATGTCCGAGCGTGTTCTGGCAATGATCGACGAGACCAAACCAGTGCGTGAGGTCCTGACCATTGCCGCCACGCAGCTTACCGCCTTTCTCGTCTCAGATTTTGCGCAGCAGGTTTTCCGCATCTGCGTGGCCGAGCGCGATAGGTTCCCAGAGCTTGGCAGGGCGTTTTACGATGCAGGGCCTCAGAACGGCCAGCGCCAGATGGCGGAATACCTGAGCAAGGCAGTCGCCAAAGGAGAGTTGGCGGTAGAAGACGTAAACATTGCAGCCGAACAATTCTCTGAGTTGTGCAAAGTCAGGCTCTGGGTTCGTGCTGCGTTTGGTATCCAGAATAACTTTAGCCAGCAAGAAATTGACGAGGTCGCATTACAGGCCGTCGACATGTTCATGGCCCGCTACGGCGTGTAAACAACAACGCCAATAGCCAACCTAGAACTACAAGAAAGTGTTGGTGCGGGTGGAGGGACTTGAACCCCCACGCCTTGCGGCGCCAGAACCTAAATCTGGTGCGTCTACCAATTTCGCCACACCCGCAGTCAGATGCCGAAGCATCACGACGACGCGCTGAATAGCAAAGCTTTCGAGCGAGTGCGAGAGGTAAAATTGCCAAAGATAGAAGAATATTGACCCAGAAAAGGAAACAATCGGGTGCAGCTTTGAGGCGCTCAGTTCCCTGCTGCTACCAACGCGATCCAGACATGCTTAGCTGTCGAAGGGTCTGGCAATCTTGAAGGATTGGGGAATTGATGGAGGTTAAGTGGAGTATTTACCTAGTCGCTGCACTTTTTAGACCTCAATTTTCAGTCCGGTTTTTTGTTTCCAAATGGAGAACACTGGGGCTGCGCTTGGCCATACGATTTATCTCTCATACGTTGAGCAGTTGAATCCTGTGAGTATGCCAGATTGGTTTTGATAAATTTCTCATCCGTGCCGGGCGCGTGGACAAGCGTGGATCTTCGCCGGTTCGTTCTAAGTCAGGATTATCAGTATTCTCAATAAAATACAGAGGCATAGAAGAAGCCTGCGGCGGCGATCGTGCAGTCATTCGTCTGGCGATTCGAAAAATTTTCAGCCCGCTTGTATTCGTTGAATGTTCGAATGCGTAAGCGGTTTTCTATCTAGGGTTGAGGCTTTTCCATGGGGCCGCACCATAATTGCGCCACAATTCAAACGTCAAAATATCCTATTCGCGTCAAAATAACACCGCGGTAATCGTAATTGATTGGGCGCAGGAGTTAATGAGTCTTTTTGCCCTCGGGCACCGTGCGAGTTTCTGCTCAACTCCAGAACAAGGGTCTCTATCGTGACCAACCAGATCAAATCCGCTGCTTCCGAGCAAGACGCTGTCAGTCTTGCCC
Organism: Ruegeria sp. CE9; assembly: GCF_056537425.1. NCBI lineage: Bacteria > Pseudomonadati > Pseudomonadota > Alphaproteobacteria > Rhodobacterales > Roseobacteraceae > Ruegeria > Ruegeria sp. CE9. The sequence goes on along the minus strand of NZ_JBQFRO010000005.1, from coordinate 319,368 downwards.
GCGAGAGCTTTATTGGCGAACTGAAAACCCTGAACCGCCAGCATCCTGGTACGGGTTTCGGCGTCGCACTCAGAACACACTCGGGCAATCGTTACTTGCTGGCCAATGCTCGCATGCCGCTGCCTGCCAACAAATCCGAAGATTTCCCGACCGGTCGACGCGTGGCCTGTCTGGAGAACGGTGAAGGCTTCAGCTCGATCGAAGTGCTGGCTGATTCCTTTGCGTATGAATCGATCTCTCCAAGAACCGAGGCTGCGATTCTCGGCAACGCATTGGACCTGATCGCACGAATCGACACGCTTGCGTGCCTGCCTGACGGGGCAGGGGACCACATCGCTGCAACTGGTACCGGAGGCTGACCATGGCGCGTAACGACCACCTTCTGTCTGTAGGAAACGAGGCTCTGTCCGAAATGACAGAGGCCATGACCTCGCTGACGACGCAGATCGACCAATTGACAGAGGTGGCGGATGCGCGTTCTTCCGCTCGGCTTGCTGCGCTTAAGACCAAAATGGAACACTTCACCGCCAGCATCACGCTGGTCGGGCAGGTGAAAGCGGGCAAATCATCGATTGTGAACATTTTGTCAGGGCGACCGAACCTGTTGCCCTCGGATGTAAACCCGTGGACATCTGTGGTGACCACCCTGAATATCAATACAAGGACCGAGGGCGATACTAGGTCCAAGTTCACGTTCTTTGAGCAAGAAGAATGGGACAACCTTATGGTTGGTGGCGGTCGTCTGGGTGAGTTGGCCAACCGCGCAGGCGCTGATGATGAAATGGATGATATTCGTCGTCAGATCGGAGAAATGAAAGCCAAATCCGAAGAAAGACTTGGTAAACATTTTGATCTGATCCTCGGACAAAGCCATCAGTATGACTACTTCGACGATGAACTGATTCAGCGGTATGTCTGCCTCGGGGATGAGGACGACCCGGATATCGACCCCAAAACGGGTCGGTTTGCAGACGTCACGAAGTCTGCCGAGCTTTACATGGATATCCCGCAATATCCAATCTCGCTTAAACTCTGCGATACGCCGGGTGTGAACGATACCTTTATGGTTCGCGAACAGATTACCCTGCGCAGTCTGCGAGGGTCAGAGGTTTGCGTTGTCGTGCTGGCCGCCAGCCAGGCGCTAACCACCATGGATATGGCGCTGATGCGGATCATCGCGCAGTTCGAAAACCGTCAGATCATCCTGTTCGTGAACCGCATTGATGAGCTGTCTGATCCGGTCACTCAAGTGCCTGAGATCCGAGACCGAATTCAGGATACGCTGAAACAGAACAACATCGACACCAATACTAGCGTCGTGTTTGGCAGTGCGCTTTGGGCCGAGGCCGCGTTGACCGGAAACCCGGATATTCTGACCGAAGAATCGCGCGAAGCTCTGAATACGTTCTACCTCGCTGCCGGGTTTGGCGATCAAGCTGCGTCGCTGGATAAAATTTGGGCGCTGTCGGGGCTGCCAGATTTGTTGCTCGCCATGAATGAGCGGATCGCTGAGGGTGCGGGAACGCGCTTGCTGGATCGTGTCCGCCATCGTGCGCGCAACATCGCCAGCCAGATCAGGGCGACGGCAGTGGCCAAGACGCTCTCAAACTCGGACGGCATTGTTCGGGATCTGGATGGTGCCTCACCTGAAGAGGCAATCGCCAAGGTGTCTTCAGAATATGAAAAGAAAGTCTCGGAGCTGACAACCAGGCTGCGTGACAAAGTATTGGAGCGACTGACATCCGCCGAGGCCAATTTCGTCAAACGCGCGACGGATTCGCTGATTTCACACTTGGAACAGAACGGCGAGCAGGGAACTTGGCAATATGATCCGGCTGGTCTGCGTACTCTGCAAAAGGCGGCTTACTTTAGCTTTGCGCGATCCATGCGAAAGGATGCCGGCGCACTTTATTCAGCTGCGGCTGCGGATGTTGAGGCGCTGTACCAGAAACTGCTGGGCAATCATCTGGGTGAATTCAGTATCGAAGCGCCCATCGTGCCGCGCGTCCCGCCACCACTGGGTATCGGGCGCACCATCGCGCTCGATCTGCAAAGCACTTGGTGGCGTCGTTGGTGGCAACGTCGCAAGGGGTTTGAAGCCTATGCCGCGGACTACACACGTCTGATCGCGTCCGAGGCAAACTCGATCACCAAGGACATTGAGGAAAATCAGATCGCCGCCGTCTTAGAAAATGTGCGCGCCACGCTGACCGACTTTATGGCCGAACAGAAAGATACTTTGCTCAGCATATCGCAGTCACCCGACAGGGCAGCAGCACAGCTGAGCGAGCAGAAGCCACAGAAATCGCGTGATGATATTCTGGGCGACATCCTGAAAGACCTTAGTAACGAAGCAGCATAAGAAGAGTTATGATAAAAGAATCACAAACCCGCTTCGTCTCTCCCAAGGCCTGGAACCGCATCGAGCAGTGGTCCCGCCGCAAACCTGTGTTTGCGCTTATGGGGGAATTCAGTGCAGGCAAATCGACGTTGATGAACTTCCTGCTTCGCAAGCAGGCTCTGCCGACACAGGTCACCGCAACCCAGTTGCCGCCGATCTGGTTCAGCTGGGGCAATCGGCCCGCCTATGTCAAACGCCATGACGGAAGTACCCAGAACATCGAGCTGGATCAGCTTGAACAGGTTGGCGTCAATGACGCTCAATTCGTTCGCATCTTTCTTCAGGCCGATATTCTGGAAGCAGTCGACCTGATTGACACGCCAGGTATTTCGGACCCGAAGATCTCGACGGATGTCTGGCAACGCGCTGTCGGTCAGGCCAATGGTGTTTTGTGGTGCACCCACTCAACACAAGCCTGGCGCGAGACGGAACGTGCGACCTGGGTTTCGCTCCCTGAACGGTTGCAGCACAAGTCGCTGTTGCTGGTGACCCGGGCGGATGCCTTGAACCACAAGGACCGTCAGAAGGTATTGCGACGCGTGAACCGCGAGGCGGGTCATTTGTTCAATCGCACAATCCTATTTTCGGCGCGTGATGCCATTTTGGCACGTGACAAAACCGGTGATGCTGAACTTTGGTCACGCAGTGGCGGCGGCAAGATGGTCGATAGCTTCCTTGAGATCACCGAGCAGATCATGGACAGCCGTGCAGAAATGCTGGCACGCTATCAGATCGATAAATCCATGTCTGATGCACCCAAAGTGCAACCATCGCGGCCGGAAAAAACAAGCAGCGACGCTTCGTTGAAGCTTGTCACGCCGATCGAGGGTGACTCTTCGCCCGAGAACGAAGTGATTACAAGTTTTCCGGTACGCCCTGCCCGTGTCGAGCGTCGGGCTGAGGAAACCGAACACGCACGGATAAATGCAGAAGAAGCTGAGCGGATGCGCGCTGAAATGGCGACCGAAGCGGAACCTGCTGACGAGGATCTGCGCGCCTTGTTCTCGGATCAAGCAGAAAATCCGCTGGATCTGAACCTGCTGGCGAACCCCGTCACCGACGTGGATGAGTTTGCCTTTATGGATGACGATGACGAAGATGATGCTGACGACGCTGAATTGATCGTCATCGGAGAAGAAGAAGCGCCGGAGGCTGTAGAATCTGCGGAAGCTGAGGCCGAAACACCGGCAGAGGCCGAAGAAAGCTCGGACATCGAGGTTTCTGTCTCGTCAATTACCGCTCTGCTGGCAGAACAGTCAGAAAGCTCTGCCGAAGAATACGAACCGGAACCGGATTCGAATTCATTGGAGCCAAGCCGCGTCGTGTCGTTGACGGGTGAGCTGTCTGGCGAAGATATTAATGGAACAACTGATGACAAGGCGGAGGTTGAAGAGGATCAGCCCATTGAATCGCCTCTCAGTGCGGCGGCAATGTGGGGCGAAATCGTCGCGCATCAAGACCTTCCCGATGATGCGAAGGGTCTCAAAAGCGCCTTTGCAGCGTTCCTGACCGAGTTTGATCAGATAGCGCTGGAACATGACGCCAAAAGAAACCAAGAGATGCCGCGCGCGGTGCCCGAAGCTCGTAAAAACGGCGGAGCGGAATGGCATGCGATCTAGGTTAAATCGCAGGGTGGGCATCTGAATGTCGCTTGAATCTGCTCTGGCTTCTGCCATCGAGACAATACCCGACTGCATCGCAGCCGGGTATATCGACATGGAAACAGGCATGTTGTTGGGGATCGACGCATCAGATCAGGACAGCGCAGATGCGCTTGAAAATCTTGCGCTTGCGGTCGCCAATTTGTTCAAAGGTCGAGGGACGAAAGGGATCGAAGACCTTCTGCGCTCGGCAAATATCGACGATACGGACCATCCGGGATTTGGGGAAATCGCGGTGTTTTCAAATGATCGTCTGCACATCTTTCTCAGGACACAGGAATATCCTGATCACGTGGTGTGCTACATTTGCCGAGACAGTGCTAATATCGGGCTGGCACTTACGAAGTCACATCTCAGCCTCGGGCCGGTAGCGGCCGCAGTTTAGACGGGACCAGAGGGGGTCACGCATGATGGATAGTGAAATACTGGATATGCTCGAAGGGATCGGGCGGTCTTCGGTCGCGCGATTGTCGCCGGCGGTTCACTTGACTGGAAACAGCGCGCAGATGCGTCGGGATGAAGTTCTTGGCGCCATCCGAGGGACAATCTTGCCCCGCCGCCTTGAGTTCACGGCGTCAGATGGCGCGGTGTTGGCCATCGAAGTTAACAGCTCTCGGATTACGGATGTATTTCGCTGTGTATCGGGCCCGGTTCCGGATTTTGAAACTGAAGCACGCGAGAACTTGACCGAACGGCTGGCCCAGTTGGTATCCGACATCGCGACGGCCCCCGGTCCGTTGGAGCTGGTATCCTTACGACCTGATACAACGCTTGAAGCGGATGATGTGGGCATCACGTTTTCCGAAGTCGATGCGGCCTGCGCCCGGATTGAGTTGCCGGAAGAACCGCGCATGTCCCTTGTCCCCGACCCTGCCCCTGAACCTGAACCCCAGCCTGCGGCTGCATCTCAGGATTCGGATGGCGTTGCCAGACAATTCTTTGAGGGCTCGGGCCGATTTGCGCTGGGGCGTGTATTGGTAGGGGCAACCGAAGACGCAGCTGAATTGGACGGGCTTTGTGCTCAGGGTCAGCCATTGCACCCGGATAGGGATCTGCTGGACCGGTTCACCCGGGATCTCTCTGGTTGGCAAGCTGATGGTTCTGATGCTTTGTCTGTGCCGCAACTGATCGTCATGCGCCCCACAGGCGGGCAAGGGGCCGGTATCGCCATTTTGCGCGACGGCCAGGAAACCGCTGCAGCCGTTCATGACGCCCGTAAACTAGGTGCTGTTGTTAACCTGCTGAAAACCTTGAAAAGCGCCGCTGAATAACCGCTTTCCTGCCAAATAGTGTCCACTTTGCAAAATTATGTAAAATATGAGTTACCAGGGTAAATCTTATGAGTGAATTAAACCGCCGCGAACTTATTCGCATCGCAGAAGATATGAATGGGATGAGTAATGACGAAACACGTCATTTCATCTCGCGCATTATTGACGACCTGTCGAACCTCAAGCCTTCGATTGCTTTCGTAGGCCAGATCAAGGCGGGTAAGTCACGTTTGATCAATGGCTTTACTGGACAGGCGGAATATCTTCCCTCGGATGTTAATCCCTGGACGACCGTTATCACCGACATGCATTTCGGCCATCCTTCGGGACGAACTTCGGGTGCCGAGTTTCATTTCTTCGATAACAGCCAGTGGCAGGCTCTGATCGCCGAAGGCGAAGAGCTGCGCAATATGTTCCCTGATGAAGAGGACAGCTATAAGCGCGAAATGATCGAAGAGCAGGTTGAGGCGATGAAAACGCGCGCCAAACTGCGCTTGGGTGAAAGCTATAAACACCTGCTTGGTCAAAATCACGATCTGGACGAACTGAATTCGGATGATCTGGCGCGCTATGTGTGTGCCGGGGACGATCCCACGGACGAAGGCCAATTTGATCCCGGCTCTGATCGGGGGCTCTACAGCGATATCACACGCAAGGCCGAAGTCTATTTTGATATCGGCCATTTCCCATATCCAGTTACAGTTACCGATACGCCCGGCGTCAATGACCCGCTGTTGATCCGCGAAGAAATCTCGCGCCAGTATCTCAAGGAATCAGATTTCTTCGTTGTGGTTCTTTCTGCGCATCAGGCTCTGTCACGGGCTGACCTGAAACTGTTCCGTTTGATGCAGGCGCTAGAGCTGGGTCAGATCGTGGTTTTCATCAATCGCGTGGACGAGTTGGGCGGTGGTGCCGAAGATGCAACCAAGGTGCGTGCCGATGTGTTGGACGGGCTCGAACAAGCGCTTGGAAATTCAGAAATTGACGTTCTCATGGGCAGCGCCCAATGGGCCCACTATGCGTTGACCGGCGACGAAACCGGCATTGATCATGATCAGATTTTGGCGTGGCTGCGCGCCCACCCTGACCAGATGAAACAATATCTTGAGGGTGTCGAAGAGATCAAGCAAGGCCCCGGCCCTATCAGCCGTGAGGGTGTTTTGCGCTTTGCCGCGATGATAGCATCGGGCTTGCCGGATCTGCGTCGCCATGTGACCAAGGCTTTGACCGATGGACCGCGTCAAGAACAACTCAACATTGCTTGGCAACACCTCAACAGCTTTGCGCAGGGTGAGCTGGAACGCAGCACAGCGCGGCTACGCGCGGTAGAGGACAATGATGGTCCGAACACAGCGGATGTAGAGGAAAACAACAAAACGCTCGCAGAATTGCGGGCGCTTGTTGACGAGAAAACCAAATCCATCACCAATGACATGGACGATGTACTGGCCAACCTGCGTGGCGTTATGGATGACACTGTCGCCGAGGCCGTCTCGATCGTGGTGCGTGGCCCGGATGGTCAATCGCCCTTGCTGGCCAAAGATGGGGATACTGAGCTGAACTTCACCCCGCTGCGCGAGCGGATGCGTGAACTTGTCCAAGGTGCAACGCAAGTCGTACGCCAGCGCATGCTCAGCGAACTCTATGCGATTGATATGCAGACCAATGCGGCCCTGCGTGCCCTTCCAGGTTGGCAAGAGCCGGTAGACAATCGCATGAACACAAGTGCAGTACGCTGGTTCCGACCGGATACAAGCGCGTTGACGCGTGGCATCACGGTAGAGCTGCGCGTGACATGGTTGTCGCGACTGATTTCGCGCCGCAGTGTCCTGAACCGCGCCGAACGGATGATTGTTCAGGAATTTGAAATGATCGGTGATGATCTGGTGGATACCGCCAGAAGTGATCTGGCAGAACGGATGAAAACTGTTCTTGATCACTATCTGGCGCTGCTGGCCGGGCATCTCGAACACCGGGCTGGCCCGGATGGGTCGAATGCGCGCGCAGAAGCGCAACGTGCGGTTGACCAAGCACGTCGTATAAGCGATGAACTGGGTGCGGTACATGGAACCGCACCCGTGGATAATCGACAGGCAGAGGCCGCAGAATGATTGTATTCCCCGGAACCGAGAAGGAAGTGCGCCAGCTGGAGCGTTTCCTGACCGTCACCGAAAACGCGCCCTCATCGGCAGAGCTTGATGACATGCGTGCCCGTGCGCTGGCCTATGCCGAGCGTCTTTCGAATGCGGTTTCAATTGGTTTTGCAGGGGAATTTGGTGCTGGGAAGTCAAGTCTTGCCAACATGTTGGCGGGGGCTGATATCCTGCCCACAGGGCCGCAACATCTGAAGCTGCCCCTTGTCATTGTGGCCTATGCCGAGACACCGGAAACCACTGTTGGCTGGTGGGATAAGGAACCCAAGGTCTATTCTGGCATTGCGCTGGAAAAGGCGGCAGCGGACGAACCCGATTTCATTTCGGTCGGGTTGAACACCCCTGCCCTGCAGGAAATTTCGCTGTTTGATCTGCCCGGTGCGGGTGCTTTGGATGACACTTACAAACAGACTCTGAGCTTGCTGGACTATGTTGATTGCGCGATCTGGTGCACGAATGGCACCAACGCCTGGCGTGAAACAGAACGTCACCTTTGGTCACAAGTTCCGCAAAAACTGCGCGATAATAGCCTGCTCGCAGTGACGCATGCTGATCTTCCTCCGGTTCGAGATTCGCTGGATCGGGTTATTGCGCGTCTGAACAAGGAAAAGGGCGATCTGTTCCGTGCGGTCGTACCAATAGGTACTCCTGTCGCCGTTCGCGCGATGGAACAAGAACCCGAACCTGATTTTGAGCTTTGGAAAACATGCGGCGGTCAAGACCTTGCAGAACAGGTCTTGCGCGTCGCGTCTGATCACCGCCGCCACGACCTGGAAGCTGCTCAAAGAGATTTGGCCGAACGGTTCTTGCCTTATCTGGAAGACCTCACTGGTGAAGCCCCTGCAAATGACGCAGAGTCGGACGCCAAGGCCGTACAGGCAAGCCTGGAATCCGCCCTTCCCCCCCTGGACAATCCAATCCTTGAGGATTGGCTCGCCGCGATCGCAAGTATCTACAACGATCTTCGTGAAAGCTCGGATATCGAACCGGCTGCCTTTCTGCAAAGCTGTCAGGAAATCGTCGAGGACTTCGCCGAAAGACTGGAGTCTGGGTCTGAAATTGATCCCGAGGCGGACTGGATTCCGGCAGAGTTTGAAAAGGCCACAGACCTGCTTTTGCTGCTGCAATTCGAAAGCGGCGACGCGCCCTTGAAGGATGCGGTAAGCATTCTTGCGCAGCTTGGTGACAATCTTGCCTGGGCTGGTAGCTCGGTCGCGTCTGCACCTTCCAAAACCGGTACCTAAGCATTTCCCGCATTAATTGAGCCGCATTGCAGCGATTCGAACGGATCGGAATCACTCCGCTATTGTTTCGATTTCGTGGACCAAGCTTGTATTTCAGCGATATAGAATCCAAATAAATTATCAAAAGATCACCATATATGGTGATCGGAATAACCTTGAATACTAAATATGCGATTCAGGTATTTTTGATCCTTAGTGAAGCCATCAGGCGGCCCCAATAAAGTCAAATTTGAAACGTCTAACCGTCTTAAGTGTCCTGCGGTTGTGTTTGGTTGTGAGTTCGTGGGCCGAAGCCCTGGTAATTTATACCGCAAAAAACGAGTAATATGGGCGGGAAGAAATGAGCCACAACCAGGCAGTCGATGCATCGCACGACGAACCTCATATCGAAGGACTGAAACCCGAAGCAAAACTGCTGCGCGGTCAGTACGAAATTCTTCGGTTTCTCAGCAATGGCGGGTTTGGAATAACTTACCTCGCACGCGATAGTCTGGAACGCGATGTCGTCATCAAGGAATGCTATCCAGGTGCGCTGTGCCAGCGGAACGGAGATCTGGTAGAACCGGCCAATCCTGATCACAAAGATGATCTGCGCGCGATCATTGATCTCTTTATTCAAGAAGCTCGCAACCATGCGCGCCTGGTGCATCCGAACATCGTTGATGTGCATCAGGTGTTTGAAGATAACAACACAGCTTACATCGCAATGGATTTGATCCGCGGCTGTGACCTGTTGGATTATGTCGAGAACCCTGAAAACAAGAGTGGCCCGGACTTTATCATTCAAGTCACCGAAAAGATGTTGTCGGCGGTGTCGTTCATTCACCAAAGCGGCATGCTGCATCGCGACATCTCGCCGGACAATATCCTGATCGATGAAAATGGTGAGCCCATTCTGATCGACTTTGGCGCAGCGCGCGAGCAGGCGGCGAACAAATCAGCGGCCTTGCTGACACTGCGGGTGATCAAGGATGGGTATTCCCCTCATGAGTTCTATGTGCGTGGCGCAGACCAAGGCCCAAGCAGTGACCTTTATGTGCTGGCTGCGACGCTCTATCACGCGATCAGTGGCGAACGCCCAATTGATGGCCAGACCCGTCTGAACGCTTTCAACAACGGCCAGGATGATCCTTACACCCCGTTGGCCGGGCGTTTCAAAGGCTATCCGGATGGTTTCCTTGAAGCGATCGACAAAGCGATGGAGGTTCACGCAACTGATCGATTGCAAACGGCACTAGAGTGGCTGCGCATGTTCCGTGGGCCCGATGTGATGTTCGACAGTTTCGCGTATCGTCCGGTTTCAGTCATTGTGGGCATGGATCGCAAAGACGAAGAGGCCGAGAAAGCGCGCATCAAAGCCGAAAGCGAAAATGCCGAGGCTGTTGTAACAGCTCTTCTGGCTGGAAACGCTGATCTGACCCTCGGGCACGAAGAAAAGCCCGACGACAATCTGGCCAAGTTCACCCCTCAGGATGAGGCAACGACTGCGGTAGACACCGTTGTCAAAAGTGGCTCAGGCGGCAGCGGTAAAATGATCGCAGGTATTGCAGTTGTTTTGGCAGCATTGGCCGGAGGTGGATATTTTGTGATGACGGGCGATCAGAAATCGCCCGAGGCAACTCCGGTTACTGCAGAGGCTCCGACCACTCCGGCGCCCGTCGAAGCAGCGCCGGAACCGGTCGAGCAGACTGCCGAAGCCGTAACAGAGCCGGAACAGGCCGTGGTTGCTTTGGCATCAGAACCAGAGGTGGCGCAAGACCAACCTGTCGAGCAGGTACAAGATGCGCCAGATGATTCTGCGCCAGCGCCGGAAACTGAGGAAGTTGCTGTTGCGGAACCCGACGACACGGAGCCTACGGCCGAGGCAGCCGCGCCTGCCGAAGCTGAGGCAGTGGCACCTCTCGAAACCGCAACACCGATTAACTTGGCAGAAAACCAAGTGGCATTTGGACACTGGGACATTGAAATCCCCTTTTCGATGTCCAAGCGTCGCAGCTCGACCGGGAATACTATCGGCATCAATGGCTTGAATGCAGGTCAAGACAAGTCGGTAATCGGTGATTGGGTCGAGCGTGGCGCTACCATCTTTACCCTGAACGGTGAGCCCATTCGTGCGGATGCAACGCTTGCATCGCAAGTGCTGGACAATTTCACGGTCGACCCAGATGGGTACATCCGTGTTGCGGCCCGCTATCGCAGCTTGGGTGAAACGCGCGCGCAGAATGGATTGCTGGCACTGCCCGCCCACCGCAGTTTCGGCCTCACAAACGGGTATACATTTGATGTGCGTCATGCCGGTGATGCAGGGTGGCAGACCGTTGTCACATCTGTTCCGGAAGGAGGGTCTGGTAGTCTGCAGCAGGGAGACGTGCTGCTGCGTGAAACCCGGACTGGTGCCACGATCAACGAACCCGAGAGTTTGGATGGCATCCTTGCTCAACTGGTTTCCCAGAACGAACCCGAAGCGCGCATAAATGTACTGCGCGACGGAACTGAAAATACTGCGGTCATGCAGCTAACGCAGGAGTGATCGCCCGGTTCATGTAAATTTCGCCAGTTACAGTTTGCTGGGGGTGCCGCCGATTGCGTCATCCCGTCGGGAACCGGCCCGTCGCGACGTAAATGTTTCTCTGTTTCCTCTTCATCAGTGCCCTGCGCCTTAGGCGAAGCGGTTTGTAGCAGTCCTGTGGGAAAAGCCCCGCATCAGAAATCAAAGAAGGTGACGACACCATGTTTAAATACAAAAGCCCCCTGAGCCGGCTTCTAGAAGGTGCCGGAAAACCGAAAGACGAAGATGCGGTGGAAACTGAAACCGTCGCGGAAACGGCAGAAACAGAAAGCCCCGCTCCGATCGCGGATTTCAATGCCTTGCGCGCAGCCCTTGCGGGCGGAAACGTTAGCTCGGACAGCTACGAGGAAGCAGACGAACTGATCCCAGAAGAACCGATGCCCGAGTTCACGGAAGACCAGATTGAAGATCAGGTCACCGAAGAAGAAGTGGCTGAGGTTCAAGAGGTCGAAGAAGACGAGCAGATTGTCACACTTCATCTGACCCCGGAAGACGAGGTTCAAGACGACGAACCTGAAGTCATCGTTGCAGAACCAGAAGCCGTTGAAACTGAAGTTGTTTCCGAAGCTCCGGTCGAGGCGGAAATCGTCGAAGAACCCACACCTGCACCTGAGCCGGAGCCTGTTGATGTCGCCCCGGAACCAACCGTGGTCGCACCTGCACCTGTACCCGAACCTGCACCTGCACCTGCACCTGCTGAGGATCGCCGCTCTCGTGTGAAGACCACATTTTTGGGCTTCGAGCGTGCAGACACGCATGTTCAGGAGCTCATGGAAACGGCAGAGCCCGTTGAGAAAAAAGAAGCTGCCCAACAGACATTCCCGGTTGGTTGGCTGGTTGTGACGGCTGGTCCAGGACGGGGTGCTGCAGTCACCTTGACCGAAGGGCTGATGCAGATCGGTCGGAATGACGATCAGGCCATTCAGCTGGATTTCGGCGACACTGGGATCTCTCGCAGCAATCACGCTGTCATTGCATATGATCCTGAGGATCGGAAATGCTATCTGGGCCATGGCGGCAAGGCCAACTTGGTGCGGCTGAACGGCAAGCCAGTTCTAAGCACCATTGCTTTGTCCAGCGGTGACCTGATCCGGATCAGCGAAACCTCGATCCGCTTCACCGCATTCTGTGATGACGGCTTTGACTGGCGGGATGCCGATTAATGCTGGCGACCCCTGCATATGATATCGCTTTGATCCTGGACCAGGGTCAGCGCGCCTCGCAGGAAGACGCGATTGCTGCGCGGGTCTCCGACTCAGCAGACGCGGGTTATGTTGTTGTTGCGGACGGGATGGGTGGCCATGAAGCGGGCGAAGTTGCTTCGCAGTTGGTCATTTCAGCCTGGCGTGATGCAATGGATGCCCAGTTGGATGGGCCCGACCTTGCCGAGAGCGCTCTGCTCGACGCTCTGCCGTTGGCCGCAATGCAGGCCAATGCCGCCATGGCCAGCCATAGCGAGGAAAATGAGGTCAATCTGGGCTCCACCCTTCTGGGCATGCTGATGTTGGATCAGCGTGTGTTCTGGATTTCGATTGGCGACAGTCCGCTTTACCTATTCCGTAACGATGCGATGACGCAGATCAACGAAGACCACTCGCTGGCGCCGATGATTGATGCACAGCTAGAGCAGGGTTTGCTTAGCGTGGAAGAGGCGCAGTCGCATCCAGACCGCAATCAGCTGACCTCGGTCATCATGGGTGCCGCGATTCCAAAGGTGGATTGCCCAGAACAGCCGCTGACGTTGGTCGCCGGAGATGTTCTGATCCTTGGCAGTGATGGGCTTCAATATCTCAGTGATTCCGAGATCGAATCCCTACTGCGCACGCATATCCAATCCCCCGCTCGCGATATTGCAGACGCCTTGCTACAGGCGCTGAATGCCAAGGCGGACCCGGATCAGGACAATATTTCAATCGCCGTGGTCAAACCGGCACAAGCTTAAACAAGGCAGTGAAACAGGACCAAATGAGAAACCATCTTATCATATCCAGCCTGGCTCTTGCGGCTGCAACAGGGGCGGCCTCGGCGCAACAGGCATGTTCGACCTATGAAATCCAGCCCGGCGACAGCTTGCGCGAGCTTGCAATCGCGGTCTACGCGACAGAAGACTACCGGGTTATCTATGACGCAAACCGGGACGTTATCGGCTCGAACCCCAACATCATCCGTGTTGGCGATATTCTGACTTTCCCTTGTCTTGAAGATATTGGACGGACCGCACAGCTGCCGGATACCGAAGCTGGTCGCATGGCAGCTGAGATGGCCGCTGAACTGGTCAAAGCGGCTGAGGAACGTGCGCAGAGAGCTATCGCCCAAGCTGAAGCTCGCGTTGCTGCCGCCGAGGCCGAAGCCAAGAAGGCCAGCGAGGATGCAGTGATCGCGGCGCGAGCCGCAGCCAAGAAAGAGATCGAGGCAGCACGGGCAGAAGGAGCGGCGCTGATCCGCAACGCTGATGCTGGGGAGCGCCCCGAGGTTCGTGACCGTCAGATATTGATGATTACAGGCAGCAACTACGCCCCATTTACGGATGAGGCGCTGCCCAATCGCGGGCTCTACACCAATCTGGTTGAAACCGCGATGCTTCGCGCGGCACCAGAGCAAGCCTATAAGATCCAGTTCGTCAATGACTGGTCGTCGCATCTGGATCTGCTGATGCCAACTCTTGCCTTTGACGCAACCTTCCCATGGTCGCGCCCGAATTGTGAAGAGGCTGAGGCTCTGTCAGAAAAAGACCGTTCGCGTTGCGAGACCTACAATTTCTCGAACCCCTTCTACGAAGTTGTGGATACCTTCTTTGGGAAGGCCGGATCCGGATACGAACAGACACTGACCTATGCAGACTTTGCTGGTACAACGATTTGCCGTCCGGAAGGGTGGTCTCTGTCGCATATGGATGCGGTGGGTCTTTACGAGCCCGCAGTAACTTTGATGCGACCGGTGTCACCGGATGATTGCTTTCATGCAGTCATGGATGGCTCAGCCGATATTGTCGCGATCGAAGCCCACCTGGCTGTCGAGGCAATCGGACGCTTGGGCTATGAACATCAGATTATCGAAAACCCCAACCTGGCGGCGATAAAGTCGCTTAACGTTATGACCCACAAAGATAATCCGGATGGGGAAGCGATCCTTGAGACGCTCAACCAGGGTCTGGCAATCATGCAGCAATCCGGCGAATGGCGCGATATCGTTTCGACCGCGCTGCGCTATCAAATGGAAAATGGCTAAGGCCTTGGTTGGCCTGACAAAACAAACGTCTGGAGGAAGTGGACATGTTTAATAAGAATCTGAAGAAAGCAGTACTATCGGCATCAGCCTTCACTGCCCTGAGCGCTGGTGCGGCTGCCGCGCAAGAGGCCTGCTCCAACTATACCGTTCAGGACGGCGATACGCTGGCGACCATTGCGATCGCTGCCTACGGTACCTCGAACTATCAGCCGATCTTTAACGCAAACCGGAATGCGGTCACCAATCCGGGCTCGCTGGAACCCGGTCTGGTTCTGGCCCTGCCTTGTGAGGATGGTAGCCTGCCAAACGGTCAAAGCGCGCAAGAGCTCATCGCTGCAGAAGAACAACGCGCAGCAAGCGTTAAGCGCTCGAACGTATACGCGCCGCCGATCAAGCTGGTTGCTGGCAACGGTTGGGAGCCCTTCACAACCGAAAGCCTGAGCGGTGGCGGTATCATGACGCGCATCGCGACAACCAGCCTTCAGCGTGCCGGCAACAGCCGTGATTTCTCGGTCAGTTTTGTTGATGACTGGAGCTCACACCTTGAAACCCTGCTGCCTCTTGGCGCGTTCGATATCTCTATCGCTTGGACGATCCCAGATTGTACCAACCGCTCTTACGAGTGGTCTGAAGAGACCGAAATGCGTTGCACACAGTTCGTAGCCTCTGTGCCGGTCTACGACGTGGTGGGTGGCTTCTATACTTTGCCTGAAAGTGACTATGCAGCCGCGACTGATTTCGCGGACCTCGAAGGCTCGACGATCTGCCGCATGGCTGGCTGGAGCATGGTTGTTCTCGAAGAGGTTGGCTTGAACCGCAACAACACAACTGTGATTCAACCCAACACGGCCCGCGAATGCCTGGATGCCGTTCTGACCGGAACCGCAGATGTCGCCGCGTTCGAAGTGGACCTGTTCGCATCGACAATGACAGATATGGGTCTTACGTCGGCAGACATCGCCGAAAACCCCTATGTGTCCACGCTGTCGTCGATGAGCTTCCTGGCCCACCGCACCAACCCCTTCGCGCGCGAATACATCGCGATGATGAACAAAGGTCTGGTCGAGATGCGCGAATCTGGCGAGTGGTACGCGATTATCTCGGACGGTCTTCGTGAGCAGAACGAAAAGCTGAACGCAGCGTCCAACTAATCCCTCGGTCAATATGACCATTCTTTGGGGCCGGTCTTTTGACCGGCCCTTTTTTCTGTTCCCGGTCTTCACTGTGGTTCTCGTCGATCAGCTGGCAGGACCTGAAAAACCGCCAAAATCGATGTTTCAGCCATTAAAAGCAGACATATAAGTTAAAAATAACATAAATCGTCAAATAAATCGGCCTCTCTACGGGAATCCCCCAATATTCAGCGCGAGTAATAGGGGTAGGATAAACTTAACTGCACCGGTGAGGCGTAAGCCCCACCACTCACTCAGAAAGAGGCTGGCTATGGGGGCCGGCCTTTTTCTTATTCTGGGGCGGAAAAAAACCGGCCTGCTTAGGCCGGTTTCTTCTTTGGTACTTTGGGTGAAGTGCAGCTTATCCGATAAGCGCGTTCAACGTTGCACTGGGGCGCATCACGGTTGCAACTTTGGCCGGATCGGCGTGGTAGTAGCCACCCAGATCCGCCGGTCCGCCCTGTACCGCCGCCAACTCTGACAGGATCTGTTCTTCCTTATCTGCCAGCTCTTTTGCGAGCGGAGCAAACTCGGCGGCAAGTTCCGCATCATCAGATTGTGCTGCCAACGCCTCGGCCCAGTAACGGGCGAACCAATAATGGCTATCGCGGTTGTCTGGCTGACCGACCTTGCGGCTGGGCGATTTGTTGTTATCCAGAATGCCCTGCGTCGCAGCCTCTGCAGCAGCACCAAGAACACCGGCTTTGGCGTTGCCCTTGCTGTCGGCAAGGAAATTCAGGGATTCACCCAATGCGCAGAATTCGCCCATCGAGTCCCAACGCAGGTGATTTTCTTCGACCAACTGCTGCACGTGCTTCGGGGCGGAGCCGCCCGCGCCGGTCTCGAACAGGCCGCCGCCATTCATCAGTTTTACGATCGACAACATCTTGGCCGAAGTCCCCAATTCGAGGATCGGGAACAGGTCGGTCAGGTAGTCCCGCAATACGTTTCCGGTGATCGCAATGCTGTCCATGCCTGCTGTGATGGTCTCTAGCGACTGGCGCGTCGCTTCGCGCGGGGCCATGATCAGGAACTTGTCGGCCACACCAGCAGCCTCAAGCGCCGGTTTGACGTATTTGATCAGCTCAGCGTCATGGGCACGGTTGGCATCCAGCCAGAAGATGGCTTCCGAACCAGTCAAGCGTTGACGGTCCATCGCCAGCTGAATCCAGTTCTCGATCGGGGCCTTTTTGACGGTGCAGGCGCGCCAGATATCACCCTTTTCAACCGCATGCTCATGCAGCGTTTCACCATTGGCCAGTACGATGCGGATAGTACCATCTGCAGGCGCTTCGAACGTTGAGGGGTGCGAGCCGTATTCTTCGGCTTTCTGCGCCATCAAGCCAACGTTTGCGACGGCGCCTGCGGTCGCTGGGTTCAGCGCACCATTGGCTTTGAAGAAGTTGATGGCCTCATCATAAACCGGCGCATAGCAGCGGTCAGGGATCACACAGTTGGTGTCGCCCTTGGCTCCGGTCTCATCCCAACCTTTGCCACCGGCACGGATAACGGCTGGCATCGAGGCGTCGATGATCACATCTGACGGGACGTGCAGGTTGGTGATGCCGCGATCCGAGTCCACCATGTACATCGACGGGCGATCGCCTTTGATCGCGTCGATCGCTGCAACGATATCTGCATTGCCCTGAACCCGCTCAAGCAAATCACCCAGCCCAGAGTTTGGATTTACACCCAACGCATCCAGTTCTGCACCGAATTTCTCAAATACCGGTGCCAGCCAAGCCCTGACCGCATAGCCAAAGATGATCGGGTCGCTGACCTTCATCATCGTCGCCTTCATGTGCAGCGAGAACATGGTGCCGTCTTTCTTGGTGTCTTCGATGGCATCAGCCAGGAAAGATGACAGCGCCTTGACCGACATGAAAGTTGCGTCCGCCACGGTGCCTTCAGCGAGGGGCCAGCCATCTTTCAAAACCGTAACGCTTCCGTCTTCGCCGACAAACTCAATCTTGGCATCGCCAGCCCGCGCCGCTGTAATCGTTGCGGATCTCTCGTTGGCGTAGAAGTCATTGCCCGGCATCGAGGAAACTTTGGTTTTGCTGTCTGCGCTCCATTCCCCCATCGAGTGCGGGTTCTTCTGGGCATAGTTCTTTACTGCCCGCGCGGCGCGTCGATCGCTGTTACCTTCACGTAGAACGGGGTTCACAGCCGAGCCTTTGATTGCATCATACCGCGCACGGATCGCCTTTTCCTCATCTGTTGAAGGCTCTTCAGGGTAGTTCGGAATGTCGTAGCCCTGTGACTGTAGCTCTTCGATGGCGGCCACCAGCTGGGGCACTGACGCCGAAATGTTGGGCAGTTTGATGACATTCGCATCTGGTGTTTTCACCAACTCACCCAGTGCCGCCAGATCATCGGTGATGCGCTGTTCGTCTGTCAAGTTCTCAGGAAAGGTGGCAATGATGCGCCCGGCCAGAGAAATATCCTTGGTTCCAACACTGACGCCAGCGGCTGACGCAAACTTGCGGATGATGGGCAGGAACGAGGCGCTCGCCAATTCAGGCGCTTCGTCTACAATGGTATACAATACGTCGAAGTTCGATTTTTCTGCCATATTCCCTTACCTTTTTTAGCCTTTCAGGGGCGTGCGATCCAAGAGTGTGTGCCGTCGTGACTTGGGCACCGAGCCGTAACGAGACGCAATCGCCCCACGGGTGACTCTGATTTGACAGGGCCTCCCTTAAATGAGGAATGGCTTGGGATCAATCGTATTACGCCGCGCAAATTGACACGGGTGGTGCTAGAATTGCGCAGCGCCCTGTTTTAAGGCGCTCGGAAACTCAATTTTGAACAATGCTCCGGTATCGGATGGGACCAGCGCAATGTGCCAGCCATGCGCACCAAGAAGGCTTGCTGCGATGGTTAGCCCCATGCCGGTCCCTCCTCGCTCGCGTGTGGTTGTAAAAAAGGGATTGAAGATGCGATCCCGGTTGCCCGCGGAAATGCCCGGTCCATCGTCGCGAACCGTCAAGGTTCCGGGCCCTGCCGCTAAAGTCACCCGCCCTGCCCCGTGACGTTGGGCATTGTCCAGTAGCTGCTTCAGGACGATCCGTAGACCCGAGGCTGCCAACGGCAACGTCTGATCCCCGCCTTGAAACGCAAGGTTCAGGTCCGGGAAGGATGCTCGTAACTCACCGGCAAGGTCATTGAGTAGGGTTGCGCCATGGTGTTCGGGGATCCGCGCCTTCGCGACACGGTTCAGAGCGTCGAGCTGTGTCTGCATCTGGTCGCTCGCGCCGAGTATCTGTTGCAATAACTCGCGGTCCTGATCAGAAAGCGTGTCGGCCTCGGTCAGCAATTCGCTGGCTGCTCGGATGGCCGTGACGGGTGTTTTCAACTCATGTGTGACGTGATCTGCGAACACACGGATTGATGCCTCGCGCCGCTGCAATGTATCCGCCATACCCAACACCGAACCTGCGAGACGAGATAGCTCTTGCGTTCCATATTGATCGGGTGGTTCGGCGCTTTGGCCTTGCTCGACCGCTTCGGAAAAGACTGCCAGCGCCGAGATTGGGCGCAACAAAAGCCGAACAAGCAAGTAGCCAAGCACGCCTGTCGCGCATCCAATCAGGATCGTCAGAAAGCCTGCAGTATTTCGAAACCCTATTTCAGGTCCCAGATAGCGCAATGCAATCAAGCCCAGCAGGGAAAAGACGAGTGTACCCGCAAGACCTCCGCCAAGAACAAGCCCCAGAGATGGACGCCATTTGCGCCTTAGCCCGGCCATGCACCCATCCGTAGCCCGATCCCGTGCACGGTCTCGATGGCACCGCCCCAACCCTGATCGCCCAACTTCCGCCGTAGATTTCGCAAGTGGCTATCCAGTGTTCTATCCGACACCGGACTGCCCGTTCCATAAATCGCATCAACCAGTTGCGGTCGCGATACGATGGCCGCGGGCGTCTGCATCAGCCGGCGCAAGATCGATAATTCGGTAGCGGTCAAAGCAAGCGCGTTGCCGTCGACCCGGACCGAATGCGCCGAGACATCCATTTCAACCGGACCATGCCGCAGGAGTAATTCAACACCACCCGCCTTGCTGCGTTTCAAGATGGCCTTGATCCGCGCCACCAGCTCACGAGGGCTGAAGGGTTTTGTGACATAGTCATCTGCCCCCAATTCCAAGCCCAGAACGCGATCAATCTCGTCATCGCGTGCGGTCAAGAACAGGATCGGAACGTCCGAACGCGCTCGCAGGCGGCGGCAAACTTCAAGCCCGTCAATCTCGGGCAGACCCACATCCAGAACGACCAGATTAGGTGCCTCACGCATGGCATGGGTCAGCGCGATCTGACCATCGCGTGCGGTGATCGTCTGGTATCCGGCACGTTCCAGCGTGATCGAAACCAGCTCGCGCAGGCGGGGATCGTCATCCACGACGAGGATTTTCATCAACCTTCTCCGGCATAGGTTCAGTGGACAGATTACGGATCACCCGTTCCGCGCGAAAGCCCCAATTCCTCCAATTGTCGATGACCGGGGGGGGCGCGCAGTCCTGAAGCCTTTGATCTTTCTGCAACTCAGCAGCTGCCATTTGGTTCAATTGGCACGCGTAGTAGATGTCGAACCGCACCGGGTGCTCAAGATTCCAGCGGGCAATCAAGGCCGCGAAATTCACAAAACAACACGCATAAAGCACACCGATACCCAGCCCTGCTGATCGCAGCAGCAGCCAGCGGTTCGATTTGCCCAGCAGTATTTGCCAGCCGGTCATGCACAAGCCTATAACAACCAGCACCATCCAAATGACGGCGTGAATGCGCAGATAAGTCAGCCCATATGTCTCAACGTAAAGCGACAGACGCATCAGGGACGAGATCACCAGCAGAACATTCTGCGCAAGCCACAGCATCATCCATCTTGTCAACCCACGTCGCTCGGTCAGAAAAGGCCGCGCAACCAGAGCGAAGGCTCCTGCCAGTAAGGCCGTTGCTAAAAGTGGATAGGCCCCGCGATGTGCGTATTCAGCGTAGCTCATCCCGTCAGGCAAGCCCGCATAGCCCCAGAGAATAAACATGTCCATCCCGGTTTGGACAGCCAGTAGCAGGTTGAACAAGATCAGGGCATTCGCAACGGATTGAGCATTCAAACCAAAGGCCGACCAGTCACGTGCCCGCTTGGGGCCAATCCGGGGTGCAATTAACTCCGGCTGTGTCGCAACAGCCAGAATAGGCCAGATTGCGATGGCTGCTCCAAGCCAGAACAAAAGCCGTTCAGGCCGAAGTTCAAACCGCCATATTTGATCAATCCGCTCGGATAAGACCGGGTTGGCAGTGGCCATCAGAGACACAAGGATCAACCCGCCTCCAACTGGGAAACCCCAGTCGCGCAGAATACGAGTTACTATGCGATCATCGTGCTTGGTGGTCGGGCCGATTTGGAAAGCGTTAATCGCATGACGCATAGCCAGCAGGGGATAAATCGCCAATAAGCGTCGGAGCGATGCACTTTGGTGTGTTCCTGTCGCCGCCCAGCACAGTGCAATAGCCGACCCTGCCAACAAGAATGCCACGGATAGAGCCTGAACATACTCAACCGCGGGCAATACGCTAAGCAACAAGAGGATTGCAGGCCCTGAGAGGCCAGCGCGGCGGCGCAACAAAACACATACGACGACGGCAACCACCAAAGCAAAAACTGCTAAAGAAATACCTAGAGCATGATCAAAGAATAAAACGTCTGCGAGTACGATCAGAACGACCATGCCAATGACGGCGTGTCTATTGCGCTGCTCTGTCTTGTCGGCACCTTGGCTTGGTTCATTGCCGGGTGCATCCAGCCACCAGCTGTCCTGCAAAACCGTCGCGGGTACGCCGCGCACGATGAACTGTCCCATATTACTGCTCCTTGTTTATGTAGGCTTTGTCTGGCTTTGGCAGGTGCAGATCATCGCGTAGCGGTCGTGCAGTTTTTGTGCAGAACAGCTTTTTGCTGTGCGGCCCTTCCCCTCGCCCGCGTCGGTGGCTAAGACAATCTTCCAACCGCATGTCAGGAGGCCACTTTGGACCGTATCGCCCGCACCATTGCCACCGAGATTAACGCCCGTCCGGAACAGGTTGGGGCTGCGGTCAGGTTGCTGGACGAAGGCGCGACTGTGCCGTTTGTTGCACGCTATCGTAAGGAAGTGACCGGCGGGCTTGATGACACCCAGTTGCGTACCCTGTCTGACCGCCTGACCTATCTGCGCGAGCTTGAGGCACGGCGTGAGTCGATTGTGGCCTCGATCAAGGATCAGGGTAAGCTGACAGATGATCTGGTGAAGTCGATTGCGCAGGCCGAGACCAAGGCGCAGTTGGAAGACATTTATTTGCCCTACAAGCCCAAACGCCGAACGAAGGCGATGATTGCCCGTGAGAACGGGTTGGAGCCTCTGGCCGACGCCATTCTTTCTAACCGATTGGCGGAACCAGAGGCACTGGCAGAGGGGTATGTTAAGGAAGCCGTTTCCACCGTCAAAGACGCGCTGCACGGCGCGCGGGACATCATCACGGAACGGCTGACAGAGAATGCCGCTTTGTTGGGTGAACTGCGCAATTTCATGCAACGCGAAGCGTTGCTGAGCGCGAAGGTGGTCGAAGGTAAGGAGCAGGAAGGTGCCAAATTCAGTGATTACTTTGATCACACAGAACTTTGGTCCAAAACCCCGTCGCACCGGGCGCTCGCGATGTTGCGTGCCTCAAAGGAAGGTATCGTAACGCTTGACATCGCACCGGAGCATGAAACCGGGGCTGCGCGGGCAGAAGCCATGGTCGCGGCCCATCTGAATACGCGTGGTGACGGGCCGGGCGACAAATGGCTACGAAAGGTCGCGGGCTGGACGTGGCGGGTTAAGCTTTCACTTTCGATGATGGTGGAGCTGATGGCCGACCTACGCAGCCGCGCGCAGGAGGAAGCAATCCAGGTATTTTCGCGTAACCTTAAAGACCTGCTGTTTGCGGCACCGGCGGGGGCGCGTCCAACTCTTGGACTCGATCCCGGCATTCGTACTGGGGTTAAAGCAGCCGTGGTGGATGCGACGGGCAAAGTGGTTGCGACGGATACCCTCTATCCGTTTCAGCCCAAGAATGATCTGCGCG
The DNA here is from genome assembly GCF_056537425.1 of Ruegeria sp. CE9. Taxonomy (NCBI): domain Bacteria; kingdom Pseudomonadati; phylum Pseudomonadota; class Alphaproteobacteria; order Rhodobacterales; family Roseobacteraceae; genus Ruegeria; species Ruegeria sp. CE9. The sequence goes on along the minus strand of NZ_JBQFRO010000005.1, from coordinate 296,569 downwards.
GTGCGCAGGCCGCGATCCTGAACCTAATCGCGGCCCACAAGATTGAGCTGATCGCCATCGGCAACGGCACGGCAAGCCGCGAGACCGAGCGTTTGGTGGCCGATACGCTGTCGCTGCTGCCAAAAACCGTCAAAGCGCCGACCAAAGTCGTTGTGTCCGAAGCGGGCGCTTCGGTTTACTCTGCCTCAGAGCTTGCCGCGCGCGAGTTCCCCGACCTTGACGTCTCGCTTCGTGGAGCGGTCTCAATCGCCCGTCGACTGCAAGACCCTTTGGCCGAATTGGTCAAGATCGAACCTAAGAGCATCGGCGTTGGCCAGTATCAACACGACGTTGATCAGCACCGGCTGTCGCAATCGCTGGAGTCAGTAATCGAAGATGTGGTGAATGCCGTAGGGGTTGATCTGAATACGGCTTCGGCCCCCCTGCTCTCGCACGTCTCGGGCTTGGGCCCGGGTCTGGCCGAGTCGATCGTCACGCACCGAGATATCCATGGCGCCTTTGCGTCTCGCAAGGACTTGCTGAAGGTCGCTCGCCTCGGTCCGCGCGCTTTTGAGCAATGTGCGGGTTTCCTGAGAATACGCGACGGTTCAGAGCCTCTGGATGCCTCCTCGGTTCATCCCGAGGCCTATGATGTCGCGCGCCGCGTGGTTGCTGCCTGCGGGCGTGATATCCGCCAGATCATGGGGCATGACGGTGCCTTGAAAGGCCTGCGCGCCGAACAGTTCGTGAACGAGACCTTTGGTTTGCCAACAGTGCGAGACATCTTCACTGAGCTGGAAAAACCGGGCCGAGACCCGCGCCCAAGTTTCAAAACGGCGTCGTTTACTGATGGTGTCGAAGAGATCACAGACCTGAAACCCGGCATGGTTCTGGAAGGAACCGTAACCAACGTTGCCGCCTTCGGTGCGTTCGTTGATATCGGTGTGCATCAGGACGGGTTGGTTCATGTCAGTCAACTGGCTGACCGGTTTGTGAAAGATCCGCACGAGGTGGTCAAAACCGGTCAGGTTGTGAAAGTGACGGTGGTTGAGGTCGATGTGCCGCGCAAACGCATCGGGCTGTCGATGCGTAAAGACGGCGGTGCCTCGGCCCGCGAGGACAAAGCAATGCGTGGTAACGGAAAACCAGCACGACCGGCGAAGTCAAAAGCAACCAAGCGAGATCGCGGTGGGCACAGCGCCCAAAGCAGCGCATTTGGTGACGCTCTCAGAGATGCTTACAACAAACGATAGTCATCTTCATTCATGGAGATTTAGAGGCAGGGTGCGACCCTGTCATTCATGCGACCCATTGCATCTTTCGGACTATCGTTGGCTTGGTGGTTTTGACCATCTGGCGGGGCGCTAACATTCGGGTGTTGCAACTTGGGGAATGATCTGGATGATGCTGACCCATGATGGCTGAAAATTTGGCCAACCGCATGAAAATGCGGGCACAACAAAAAAATGGGGAGACGACTTATGTCATTCAAAACACTAATGCTTGCCGCCAGCGCTACGGCGATGATTGCGGCGGGCGCTTCGGCGGAGACGCTGCGTTGGGCGCGTGCTGGTGACGCGCTGACACTTGATCCACATGCACAGAACGAAGGTCCGACTTCGACCTTTGCGCACCAGATCATGGAAACCCTGGTCATGCGCGACCATTCTGGTGCGCTTGTGCCGTCATTGGCAACCGAATGGGCACCGTCGGAAGAAAACCCGAACGTTTGGGTGTTCAAGCTGCGTGAGGGCGTCAGCTTTCATGACGGTGCAGAATTTGACAGCGAAGACGTTGTTTTTTCGTTGAACCGTGCGATGACGCCGGATTCTGATTACAAAGAGCTGCTGGCCTCGGTGAAAGAGGTGCGCGCGCCGGATAAATACACGGTTGAGATCGAGACCGATGGCCCAAACCCGATCATGCCCAATAACCTGACCAACATGTTCATGATGGACAAGGGGTGGGCCGAAGCGAACAACGCGGTCAAAGTTCAGGACTATGAGGGTGGTGAGGATACATTTGCAGCCAAGAACGCGAATGGCACCGGCCCCTATAAGCTGGTCAGCCGCGAACCTGATGTAAAAACCGTTCTGACCGCCAACGAAAACTATTGGGGCAAAGACGAGTTCCCGCTTCAGGTGACCGAGATCATCTATACCCCGATCCAGAACGCCGCGACTCGTGTTGCTGCCCTGCTGTCGGGCGAAGTTGATTTCATTCAGGACGTGCCTGTTCAAGACCTTCAGCGCGTCGCTGGAACTGATGGTCTGGATGTGCGTACCGCACCTCAGAACCGGGTGATCTTCTTTGGCATGAACATGGGCGATGCTGACCTGGGCTCGGACAGTGTTGAGGGTGCCAACCCGCTAGCGGATGTTCGGGTGCGTCAGGCGATGTCGAAAGCGATCAATCGCGATGCAATCAAGCAAGTTGTGATGCGGGGCCAATCAGCCCCTGCGGGCATGATCTCGCCGCCCTTTGTTAATGGTTGGGATGCGGATATGGATGCATCATCCTCCACGGATATCGAAGGGGCCAAGGCGCTGATGGCCGAGGCAGGTTATCCCGACGGCTTTTCGCTGACGCTGAACTGCCCGAATGACCGCTACATCAATGACGAGGCGATCTGTCAGGCGGCCGTGGGGATGCTGGCTCAGATCGGCATTACTGTGAACCTCGACGCCAAACCCAAGGCCCAACACTTCCCGCTGCTGTCCAATCTCGAGACAGATTTCTACATGCTGGGTTGGGGTGTTCCGACCTATGACTCAGAATACATCTTCAATTTCCTCGTCCACACCAAGGGTGAGAAATACGGATCGTGGAATGCCACCCGGTACAGCAACCCGGATCTGGATGCCAAAATTCAAGCGTTGGCTTCGGAAACCGACCTACCTGCGCGCGATCAGCAGATTGCGGAAATCTGGCAGGTTGTGCAGGATGAGCAACTGTATATCCCGATCCACCATCAGGTGCTGAACTGGGGTATGAAGTCGGGTGTGGGCACCATTGTCGAGCCTGAAGACTCGCCCAAGATCAAATACTTTGAGATGAACTAAATCATCACGTAGCACATCAAGCAGGGCGCGATCTCGCGCCCTGTTTTTTTCCTGCTTTCAGTAACAGACCTGTGATCTCAATTTGAGAACCGCTTTACGTGGTGGCGAAAAAGCGGGATTGTTTCAGCGCTAACAGGGAGAATTCACCATGATCCTCAGAAAAAGTGCCATTGGTCTGGCCATGTTGCTTGCCAGTACCGCGCAGGCCGCCGATTTCAAATGGGCCTCAACCACCGATCCGCAAACAATGGACCCGCACGCGGTCAACTCAGCCCCCGTCTTAGGGTTCCTGAACAACGTCTACGAGGGTCTGGTCCGCCGTGGCAAGGACATGAGCGTTGAACCCGCTCTGGCCGTCAGTTGGGAACCAGTTGGTGACGGCGAGGGCTGGCGCTTTAAACTGCGTGAGGGTGTGACCTTCCATGATGGCAGCAGCTTTGACGCGCAGGACGTGTTGTTCAGCTATCAGCGCGCTTCGGGCGAGGCAGCAGATACCCGCAGTTGGTTTGCCCCTGTCAGCGATGTCATCGTGGTTGATGACTATACTGTCGATATCATGACCACCGCACCGAACCCTCTGTTCCCGTCGTCGATTGCCAACTGGATGATCATGGATCAGGGCTGGACCGAGGCCAACGACGCGTTGGTCCCTGACAAAGAAACAGGCAACTACGCCACCATCAACGCCAATGGTACCGGAGCATTCAAAGTCACCGAGCGTGAGCCGGGCTTGAAAACCGTGTTGGAACCCTTTGAGAGCTGGTGGGGAGATGTGGAACACAACATCACCCGCGCAGAATTCAACCCGATCCAGAACCCAGCGACTGCGGTTGCTGCGCTTCTGTCGGGTGATGTTGATATGATCAATCCAGTTCCGATTCAGGACGTGGCGCGGCTTCAGCAAAACGGTGAAGTTGACGTCATTCAGGGCATTGAGGCCCGCGTGATTATGCTGGGGTTTGACCATGAGGCCGAGGCCTTGAAATACACCGATGATGCGGGCAAACCGAACCCCTTCCGCGATGCGCGTGTGCGTCAGGCGGTTGCTCAAGCCGTCAATGTGGATGCGATTTTGGCCACGATTATGCGCGGCAATGCCGAACCCGCCTCTCAACTCGTTAGCCCTGCGATGAGTGGGTTCTCCGAAGCCAATTCGGAACGCCCCGCATTTGACGTCGAGGCCGCCAAGGCTTTGCTGGCCGAGGCTGGCTATGCTGACGGGTTCTCGTTTGGGCTGAAATGCCCCAATGACCGTTACCTGAATGATGAGGCCGTCTGTCAGGCGGTCGTTGGCATGCTTGCGCAGATCGGTATCACTGCCGAACTGGATGCAATGCCCGTCCGGAACTATTGGCCAGAGCTGCGTGAGGACAACTACGATATGTACCTGCTGGGTTGGAGCCCGGGTACGTTCGACGCCGAACATCCGGTCCGCTTCCTCGTCGCGACTCCAAACGAAGAGAAGAAGCTGGGCAGCTGGAATTTCGGCGGGTTCTCAAACGCGCGGGTCGATGAGCTGCTGCCAATGATTCAGTCCGAGCTGGATCAGGCGAAGCGTCAGGCCATGTTGGATGAGGTCACTCAGATCTATCAGGATGAACATGTCTATGTGCCGATGTATGTCCAGCCGCTGGTCTGGGGGACGCGCGATAATGTCGAACTGACGCAGCGCCCGGATAACTTCTTTCTACTGCGCTGGGTGACGGTGAACTAAGTCATGGGCCTGATGATTGCCGGTGTCTACCACAGCGAAGACCCGGCACCGGACAGCACGCTTGACGGCGAATTTCGCCGTCAGGCCTCGACCATTCGCAATACGTTACCAGAGGCTGCGTTGGAACCGGGACGGTTTCACCTTTATGCGGCATGGAATTGCCCTTGGGCACATCGGGTTCTCTTGGTGCGCGCAATCAAAGGTCTGCACGAACTAATTTCGGTCGCCTATGCCGAACCGCGGCGTACAGCAGATGGCTGGGTCTATGCGGAGGGTGCGGATGCGGCCTATGGTGCGACTGCGCTGCATCACGCCTATGCTCGCGTGTCTCCTGCTTATACAGGGCGGATCACTGTGCCGCTGCTTTGGGATCGGGTTCACGACAAGGCCGTCTCAAACGAATCCGCTGATCTGGTGCGTATGCTTGGTAGTTTGCCGGACTACGGTCCCGATCTTGCGCCGCGTGAAAAGCTGGACCAGATCAATGCCTGGAATGAGAAAATCTACGCGCGCCTCAACAACGGCGTCTACCGCGCAGGATTTGCCCGAACGCAAGAGGCCTATGAGGCCGGGTTCCGCGATGTCTTCGCCACGCTTGATGAGATCGAAGCGCACTTGGCCAGCCACCGCTATCTCTGCGGTGACACTCTGACCGAAGCGGACCTGCGCCTGTTCCCGACGCTCACCCGTTTTGATGTGGCGTATCACTATGCGTTCAAATGCAATCTACGCCGTTTGATCGATTACCCCAATCTTTGGGGCTATGCGCGTGAGATTTACGCTCTGCCCGGCATCGCGGAAACGGTGAAATTCGACATCTACAAGCAGGGCTATTTCTCTCCGTCCGAGCTGCGCAACCCGCTGGGCATCGTGCCGTTAGGTCCGGATGTTGATTGGACCGCTCCGCACAGCCGAGATTGCTTGACCATCCGGTCGGGGAACGCATAGACAGACCCACCAATGGGGAAAACAAATGTTCGCATATATCGTCCGACGGATGTTCCAATCCATCATCGTTTTGCTGGTCGTGGGTTTGGTGGCATTCTCGATGTTTCGCTTTGTTGGCGATCCGATCGACAACATGCTGGGGCAAGAGCGCACGCAGGCTGATATCGACCGCCTGCGGACCGAGCTTGGGCTGGATCAGCCTTTTGTGGTGCAATATGCTAAGTTCCTGCAAGGCGCCGTCCAGGGCAATTTTGGTGTGTCGTATCGGCAGGGACGACCCGTTTCGACGATCCTGGTGGAACGTGCCCCAGCCACGCTGGAACTGGCGTTTGTGTCCGGTTTTCTGGCCATCACAATGGGCATTGCCCTTGGCGTCTTCACCGCGATCCGACGACAAGGGATTGCAGCGAATGTGATCATGACCGTATCCCTGATCGGAGTGTCATTACCAACCTTCCTCATAGGGATTTTGCTAATCTATATCTTCTCGGTCGAGCTTGATCTCTTGCCAAGCTTCGGGAGGGGCGAGACCGTTATGATTGGCAATTGGTCCACTGGTTTTCTAACCGCTTCGGGTCTTAAGGCGCTGATATTGCCCGCTATTACGCTGGGTCTATATCAAATGACATTGATCATGCGCCTGGTACGATCCGAGATGCTTGAGGTTTTGCGCGCCGACTACGTCCGCTTTGCGCGCGCACGAGGGTTGTCGGACCGCGTGATCAACTTCCGCCATGCGTTAAAAAATACTCTGGTGCCGGTGATCACTATCACAGGTTTGCAATTGGGGTCGATCATCGCCTTTGCGATCATTACAGAGACTGTGTTCCAGTGGCCTGGTGTAGGCCTGCTGTTCATCAACGCAATCCAATTCGTCGATATCCCGGTTATGGCAGCGTATCTGATGCTGATTTCGGTGATGTTTGTGACGATCAACCTGATTGTCGATCTTCTCTACTATGCCATTGACCCGCGCCTGCGTGTCGACGCGAGGGCCACATGACCGATACGATGGAAACTCCGAAAGCCACGCCCAAATCGCGCATGGCCAAATTCTGGGACAGCGATTTTGCGTGGTCATTCCGGCATTCGCCAGTGGCTGTGATCGCGTCTTTGGTTGTTGTGGTTTTGGTGCTGGCCGCGATCTTTGCTCCGTTAATTGCACCGTATAACCCGTTCGACCCGGCGACGCTGAACTTGATGAACGGGTTTACGCCTCCGGGCACGCCGAATGCATTTACGCAGGAAACGTTTCTGCTGGGTACGGATGATCAAGGGCGAGATGTGTTTTCGACCATTCTTTATGGCCTGCGCATCTCATTGTTTGTCGGTACTTCTGCGGTTCTACTGGCGCTGATCATAGGTGTGATCCTTGGGTTGGTCGCGGCCTATTTCGGTGGCTGGATCGAGACACTGATCATGCGGATCGCCGATGTTCAGTTGACCTTTCCGGCCATTCTTGTCGCCATGTTGATCTTTGGCATCGCCAAGGGGATCACTCCGCCGGAATATCGTGATGAGATGGCAATTTACGTTTTGATCATCGCGATTGCGCTGTCGGATTGGGTGCAGTTCGCACGGGTCGTCCGTGGTGCTGCTCTGGTTGAGAAAAACAAGGAATATGTGCAGGCCGCCCGCCTGATCGGGCGCGGTTCGTTCCCGATCATGTTCCGCCACATCCTGCCTAATGTGCTCAGCCCGGTTCTGGTCATTGCAACGATCTCGCTGGCGCTGGCCATCATTGCCGAAGCCACGCTTAGCTTTTTGGGCGTTGGCGCTCCCCCGACGCAGCCCTCGCTGGGAACGCTGATCCGCATCGGTCAGGGCTTCCTGTTCTCGGGTGAGTGGTGGATTCTCTTCTTCCCAGCCTGCACGCTGCTGGCACTCGCCCTTTCGGTAAACCTTCTGGGCGACTGGTTGCGCGACGCGCTGAACCCAAAACTGCGGTGATTTCATGAGCCTTTTGACCATCCAAGACCTCACCGTTGAGTTTCCAACCCGCCGTCAGCTGTTCACTGCGGTGGATCACGCCAGCCTGTCTGTTGAACCCGGTGAAATTCACGGGCTTGTCGGGGAATCCGGGGCGGGCAAGTCAACCATCGGTGCCGCCGTTATGGGCCTGTTGGAACGCCCCGGCCGTATCGCAAGCGGCCAGATTAAGCTGGGCGGCGATCAGATCAGCGGGATTGACGCCGAGGCGATGCGCGGGCTGCGCGGCAAGAAGATCTCGATGATCTTTCAGGATCCGCTGACCTCGCTGAACCCGCTTTTCACGGTGCGCGAGCAACTGGTTGAAACGATCCAGGCTCATCTCGGCGGTACAGACGCCGAGGCGGGCAAACGCGCCCGTGACCTGATCGATCGCGTGGGCATCCCCGACCCTGACACACGTTTGGATCAATACCCACACCAGTTCTCGGGCGGAATGCGACAGCGCGTGGTGATTGCACTTGCCCTGTGTACCGAACCGGATGTGATCATCGCGGATGAGCCGACCACTGCATTGGATGTTTCAGTTCAGGCGCAGATTTTGGACCTGATCAAAGAACTGGCACAAGAGCGACAGGTGGGTGTCATCCTGATCACCCACGACATGGGTGTCATTGCCGACACAACGGACAAAGTGACTGTGATGTATGCAGGTAAAGTGGTCGAAAGCGGGACCACGGCGCAGGTGATGGGCGAGCCGCAACACGAATACACCAAGTCTCTGATCGCAGCGGTGCCGCGTCCGACGTTGAAGCTGCATCGCTTCCCGCAGATCAGCTATGGCGGGCGCGAGACTCGTTTCGCCATCGAAGATATGGCCCGTCACTGGCCCAAGGTGACTAACGACGCCAGCAAGCCGGTTTTTGAAATCCGAAACCTGACCAAGAAGTTCCTGCTGCGCAAAGGGCTGCTGCCCTGGGACCGGACTTACTTTACCGCCGTTGATGACGTCAGCTTTGACATACAGGCGGGTGAGGTCTTTGGCGTGGTAGGCGAGTCAGGCTCGGGCAAGTCCACAGTCGCGCGGATGATTGCGGGGCTCTATCCGGTAGATGGCGGCACCATAACCTTTGATGGACAACTGGTCAGCGATTTAAGTAATCGAGCCGTTCAGGATGCTTATCGCAAGAACATCCAGATGATCTTTCAAGACCCGTATTCCTCACTCAACCCGCGTATGCGGGTGGACGAGATCGTGGCCGAGCCAATCCGCCACCACCGGTTGATGAGCGGCACAGATATCAAGCGGCGCGTTGATGAACTGCTGGATCAAGTCGGGCTGGGGCATGAGGCAGGGCTAAAATATCCGCATGAGTTTTCAGGTGGCCAGAGGCAACGAATTTCGATTGCCCGTGCGCTGGCAACGCAGCCGCGTTTCCTTATTTGCGATGAACCCACCAGCGCGCTGGATGTCTCGATCCAGGCGCAAATTCTGAACATCCTGAAGGATTTGCAAGAGCATCTCGGCCTGACGATGCTGTTTATCAGCCATGACCTCCCAGTGGTGCGTCAGATGTGCGACCGGGTTGCGGTGATGAAACAGGGTCAAATTGTCGAGGTTCAAGAGACCAGCGATCTGTTTGCCAATCCCAAGACCGAATACGCGCAAGAATTGCTGCGTCTGATGCCAAAACTTGACGACCTGTCAACTAAAGGGCTTGGTGTGGGTACCGACTAGATTAGGGACTGCGCAAATCAGAGCTTTGAAATCACAAACCCTGTTCAAATGCTCGAAACTCGGCAGCGATTGCCGCCGCCGTTGTTGCTAACAAGCGCTCTCCATCTTCAGGGGTGGCTAGGGCTGAATGTGACCCGACCCGGCCATCCGGAAAGGCGGCGCGGTGCTCGGCTGGCGGACCATGACGATCCCCGGCATGCGCACGTATGTATTCGGCACTTAGCTTTTGGGGCGGTTCAACGGCCTGATTGGCTGGCAAAGCTCCAAGCAATGACTGGGTGATTGCGATTTCAGAAGGGGTTGCGTGCATCCCCTCCCAATCCCCATAGAGCTGTTGCCGCAAGGCATTCACGGGTTCCGGCTCCCACCAGCTACGGATAAGCAACTGGCCAGCCGAAACCACATTCTGGATTTGCCGAAGGGGTTCTAGGTTGGCCCCGTGTCCGTTTACCGCGAATACGCCTTTGAAGCCTTGCTTCAGCAAACCTTGTATCACTTCTTGCGCGACGGTTCGGAACGTTTCGGTCGAAATGGAAACCGTGCCTGGAAACCCAGTGTTGAATGGTGCCGGCGTATAAGCCAGTGCCGGAGCGACAATCCCATCGCATTGCTTGGCAGCAGCAAGCGATATGGCTTCGGCACAAATCGTGTCTGTGCCTATGCGACCCATCGGGCCGTGCTGCTCGGTCGAACCGACGGGCAGCAACACGGCCGCACCGGCATTGATACGAGTGTCAACCTCGTACCAAGTCATGTGCTCAAGCTTCATCGCGCGGAAATCCTTCATGATCGCTTAAGCCGATGGTGCGTCAGATCAGAGACCCCACCGTTCCCGGTTCTCGTCAAAGAAGCCTTGCGCTTTTTTCACCTCGATCCAGTTGTTCACGTAGTTGATCCAGACCTGATCATTTTGCGGCAAAAGCATTGCGATTGGGGACGGCGACCGGGGCCCTGCGTTTTTGACGCGAACAACCGGAAACTTCTCCTCAAGGGTCGAGCCTTCGATGTTCGACGTTATGAATACATCTGCGCGCCCCGCCAGGACTTCCTGAAAACCGCGTGCAGGCGCTTCGACCACCTTGATATCGGCATCCGGGAACCATTCGCGCACACGCTTTTCAAAGGTTGTGCCCAGAGTGGTTGCGACTTTCACGTCCGGCTTGTTGATGGAGTCATAGCCGTCAAATTTGTCGGCCTTGTCCTTGGTTGTGTAAGGAAAAAGCTCAACGGCGATATAGCTGTCGGAAAATCCCGCAACCTTCATGCGCGGCGGTGAAATCGAGGCTGAACCGGTAATGTGGTACTTACCCGCAACCACGCCATTAACCAACGTTTTCCAGTCGGTCGGTACATATTCAACCTCGACACCCAGGTCTGCGGCCAGCGCGTTCATGATGTCGATATCGTACCCTTTGTAACTGTTGGTTGCAGGATCGCGCAGAGACATCGGATTCCAGTCACCGGTTGTACCAACCTTCATCACACCGCTATCGAGAATTTCATTCAGCGCTGATTGCGCCTGTGCCGCGCTACTGATCACAAGTCCAAGTGCAGCGGCGGCTGCGGCTTTCACAAAACGTTTCATATAATTCTCCCGTTGGTGGCGTTAGGCTTTATTTGTAGGACATTGCTTCTTGATTTAAGCGTAAAGACAAAGATAACCTCAAGCAACTAATTAACTCGTAGTAATCAGAGGCAGGCCATCAGATGCCAGACGCCGCGATCGAGCTTGTCGACGTAAACAAGTGGTATGGCACATTCCATGTGCTCAAGGACATCAATCTGACAATCGAAAGCGGTGAAAAGATCGTGATCTGCGGTCCTTCCGGGTCGGGCAAATCAACTGTCGTCCGATGCATCAACCAGCTTGAGAGGCACCAGAAAGGTACCATCCGTATTGATGGGGTCGAGCTGACCGACGATGCCAAATCCGCCGCTACCATCCGATCAGAGGTTGGAATGGTGTTTCAGCAGTTCAATCTGTTTCCGCATCTGACAGTGCTTGAAAACCTAACCCTCGGCCCGATCAAGGCGCGCGGGTTGAGCCGGAAAGAGGCTGAAGACAAAGCGCGCCATTATCTTGAGCGGGTTCACATACCCGATCAGGCCGAAAAGCGGCCCATACAACTGTCTGGCGGGCAGCAGCAGCGCGTGGCCATCGCGCGCTCGCTGTGTATGGAGCCGCGGGTGTTGTTGTTTGACGAGCCCACTTCAGCGCTGGACCCTGAGATGATTTCCGAGGTGCTGGATGTGATGGTTGAATTGGCCGACGAAGGCATGACCATGGTCGTGGTCACCCATGAGATGGGTTTTGCCAGGAAAGTGGCCGACAAAATGGTTTTCATGGATGCAGGTGAGATTGTCGAACAAGGCAAGCCCGAGCATTTCTTCACCAATCCACAATCTGAACGGTGTCAGAAATTTCTGAGCCAGATTCTGCAGCACTGAGTTGGGTCCGATGAAAAAAACACTTCTCTTCTTCCCGCTGCTCTTGCTGATCGCGGGTTGTTCGTCGTCCCAAACCTGGGGTTGGTACGTCATCGATCCGACCACAGCCTCAGGCTGGACCAACATCAAATTTCTGGTTTCAGGCATGGGGGCGACGATTCAGATTTCTCTGATCGCGGCTGTCATGTCGATTGCTATCGGATTGCTCGTTGCCCTGCCCGGCCTGTCCGAAAAACGCGGCTGGCGGCTGGTGAACCGGGTTTATGTCGAGTTTATCCGTTCGATCCCTTTGTTACCGATGCTGTTTTGGGTTTTCTACGGCCTGCCGATCGTCTTCCAATCGATGGGTATGAACACTCCGATTGATCCATTTTGGGGCGCGATTATCACGCTTGCGATATCGGACAGCGCCTTTACCGCCGAAATCTATCGCGCCGGTATTCAATCCATCGCCAAAGGCCAAAGCGAAGCGGCTCAGACGATTGGTCTGAACTACTATCAAACCATGCGATATGTGATCCTGCCTCAGGCCATCCGACGTATTTTGCCCCCATTGGCCAACCAATTCATCTACATCGTGAAGATGAGCGCGTTTGCCAGCGTCATCGGCATGCAAGAACTAACGCGACGCGCCAACGAACTTGTTGTGACGGAATACCGCCCGCTTGAGATTTATACATTGTTGATCTTCGAGTATCTGGTGCTGGTTCTGATCATCAGCGCTGGTGTGCGCTGGCTGGAACGCCGCATGGGTGCGGATGAACGCGGATAAGGAGCACAAGATGGATTGGAAAGACTTTATGGCCGAGACTGAGGCCAATATCGGTGCGTTCTCCAAAGAAGTGCCGGAAACCGTGCGTGGATTTGGGATCATGGGCAAAGCCGCCAAAACAGATGGCGCGCTGAGCGAGAAAACCAAAGAATTCATGGCGCTTGGAATAGCAGTCGCCACCCACTGCGACAGCTGCATTGGCTTTCATGTCCGATCCCTGGTGAGGCTCGGCGCGACCCGAGACGAACTGTGCGAAGCTTTGGCCATGGCCACCTATATGGGAGGTGGACCATCTTACGCCTACAGCGCCAAGGCGTTGAAGGCGTTTGATGTTTTTTCAGAGTGATGGACCGATGAGAGGCCCCAATTCACTGGGTGGTTTTCAGTATGGAGGCTGCTGAAATTCGTAATGAAGGAATGCGCATCGGGGGTGAAATCGTTTTCACAGATCAGACCATCCCGGTTCACTATCCCTATACTAATGAGGTTGTGGGTCATGCACCTGCTGGGCAGGCAGAACACGCGCGGCGCGCTTTTGAGATCGCCGCCGACTACGAACCTAACCTGACGCGATATGAGCGCAGCCAGATTCTGCAGCGCGCGGGTCAGTTGGTCAGTGAGCGGCGAGACTATCTGGCCAAATGGTTGGTTCTTGAGCTTGGGATTTGCCACCAGCATGCCGTTTACGAGACTAGACGCGCGCAGGATGTCTTTCAATTCGCCGCCGCCGAGGCGCTGAAGGATGATGGTGAGATATTTTCGTGTGACCTGACGCAAAACGGCAAGGCGCGCAAGATTTTCACCATGCGTGAGCGGGTGAATGCCATCAGCGCGATTACTCCATTCAATCACCCTCTGAACATGGTCGCCCATAAAATCGCACCATCGATTGCCACCAACAATTGCATGGTCTGCAAGCCCACGGAACTTACGCCCCTGACCGCACTAACGTTGGCGGATATCTTATACGAAGCGGGGCTACCGCCCGAGATGTTTCAGGTTGTCACGGGCTGGCCGCAGGATATTGGCGATGAGATGATCTCGAATGAGAACATCGATATAATCACATTCACCGGTAGCGTTCCGGTGGGTAAGATGATTGCGAAAATGGCGGGTTATAAGCGCCAAGCGCTGGAGTTGGGTGGTAACGATCCTCTGATCGTTCTGAATGACCTGTCCGACGCTGATCTGGACAAAGCGGCGGGTATCGCTGTGGCGGGCGCAATTGGAAACTCCGGTCAACGTTGTACTGCGATCAAGCGCATTCTGGTTCAAGAAAGCGTGGCTGACCAGTTTGTCCCGCTGGTTCTGGAAAAAGCCAAGAAGATCAGATTCGGAGATCCGCAGGACCCCGAAACCGAACTGGGTTGCGTGATCCATGACAAAGCTGCGGAGTTGATCGAGGGCCGCGTTTACAAGGCTGCCAAAGCAGGCGCCAAGATCCTCTACCACCCCGGCCGTAAAGGTGCGCTGCTTCCTCCGATTGTAGTCGATGAGGTTCCCCACGACAGTGAGTTGGTGCGAGAGGAAACCTTCGGTCCCGTAATCCCGATCCTTCGCGTTCCTGATGATGATCAAGAGGTTATGCGCATCTCGAACTCTACTGAATTTGGCTTATCCTCCGGCGTCTGCACCAACGACCTGAGCCGAGCCATTGCCTTTGTAAATGGCCTGAACGTAGGCACCTGCAACATCTGGGAGCAACCTGGATATCGTATCGAGATGTCTCCTTTCGGTGGCATTAAGGACTCTGGCAACGGTGTCAAAGAAGGAGTCATTGAGGCTATGAAGTTCTTTACGAATGTAAAAACCTACTCACTCCCCTGGCCCAGTTGACCTAGCCGCCGCAATCAGCAATCAGGCTTTGTCGCCATTGGGTGATCAGCCAGAAAATGATCGCTTGAGCCCTTGTGCCATAGGCGTCATATGTCTCCTGAACGCACACGCCAACCCCGGCAAGACAAGGAAGTAACCTCATGCAAAAGGTTCTGATTACAGGTACCGCCGGATTTATCGGCTTTCATCTTGCCAAACTTTTGCTTGAAAACGGGAATCGTGTACACGGCTATGACGGGATGACGGACTACTATGATGTCCGTCTCAAGCAGAGCCGGCATGCATTGCTGTTGGAGAATCAAAACTTCACCTGTGATGAAGGCATGTTGGAGGATACGGCCAAGTTCGACCAAATCGCTGATGCTTTTGAGCCGGATGTGATCATCCACCTCGCGGCACAGGCTGGCGTTCGGTACAGCCTCGAAAACCCACGCGCCTATGTCGAAAGCAATGTTGTCGGAACCTTCAACGTGATGGAAGCGGCGCGTCGCCACAAGGTACAGCATTTGCTGATGGCTTCTACCTCGTCGATTTACGGCGCGAACCCTGACATGCCATTTGACGAGTGTGAAAAAGCCGATCATCAGCTTACGATGTATGCCGCAACCAAAAAGGCCAACGAGGCCATGGGGCATTCTTATGCACACCTTTGGAATATTCCGACAACCATGTTCCGCTTCTTCACGGTCTATGGACCATGGGGGCGCCCAGACCTTGCATTCTTCAAATTTACGGACGCGATCCTCTCAGATCGTCCGATCGATATTTACAACCATGGGGACATGTATCGCGACTTCACCTATGTGGATGATTTGGTGCGCGCGATCTCTTTGCTGATCGATGTCGTGCCGGTACGGCCCGGGTCTTCCAAGGATATCGCTGAGGGCGACAGCCTGAGCCCGGTCGCGCCTTATCGCATTGTAAATATTGGGAATTCAGACAAAGTGCGTTTGTTGGATTTCATCGATGCGATCGAGGATAGTCTCGGCAAGCCTGCTGTCCGAAACTACATGGAAATGCAAAAGGGCGACGTCCCCGCGACTTGGGCCAATGCCGAATTGCTGCAACGACTAACCGGTTATCGCCCCAAGACAGACATCAAAGACGGAATTCAGGCTTTTGTTGACTGGTACCGCGACTATTACGGGAAATAGGCCCTGCGCATTGGCCTCACCTTAAGGGTGCGACGCTTCGGGAAGACAACAAGAATTGCAGCAATGATCAGATCGCTTGCTTCAAGGCCGCGATGATCTTTTCCTGCGTGTTTGCCTGCAAATACGGGTGCATCGGCAGGCTGATAACGGTCGCGGCAGCCTGATCCCCCGCAGGAAGATCTGCGTTGGGGTCAGATACGGCGGGTTGCTTATTTAACGGCAGTGGATAGTGCACAGCAGTTGGAACGCCTGCTTCTTTGAGCTTGATTTGCACATCGTCACGGTTATCAACGCGAACTGTGTATTGCGCCCACGCGCTGGTGGCCCCCTCCATCAGCGTTGGCGCTGCGATGTTGGTCCCTTTGAGCAGCGACTTGTATCGATCAGCGACGGTGTTTCGCAGTTCCAACTCATCGTCGAATATGTCGAGCTTGCTGAGCAGAATGGCCGCTTGAAGTGTATCGAGACGGCTGTTCACACCTACCCTGATGTGGTGATAGCGCCGGTCTTGTCCGTGTCGCGCAATCTGGCGAAGAACAACGCTTAGGCCCTCATCCGAGGTAAAGATAGCCCCACCATCTCCATAGCATCCAAGCGGTTTAGACGGGAAAAAACTGGTGCACGAGATCGTAGACAGGTTCCCGGACCGCTTTCCGTGCAATGATCCCCCAAAGCTCTGCGCACCATCTTCAATCACTGGCAGGCCGTGCTTTGAGGCAACTTCGTTTATGCGTTCAAAGTCAGCGGGCTGACCATAAAGCGATACGGGAATAATGGCTTTCGTTCTCGGTGTGATCGCGGCATCCAGCTTGCTGGGATCCAGATTATAGCTGCTCGGGTCGATATCGACATAAACCGGCACCGCGCCCAATAATCTGACCGCCTCGGCTGTCGCGATGTAAGAAAATCCGGGCGTGATGACCTCGTCCCCCGGCCCAACCTCTACCGCCATAAGGGCGATCTGCAACGCATCCGTCCCGTTGGCACAGGTGATGCAGTACTTTGCGCCCGTGAACGCCGTCAGTCGTTCTTCCAGCTCGGCAACCTCGGGGCCGAGAATGTACTTCCCGTGCGCCAGCACATTTGCCATGCGCGCGTCCAACTGATCTTTGATGCGCTTTTGTTGTTCTGCAAGGTCAATAAACTGCATGTTTCTTCGGACGCCCTTTATTCCAGGAAGCTCAGCACAGGAGTACTGCATTCAAAGCCATTACTTAACCTAAACTCGTTCGGCTCAGGCCACCCGTGCAAACAAACACTGCGTGAATTCCTATTCAAGCCATTCTGTATGCGCCGATATTCACATGGCCAGCAAACCGAGTGACGCTAAACAGCTAAGAATTGCCGGTCTTCAGCTTCGGGTGCT
Source organism: Ruegeria sp. CE9 (assembly GCF_056537425.1). Taxonomy (NCBI): domain Bacteria; kingdom Pseudomonadati; phylum Pseudomonadota; class Alphaproteobacteria; order Rhodobacterales; family Roseobacteraceae; genus Ruegeria; species Ruegeria sp. CE9. Next base: position 279,623 of record NZ_JBQFRO010000005.1, on the reverse strand, counting down.
GCTCGCCTTTGCTGGTTTCAATCGGTGCATTGCGAATATGGCTGACCATTGAAATCGCCGGACGATTTTCATTCAGACCGAAGCCGTTCCCATTCAGGATCTCTTCGTAGCTGCGCGTGTGCAGATCAGCGAAACCGCCAGAGAACTCTATCTCTTCGCCATCGATTGTAATCGATCGATATGTCCTGGCCCCGTTCTCTCGTGCTTCAGCGGGAACGTCATTGATATCCAGAGACAAGAACCAACGGCACCGAGCGTGCTCGAACTCCAGATACCCGGCGGCCTTTGTGGGGGCATTCATGTGAACCCGGTTTTCCTGCAGATCACCGAACAGAAAATGCAGCATGTCAAAGAAATGCACACCAATGTTGGTCGCAATACCGCCGGATTTGCGCACATCCCCTTTCCAACTTTCCAGATACCAGCGCCCGCGCGACGTGATGTACGTCAGATCGACCTCATACTTGGTGTCCTTGGGGCTATTTTGAATTTTTTCGCGCAGCGCAATGATCGAGGGATGAACCCGCAACTGCAGAATGGTGTTAACCGTCTGACCTGTCGCTTTCTCGATCATCTCGAGGCCATCGATATCTTCGGGGTTCAGGACAAGTGGCTTTTCACAGATCGCATCAGCACCTGACCGAAGCGCAAACCGCATGTGGCTGTCATGGAGGTAGTTTGGCGAGCAAATCGAGACATAGTCGACCTTGCCTGTGTCACTGCGCCGTAACAAATCCACATAGCGGTCAAAACGTTCAAACTCGGTGAAGAAATGAGCATCCGGAAAATGGCTGTCGATTATGCCGACCGAGTCACTCGTATCCAGAGCTGCCAGCAAAGTATTACCAGTATCCGTTATCGCCTTCATGTGGCGCGGAGCGATGTATCCGGCAGTTCCAACAAGTGCAAAGTTGCTCATTTCATGCGTCCCACGTGCTCAAAAATTACCTTTGCGCATCCAAGATATTTTCCGGGAAGTCAATAGAAGAGGGCTGTTCGATCGCGCTGGAAACCCATATCATCCTCTGTTAGAGCAGACCAGAATTGTTAAAGCTAGATTGGTCTTTGCTTCATGTCAGGCACCCCCAGCGAATATCGGAAAACTATTTTCTGTCTAACTTACCATGAGATAACTGCAGACGCGCGAGTACTGAAGGAAGCGCGTGCGCTGCACGCGGCAGGTCACAAAGTTCGCATCTTTTGTGATTGGCCGGGCGGATTGCCACAAGAAGACGATATTGATGGTATCAGAGTCACTCGCTTTAACTGGCAATCGCCTGAGCACATCAGTGAAGATATGTTGCAGCGTTTTTTCTTTCTCGAACGTGTATCGAGTGAGGTGGAACTGCGGGTAAAGCCTTATGTCGAGGCTGCAGCGAATTTGAATGAACTCAAAGCTTGGTTCAGTGCGTGCTTCACGGACGAAGAAGTGCAAATGCTTGATCCGATGTACTATAAAACCCATGATGGCAGAGAGCGGCGCAAGAGAAAGTTTGCTCACAAACGACTTCTTTGGAAATCTAGATTCCAGCATGGATTCGGTGAAGCCTCACAAAAGCTAAAGTCACTTAGTCCGAGCGCTCGGGAGGTAAGAGAGAAGTTCCGGGAGCTTTATCAGCTTAGTTCACTGATATTTGCGGAAAATATCAGCCATATTGACTTTAATGAAACCCCTGATGTCATCCACGCTCATGACATTTATTGTCTCCCGGCTGGTGTGGTCCTTGCAAGACAGTTTCAGGCCAGGCTTGTATACGACGCGCATGAGTATGAACCGGCTCGCGCGACGAAGAACCCGACAGATGGGTCAAACTTTGCGGAAAAGCTCGAAGATGATTGCCTTCCACTTGTTGACCACATGATTACAGTATCGTCGTCGATTGCGGACTTGTATGCCGAGCGCTTCAGGGACCAGCCAACCCTGATACTCAATGCCCCAGAAATCGATGTCGAATACATGGAAAGACGCAAATGCCAGGCTTTGGCTCAGCTTTCGATTCGAGCTCAGGCGAAAGTTGCAGATGAAACACCTTTGGTGATTTTTACGGGCGGTATTCAGATGTCACACCGGGGTTTGGACAAAGTGCTAGAGGCCCTTGTTCATCTACCAGGTGTTAAGTTGGCGACAATGGGCCCGCGACACCAGCGAAATGACAAGTGGTTTATGAAAGTGGCTCGTGAGCTAGGTGTGGATGACCGGATCACCTTGCTCCCGCCTGTATCTGCTCCGGATGTGCCGATCGCGATTAGTACAGCGGACTTGGCAATTTGCCCTTTTCAAGACGTATCGCTAAATCACCGCTATGCAATGCCAAACAAGCTTTTTGAGGCGGCATTTGCGGGAGTCCCAATTTGTGTTTCAAATCTTCCAGAAATGCGCCGATTCGCCGAGTCTTTGGGTTTCGGGCGAGCAATGGACGAAACAGACCCCCAAAGTATAGCGGAAGCTATTCGGGAGGTCTTGGACTATCCTGAACGATACACGTTGACTCCTGAGAACAAGAGAAAACTCTGGGATTCCTACAGCTGGCCAGCACAAGCCAAGAAACTAGAAGCGCTTTACCGTGGTATTTAGACGCGTGAGGTCAGAATCTGGGCTATTTGTTGAGATGCAGACCCGTCACCGTAGATCTTCTCTTGTTTCCCAGTTGTCCCAATAGCACTTAGAATCATATGCTCGATATCCCCTTCCAAGGGCGGGGCAATGCGATTCCATCCGCTTTCCACGAGTTCGACCCATTCGGTTTCAGTACGCAGCGTGACGCATGGGACGCCGTAGAAATATGCTTCTTTTTGTACCCCGCCGGAGTCCGTGGCCACCAGCATCGCATTGCTTTCTAGGGCGACCATGTCCAAATAACCGACCGGTTCTATTGTCCGAACATGTTCGAACTGACGTCCAATATCTTTTAACCTCACCGCTGTACGAGGATGTAACGGCAAGACTACCGGGTGGTGCCTTGCAACAGCCTCAAGACCATCCACAATATTTGATAATACCGCCGGGGAATCCGTGTTCTCAGCGCGGTGAACCGTGGCTAATATAAAGCCTTTCGGGTTGACCCCAATCTCATTCATAATTGTTGACTTCTGTCCTGCCCTTTCACCGAAGTGCAGGGCGGCATCGTACATTACGTCACCGACTCCAAAGATTTTGTCTTCTGGGATATTCTCTCTTCGTAGATTCGCGATCGCATCAGCCGATGTCGTGAACAATAGGTCAGAAACGTGATCCGTCAGCACCCTGTTCGTTTCCTCAGGCATCTTTCGATTGAATGAGCGCAATCCCGCCTCGACATGAGCAACAGGGATATGGAGCTTTGAAGCTACTAGAGCTCCTGCCAATGTAGAATTTGTGTCACCAAATACCAAAAGTGCATCTGGTTCATAGTCTTGGATCACGGGTTCGAGCTTTTGCATCATCAAGCCGGTCATAGCGCCATGACCGGCTGATTTCACCGAGAGGTTGATGTCGGGTTTTGCTATTTCTAGTTCGTCAAAAAAAACACCTGACATTGAATCATCGTAATGCTGCCCCGTATGGATTAGAATCTCGGTCATTCCGGGCAGCGAGCGAAGCGCCTTACTCACCGGTGCCAATTTGATAAACTGAGGGCGAGCGCCAACTACGACTGCGATTTTCACGGTAGCTCCATCCGAGTGTTGTTTTGACACCGCGCTAACATAAGGTTGCAGAACATACCACGCGAATTCTTGAAGCCAAAGCACTGTTGGATGTCTGGTGCCAATTGAGACCTAAGTGCCGTCCATGTCCTCTGGCCGAGCAAATACCCATTGCCTTTTTCGTTGAAGCGACTAGTAGAGACGCGAACTCACATTCGAGTTACAACCATCTTTCCCGGCAGATACAGTTAAAGAGCTATTTCTCATGAAACAGACATCACTAAACAACCTGCTAACAAAGCTCTCCGAGAAGCAGGCGGTGATTGGCATTGTAGGGCTGGGATATGTCGGGCAACCGCTGGCGCTAAGATATTCCGAGATTGGATATCGTGTCATCGGCTTCGATCTGGATGCCACTAAAGTGCAGGACCTGAACTCGGGCCATAGTTCAATTGAGCATATCGATGATGCCCGCATCGCAGAAGCGAAACAGAACGGGTTCGAAGCTACCACTGATTTCTCACGTATCGCTGAGGCTGATGGCATTATGCTGTGCGTGCCAACACCCTTGAACAAATATCGCGAGCCTGATCTTAGTTTTGTTACTGATACCTGCGATCAGATCGCTGATCATCTGCGCCCGGGTCAGGTGATCGCTCTCGAAAGCACGACGTATCCTGGCACGACCAAAGAAGAGGTTTTGCCGCGACTTGAAAAAAATGGGCTTAAGGTTGGTGAGGACCTTTTTGCCGTCTACTCACCCGAGCGCGAAGACCCTGCGAACCCGGACTTTACCACAAGCACGATCCCGAAAGTTGTGGGGGGACACACCGACGCCTGTCTGAAAGCGGGTATCGCGCTTTATGAGCAAGCGATTGATAGGCTTGTTCCGGTGAGTTCGACCGAGACGGCAGAAATGACCAAACTTTTGGAAAACATTCACCGCGCGGTCAACATTGGCCTCGTCAATGAGATGAAAATTGTCGCTGACAGGATGGGCATCGATATCTTTGAAGTTATCGATGCAGCGGCAACGAAACCTTTTGGATTTACTCCGTACTATCCAGGTCCTGGCCTTGGTGGGCACTGCATTCCGATCGATCCGTTCTATTTGACCTGGAAGGCCCGTGAATATGGCATCAATACGCGGTTCATCGAATTGGCGGGTGAAGTCAACACGGCGATGCCGGAATATGTGTTCGGCAAACTTGCCAATGCTTTGAATGAACAACGCAAGGCGGTTCGCGGAAGCAAGATCATGGTTTTGGGCATCGCATATAAGAAAAATGTCGACGACATGCGCGAAAGCCCCTCGGTCACCCTAATGGAGTTGATTCGGGACAATGGAGGTGATCTCAGCTACTCGGACCCCCATGTGCCAGAGTTCCCAGCGATGCGGGAACACTTCTTCGAGCTGTCATCAGTGACGCTAACTCCAGAAATTCTGGCGGAACAGGACGCCGTCGTTCTGGCGACAAATCACGATGCGTTTGATTATGCTTTAATCAAAGAGCACTCAAAACTCCTGATCGATACCCGTGGGAAATTCCGCACGACGGAACAACATATCGTCCGTGCATAGATATTTTTGTCGGGTTTAGAATTGCTGAATCCGAGCACGCAACGATGGTGTGTGGAGCGCATCTCCACCCACTAGATATTTGCGAGATACCAGGTGTTTGAGACACACGGGCAGATTCTAGATTGCGATCTGGTTAATTACAGAATCCGTTCAGCTCTGCGTTGTTAGAATGAATTAACCTCAACCGACACTTTTGAGTTGGCGCTGCCACCTAACAATTATCGGCACTTTCCTGCCATTCTTCACCCGTTGTGGGTGCATTCACCGCTTAAACAATTGGGAGCTTGCGAAACTCACGTTGTTCCTCTTTGGGCACGTGGATATAGTCACGGCAAATGTCAGGCCGCCTTCGGTTAAAAGAAGATTGGCTTCTGACGAGTTCCATTTGTGAGCAATCAAGGGCTAAAAAGCGTGAGCTTGAAGAATCGCAATACACCGCCTCAGCGCCACGAGCTGCGAAAGGTACGTAATCAGGGGAATAGTTTCCTTGCGTTGGCTTTCTTGTTTAGCGTCTTTGTCAATCTCCTTATGCTGACCGGACCGCTATTCATGCTGCAGGTCTATGACCGCGTACTTGGATCCCGTTCGGTTGAGACGCTTTCGGCGTTGTTTTTGTTAGTGGCGCTACTTTATGCCTTGATGGCGATGTTGGACTACGCGCGGGGCAGAATAGTCGCCCGTTTCGGGGCTCGGTTCCAATCGTCGCTGGACGAGCGGGTATTCGAGGGGACGATGCGGCGGGCGTTGTTCCCACAGGTCAGATCGGCACCTGCAACTGCTTTGCGTGATCTCGAATCTATCCGCTCATTATGTGCATCGCCAGTTTTGCTGGCCGTTATGGATATACCCTGGACCCCGGTTTTTCTGGCCGCGATCTTCCTGTTTCATCCGTTGCTAGGCTGGTTAGCGGTCGCAGGGGGCACATTGTTGGTTGTGATCGCATTGTTGAACCAGGCTTTGACGCATCGCAAAGTGGCGGACGCGCAAGTTGCCTCAGCCAAAGCGAATGCATTTTCCGAGCATGCGAGACAGGCTGCCGAGGTCGTTCGGTCGCAGGGCATGCAAGAGGATGTGTCACAAAGGTGGCTGAAGCAGCGCGGTGAAGCGTTGTCGCAATCAATATCTGCAAGTGACTGGACAGGCAGTTTCACGTCATTGACCAAGTCGATCCGATTGTTTCTGCAATCTGCCATGTTGGCGCTCGGGGCTTTGCTTGTACTACGCAACGAGTTGACGCCCGGAGCGATGATTGCCGGTACAATTCTGCTAGGTCGCGCATTGGCACCTGTCGAAATGGCTGTCGGTCAATGGTCAATGGTCGAGCGTGCGCGGACTGCGTGGATTAATTTGAACCAATTTCTTGATTCTACACCTCCGGAAACCCCTCGAACAAAACTGCCGGTTCCTAAGGCACATCTTGTGGCGAAAGGTCTGACCGTCATTCCGCCGGGGTCCAAGACGCCTACGCTACGAAATGCAGCACTTGAATTACGCCCGGGCACAGCGCTTGGCGTAATTGGAAAAAGTGGTTCGGGGAAAACGACACTTGCAAAGGCCCTCTTGGGATTGTGGTCTCCGGCTGCCGGGGAAATTCGACTGGATGGGGCGACACTGGATCAATACGACCCTGACGACCTTGGACAGCACATAGGATATCTGCCCCAGCAAGTAACTTTGTTTAATGGAACCGTCGCGGAAAATATCGCGCGGATGTCCCAGACACCTGATCCCGAAGCTGTTGTTGCCGCGGCAAAAACGGCCAATGCGCATGATCTGATTCTAGGCCTTGAGAAAGGGTACGATACCTTTCTCGAGGGAAACGATAGCCAACTCTCCGGCGGGCAAAAACAGCGGATTGCATTGGCGCGTGCGCTTTATGGCAATCCGGTTCTGCTGATCTTGGATGAACCGAACTCGGCGCTCGACGCGGACGGTACTCTTGCTTTGAACAACGCTGTACGTGAACTCAAAAAAGCGGGCAAATCTACAATAATCATGACGCACCGGCCGCAGGCAATTTCGGAGTGCGATGATCTTGTCGTGGTTGAAAAGGGCCAGATCGTGAAATCCGGTGGTCGTGATGAGGTTCTGAACACAATGGTGCAAAACGCCAATGTCATCAAACGGCACCTGAATAAGGTGGGTGAATAATGTCCAAAAAGAGTTCTCGTCCTGTTTGGAGCATCAAAGCTCCGGCATTCGTGGGCCTTTTGGCTTTGGCCGTATTGGTATTGGGCCTGGGTCTATGGAGCGTCCGAACTGAACTGGCCGGCGCGATTATTTCGCAAGGTGTCGTCGAAGTTCAGAGCAATCGCCAGGTCATCGAACATCCAGATGGTGGGGTCGTAGGCGAAATTTTCGTGCGTGATGGAGACGCTGTTGCGCGTGGGGACATGATGCTGAGGCTCGACGACACTTTTTTGGCCTCGGAAAACACAATTGTTGAATCGCAACTCTTCGAACTGCTGGCACGCAAAGCCCGATTGGAAGCTGAGCGAGACGGTGCGGACGCCGACGCGCTTGCGCAAAGTCTGCAGGAACTGAAAGCGCGTGAGTCTGTCGATGATGATCTGTTGGAAGGCCAGCAGCGCTTGTTCGACGCAAGGCTCGACACGTTGACTCAGCAAATTGACCAGTTGGGCAAGCAGAAGATCCAAATTCAAAATGAGATTGAAGGAACGCAAGCGCAGCTGACGTCACTGAACACTCAGGTTGAGTTGATCAGAACAGAACTCAAGGACCAGCAAGGTCTGCTTGATCGTGGTCTGACCCAGGCCAGCCGTGTTTCGGCCCTGCAAAGAGAGGAGGCAAATCTCACAGGTCAGATAGGCAGCCTCGAATCCACTGTGGCACGGTTGACGGGGCAGATTGCTACAACCGAGATTCAGATCGTTGAATTGCAGGCCACACGACGTGAAGAAGCCATAACCGAGCTTCGGGACGTACAGTCCCGTGCCGTGGAACTTGCTGAACGTCGTCTGTCATTGACCGAGCGATTGTCGCGTCTTGACATCCGTGCGCCCGTGGCAGGCACTGTTTACGATAGCCAGGTCTTTGCTATCCAGTCGGTGATCCAGCCGGGTGAACCGATGATGTACTTGGTGCCACAGGATACACCCCTGCTGATTGCTGCGCGCGTCGACGCACTACATGTGGATCAATTGCATCGCGGCCAGGAGGTTGCCCTGCGCTTTCCGGCTTTCAATCAGCGTGATACGCCCGAGTTGAACGGTCATGTAATCAACGTTTCAGCGGATACCTTCACAGATGAGACCAGCGGTTTTACATTCTATCGCACCGAAGTCGTTCCCGATGACGGACAACTGGAGCGCTTGAATGGACAGGAATTGTTGCCAGGCATGCCTGTCGAAGCCATGATCAAAACGGACGAGCGGACTCCGCTGTCTTATCTAGTCAAACCCCTGGCTGATTATTTCTATCGCGCATTTAGGGAATAGCCAGGTCTAAGTGAACTAGCTTAGACCGCCTCGAGGTTTCCTAACAATATCGAGGTCATGTCTAACGATAGTTCCCCATCGACTATCGTGACCTCTGCTCCGGTTTCATACGTGACATTGTTTCGTGAAATCCCGGACAGATCTGCATTAGCGTCCAGAAATATCCATTCTGCATCATGCTCGGTGGGTTGACCAACGGCGACTTGAAGGATCGCCAGCGCATCCAATGCGTTCACGGACCCATCGCGGGTGATGTCGGCTGCAATGAAGTTTTCGGCCTCTGCCGGACCCCACGTAGGGTCGAGACCGACCGACATCCGCAACACCTGCAATGCGTCCAGCGCCGTAATCTCTCGGCTTGCGGCCGAGTAAGATTTGATGAGGTCCAGATGACCGGGAAATGATCCGTCAGGTATGTCAAGGTCGAACTCACCTTGCGCATTGGCCTGGGCTACGACTGCCAAACCTCCGTCAGGGGTGAACCGGATTTCGGCATCACTTAGTGCTGGATTTGATGAGGCCGAGTTTAGCGTGAATGTTCCGGCCAACCCATCGGAGGAATTGTTGTCTGGTCCACTGCCCAGATCCACCGGGATGTGGTCTGGCCCAACGAATCCTGCTCCAAAAACTTGCGCGCTTGTCAGCGAATCTCCGGTATCCGAGACAAGTTCGATTGTTTCACCCCGATAGACGATTTGGGCGCCTTGGATGGTTGAAGTGAATTCCAGCTGAGCAGGCGTACGGAGAAAAGGATAGTTGGACAAATCCAACCGGTCGCTACCGGCTTGGAAATCCGTGATTACAGTTGGCCCGCTGCTTTGGCGAATAACAAAGATGTCGTCTCCGGCGCCGCCGGTCAAAGTCGTGGTACTCGTACCCGTAATCAGAATGTCGTCCCCTGCCCCACCATTCAAGGTTGAGTCCAATATTCCCCCTTTCAGCATGTCATCTTGCGCGGTTCCCGTTATGGTCCCAAACCCTTCTGTAACTTCTCCAAGTTCGGCAAGCGACACACTAAGCTGCGTAAGGCCTGCATCCTGCTGTGAGGCTGCGAAAATCTGCAATTCATCGCCAATATGCGCAATGCTGATTGTTTGAACATTCTGCAAGCCGCTTTCCAACGTATCGGCAAAACTATCCATATGGATGAGTTGCCCGTCCGGGGTCATGGTGAACAGAGTGATCCCGTCATCCCCGCCACCGGCCACGACGAACACCCTGCCGTTGACCTGAACAACCGACAAATCTTGTACCGAGGCAAACCGAGTATACAGCGAATCGAGGACATGGTTTGTTGGTATCAGCTGTCCTGTACTGCTCAGCTCCATCACACTGAGTGAGTTGCTGCCCGACCCGGCCACTATGATCCAGGATTGTCCATAGGCCTGAAAAGCTTCGATCGCGGCTGGCGAGTTGATTCCGAGTGTTTGAATGCCATCGTTGCCAGTGACCGCCGACAAAGCGCCGCTGCTTTGATCGACTTGATAGGAAGAGACCGTACTACCCGCCGTGTCGACGGCAATGACAAATTTATTCGAACCTGACTGAACCGAGTGCAGAGCATCCGCGCTTATACCAATGCTATCTGCCAGACTTAGCGAACCGTCGGCGTTGATGATGTAAGTTCCGATCTGGTTGGTATCTTCATGCGCCAATGTAAGAAGATCGCCGATCCCGATCGACATCTGTACGGCTGCAGAGATGTCACCTCCACCCGACAGAACTCCTGTTTCCTGAAGCGTCCCGAAAGTGCCATCGGGGTTCAGATCATATCCGATTAGGCCGGTAGCAGTATCAACATCTAAAACTAGCTGATCACTTCCTGCCAGCTGGATCGGAACCCCGCTTCGACCAACCTGATGCGCAATCGACGCGTCGAAGTACTGCTGATCCTGCTCCTGCGGAGCAGCGTTTTCCACTAATTGCCAAGAGACGATCCCGCCGCCGGTGCCCATCACGCTGTAAAGATACGTTTCACCGTTAAACGTTTTTAAAGCCGTATCGCCGATACCTGAATCGAGCGCTGCGGTCCCCGTTGCAACCACTCTTTCGAATTGAAGCATCATCGCCCGTTACCCCCTGCCACCCCTGGCAACAAAAACAGGATTAAACGATGCCCAGGCCTGAACCAGAGCAGAAATGTGGTGAAAACAAGGACTTCAGTTTCAGATTAACTCAAATTTTTCGGTTCGGTCGCACGGTAAATCTGATCACAACACCGATGAATAGTTTCGGACCGGAAACAGCGCAACGCGCCCAAAGGCGTCTGACTTGTGAGAGGGCAAAATGACCAAAGATACCGTTTCGGCCAACAAATCGATTGTAAAGGGCCAGCCCGACGAACCGCGCAAGCGCAATATCCGAAAATGGATCGACAAGAAGCTCAAGCGTTGGGCCGGGAGCGGGATTGCTGGCGGTCTTGGCTCAACACTGTTGGCGCTGCCCGCCCTTGCACAGGCTACCGATGAACAGCTCGCCTCGTATCAATTTGCCGAGTCACTTCCCGGCGTGCGGTCAGCCAAGCTACTTTCGAACGGCGACGTTCAATTGAAACTGACGGATGGTCGGACGATCGTCGTTGCTGCCGAAAATGTTCAGGTTCTGGAAAACGGTACAATCCTGGTCGCTGACGATGTGGTCGGAGAGATTGCTCAATTTAGTGCGGGGGCTGAGGCCGCTGGTGCAACCGCTGCTTCGGGCGGAATCAGCGGTGCCGGGCTGGCATTGGGTGGGCTTGGAATAGCTGGCGCCGCCGCTGGCGGCGGAGGCGGCGGAGGTGGTGACGATGATGATGATGGTGGCAATGAAATCGAAACTGTGCCTCAACCGCCAAGACCACCCAGCCTTAATCTGGCTGAGCTGCAATCAAATGCGCTTAACAATGTCAGCAGCCAGACAACAGTGCCGGACGGGACCAATACGGTTGAGGTCACCATAGGTCCGATCACCAAAACGGCTGTCCCAGCAGGCGACGGAAGTTGGAGCGTCTCGCTGACACAGGCTGAGGCTTCCGGTTTGTCGCAGGGGATATCGGACGTTTCGGTGCGCTATCTTGATGGCAACGGTGTGGAATTGTCCGCTGATACGGCCCGGTTCGATGTAGATACCGTGCCGCCGACCATTGCAATCACTGGCTTCTCTGCCGGTGCAGTCATGAATGCCGCAGAGCAAGCAGAAAACCTTGAGATATCAGGCACTACGGACGCAGAGAATGGGCAAACCGTGACTGTGACTATGGGTGGTCAGACCTATAGCGGCACGGTTTCAGGTGGAGGTTGGAGCGTCACAGTCCCTGCGGCTGACCTTGCCGCCCTTATGGACGCGTCCAACGTATCGGTAACAGCAGATGTGTCGGATCGGGCAGGCAATCCGGCAACTCAGGCCAGTGACAGTTTTGACATCGATCTGACCGCCCCCGGTCTTACGCTCAATCCGGTAGGGGGAGGCTCCATCGATCTGGCAGATTTGGTTGGTGATCTCATCCTGACAGGTACGTCCACCGCCGAAAATGGTCAGGTGGTTACAGTGTCATTCGAAGGTCAGAACTATCTGGGCTCGGTGACTGGAGGCCTTTGGTCTGTGACCATTCCCAATGCCGATCTGTCGGGCTTGGCAACGGGTGTACCCGCCTCTGTCGCCGTATCGGTCAGCGATGCTGCAGGTAATCAGGCGACACCTATCTCGGTATCCGTACCGGTTGACCTAACAGGCCCCTCAATCGCTATCGCACCACTGCCAGTAGGGTCTGCCTTGAACGCCGTCGAAGCGGGCTCGGACCTGACGGTAAGCGGCACCACCGGAAACGTGACTGACGGACAGCAAGTTACCGTGACTCTGGACGGTCAGACCTACACTGCGTCGGTCTCAGGTGGCGGTTGGAGTGTGACTATCCCGACAGCCGATCTCGCGGCACTTTCCGATGGTGGTGATTTTAGCATTACTGCGGATGTGACAGATGCGGACGGTCTTGTGGCCCCACAAGCCAGCGTTGGCTTCTCCAAAGATGTTTCAGCTCCGTCTCTGAGCATTTACAGCTTCTCGGATGGGGCCGTAATGAATGCGGCGGAACGCGGGACTGATCTGACCGTAACAGGCTCCACCTCTGCCGAGGATGGTCAGACAGTTACAGTAGACCTGAACGGTCAAACCTACTCTGCACAGGCGGCAGGCGGGGGATGGACAGTGACTGTCCCTGCGGCCGATCTGGCAGCGTTGGCAGACGGGTCCACGATCACCGTGACAGCGGATATTGCTGATGCAGCAGGTAATCCTGCGCCTCAAGCAACAGGAAGTTTTAATACCGATTTCACCGCCCCTGCTATCGCGATTACATCATTGTCGGATGGGGCCGTGGTAAATTTGGCCGAGCAAGCGACTGATTTGACCGTATCCGGAAGCTCGGATGCTGCTGACGGTACGCAAGTTAACGTTCAAATCATTCAATCTGGCGGTGGCGTCTTGGTCGCCGGCACCGCAACCGTCAATAGTGGAACCTGGGCCTACACAGCGACGGCCGCCAATTTGAGCAGTCTGCAAGACGGTCAAACCTATGATGTGAACGCTTCGATAGCGGATGCGGCAGGTAACACCAACGCCGCGACAACCAGCTTTGGAACCGATCTCACGGCGCCAACCCTCGCGTTGGATCCGCTTTCGGTTGGATCGGTCTTGGATATTATCGAACAGGGTTCCAATCTCAGCATATCGGGGACAACGAACGCAGAGGATGGGCAGACTGTCTCTGTAAGCCTGAATGGCCAGAGCTACACGGCGGTTGTTTCAGGCGGGACTTGGAGCACAAACGTACCTTCGGCTGATCTGGCAGTATTGGCAGATAGTAGCGGCTTTACAGTGGCTGCCTCAGTTCAGGATGCAGCAGGAAACCCGGCAACCAATGCTACTACGACACTGACAACTGATTTTCGACCAATTCTCTATATTGATCAACTAGGTGCTAACGAAGCGGTCTCGCTCAGCGATGCACAAAGCAGCGGGTTGACGGTAACGGGAAGTTCCATTGGATTGGCAACCGGGCAAGCAGTTGACGTCACCCTTAACTCAGCCTCACTCGGGACCGCCACAGTCGCGGCCGATGGCAGTTGGAGTCTATCCATTCCTGCAGCGAATTTTTCCGCAATCGAAGCTGGCGATACCCTTGATATCGCTGCGCAGGCCTCTGTTTCAGGCGGTAGCGACCCTGATCCTGTTTCCCAGCAAGCGTTCGCTCATGTCCCTGCAACTTATACCATTGTCGAGGCCGGTCGCAGCGGGACGACAGTAACATTTGAGGTATACGCCGACCCTGATCGCGATATCTCAAGCGGGCTGGCCTTTACTGCTGAGCTGGGATTCGATCCATCGGTGGCCACTTATGACGGAGGCTCCGAGACTGAAAACCCAGACTTCAACCTCTTTCTCGCCAATCCGAATGGAGCGTCCGCAATCAGTTTTGCAGGCGCTGCCACAAGCTATGGGGATCTGTCGCAGCCCGTGGTGACATTCACCATGACGATCCAAGATGCGACCCAGCCCAATGTACTGACAATGACAACGCCAGACGGAGGGCCATCGCAGTTCCATCTCGGAACGAGTAGCGACGATATTATTGCAGGTTCGGACGTTGATGACGTCATCCGAGGCAGTCAAGGCGATGATACAATCGATTTGACCGGTGGGGGTCGAGATGTGGTTGTCTTTGAGGCAGGCCCTTCCGCAAATGGCGTTGACAGTGTCAGCGGCTTCACGCTGGGTTCTGCAGCCGATGTTTCAGATGCATTGATGTTCCAAGGTCTGAATCCTGCAACATTGCGTGGTGATGGATCTGGTGTCGAAACGCTCTTGGCGGGCGATACAATCGGCATCAATACCGGGTTCATCGGGCTAGAGACGGCACTGGCTGACCTTAGCCAGAGCACGATTGCCACTGCAGCCGAGAACCTGAATGGAGCACAAACGGGCGATGAATTGTATCTGCTCGCAACCGACGGCACTGACAGCCTTCTTGTCAAAGTGGATTATTCTGGTCCGAGCTCGGCAACGGTAGAAACGATCGCACAATTTGACGGCCTGTCAGACCTGAGTGGTTTGACCGCCGACAACATCCTGATCACGGACCCAACTGGCGCCTCTGCCTGAACAGCGAGCACAATTTAAGGAGGGGCCGCAACCGTGGCCTCTCTACCCCAGCACAAGAGGATCAAATGGCAGAGAACGGCCTATTCCCCGTCAGTCTCGAACGCCACCGGACACGATACTGGCGGCGCTTCACATCATACCATTTCGCGGAACATATGGACGCATGCCCCATCGTTATCGCGGAGGTTCCCCAGATTGCGACAGCCTTCCCGATTGTCTTCCGTCTGAACCGATCAGGATTTGGACCAGTTGCACTGTTTTCCGTCATCGCAGAGATGGACTCGCCATTCATCGACCAGAACGGACGTTGGCTTGCACCTTACGTTCCATCTGCGTTGCGTTGCTTTCCGTTCCAAGCCGAAATTTGTACCAGCGGCAACACCCAGAGCCGTCTTCTTGTCGATGAGGACTCAGGTTTTGTCACAGATGACACGCGCGATGATCCCTTTTTTTCCAAAGATGGTGTGTTGACGCCGGATCTTTGTGATGTGCGGCGCTTTCTACAAACACGCCATGTCTCCGCGATCAAAACAGCAAAAATCTGCGCTTTGATCGCAGAGATGGAGCTTTTTGAACCGCTGACTGGACAGGAAGAAATCACTTTACCTGATGGTTTGTGGGGCATCGACACAAAACGGCTAGAACGGTTGCCCGAGGCATTCAAGCTTAGCCTGCTTTCCAGCGGCGCGCTTCAGCTGCTTCATGCCCATCAAATGTCTCTATCTCATTGCACTTGGCTGTATCGCGTTCAGAAGCAGACAATCTCGGAGACTAAAAATCAAAATGACACCTTTGGTGGGTTTGTGAACGCGATTGCAGAAGACGTTCTGAAAAACAAAAGCAACGCCGAGGTGCTCCATGCAATGGGTTAAGCGTGGGATCGGCGTCTTGGGTTTGTTGGCTATGCCCCTATTGATTTCTGCATGTGCACCAACACCAGATCTGTCCAAAGTTGAAACATCTTTTGCGTCCGGTTCTATTGGCGCGGATGCAGTTGCTTCTTCGAGCACCCTTACTAAAAGTGTTTTTGGTCAACGAGTGCGGCAGGCCGTAAAGACCAGCCCAACCGTGGCAGGCAGCGCCTCTCAGTTGGGGATCGCGCAAGCAAATCAGGATGCTGCAAGCGGTGCGTTTCTGCCTCAAGTCTCGTTGGGATTAAATGCGCGCTCAACTCAAACGAATTCCAACAACGGTGAGGTATCTCCGTACCTAAGGGTTTCCCAGCTTGTCTATGACGGGGGGGCTGTGGCGAACTCACTGGCCGCCGCACGCGCACGTGTTTTTGAAAGTCGGGGCAATCAATTACAAGCTGCATCGGCCACGGCTTTAGCAGCGATAGAAACCTACATCTTGGTATTGGATCGACGAGAGCTTTTGGAAATCACACGGCAAAACGTCGCTGTTCATGAAGACATTGCGCAGCAGATTACAGAACGCGTCTCCGGAGGGCTTGGTTCCAATGCGGATTTGTTGACGGCGCAGTCGCGCACCGCCGACGCACGAACTCAATTCGCAGATGCGCAGGCACGCGTTGATCGCGCAGAGGCACGCTTTCGAGAGGTCTTTGGCACACCTCCAGGAGATTTGCCGTCGCCGGTACCCGCTCCGAATCTCAAGCGAAGTGATATGCAGATTGTATTAGACAGCCCTCAAGTCCGGCGAGCGGATGCAACGGTGATCGCTGCCCGCGCGGAGTGGGCTGCGTCACAAGCACGTCGTCAACCTGATATTCGCGTTGCGGCTTTTGCAGATCACGATGATTTTGATGAGGCTGACTTTGGTGTCGACCTTTCCGTAAACTATGAACTGGACAGCACCGGACAGCGTCGCGCGGCTATTGCCGCCGCAGCGGCGCAAGTCGATCAGGCCGAGGCAGAGCGCGAATTGCTGATCCGTGAAATTGGCCGTGAACTTGGCTTTATCAGATCAGATCAAAAGGCAGGTGCGGAACGCCTCCGCGAGGCGCGGGTCGCGGTGAAAGCGAATGCCGATAGTGTCGCTGCAGCGCAGGCCCAATTTACCATCGGGCGCCGAAGTTTGATCGAGATTCTGGATGCGCAGCGTGACTACGTGAACGCGCAGGAGCGCTTGATCCTGGCCGAACAAAGCTTCTTCCTTACGAACTATGCTGCTCTGAGCCTAACCGGGGACATACTGGATTTGCTTGGGATCACGCTGAACACTTGGAACGGGTCGCTATGAGGAAAAAGCGTGCTGAGTTAACCGACTTAGAGGCCTGCATGTTGCATGTTGCCACCGTGCTTGACCGACCGTTGACTGTGGCGGCATTACATGCTGCACAGTCTGGCGAGGCAGGTGAAGTAACCGTTCGTGATGCGATGAGCGCCGCACAACGTGTTGGCTTGCAGGTCGGATTTGGAGCGCGCAAGCTGTCAGCATTTGATGCGGCATTAGCCCCCGCGATTCTACTGCTGGAAGGGGATCGTGCAGTTGTCTATCGTGGGCGCTCTCCCGCTGGTGACCTATTGGTTTTTGACCCAGCGTTGGATGACGGAATTGGCGAAGTTGCCGAAAGCTATCTGTCGAAGGTGTATAAAGGCTATGCGCTACTATTTCGGGCAATGCACCGAGACGTAGCAGCCGACCCAACGACAGAACAAGGTGGGCACTGGTTTTGGTCCGCCCTTGCCACAAACCGATGGTCATATGTTCAGGTCGCACTGGCCGCTGCGATGGCGAACATATTGGGACTTACAACATCGGTCTTCATCATGGTCGTATATGACCGGGTCTTGCCAAACGAAGCGACCGAGTCGCTGATTGCATTGACTCTTGGGGTTGGCTTGGCATTGATCTTCGACTTCGCGTTGAAACTCCTGAGGGCAGGCTTCATTG
Source organism: Ruegeria sp. CE9 (assembly GCF_056537425.1). Classification (NCBI taxonomy): domain Bacteria; kingdom Pseudomonadati; phylum Pseudomonadota; class Alphaproteobacteria; order Rhodobacterales; family Roseobacteraceae; genus Ruegeria; species Ruegeria sp. CE9. Next base: position 261,968 of record NZ_JBQFRO010000005.1, on the reverse strand, counting down.
ATCGCGCTGGTCAGAATGCGGATATGTCCATGGGACGACGGGTCTTTGACCAGGTGTTGAATATACGCATGTCGTCGCGCACGGGCTCCACCGGTGCCATGGCCAGCACAATTCGCGAATTCGAAACACTGCGCGAGTTTTTCACGTCTGCGACACTTGTCGCTGTCGTCGATCTTCCGTTCATTGCCGTGTTTATTTTCACGATCTACTTGGTCGGCGGGCCACTAGCGGTGGTTCCGGCGCTTGCTGTACCTGTTGTCTTGCTGAGCGGATTGGCCGTCCAGCCAATCCTGTCACGTCTTGCAGAGCGAAGCTTTTCCGAAGGTCAATCCAAACAATCTGTTTTGGTTGAGGCGGTGTCTGGCCTGGAAACCATCAAGACGACCTCAGCCGGGCGCCTGATGCGGGCGCGATGGGAAGGCGCCATCAAACGCCAATCAAACCACGGAGCACGCAGCAGAACAGTGACTCAGATTGCTCTGAATCTGACCGGCTTCACGCAACAGGCGGCACAAGTGATTATCGTGTTCTACGGGGTGTTCCTGATTTCGGACGGTCAGACAAGCATGGGCGCTCTTGTTGCATCGGTTATGCTTACAGGTCGCGCGCTGGCACCGCTTGGTCAGCTCGCGCAAACCCTGACACGTGTCAATCAGGCCCGCAGCGCTTATCGCAATCTGAATGCGTTGATGCAGGCTGGCAATGAACGGCCTGCCGGTCAGTCCTGGATAAGCCGATCTGAATTTTCCGGGCGCATAACATTTAACAACGTCTACTTTGCCTATCCTGACCAATCCGATGACGCGCTGAAAGGTGTTTCCTTTTCAATTGAGCCTGGCGAAAAAGTAGCGGTTCTTGGCCAGATCGGATCGGGCAAGAGCACGATCGCTCGGCTGCTGTTGGGGCTTTACCAACCGAGGGTCGGATCCGTGATGCTGGACGGGCTTGATATACGGCAGATTGATCCGGGGGACTTGCGACGAAATATTGGTTCAGTCTTGCAGGATGTATGGCTTTTCTCTGGGACGGTACGCGACAATATCGCCAGCGGGTCTGTACGCCCGCGTGATGACCAACTGATCCATGCTGGACGTATCGCCGGTGTCGAAGACTTCATCGCGCGGCACCCGCGTGGCTATGACCAGCAGATCGCTGAGCGTGGAGAAGGTCTTTCCGGCGGTCAGAGGCAGGCGATTGCGCTGGCCCGTGCGCTCATTGGCCGCCCTCCTGTCCTATTGCTGGATGAGCCTACAAGCGCGATGGACGTCAAATCCGAAGCCGAAATTATTGATCGGCTGAAAGAAGCTACACCAGATACAACGATGGTGATCGTTACGCACCGGACCAGTCTACTGGAATTGGTCGATCGGGTCATCGTTATCGAAGACGGCAAAGTTGCTATGGATGGCGCTAAAAACATCCTAACACGCCAAGTGCGCAGCTCGGGGAGTCGTCTGAATGTCGCAGCATCCTGATTTGGAGCGCCTTGCGCGCGAAATGCAGGGGAAGGCACCAATACGAGGGTCGCTATTGCTCTTGCTGATCCTCGGATGTCTGGCAAGCGCGGTTATTTGGGCACATTTTACTGAACTGGATGATGTCGTGAGGGCGGATGGTCGTATCGTTCCGTCTGGGGATATCCAAGTCATCGAAGCGACTGAACCCGGTGTTTTGCAGTCCGTGCAAGTTCGCGAAGGTATGGTGGTTGAAGCTGGAACTTTGCTGATGGAACTCAATACCAACCAGATTGAGCAGGAGCTAAGTCAGGAACAACAACGCGTCTACGGGCTCATGGCGCGCGCGCAACGATTACAGGCCGAAATCGACGGGACTGAGCTTGAGTTTGACAAGACGCTTATGACGGGTGCGCCGGAAGTAGTCCGGTCTGAAACAGCTTTGTATCACGGACGACAAACGGAACTGTCAGCCGAAATTGCAATTCTCTCCAGACAGCGCGAACAGAGACAACGCGAGTATGAAGAAGGCCTGGTTGACCAGGTAACTTCAACAGAAACGCTGAGTGTCTTGGCCGAAGAACGGGCAATCATGGTGCCACTGGTGGAACAGAGAATGGAGCCTGCAACAACGCTTTTGGCCCTGCGCCGAAGCGAGGCGGAGTGGAAGGGCCGCAAGGTGCGTGCCGAGGCAGTCGTCAGCCGATTGAAGGCTGGACTTGAAGAGGTTGATGACAAGGTCCGAGCCACTCGCAGCCGTTTTCGCAGTGCTGCATTGACGGATTTGGCCTTGGTTTCGGCAGAACTGGCTGCACTGCAGCCTGCCCTGCCCGCCTTGCGCGACCGTGTATCTCGGGCGCAAATCCGGTCACCGGTTCGAGGTGTCGTAAACCGGATTCATCAGACAACGATTGGCGGGATGGCAAGAAGTGGCGAGGAGTTGATCGAAATTGTGCCTTTGGGCGACCGCTTGTTGGTCGAAGCTTATGTCCAGCCCAAAGACATCGCTTTCCTGCACGCGGGGCAAAAGGTTAAAATCAAGATTACGGCGTATGATTTCTCGCGTTATGGCAGCCTGGATGGCGAAATCATCCGAATAGGGGCAGACACGATTACGCGTTCAGAGCGGAGTGAAGAAGAGGTTTTCATAGTTGAAATTCAGACCACGAACACGATGCTGGATTCAGGTGGTGTCGCAGCTGAAATCATTCCTGGTATGATTGCTCATGTCGACATCTTGTCGGGTCGAAAATCAGTGCTTGATTACCTGATCCAACCTGTTCTGAAAATCAAGGATCAAGCTTTGCGCGAATGAAGGTTGAACCTAAGACGGAATAGCAGGCAAGGCGTTGTCGAACTACCAATCGGTAGTCCAGGTAGGGATGTTTCCTATCTATGACCATGAAACTTCGCCAAGAAAGATGTATCCGGCACCATATATCGTTTTGATAAGTCGTGGATTTTTCGGGTCTTCTCCAAGCTTCGTCCGCAAGCGGGAAATCCGTACATCCATAGCCCGGTCAAAGCTATCACCAGCCGCGCCACCCAGCATTTCTTGCATTTGGGCACGGCTGATCAGGCGTTTGGGACTTTCAAGGAAGAGGCGCAGAACTTCACCTTCGGCATGACTGAAGGGGGTTTCAATGCCTTCTACATCGATCAGCAGATACCGGTCAAAATGCGCGGTCCAGCCGTTGAATGTGGCAATATCCGAGTTCTTCGTCGCTGGCCCAGGCGAGCGCAGACGCGCCCGGACCCGAGCGATCACTTCGGCAGGATCAAAGGGTTTGGTGATGTAGTCATCAGCCCCAAGCTCTAGCCCAGTCACGCGGTCCTGCACTTGGGCGCGGCCCGAGATAATTATGACAGCGGCGCCTTGTTCAAGCGCTAGTCGATGCACAAGAGCCAGCCCGTCGGTATCCGGCAAAGACAAATCCACCAGACACAGATCCGGCGTAACCCGTTTCAGTGAAGCCTCAAATTCACGGGCACGGGAAAAGCTTTGAGTCCGGAAACCGGCATCTTCCAACGCGTCAGTCAAAATGCGGCGGATTTCTGGTTCGTCATCGAGGATGGTCACCAATGGTTGTTTCATCTAAGCGGCCTTGGTTTGGATTAGCGCCGACAATTGTGACGACGTGAAGGGTTTGCTCAGAACTGGTGCGCGCGTCAGCGCCCGATGATGCAGCGGATCAGAAAGCGGCAGCGATGTCATTAGAATACAGGGCAACGCACCGTCCAAGCGGTCGACAATATCGATCCCAGTTCTGTTTCCTTCCAGCCTGATGTCCGATAGCACCAGTGCGATATCGCTGATGTCGGAAGTTAACGCTAAAGCCTCATCGGCCGAGCTTGCCTCGATCACCGAGCACCCCAACTCGACCAGCATATCCCGGAACTGGCTACGTAGCTCATCACTATCTTCAACCAACAGTACGAGACCCGCCTGCGTTTGTGGCGCCGGACGATAAGGCAAACGTATCACAACAGAAGCGCCCGAAGGCGTGTTCCGTAAATTCAAATCACCGCCGGCCAGTTTGACGGTGTCAAAGACCATGGGCAGCCCCAGTCCCGATCCATCGCTGCCTTTCGTCGTAAAGAATGGGTTCAACGCCTTTTCCAAGGCTTCCGAGGAAAACCCCGGGCCTGTATCGGATACAGTGATCTCAACCCAAATTGTCCCAATTGCATGCGCAGTGATCGTGATTTGACCAGCAGCACCGCAAGCATCCCGTGCATTTAGTACCAGATTTAACAACGCGTCCTGTACCATCCCGGGATCAAGCATCAACGCATTGTCGGGAAGCGTATTCACGACTGACAATCCCACGCCCCGCGGCAAGGAAGGCGTGGCGAGCACACGCAAATCCTCAAGCAATCCGCTCATATCGGTTGCCTGTGGCTGAGGTGTACGATTGCCGGTCATATCGGCGATGCGATTCAGCAATTGGCCACCGCGTCGCGCTGTTTGCTGAGTGGCCGAGACGAGCTGGCCAGCCTCTGCCGGTAATTCCATTTTCTCCAAGCGGGCCTGCATCCCGAGAATGATGGTCAGCAAGTTCGAGAAATCATGCGCAAGTCCACTGGTCATCTGCGCAGCCATAGCCCGACGCCGTGTTTGCTGAAGGGCAACACGGGCCTGGGTTTCTTCGGTGATGTCCACCGACATGATATAAACACCCCCCGCCTTATCCGGTGTGAATGACACGCGGATGCGGCGCGAATCCTGATCCTCGGTAAATTCGAAAACCGACGGTTGCCCTCCATAAGCTTGCTCCAGATGCAGCTTCACGCGGCCATAGGCCGATGATCCCAAAGCCTGCGAAATATGAAGTCCCAAAATGTCTGATGGCCGCCCGGGCATGACCGAGCTGAGGCGGCGATTTGAGTAATCGTAACGCCCATCAGCATCCAAATGCGCAATATGGGCCGGCATCATCTCGGTCGTCATTCGCGTGCGCGCCTCGATCTCGGTCAACTGGCGCTTCGTTTCTTCCAGCGCTGTGATGCTCGCTTCTAGCTTTCGGTTTGTTGCGGAAAGCGCTTCGGCGCGGCTCAGCAGTTGGTCTGACAATTCTTCCGACCGGGCCCGCAACAACTCTTCGACCTGTTTGGTTCGCGTAATGTCGGTATAGACAGCAACCCAACCTCCATTTGGCAAAGGCGCACCTTCGACCGAGATCACCTGGCCATTGGGGCGGGTGCGCTCCATATAGTGCGGCTCAAATGCCAAAGCCTGCGCGACCCGGATCTCAACCATTTCGTCAACGTTACCTTCAGCGCCGTATTCTCCTCGGCTCGCGAGAAATTGAATCGTGTCGCGAAACAAGGCGCCCGGTTCGACCAATGCGTCCGGCAAACCAAACATTTCCTGAAACCGCAGATTGCTGACCACCAGACGGAGTTGGCTATCATAGATCGACAGTGCCTGCCCGATCAGGTTCAGGCCAGCCGTCGTCATCGCCTTGATGCGCTGTTCGGATATGTCCAAAATCATCCTCCCCTGCGCTTATGGGTAACACCAGTTCAAGCACAGGTGTAGGGAGATTTAGCTACCCATGCAGCGGCATATTGTTCGCGGAACGGTAGGCCTGAACATAGCCGCGCGCGACCGATCGAACAGCTGTTCCGATTTGCGAATAAGCCTCATCCGGTAAGTTGGCGAACGATACGCGCGCCGACCAGCTTGGCGCGTCAAACCCGCTGCCGTTCAAAAGGACGATGCCATAGTCCTCAGCCAGTTTGAACGCGATATCCAGCGGGTGAACATTCTGCTTGACCCATGCCACGACATCCTCGCCGATGTATTTCCGTAGCCAGTATTCGAAATCGATAATCCCGTAATATGCGTCGTAATGTTCCCCTGCTTGTACTTCGATCCCCAAAGCTTCGGTCAGGAGTCTAAAGCGTCGCTGAACCAGTTCCATGCAAGCGGTTTGGTAGATTTTCTTGGTGTCAACCAGTTCGCTCAAGGAAAACAGGGTCATCATCACCTGCTGGGGCAGCGATAGCCCGGCGGTGTGATTCAAGGCTACATCGCGGCTGTCGGCGACCAGCCGGTCAATAAAGCGAATATCACGCGGCGTGAGGCTAAGCGTGCCATAGCGCTTATCCAATGCTTGCTTGATCTCATCCGGGTGGTCCGCCAGCTTGAGGTCGAAGATGTTGTCTTGCGCAACGGCGATCACGCCAAGACGCCAGCCAGTACAGCCGAAATACTTCGAGTAGGAATAAACCCCAATCGTATTGCGAGGCAGGTGACCCATGACCGAGGTGAAATCATGTACGAAAGTTCCATACACGTCATCCGTCAGCACGATCAGGTCCGGGCGGTGGTTTTCCACCAGATCCGCCAATTTGTGCAGTGATGCGGTACTTAGCGCAACAGAAGACGGATTGCCGGGATTGACCAGAAATAACGCCTTGACCTTAGGGTCTTTGAGCTGTTCTACCGCAGCGTCGGTTAGCTGAAACCCATCCTCCTCATCGGTTTCCACATGGACGGATTCAAGGCTGTAATCCTCCAACTCGGGCATTTCCAGATATGGTGTGAAGATCGGCGTGCACAGCGCAATCGTGTCACCCGGGTTCAGCAAACGGTTGGCCTTGAGCGATTTGAAGATGTAACACATCGCTGCAGTGCCACCTTCGACCGCAAACAGATCAAATTGTGTATCAGGCCGGTGCCCCCGACACATGGACCACATCAGATATTCATGGGCGATGGTGGCGTTGTGTTTCAGGATGCGGTCGGGGACCGGATAATTGTCACCGATGATCGAATCCGTCAGCTCATGCACAAACTCATCTGCATCGAAGTCAAACGCGGAAATGGCATGTGCCACAAGTTCTAGCAGCGTATCCACACCCGGCGTGTCAGAATGGTCAGACGCCCAGCTTTGCAGCCGTTCATGGCAATCCTTCTGCGCAGGCATTCCGCCTAATCCTGCACGGTGATTCATCACACGTTTGGATTCGGTAATCGCAAATTGACCAAGGGCAAAGAACGCCTCGCGCGGACGAGTGGCGACCCAGTTGGGATTGCCGCGACCTGCGTTCAGAAAAGCGCTGTTGGCCTTTCGCGCTTCGGCCGATGCCAGCTTGATCAACTCATCCTTGATCTGAAACGGGCTGAGTGCTTCGTAATCGTGCAGCGTTACTCTATCCATAACATGAACCTTTCCAAATCAGCTTAAGATCAAAACAACAACCATCCCGAAGATGGTTAGCAAAGTGTTCCCGATCGCGTACGGCATTCCATAGCCAAGCGCAGGAATGCGGCTTTGCGCGGCTTCCTGGATCATCCCCAGCGCAGCTGTAGTGGTCCGCGCGCCTGCGCAGGCACCAAATAGAATAGCCGGGTGGAATTTGAACACGTAGTGCCCCACATAAACAGCGAAGATCATCGGCAGTGACGTAGCAACGATCCCCCATAGCAAGAGGGCAATACCTGCCTGCTGGAGCCCGGCGACAAAGCCCGGCCCGGCAGTGATCCCGATCACCGCGATAAAGACGTTCAGGCCCAGCGTGTTCATCAACCAAAGTGCTGGGCCTGGAATGCGCCCAAAGGTCGGATGTACGGTGCGCAGCCAGCCCAGCACCAATCCGGCCAGCAGTGCACCGCCAGTGGTCGAGAGGCTGATCGGGAAGCCACCCATCATGACGGACAGCGTTCCGATGATGCCGCCGATGAAAATCCCCCAGCCCACAAAGGCCAGATCAGTTGTGTCTACTGGGCGATCAGCATAGCCGATCCGGGCGACGGCGGCTTCAACGTGTCGTTTGCTGCCTTGAATGGTGACGATGTCACCACGATGCACGACCGTACCCGGCAGCAGAGGCAGATCCTGCATATTGCGCATCAACTTTGTAACATAGATGCCCCGCGCCATTGACAGTTTGCTTAGCTCTTCGAGTGTTTTGTTGTGTACTTCTTTGCTGGTGATCAGCACATCCAGCTTTTCCGAAGGGATGCTCAACAGTTCTGGCGCATCAGCCTCGGTCAAATTTTTCTCAAGCAGTCCTACCAAATCAGAGCGGCGGCCTGAGAACATCACCACATCCCCAGCTTGCAATATGGTGTTGTCATCAACTTCTATAGTCTGTCCATCACGCCTGAGGCGTTCAGCATAGATGCGTACACCGGGCATCAAATCCTTGACCGGTTGCCCAAGCAGATCGCTGCCTTCAGGTATCTCAAAGGCCCGCGCTTCAATCGCGCGATAGGCCGAGACGATGCCATCACCGGTTTCGACTGCGGCGCTTCCACCCAGCTTGGCCTCGTATTCCTTACAGGCGGCGACCAGATCAACGCCAATCAGGCGTGGGCCGATCTTGGCCAGAATGATGGCCGAACCGATGGTGCCGTAAATATAGGTGACCGCATAGGCCACCGGGATCTGGTTGGCGTAGGTCTTGGCCTGTTCTGCCGACAGGCCCAACTGACCGATTTGGTCAGTGGCTACACCAATCGCCGCCGAAATCGTTTGCGATCCGGCATAGAGACCGGCGGCATAGCCAAGCTCTAGCCCTGCCACCTTGGCTGCAATGATCGGGATTATCAGGCAAAGGGCCAGCACGCTGAGCGCAAAAAAGACTTCGCGCGCGCCATCGGCTTTCAGACCACGGATGAATTGTGGTCCTACACCGTAGCCTACGGCAAAGATGAACAAGATGAAGAAGGTCGATTTGACTGCCGAGTCGATATCGATTTGGGCCTGTCCGATCACAACCGCCGCCAGCAACGTTGCTGTGACCGTACCCAGGCTGAATCCCATTAGCTTCCAAGGCCCAACGAGAAATCCGATGCCGATGGACAGGAACACCGCCAACTCAGGGTAGGTTTGAAGAATGTTCACCAGCCAATCGACCATTTTATCACCTCTCAATCTGGGCCTAACAGGCATCCGAGGCAAGAGTCGGTGACAAGGCCAAACGCCTTGAAATACTAGTACGCAAACCGACCAAGCCGCATGCTCGAATAATTCAACCACAACAGGAAAACTTAGGCCTCACGATAACGCAAGAACAGTAATTGTCTATAATTATCTGAATATTAACAACTGTGGCGATTAATCGCCGCCTTCGATGCTTTGCTGCCTCTGACCAGCGGGACAAGATCGCTATAGTAACAATTCTCGCATCGCACGGCCGCTCGACATCAACAAGACTCCAGACAGAGATGGCCACTGTCGCACCATCGCAATGCGTTTCCGCAAAATACCGGCTTCTTTGAACAATTCCATTGCAGGTACCCGTCGTTTGCCATCACATACCGCTATGACACGGCCGACGATTATTTCTGAGACCAACGCAACCGGCGTTTGTATACGGATTGCGGGAGATTTGCGGACGCAATCCCTCGATCGTGTCGAGCGGGATTTCGCGGCTCTCAAACCTGATGGAGAAGATACGACTGTCGACATGTCTCAGGTCGAGGCGTTGGATACTGGAGGCGCCTGGCTTGTTGCCAATCTGGTGCAACGCCTTGGATCGGCTGGCGTTCAGGTCAGATTCGACGGGTTAGAACCAGCGCATTCTTCGTTGATCGAGACGGTATCGCAGAACATTCCCGAAAAAACCGGAGAAGAACTTCCGCCCCGTGGTCTCATCAACTGGGTGGCTCGGGTCGGGCAAAAGACCTTTGGTGCGTGGCAAGACACCCTGTCGATCATCGGCTTTCTGGGCCTCACGTTGCATCGGTTGGTTCGGACCTTGATCATGCCATGGCGGCTGCGTCGTGCGGCGTTGGTGTCACAAATGGAACAGGTCGGCTTCAAGGCGCTGCCGATCGTTTCCTTGATGGGCTTCCTAATCGGCGTCGTTCTGGCCTTTCAGGGTGCAACGCAGTTGAAACAGTTTGGTGCTGAGATCTTTGTGGTCGAGCTGATCTCGATCTCGATCCTGCGTGAGCTGGGCATCTTGCTGACCGCGATCATCGTCGCGGGCCGGTCCGGGTCGGCGTTTACGGCCTCGATCGGGTCGATGAAGGTGCAGGAAGAGATCGATGCGATGCGGACGCTGGGGCTGGACCCAATTGAAGTGCTGGTCATTCCCCGCGTTCTGGCGCTTCTGATCATGTTGCCGATCCTGGGTTTTGTCGCCGACATGGCGGGCCTGATCGGCGGCGCGTTGATGAGTTGGATCGACCTTGGCGTCAGCCCGGGCATGTTCTTGACCCGGCTGAAGGAAAATACCGGTGTCGCACAACTGGCGGTCGGAATGATCAAGGCACCGTTTTTCGCGCTGGTGATAGGTGTCATCGCCTGCTGGCAGGCCATGCAAGTCAAAGGGTCATCCGAAAGCGTTGGTCAGCGCACGACGGCCTCGGTGGTGCAATCTATCTTTATGGTCATCGCCATCGACGCCCTGTTTTCGATCTTCTTCTCAGAGTTGGGGGTCTGACATGGACGGAACCCCGCTAACAGACAAACCGCAATCCGACACCAAACGCGAAGCCGTTATTCGGGTACGCAATCTGACCAACCAATTCGGCGAGCAGGTGGTACACGACAACCTTAACCTCGATGTCTGGAGAGGTGAGGTACTGGGTGTTGTTGGTGGCTCGGGCACCGGGAAATCGGTCCTGCTGCGCACGATCGTAGGCCTGAACAAACCAAAATCCGGTAGTATTGAGGTTTTGGGCGTCGATGTTCTCAACGGCCCGGAAGAAGAGCGTCAGCGGATCGAAAAAAGCTGGGGTGTCGCGTTTCAGGACGGGGCGCTGTTCTCTTCGCTGACCGTGCTGCAGAACGTGATGGCGCCGCTGCGCGAACATACTGGTATCAGCGAAAAACTGATGGCCGCGCTTGGGGGCCTCAAGATCAGTCTGGTTGGCCTGCCTCAGCTAAGCTGCAGCAAGTTTCCATCCGAGTTATCCGGCGGGATGCGCAAACGTGCGGCCTTGGCCCGTGCCTTGTCGCTGGACCCCGAGATCGTGTTTCTGGATGAGCCAACCGCTGGATTGGACCCAATCGGGGCTGCAGCCTATGATGACCTGATCGGAGAGCTTCAGCATGCGCTGGGGCTGACCGTATTCATGGTGACCCATGATCTGGACAGTCTTTATGCCATTTGTAACCGCATCGCGGTACTTGCGGAAAAGCGTGTGCTGGTTGAAGGTCCGATAGAAGAGATGACCAAGGTCGATCATCCTTGGGTTCAGGAATATTTCACAGGCCCCCGCGCCCGCGCGGCCCAGCAGAAGGGGCAGGACAGGTAGAGGCGATGGAGACCCGAGCGAATTATATCCTGATCGGTGCGTTTACCTTGGCGGGCATTCTGGGAGCCTTCGGGTTCTTTCTATGGCTCGCCAAATTCGAAGTGACCCGGCAATACGCCTATTATGATGTGCTTTTCGACAATGTTTCGGGCCTTTCAGCAGCGGGCGGTGTGAACTACAATGGCTTGCCGGTCGGCCAGGTTATTTCACTTAATTTGGATGAAGATGATCCCTCTAAAGTGCGGGTGCGACTTGAAGTTGACGCCGATATTCCGGTGACAAAGGAAACCATTGCGCAGTTGCAATCTCTAGGCGTAACCGGGGTGGCCTATGTAGAGCTTTCCGGCGGGTCTCCGACTGCAGAAAAGCTGGCCCAGAACAGCGTTATCCCAAGCAAACGCAGCTCGATCCAGTCCTTGCTGGAAGGAGCGCCAGAGGTGCTGGAAAAGGCTGTCACGCTGTTGGAAAATCTCAATTCCGTTGTCGATGACAAAAACCGCAAGGCCGTTTCGGATATCCTGACCAATCTGGCGGACGCGTCAGGTAAACTGGATAAAACTCTGACGGATTTCCAATCGCTCTCGTCTGATCTGGGCGGAGCGGCCAAAGACGTCGGCGAATTTACCAAGAGGTTGGATACTTTGGCGAATACTGCCGAAACGACATTCAGCACTGGAACTGACACGCTAAAGAGCATCAAAGAGACTTCGGACACCGCCAAAACAACGCTGGAGACTGCAAACAACGCCATTGCCAGTGCTGAAAGGGTGATTCAGGAAGATCTTAGGCCCTTTATCGAACGTGGCTCAATCCTTGCTGAGAGGCTGACTCAATTGTCGGATGAGGGCAGCGTCACGCTTGGCGTGATCAGCGAAACTGTTTTGAACGCAAACACCACTCTTGAATCAGTTACATCGACCATGGATTCGGCAAAAGGGGCGCTTGCTTCGGCAGAGAGAGCGTTCGACTCGGCCAACCGCGTGATGGACGAAGATATCTCTCCGGTCGCAGAGGAAGTGAGCAAGGCGGCCAATCAGGTGGCGGAAACCGTCTCGAATATCACCCAAAAGATCGACGAAATCTCTGACGATGTCCTCAGCGCTTCGAAATCGGCTTCAGATTTGTTGGCAACCATTGATGGCGTCGTTCAGGATAACCGGCGTCAGGTCTCGGATTTCTTGCGCGTCGGCTTGCCCCAATTCATCCGGTTCATCGAGGAATCGCAACGTCTGGTCATCAGTCTCGATCGGTTGGTCGACAAGGTTGAACGTGACCCGGCCCGCTTTTTGTTAGGCACCCAAGCATCGGAGTTTCGTCAATGATACGGACCTTAGCTTTCACTCTGGTATTGGCTGCTCTGACGGGTTGCACTGGCCTTGGGACGCTCCGGCAAGCGTCCAAGCCGAACGACCTGTATTTGCTGACACCTAAAAGCACGTTTTCTACGTCTTTGCCGCGTATCCAAAAACAGATCGTTGTCGAAGAACCCACGGCGACGGCTGCGGTAAACACCGACCAAATCGCCGTGCAACCGACCTTGTTGCAGGTTCAATATCTGCCCCGAGCCCGCTGGGTTGATCGCGCACCGCTGATTGTGCAGGCCTTGATGGTCGAAAGCTATGAGAATTCGGGCAAAGTTGCCGCCGTTGGGCGCTCGACAGTCGGCCTACGTGCGGATTATGTGATCGCGCCTGATCTGCGAGAGTTTCAAGGGATTGTCATCAGCGAAACCGAGAACTCGAAGACAGTTCGCGTAGAGGTTCGCATAAATATCAAGATCATCGATGAATACGAGGACAAGATCATCGCCTCCAGCTCTTTTCAGGAAGCTGTGCAAGCAACCAGCGATCAGACCGATGATCTGGTGGAGGCCTTTGATGTCGCCTTGGGTAAGACCATGCGGGATGCAGTTGAATGGAGCATTCGTAGAATCCACACCCACACGCTCAATAATCCGCGGTCAAACCCAAGCTAGGTGGCGCTAGAACTGGCTGGCCGAAGCAGCTTGCCAGTCTGCAGCGAATTCTTCCGGAATCTTCTTGGCCAACAATGCCCCATCATCCAAGAAATTGTAGAGTTCGGCATAAGAGCGCTCTTGTTCATCTGCTGTGCGACGACGGATGTCGGCAGGCCGCAAGTCCGATACTTTTTCTTTGCCCATAGCCCCCAGTATTTCGCGGAAGCTTTCTAATGTCGCATCATGGAACCGGTGCACGCGTTGCCGTTTTTGGGGCACGTTTACCGCACGACCACGGATCGGGTCCTGTGTCGCCACGCCCGAGGGGCAACGGTTGGTGTTACAATGCAACGCTTGAATACACCCCACTGCAAACATCATCGCCCGCGCTGCGTTACACATGTCCGCACCCAAAGCGAATTTCTCGACCATATCGAACCCGGTCGCAACCTTGCCTGAGCTGATCACGCGTATCTTGTCCCGGAGACCTACGCCGCGCAGGCAATTGTTCACAAAAATCAGGGCCTCATTCAGAGGCATTCCTAAGCGGTTGGTAAACTCGACAGGGGCAGCGCCTGTCCCCCCTTCTGCGCCATCCACCGTGATGAAATCGGGCAGGATTTCAGTTTCCAGCATCGCTTTGCAGATGGCCATAAATTCGGACCGGCGCCCGATGCACAGTTTGAAACCCACGGGCTTGCCACCAGACATCTCGCGCAGATGTTGGACGAAGTGCATCAACCCCGTCGGCCCATCAAAAGCTGAATGGATGGGTGGAGAAATCACATCCTGATGCACCGGAACTCCGCGAATCTCGGCGATTTCTTCATCGACCTTAGCAGCCGGAAGAACTCCGCCATGAGACGGCTTCGCCCCCTGCGATAGCTTGATCTCAATCGCTTTGACGACGTCTTTCCTGGCTTTTTCAGCAAACAGATCCTTATCGAACCCGCCATCTGTTGTGCGGCAACCAAAATACCCTGTGCCGATCTGCCAGATGATGTCACCACCTTCGGCCAGATGGTGGGGCGAAAGCCCGCCCTCGCCCGTGTTATGCGCAAAACCGCCATCTTTTGCGCCGCCATTCAAAGCGCGGATCGCATTGGCGCTGAGCGCACCGAAACTCATCGCGGATACATTCAGGCGCGAAGCATCGTAGGGCTTGTCACACTGCGGTCCCCCCAGCATCACCCGCTCTTCGCTCTCTTCAACGTGCTTGGGGGCCAGCGAATGATCGGCGCGGTGATAACCCACGGTCATGATGTCGTATTGGGTACCAAACGCCTGAGTATCAACCTGCCCCTTGGCGCGGGAATAAACCAGGCTGCGGATGATCCGATTAAAAGGCCGCCCGCTTTCGTTGGTTTCAACGAAATATTGCCGGATCTCAGGACTGACAAACTCCAGCATATAGCGGAAGTGCCCCAGAACCGGATAGTTGTTCAGCACGTTATGCTTGGTGGTCAGCATATCGTAGAGACCGATGATCGCGTAGGGGATCAGAATGATCAGCAGCCAATGGGCAGGAGGCCAGTAAAAACCCCAAAGCAAAGTCAGCGGGAGGCAAACATAGCTGAGGATATAATAAAGCCTGCGAACAATCATTTTATGCTTCCCTGAGTAGCGCCGAAACAGCGTGGCCTTGATCGGTTACAGGTCCATGACCCGAACCTTCATTCAGAGCGTGGAACAGATTGGTCTGAATGCGCAAGCCCTTGCGTTTCAAACAAGCGCAACCTTTGGGTCAGCAAGGCCGGTTGATCCGCACAATCGCAATCTGTATGCCGTGGGAAGACCGGTCAACGCAGGGATAGTCGCAGTGTCAAATTCAGCCCCTGCATTCAGTCATCGCGCGCTCATGTACTCAGCCGTCTTTGTTGGCGGCGCTGCCGGATCGTTGCTAAGAGAGCTCTTTTCGTTAGAAATCCCCGGTGCTCCGTTCCTCACAGCAACGTTTGGCATCAATATCGTAGCCTGTTTTATTCTTGGTTGGCTCTATGCCATTCGTAAACGGATTCATGCGCACGTTCTGCATCTGGGTGCCGTCGGGTTTTGCGGCGGATTGTCTACCTTTTCTTCGTTCGTTGCCGAGTTGGAACGACTTGCAGAAACTGGAAATTGGTTCGTAATTATCGCCGTAAGTGCCGAAATTGCATTCGGCCTCGCCGCAGCGGTTCTGGGCGAAGCGCTGGGGCGACGCCAATTCCGGGAAACCCAGCAATGACGGCCCTGTATCTACACGCCATGTTCGCTTTGGGCGGAGGGTTGGGGGCAGTATTGCGGCATTGGCTGACGCTTCGGGTGACGCATGACCTACCCTACGCAACACTGATCGTGAATGTTCTGGGCAGTCTTCTGCTTGGGCTGTGGATCGGCTATTTAGGCGGTTCGGCTGAAATGGGTGAACAGGAAAAACGCCTTGTTTTTGGGTTTTGCGGCGGCTTCACCACGTTTTCAAGCTTTGCCTATCAGTCACTGCAGCTGCATCGCGAGCGGACAATCGTTTATGCCGCTGGAAATATCATTCTCAGCCTCGTTCTGTGCTGGTCCGCGCTCTGGCTGGGTCTTGTTTTGACACGCTAATGTACAGGGGCCGCGGCCCTTTGATCAGGCTTCGGGGCACGGCAGAAGAACAGCAACGGGATCGTCGCCAAGGCAAGCAGTCCAAGATTGTTAAACACTGTGAGGTATGAAATCATCTCGGCCTGCCGGGAAATCTCCTGCCCCAGAATAGCGGCGCCTTCTGCGCTTTCGGGTGTCAGTCCGAGCGGGGCAAGGTAAGCCTGTGCTGCGGGATTATAGGGCGTCACATTCTGGCTCAGCGCTGCAGTATTGGTCTGCAAGCCCCGCACGACCCAAGTGCCAACCAACGAGATACCCACTGATGATCCCAGCTGTCTTGTTACATTGAACAGGCCCGAGGCTTCGTCCTGTCGGGCCTTGCTGATGCTTTCGAATGCCAAAATCGACATTGGCACAAAGACCAATCCCATCCCTAGGCCGCTGACAAAACCTGGCCATGCCAATTGCCAGAACCCTGCATTCAGGTTGAGCATCCCAACCATGAAATTTCCGGCCGCAGTCAGAAGCATCCCCAGTCCTGCCAAAACTCGCGGATCAAACCGAGTGACCAGAACAGCGCCCGTCAATACCATGGAAGCGCCTGCTGCGATGCCGCGCGGTATGAACAGATGACCGGACTCGATGACCGGATAGTCGAGTAAGTTTTGCACAAAGGTTGGAAGGATGGCGATACCGCCAAACAAAGAGATCGCAAAACCCGCGATGATCAGATTGCACAAGGCAAAATTGCGATCCGCAAAAAGCCGCAGATCAACGACCGAGTTCCGGGATGTCAGTGCATGTACAAAGAAGCCCACAGCACCCATGATCGACGCAATCAGTGCGACTTGGATGATGCGAGAAGAGAGCCAATCTTTCGTCTCACCCTGATCAAGCACAAATTGCAGGCAGCCAATACCAATCGCCAGCAGCGCCAGCCCTTTCCAATCGATACCTACGTTCTCGGTCTCGTCATCGGGCAGTTCGCCAGCCAATAGCAGCAGGGCCATTGCAGCGACAGGAAGATTAACAAAGAACACCATTCGCCACGAGAAATACTCGGTCAATACCGCGCCTACAGTGGGGCCCAAAACAGGTGCAACCACGACACCGAGGCCGAAAACCGCCATTGCCTGCCCCCGTTTCTCACGTGGGAACGCATCGAACAAGATGGACTGAGATAGCGGGATCAGGAACGCGCCGAACATGCCCTGTGCAACGCGAAACGCGACGATGGTCTCTAGGCTCCATGACAGACCACACATGACAGACATGGTTGCAAAACCTGTGACGGCGGTCAGGATCAGCCGACGCCGTCCGACGCGACGCGCGACAAACCCGGTTAGCGGCATAACCACTACAGCCGAGACGATATAGCTGGTCAATATCCATGTCGCCTGATCGGTGGTAGCCCCAAACGCCGCCTGGATATGTGGCAATGCAACGTTGACAATAGTGCTGTCCAAAACCTCGAGTATGGCGCTGAGCACAACGGCCACGACAATCACACGATTGATGTGGCCTGGTTCGGTCATTGATCGGTTCCGGTGGTATCCACTATGACCTTGCTGCTGCCGCCGACGCGAAGCAGTGCGTCAGTGGGACCAAGCTCAATCCGCACCGGGAACCTTCGGGTGACCTTTACCCAGTTGCCGCTGGAGTTTTCGGACGGTAGCAAAGAAAACGTATCACCCGAGCCGCGGCCGATAGAAGCGACTTTGCCGGTCAGGGTTGTCCCCGGAAGCATATCGACTTGCACGGTGACGGACTGACCCGGGCGAATGCGGGTCAGCGATGTTTCCTTGAAATTGGCGTCCACCCACCACTCAGACGACTCGACGATGGAAAACAGCGGTGCATTGGCCGAAACAGACGAACCTGGCCGCAGAGCCAGATTCGCAATCCAGCCATCGGCCGCGGCGTAGACTTTGGTCCAGGCAAGATCGGCCTGCGCGATCTCTAAAGCAGCCTGTGAAGACAACACATTGTCCTGCCGGGCCGCGAGACCACTTTGCAACGCGGAAAGCTCGGATCTGGCGGTGGTCAATCGGGCCGAAGCCTGCGCGAATTCCGAGGTGGTTTGATCCAGCGAAGCCTGAGCCAGATCTCCGTCCGAAAATAAGGCTCGGGCGCGTTCAAGATTACTCTGCGCAGTATCGTAGAACGAAGAGGTGCTTTCGACGGCGGCCTGCGCTGCGGTGATCTGGTGCGAGAAAGACTCGGCCTGCTGAATGGCGCTATCCAGATTAGCCTGGGCCTGATCGACCGAAGATTTGAACTGTGTCGGATCAATTGTGAACAGCAAATCACCTGTCTTGACCGGCTGGTTCTCGATCACCGCGACGTTTGATACCTGCCCGGTCACCTGCGCAGCCACATAAATGATATTGGCCCCAATGTACGCATCATTGGTCGATGGATAGCGCTCTTCATGCCGCCAATACAGCAATAGGCCCACCGCAATCGCAGCAATAATTCCAGCGACGGCTACTGCTTTTAAGCGTTTCATCAGCAGCGCTCCTTCAAGGGTTACATCACGTGCATGTGCATCCGTATGGCCAGATTGCCCAGAATCCAGACGGTGCCGCCGATAATTATCAGCAGAACAAGTGTCGAGAACAGGATCAGATCAAGATCCTCACGACTGCTGCGACGGCGATCAATATGCAGGAAATAGACCAGTTGCACGACCAATTGCGCAAGCCCCAATAGGCCGATGGCCATATAGACACCCGGGGTTTCGATCCCGAACTGATGTGCAAGGGCGAAAACGATCAATGTCAGCAACAGCGAACCACCGTAGCCGATCACATAGCGCCGCCGTTCACGTTTATGCATCTCGGATCGCTTATCCATAGGCCAGCCCTCCGAAATAGACGATGGTAATTATGCCGATCCATATCAGATCGAGGAAGTGCCAGAACAGCGCAAGCCTTACCATGCGAGACATCAAAAGATCGGTCAGGCCAAACACCCTTAGCTGAATGCCCAGCACGATCAGCCACAGACATCCTGCAGCAACGTGCAACCCGTGCAGCGGAACGAGCCCATAATAGGCCGACAAAAACCCGCTGCGCTGTGGAATGCCGCCCTGGGCCGCCATGTTCATGAAATCGCGGATTTCCATAACAAGGAAGCTGAGGCCCAAGACCAAGGTCACTCCAAACCATATCACGATCCGTGCTCGTGGGAGGTTGTATTTCAGCGCGAGCATTGCCAGTCCGACGGTCAGGCTGCTGGTCAACAGAATAAGGGTCTGGGCAAAGATGCTTTTCAGATCGAACAGTTCATGTGGGCCGGGACCTCCGGCCTGTGCATCAATCATGGTGATATAGATCGCGAACATCAGGCCGAAATAGACCAGATCGCTCATCAAGAAGACCCAGAAACCAAAGGTGACAACTTCGGACGCTTTGTGGGCGCTTGCGTGATCTTCGCCGAGGTTGATCCCCGGATAGCTGTGCTTGGGTGCGCGCCTCATGTCACAGCCTCCATATCCGGGCGGGCGAGGCCGCGATTTTCCGGCGCGCTTTCATGATCGCGATCCACGGCGGCGGTGCTGTGAACCAACGCCAGCCACGCCTCGTGATCCTTGCGGACCTCTTCGGCGGGGATGATGATTTCGGAGCTTGTGTCGAAACTCCAGATGATAATAGCGAGGACTATCGCGATGGTCATTACGATGGCCAGCCACCAAACCCACCAGACCAAAGCGAACATCCAGACGCCGCTAAGCACGCAAAGGATGAAACCAATACCGGTGTTTCGTGGCATCTCGATATCTTCATAGGCTTCAGGATCGGGATAGGCCTGACCACGTTCCTTAGCGGCAGCAAAATCATCGCGATCTGTGACCTGCGGGATGATGGCGAAGTTATATGGTGGCGGAGGCGACGGGATCGACCATTCCAGCGTGCGCCCATCCCACGGATCGCCTACAGGGGCGCGAGACTGATTGCGATCGCGGATGCTGACCCAAAGTTGGATCAGAACCGAGAACAGACCACAGGTAATCACCAAAGCCCCGATGACAGCGGTGATCATATAAGGGTGAAAGCTCGGGTCTTCCCAACTGAACGATCGGCGGGGCATCCCCATGAGGCCAACGAAATAAAGCGGCATGAAGGTCAACAGAAACCCAACGGTCCAACAGAACACCGAGACGCGGCCCCAAAACTCATTCAGTCGGAACCCGAAAGCCTTGGGGAACCAATAGTTATATGCGGCGAGCAGTCCGAACAGTACGCCCGGCAGCAGCGCATTGTGGAAATGCGCAACAAGGAACAGGGTGTTGTGCACTTGATAGTCTACAGTTGGGTTGGCGAGAACCACTCCGCTGAGCCCGCCAATGACGAACAGCATCAGAAACGCGAGGCTGTAAAGCATCGGAACCGAGAATCGAATGCGACCACGATAGAGCGTCGCCATCCAGTCATAGACCTTCACCCCGGTCGGGATCGCGATCAGCATCGTGGCAATCCCGAATACCGCGTTGATCAGCGCGCTTTGCCCCATGGTAAAGAAATGATGCAACCAGACGGTGAAGGACATGACCGCAATCGACATCGTTGCGATGACCAGTGAGTTGTAGCCATAGAGCCGCTTGGCCGAGAAGGTGGCAAAAACCTCGGAATAAATGCCGTAGGCGGGCAGGACCAGCAGGTAGACTTCGGGGTGGCCAAACAGCCAGAACAGGTTGGCATAGTTCATCATGTTGCCACCAAGGTCATTGGTGAAGAAGTGGAAATCGAGATATCGGTCAGCGGCCAGCAACAATGCAGCTACGCCAAGGGGGGGCATGGCAAAGATGATCAGAATCGAACTGCAGATGATCGTCCAGCAATACATGGGCAGCCGCATGAACTTCATCCCCGGTGCGCGCAGCTTGTAGATCGTGACGGCAAAGTTGATGCCGGTCAGCGTGGTACCCACGCCCGAGACCACGATGGCCCAGATCCAGTAATCCGGCCCAACGCCGGGATTGAACGCGGCCCCGGTATAGGGCGGATATGCGGTCCAACCACCTGTTGAGAATTCGCCCACCACAAGCGAAATCATCAGCATCAGCCCGGCCGAGACAGTCAAGCCAAGCCCGATCTGGTTCATCACCGGAAAGGCCACGTCGCGAGCGCCGATCATCAGCGGGATCACATAGTTTGCGACACCAAAGACGAATGGAACCGCCACGAAGAACACCATGATAGTGCCATGGGTGCTGAACAGTTCTGCAAAATGTTCAGGTTCCAGAAATCCGTCCCCCGGCCCTGCTGCTTGCTGGGCGCGCATCACCACACCTTCCAGCACACCTCGTGCCAGCATGACGATCGCGAAGACGATATACATGATGCCGATCTTCTTATGATCAGCACTGGTTAACCAATCCCGCCAGAGAGGCCCCCACAGCCGGAACCACGTCAGGATACCAACCACGGCCACAACGCCCACAATCACAATTGCGGCAGCCGCATTTGCGATGATTTCATTTGCACCTGGGTTCTGGATCAGACCTGCGATGGGAAATGCATCCCAGCTCAAACGGCCAAAGAAACCGGTCTCTGGAGTCGTCATTCGCTTACCTCCTGCCCGTATTCAACCGTCCCCGGTTGCTGGTCTAATGGCAGAGGTTCTCCGCTGTGATAACGATGCAAGATTGATTGGAACAAGTCGCCCTCTTCCAGTGTGAAATAGAGCGCATTCAATGGCATGAGCTCGGTGCCCAATGCCGCCTGAACTTCATCCCGATCGGTGCGCCTGGCCAGCGTCTGATAAGTATCTTCGGTCAACGGAATGCCGTGCGTTTTGACACTTGCGACCCAAGCTTCAAAATCTTCAGGAGCCATGGCCTGCGTCAGGAACTTCTGTTTGGTGAAACCCCGGCCATTGTACTGCGTGTTCTCTCCCTGCATCGTCTTGGGCACGTCAGCTACCACATGTAGCTGAGTTGTCATGCCAGGCATGGCATAGATCTGCCCTGCCAGCGCCGGGATCAAGAAAGATTGCATCACAGTGTCTGTGGTCAGCGTCATCGCAACTTGCTTTTTGATTGGTATGCCTAGCTCTCCCACCGTGGCGATGCCGTGATCTGGATAGATGAACAGCCATTTCCAATCGAGACCAACCACCTGCACGTTCAGGGCTGGCTCATCACCGAATGGCGCGGAATAGGGATCAAGGCGATGCGTCGCTTTCCAGAGGTAAAAGGACAAGATCATCACGATCACCACAGGAACGCCCCACATCAGAAATTCAAGCTTTGCGGAAAAATCCCAGTGCGGTGTGTAGGCCGCGTGCCCACCCTTACGACGGCGGTAGCGAAGGGCGATCAAGGGCACCAGAACCAGAACGGGTATCACAGCAATCAGGATCAGTGCGGTCGCAAGCAGAAGATGCGTCTTTTGCACCGCTGCAATAGGGCCCTGGGGATCCATGAAGCTGTCGCTTGCCTCGACAGGGTGAGCCATCAGCAACAAGACAATCAGCGTCACCGAGGTGAGCATTGTGATGACTGACATCCGGGAAAAGGTCACGCCTGTTGATCCTCTTACGACGGGGGTTCCCGGCAACTATCGGCAGAGTCACGGAATTTCTCAAGGACTTTCGCAATACCGCCCCGACGGGCTGCTGTTGACATAAGGTCTTGCGCGCGCGAGACCGATTGTATGCGTTTGGTTCTTGCTTTCTTCACCCTGCTTTGTCTCGCACCGCCCTCGCTTGCGCAGGATCGCGCTGCAGTCGAGCGTCAGTTCCAAAGTTGGCTGGAACAAACCGTCTGGCCAAAGGCAAAGGCCAAGGGCGTTTCTAAACACACATTCCACCGCGCCTTCAATGGAGTGACTTTGAACTGGGACCTTCCGGATTTGGTTCCCCCGGGAAGCCCAAAAAAGACACCCAAGCACCAACGCCAGGCCGAATTCGGATCACCAGGGCGATATTTCACTGCGGGATCAGTTCAGGGTGCCGCGTCGGTTGGGCGCAAGATGGCGAAACGTCATGCAGATACGCTGACCCGAGTCGAGGCTGAAACAGGCGTTCCTGCCCGTATCATTCTAGCTATTTGGGGACGCGAGAGCGGCTATGGTCAGGTCCCGATCCGCCACAATGCGTTTCAGGTGCTGGGCACCAAAGGGTTCATGAGCACGCGGGCGGATTATTTCACCGCTGAACTGATTGCCGCATTGCAGATCGCCGAGTCCGATCACGGCCACGCCCTGAAAAGCAGCTGGGCAGGTGCACTGGGTCAGCCCCAGTTCATGCCCACAAATTTTCTGACCTATGCGCGTGATGGTGACGGCGATGGTCGGGCTGACATTTGGGGCTCGCCCGCTGATACGATTGCTTCGATCGGAACATATCTAGACGAGCACGGATGGGTGACAGGCCGTGATTGGGGGTTCGAAGTCAGAGTTCCGACAGCGGTTTCTTGCGCACTGGAGGGCCCAGATCAGGGGCGTTTGATCAGCGATTGGGTCGCTATGGGCGTCAGTCGCGTTTCAGGCAGGCCCTTTCCGGCGCACGAACTCAACGCCCAGGGTTATCTGATGATGCCCGCCGGGCGCAGCGGTCCAGCCTTTATCGTGACGCCCAATTTCTATGTCCTCAAGGACTATAACACCAGCGACCTCTACGCGCTGTTTGTGGGCCATGTGGGTGATCGCATTCAATATGGAGTCGGCGACTTTCGCGGTCGTTGGGGCGATGTCGGGAACCTCTACCGTTCGGATGTCGCCAGCATGCAGCAGGCGCTTGTTCAACAGGGCCATGACGTCGGTGGTGTCGATGGCCTTCCAGGATATAAAACCCGACGCTCAATCGGGCGCTGGCAAGAGGCATCTGGCCGCGCACCTACCTGCTTTCCCGATGCCGCTTTGAAAGCCGTTTTAAAGCCGTAGCGCATGAAGTGATTCGCCAAATACGCGTATCGATCACAACATATTCATCTTTGGTGATATCTCGAATTTCACGAAAATGTCACCGGCGCGAAGTGTTTCAAAATAAAATTTCTACAGCCCTGCGGGTTACAGTGCAATTCAACCTTTGTGGCCATCACCAACTGCAAACCCTTTTACCTTTGCTCCAAAACTGACAGGTTCTTAGGCAGTGAAAGATGACTTTCGCACTCGGATCTCCGACATTGCCTGATTGAAGAGAGTAAAAATACTCTATCCTGATGCGATCTAGATCAAGGTCAAGTCCTGACAAATGCCGGAGACATAATGGCAGACGAGCGTTCACCGCTGATGCGGTCTGGATGCCGTAAACCACATAAAATGGGAGTAATCACATGAACAAAATTATCCGAACCTCATTGGCGGGACTGCTGTCCTCAACCATCATCGCAGGCACCGCAATCGCAGCGGGCACGCATCCAAAGACCGGGGAAGCGCTGGCTGACGATCAAACCTTCACCTACCGAATTCTAGATGAGCACAGCTCAGTAGACCCGCAGGTTGTCGAAGATGTATCGGGCGCCGAAATTGTACGCGACCTGTTTGAAGGCCTGATGAACCAGGATGAAGACGGCAACCTTGTACCCGGTGTCGCCACCGAATTCTCAGTCAATGATACCAAAGACGTGTACACCTTTACCCTGCGCGATGAGGCGAAGTGGTCGAATGGTGATCCGGTAACTGCAGGCGACTTTGTTTATGCTTGGAAACGTGCCGTCGATCCCGAACTTTCGTCGCCCTATGCGTGGTTCATGGAACTCATGTCGATCGAAAACGCTGCCGAGATCATCGCGGGCGAGAAGTCGGTTGACGATTTGGGTGTTAAGGCAGTCGACGACAAAACACTGGAAGTCCGGCTGAGCGCCCCCCTGCCCTATTTTCCGCAGATGACCACACACTCGACAACTTTCCCTGCGCCGCAGAAAGTGATTGAGGAATTTGGTGATGCGTGGACCAAGCCTGGAAACATCGTCTCGAACGGCGCTTATGTACTGACCGAGCACCTGCCGCAAGAACGCTCTGTGCGTGAGCGTAACGAGATGTACTGGGACAACGACAATACCATCATCGACAAAGTCGTCTCTCTGGTCA
This sequence comes from Ruegeria sp. CE9, assembly GCF_056537425.1. Taxonomy (NCBI): domain Bacteria; kingdom Pseudomonadati; phylum Pseudomonadota; class Alphaproteobacteria; order Rhodobacterales; family Roseobacteraceae; genus Ruegeria; species Ruegeria sp. CE9. The sequence goes on along the minus strand of NZ_JBQFRO010000005.1, from coordinate 237,236 downwards.
TCAATGACGAAAACGTCGCACTGACGCGTTATTTGGCTGGCGAGCTAGACCGCACCGAAATTCCTGCGGGTCAGTATCCGCGCCTAAAGGAAGAGCACCCGGAAGAAGCCATCAGCTTCCCGCGCCTTTGTAACTATTACTACACTTTCAACGTCTCAGATAGTGGCCCCGAAGCCTTCAAAGACCCGAATGTGCGACAGGCGCTGTCCCTGGCCGTTGATCGTGCGATCATCACGGAAAAAGTTATGGCCGGTGGTCAGCCTGAGGCTTACACATTTGCACCAGAGGCAACAGCTGACTTTACTGCGCCAGAAGTTGAAATGACTTCAATGTCTCAGGCCGAGCGCGATGAGCTGGCCAAAGAGTTGCTGGCCAATGCTGGTTATGGCCCCGACAATCCGCTGAGCTTCGAAATGGTCTACAACACGTCCGAAGCACATAAAAAGGTTGCGGTCGCTCTGAGCCAGATGTGGAAGCAAAAGCTGGGCGTTAACGCCGAACTGGCGAACATGGAGTGGAAAGTCTTTCTGGAAGAGCGTGGCAATCAGAACTTCGAACTGGCCCGTGGCGCATGGTGCGGGGATTACAACGAAGCATCGACCTTCCTGGATCTGCTGCAATCAGATTCCGGCTACAACGACGGTAAATACAATAACGCCCGCGTAGACGAATTGCTGGCCGAGGCCAAAACTTCGGACGATCCTGCGCCTCTCTATACCGAAGTTGAGCGCATCATTGCGCAGGAAACGCCTGTCATTCCGATCTACCACTATGCCGGTGTTTACATGATGGACAGTGACGTGGGGAACTGGCCGGTGAACAACGTCGAGCAGAATTGGTATTCGAAGAATCTCTACAAGATCGCCGAATAATCGTCATTGAACCTCGCCTTGTCCCGGGTTCACCGGGGCAAGGCCAATAAATACGGGGGGCATCAAATGCTTGCCTATAGTGTTCGGCGACTGCTTGTCGCCATTCCGACGATCCTGTTATTGATCGTCGCCTGTTTTTTCCTGATGCATGTTGCGCCCGGCGGGCCCTTCACCTCGGAACGGCCATTGCCGCCGCAGGTTCTGGCCAATATCGAGGCGCGGTACGGGCTGGATCAACCGCTGTGGAAACAGCTTTGGGACTATCTATACAACATCGTCGTGCATTTTGATTTCGGACCGTCCTTCAAATTCAAAGACAGGGACGTCAATGACATCATCGCGCAGGGTTTCCCAATCTCGCTGACCTATGGATCGCTGTCCTTTCTGATGGCAACGTGCGTTGGCGTCGCGCTGGGAATTGCCGCTGCGATTAAGCACAACAGCTGGATCGACTATTTCGCGGTGGGTCTGGGTATTGCCGCACAGGCCCTTCCGAACTTCATCATGGGCCCGATCCTGATCCTGACCTTCACACTTTGGCTTGGATGGCTGCCGGGTGGAGGTTGGCATGGTGGCCAGTGGCAGTATCTGGTCATGCCGGTCATCGCATTGGCGACGTCCTACATGGGCTCGATCGCAAGGATCACACGGTCGTCAATGCTGGAGGTTCTGAACTCGAACTTCATTCGCACCGCGCGGGCAAAAGGATTGCCGACAAGAACCGTGATCTGGCGCCATGCGCTTAAGCCAACTTTGCTGCCCGTTGTCTCGTATCTCGGACCGGTTTTCGTCTACGTCCTGACCGGTTCGGTTTTTGTCGACATCTATTTCTCGACCGGTGGATTGGGGCAGGCCTATGTGGGTTCCGCCCTGTCGCGAGATTATGCGGTGCTGTTAGGGGTCACCATCCTTTATGGCGCGCTGACCGTGGTTGTGAACCTTCTGACTGACCTGGCTTATGCCTGGTTCGATCCAAAAATCCGTTACTGAGGGGCAGGCAATGCTTGGAAAATCACAAAAAGCTGCCCATCTGGCCGAGGAAATCACCGATTACACGGTCATTCAGGGTCGCTCGCTTTGGCAGGACGCACGGATGCGTTTTGTCCGCAACAAGGCCGCAATGGCCAGCGTTTTCATTCTGGCTCTGATCGTGTTGTTCACGATTTTTGGGCCATATTTTGCGGTCTGGAACAATGAAGAGATCGATTGGAACGTTATGGGTGACGTGCGCGGCATGGGAATGCCATCCATCGAATCCGGTCACTATTTCGGCGTCGATGATCTGGGGCGCGATCTTTACAGCCGCGTCATTCAGGCCACGACCACCTCGCTTCTGGTTGGTCTGATTGGGGCTGCAACTGCTCTGATCGTCGGCACCTGCTATGGCATCACCGCCGGCTATATCGGCGGGCGCACCGACAGCGCCATGATGCGGTTCGTAGATATCCTTCTGGCGATACCGGCAACACTGATCATCATTCTGCTGCTGGTCGTGGCAGGACGGTCCTTCTTTATGCTGTTCATCGCCTTGGGCGCAGTCGGTTGGCTGACGATGGCGCGGATTGTTCGGGGGCAAACCCTGACCCTGAAGAACCGCGAGTTTATCGAGGCCGCCCGTGCTGCTGGCGTCAGCGAGTTCACCATTATGTACCGCCACATCCTGCCTAACCTGTTGGGCGTCGTGATCGTGTATGCCTCGCTGCTGGTGCCTGAGATGATCCTGACGGAAAGCTTCATCTCGTTCCTCGGTCTCGGAATCTCGGAACCCTATACGTCGTTAGGTCGCCTGATTGCCGAAGGGGCTGGTACCATGGCGTATGGCACGCTTTGGCAGCTGATGTTCCCACTCACTTTCTATGTCGCCATCATCATCACCATGTTCTTCATCGGTGACGGGTTGCGCGACGCTCTGGACCCGAAGGATCGCTGATATGAGCCTGTTTTCCGTGAAGGACCTGAACGTCCGATTTGATACGCCCGATGGTGTGGTTGAGGCCGTGAAAGGCATCAGTTTCAATATCAACCCAGGTGAATGCCTCGGCATCGTTGGTGAAAGTGGTTCCGGCAAAAGCCAAACGTTTATGGCCGCGATGGGGCTTTTGCCACCTGCGGGCCACGCGAATGGTTCCGCAATGATGAATGGGCAAGAAATCCTGAATTTGCCCGTGAATAAGATTAACAAGATCCGCGGCTCTGATGTTGGCATGATTTTTCAGGATCCGCTGACTGCGCTGACCCCACATCTGCGGGTTGGTCAGCAGATGCGCGAAGTGTTGCAGGTGCATGAGGGCCTGCAAGGCTCGGCTGCCCGCCAACGCTGCCTTGACTGGCTCAACCGCGTGCGCATTCCCGAAGCGGCACGGAGGTTGGATCAGTATCCGCACGAACTGTCCGGCGGTATGCGTCAGCGCGTGATGATCGCGATGTCGATGCTGTGTAATCCCAAACTGCTGATCGCGGATGAGCCAACGACCGCGCTGGATGTAACCGTACAGGCGGATATTCTGGACCTGATGGTGCGGTTACAAGAGGACGAAGGTACGGCGATTGCGCTGATCACCCACGACATGGGCGTGGTCGCACGCATGTGTGACAATATTCAGGTCATGCGCATGGGCGAATTTGTCGAGGCCGGGGACACGCGCGAAATCTTCCGAGCGCCCCAGCATGACTATACCCTCACGCTGCTGGCGGCGATGCCACGCATCGACGCCGGTAATGCACCCAAAGCTTTGCCCCAAGTGGAAGAGCCGTTGCTGAAAGTAGATGACGTCAAGGTTCATTTCCCGATCCATGTCTCAGGTGGCCTGTTCGGGCGCAAGGTGCCCTTGAAGGCCGTCGATGGTGTCAGCTTCGATATTCGCAAGGGTGAAACTCTGGGCGTTGTCGGTGAATCTGGTTGCGGCAAATCCACATTGGCGCGCGCCGTTTTGCAATTGATTGAGCCCAGCGGTGGAAACGTCAGTTGGCTGGGCACCCCAATCGTCGGACTGAAACGCGCTGAGCTAAACAAATACCGCAAGGATTTGCAGATCGTGTTCCAAGACCCGTTGGCAAGCCTTGATCCACGGATGACAATCTCGGCCTCCATCGCGGAACCTTTGAAAACCTATCGCCCGGACCTGACTGAACGCGAGCGCAAGGAACTGGTTGCCGCGATGATGGAGCGCGTTGGCTTACCAGCCAATATGATCAACAGATACCCGCACGAACTGTCGGGTGGGCAAAATCAGCGCGTGGGAATCGCACGCGCCATGATCAACAAGCCAAAGCTGATCATATGCGATGAAGCAGTCTCGGCCCTAGACGTGTCCATTCAGGCCCAGATCGTTGGATTGTTGCGCGAATTGCAACAAGAGTTCGGCCTGTCGATGATCTTTATCAGCCATGATCTCTCGGTGGTGCGCGCTGTATCAAACCGGATCATGGTTCTGTACCTGGGCCGCATCGTCGAGTTGGGCGATGGTGAGGTGATCTGTTCCGAACCGATCCATCCCTATACCAAATCCTTGATCTCAGCCGTTCCGATCCCTGATCCGGATGTCGAACGCAGCCGCCAACGGCTTAAATTGCCCGGAGAATTGCCGTCCCCGATGGATCCCAAGGCGGCGTTGCGATTCCTGCCTAGCAGGCTGACACAGGGCGAAACAAGCTATGTTCCCAAGCTCAGCGAGGTAGCCCCGGACCATTTCGTCGCAGAGCACGATCCTTTGGAAGCCATAATGGCGAATGCTTGAGGCATTGCACCCCGGTCTTCGGGGTGCAAGTTGGTCAACATGGAATGCATGGCCGCCCGAGCAATGTATTGGGCGCTTAAGCTCAGTCATGTTTCGTTTTGACTCTGCCCTTAAGTTAGTGGCAAATTTCTGCAAGCCACGGCAGACCTGCCGGGTGAGATTGATTGATAGGTATTTTGGTCTTATGTGAGGGCTTCGGCATCTCCAAAAGGCGTCGACAATATACAGAATTTGTGAGGTAGTATGGTACGCAAGGTCACCAAGGCGATTTTCCCCGTTGCGGGCATGGGTACACGGTTTCTTCCGGCGACAAAATCGGTGCCAAAGGAAATCATGACATTGGTCGACCGTCCCTTGGTTCAATACGCCATTGATGAGGCGCGTGCCGCTGGTATCACCGAGTTTATATTTGTGACATCGCGTGGGAAATCAGCGCTTGAAGACTATTTCGACCACAATCTCGTTTTGGAACAAGACCTGAAATCCAAGGGCAAAGACGACCTGCTTGAGGTATTGAACGCGACAAATATGGAAAGCGGCGCGATTGCCTATATTCGCCAGCACAAGGCGTTGGGACTGGGGCACGCTGTTTGGTGCGCACGTCGGTTGATCGGTGATGAGCCCTTTGCCGTGATGTTGCCCGATGATGTGATTGCCGCCGACAAGCCCTGCTTGCAACAAATGGTTGAGGCTTATGAGGAAACAGGTGGCAACATGGTTGCCGCGATGGAGGTTCCACAGGAAAAAACGAGTTCCTATGGCATTTTGGATACGGGCCAAAATGTTGGCACTGTTGTCCGAGCCAAAGGAATGGTGGAAAAGCCAAAGCCTGAGGAGGCGCCGTCTAATCTAGCGGTCATCGGCCGTTATATTTTGGGGCCTTCGGTTCTATATAATTTGAACCAAAAGAAGAAAGGCAGTGGCGGAGAAATCCAGTTAACCGACGCGATTGCCGAAGATATTCAGAACGGCGTACCTGTTTTTGGATACAAATTCGACGGTCAGAGGTTCGATTGCGGCTCGAAAGCCGGCTTTTTGCAAGCAACGGTTTCATTCGCTTTAGCCAGGGATGATCTGCGCGACGATCTGAACCAATACTTACATGACATTGTTGTTTCAGATCGGGCCGCACAATAGCCCGAATTGTATCGTCTGATCAGCGTGTTTTAGTTTGTTTTGAGTGCTTCAGAAAAGGCGGGTATCGTGAGCAAGGTCTATCCTGTAATTCTATGTGGTGGGTCCGGTACACGGCTTTGGCCGTTATCGCGCAAAAGCTATCCAAAGCAGTTTGTACCCCTGATCGGTGAAACCAGCCTGTTGCAACAATGTGCGGATCGGCTGCGAGGCCCTGACGATGCGCCTTACGCCAAGCCCATGATCCTGACCAACGAAGCTTTCCGCTTTGTTGTGCCCGAGCAGTTGATGGAAATCGGGATTGATCCCGGTTCAATCCTTATCGAACCGGAAGGTCGTAATACTGCCCCGGCGGTTTTGGCTGCTGCCCTGCACCTTTCTTCGATTGATTCTGATGCGATAATGCTTGTGGCGGCATCGGATCACGTCATTCCAGACACCCAAGCCTTTCACGCAGCCGTCGCCGAAGGGATGCGCACAATCGGCAAGAGTGGCGACCTTGTGACTTTCGGGATTACACCGGACCGGCCTGAGACCGGATATGGTTATCTGAAACTTCGGCAGGCACCTGATGCTTCGGGTGCTTCGGTGCCGCTTGACCGCTTCGTTGAAAAGCCTGGTCTGGACAGCGCCAAGGAAATGGTCGCCGATGGAAGCTACCTTTGGAATTCCGGAATATTCCTGTTTGCGGTTCGCGATATCCTTGCAGCATTTGATCAACACGCCCATGACCTCTTGGCTCCCGTCAAAAAAGCGGTTGACGAAGCGCAATCCGATCTGGGTTTTCTCCGGCTTGATCCAAAGGCATGGGAGACCGTTCAGGATATCTCGATCGACTATGCGGTTATGGAAAAATCCAGCAATCTCAGTGTCGTACCTTATGGCGCCGGTTGGTCCGATGTTGGCAGCTGGTCTGCGGTGCAAGAGTTGAGCGCGCCTGATACCAACGGTGTTGCGACCGCAGGAGAGGTGACTGCAATCGATTGCCGCAACGTGCTTGTGCGTTCGGAATCCCCCGCGCAAGAGGTTGTCGCGATGGGGTTGGAAAATGTGATTACGGTCGCAATGCCGGATGCGGTTCTTGTCGCCAGCATGGACCGGGCGCAGGATGTCAAACAAGCGGTCTCGGCCTTGAAAGCAAAGGGCGCAAAACAGGCTGAATCTCTGCCCGTTGATCACCGTCCGTGGGGCTGGTTCGAAAGCCTGGTCATCGGGGATCGGTTTCAGGTCAAGCGTATCCACGTTCATCCCGGTGCGTCGCTCAGCCTTCAGTCTCATCATCACCGATCCGAACATTGGATTGTGGTGGAAGGGACTGCCGAGGTGACGATCGATGACAAAGTTCAACTCGTTTCAGAGAACCAATCGGTCTACGTGCCCTTGGGCGCAGTGCATCGGATGGTTAACCCTGGTAAAGTGCCCATGGTGTTGATCGAGGTGCAAACCGGGACCTACCTGGGTGAAGATGACATCATTCGCTACGAAGATGTCTATGCGCGCGACTGAACTTTGTGCTCAGAAACCATCTGAGTTTGCCAATACTTGATGGCGGCTGCTGTCTGAGCAGGTGCCAGCCATTCATCGAACTAAAACACTAACGAAAAGAAACCCGGGCGTTCGCTTCGGTCAGGCGAGATTTACGCGGATCACGGCAGGGTGGCGCGCAATCATTGTCGGACCGACACCACAGGAGGATGCCCGTGCCACAAAATTCGCCTCGTTTGAATCTCCCTTATTTACAACCTGCTCAGGCCCAAAAACACGTGACGCACAATGAGGCCCTGCGGGCCTTGGATTTAATTGTGCAACTGAGTGTTGTTTCGATCGATGCGACGATCCCGCCTGCTGCACCTGAACAGGGCGAAGCGCACGCGCTTGGTGCGGCCCCGACGGGACTGTGGAGCGGACAGGATGGTAAGTTGGCGGCCTGGTTGGACAATGGTTGGCATTTTCTGGCCCCGAACGTAGGTTGGAGAGTCTGGGACCAAAGCGCAGGATTATTGAGAGTCTGGGACGGATCGGTGTGGATCGACCCTCCAGTCAACACACAAAATCTTGCCGGGATCGGAATTTCAACCGGTTCGGACAGTACGAACCGTCTTGCTGTGCGCAGTCCAGCCACTTTGCTGACCCACGAAGGCAATGGGCACCAACTTAAGATCAACAAGGCCAGCGCTGGTGAGACCGCTTCGTTACTATTTCAGTCAAACTGGACCGGTCATGCTGAGATGGGTCTGTCAGGCAATACGGATTTTTCGATCAAAGTCTCGCCGGACGGCGGAAACTGGTCCGAGGCGCTGCGGTTCGACGCAGCAACCGGCATCGCCAGCGGAGCGGCCGTGCAAAGCAGTGCGGATGACACCACTTCAGGTCGCTTGATGCGAGCGGATTACGGCTATGGGCCCGGCAATGTGCTGGGCTCAGTTTCTGAAAACAACGGCGCCCCCAGTGGGGCGGTGATCGAGAGGGGTAGCAACGCAAATGGCGACTTTACGCGGTTTGCTGATGGGACCCAGATTTGTACCGCGACCCTCAGTACTGTGGACTGCACCACCGCAACTGGCAGTTTGTTCACCAGTGGAGCCGCAACATGGGATTTACCGATCGCCTTTGCCACCGGGTCACCCCCTGCCCTCAGCGGGAATGGTGGTGGGATCGAGCGATTTATCGGGTTCGCCGCACCTTCAGAAACACAGGTCGCCTATCAAGTCATGGCGCACTCCTCAGATGCGACCCAGTTAGCACCCACAGTAATCGCAATTGGCCGCTGGTTCTGAGCCACGAGACCGTTCGGGGCATCTCCCGAACGGTTATTTCGCACGCAAACCGGTTTCCGATTGCTCCAGGAACCATGCATAGGTCTGACGTATCCCCTCCTCCAGTCCAATGCTGGCTGTCCAACCCATATTGGTCAGCCGGGATACATCCATTAATTTCTGCATCGTACCATCCGGTTTGTCCGGGTCATAACTGACCCGGCCAGTGAAGCCGGTGATACGGGCCACAGTTGCGGCCAGTTCCGCGATCGAAATATCCTGGCCCGTGCCAACATTGATGTGGCTTAGCATCGGTTGTGTATTGGCATCATAGGTGCCGCGCGGAAGGTCCAGCACGAACAGTGCCGCTTTGGCCATGTCGTCGACATGCAGGAACTCTCGCCGGGGTGTTCCGGTTCCCCAGATCGCAACTTCCTCAAGCCCGTCACGTTTCGCCTCGTGAAAGCGGCGGATCAGAGCGGGTAGTACATGGCTGTTTGCAGGGTGAAAATTGTCGCCGGGGCCATAAAGGTTGGTTGGCATGACAGATCGATAGTCGACACCATGTTGACGGTTGTAGCTCTCACACAATTTGATCCCGGCGATCTTAGCGATGGCGTAGGGTTCGTTCGTCGGCTCTAACGGACCGCTTAGAAGCGCGTCTTCACGCATTGGTTGGGTGGTTTTGCGTGGATAGATGCAAGAACTTCCAAGTTGCAGCAGCCGATTTACGCCTGCGGAAAACGCCTGATGGATCACGTTGCATTCGATCATCAGGTTTTCGTAGATGAAATCCGCCGGATGGGTGTTGTTTGCATGGATGCCGCCAACGCGCGCTGCGGCCAGGATCACAATTTCGGGTTGTTCCAAGTGCATAAAATTTTGAACCTGAACCTGATCGGTCAGATCCAATTCGGCCCGCGCGCGTGTGATTAATTCAATGCCTTCACCCGCTTGCTGCCGCTGCTGCAGTTTTCGCAGAATCGCGCTGCCGACCATACCGCGATGACCTGCCACGTAGACTCTGCGTGTCCCAGCCATATCAGCCGTTTTCCCGCGTTAGAGGTGCTGCAAGCCCGTGTTCCCTAAGCAGTGCGTTGCGCCGTGCGACTTCAAGATCCTCGGCCACCATCTCGGCGCACAAATCCTGCACGGACGTCTCGGGTTCCCAGCCAAGTTTCTGCTTGGCTTTGGACGGATCACCCAGCAACGAATCCACCTCGGCTGGACGGAAGTATCGGGGGTTAATACGCATCACGATGTCCCCGGCTTTCAAGGCCGGTGACTTGTCCCCGATTACCTCGCGGACAATAGCGACTTCGTCGACGCCTTCGCCCGAAAACTCTAACATGATCCCCAACTCGCTGGCAGACCACTCGATGAACTGGCGCACGGAATATTGCTGGCCAGTCGCGATCACAAAGTCCTCAGGCGTGTCTTGTTGCAGCATCAGCCACTGCATCTTCACATAGTCACGGGCGTGCCCCCAGTCGCGCAGGCTGTCGATATTGCCCATGTGCAGACAATCATCCAATCCCTGCGCGATATTTGCGAGGCCCCGCGTGATCTTACGTGTCACAAAGGTCTCGCCACGCCGGGGGCTTTCGTGGTTGAACAGGATACCGTTGCAGGCGTACATCCCGTAGGCTTCGCGGTAATTTACTGTGATCCAATAGGAATACAGCTTGGCGACCCCATAGGGTGAACGGGGGTGAAAAGGCGTCGTCTCGCGCTGCGGAGTTTCCTGTACCAGACCATAAAGTTCCGAGGTTGATGCCTGATAGAACCGCGTCTTGCCCTCAAGCCCCAAAAACCGGATCGCTTCGAGCAGACGTAGAGTGCCCAGACCATCCACATCCGCGGTGTATTCAGGCGATTCAAAACTCACTGCCACATGGGATTGCGCTCCGAGGTTATAGATCTCGTCTGGCTGCACTTCCTGAATTATCCGCGTCAAGTTTGATGTGTCGCTGAGGTCGCCATAGTGCAGATGCAATCTGGGGTCCGGTTCATGCGGGTCCTGATAGATATGGTCGATCCGCTGCGTGTTGAACGATGACGCCCGGCGTTTGATACCGTGAACCTCATAACCTTTGGCGAGCAAAAGCTCGGCCAGATAAGAGCCATCCTGACCCGTTATGCCGGTGATCAGTGCCGTGTTGCTCATGATTGTGCCCCGATGGATCAGTTTCGCCTGCTTGTTCCTCCAAAAACAGCAAGACCCGACCGAATGCAAGCCAACGGGTTACAGGGCTGCTGTCCAAACCCGATATCGGCCCTGACCCGTCACTTCGCGGATTAACCCCCTATCGCTAAGCTTGTCCAGATTGCGCTGCGCCGCTGCGCGCGAGGCTTGGGTCAGTTCCTCGGCCAAGGGAGTAGATACCATAGGCCAAGCGGTCAGCGCGTCGATCAAAACGGGCGGCGTCCGACCGCTTAGATCCGATATGGCCTCACAGGCGCGGTCTTCCCACGCGCTGATCCGATCCAGATGTAACAGGGCGGCAAGGGATGCCTGGCCCGCACCCCTGATCCAGGCCGAGAGCTTTTCGTCTAGCGCACCTGCCCCGCGCAGCGCACCGGGGCCGGACAAAGAAAGCGGCATGAACAATGCTCCACCTCGGCCCATTGTGGCGGCATGGCGGGCCGCGATTACGGCGGCTTCGGTGTCTTGTCCAATGCCCGGAGACAACGCGCGCCACGCATGAAATCCGATTGCGGACTGGGTCACCGGGTGTAAACCAGCTACATTTCGCATCGTTTCCGCCAGATCGATAATTGCCTCGGGCACGTCCTCGATCCCTTGCGCCTGACGGTCAAGAAACGCTGTCAACCCAGCGTCCCACCCACCCTCAGATGGACCCGCACCCGCAGATAACCGACGAACGGCCCATCCAGCCCGGTAGAGCGCCTGCACATCGTCACTGGTCGCCCCGATCCGCAAACCGGTCCAAAGCGCGAGCCGATCGACGCTGATCCGATCGCCCGTCCACCAGCCCAAATCTGATACTTCCATTAAAGCCAGCCGGTGGCCCCAACCCTTGGGGCCCGCACGCAACCGTTCATCCAGTGCGCCAAAGGTCACGGCCAGATCGGCAAGCTCGGCGGACAGTTCGCTCTGGGCTGCACGCCAGTCCCTTGGATCAAACAGCATACTCTGATCAGGCCTGGATACCGAGGGCAAGAATTCTTCGGGTTCATCCTCGTTAGAAGGCGGGAGGAACCATAAATCCTCATCTTCGGGCGGATCGGTATCGTAGATGCTGCGCGGCCCTTCGTCCAAGGCCTCATCATCGGGGTCCGGTATCTGAGGGTTCGGCTTCATGTCTTGTATTCTTCGGACATTTGCCGCAGTTCACAAGTGGTTTTCCGGCATCCTCAGGATCAGCCGGTAAACGCCTCGGTCAGAACGTCCAGCTCACCGCTCAAATCCGTCTGCGCATCGCCGCCCAACAGCATGTAGCCATAGCCATCCTTGGCCCATGTCGCAGTTGCGAGACCACTAAGGACCGCGAGATTCACATCTTTGGACGGCGCCGCGGGCCCCTGCCGTATCACACAAAACGCGAGCGGGTTCCCCTGAGCATCTGCGAACACAACCTGCACCAGCGGCTTACCGTTGAATGAAAGTACCTGAGCGCGTTTCAGATCAAGGCCCGGCAGATTCTCCAGAACATCGCGATTCAGCGACCGCCCCAGCTTGGCTTCGGCCCGGGCAAACTGTGCATCCAGGCTTTGCTGAGAATTGTCCAGATTTGCGATTGTGTCCGGTGAATAAAGGGATTGGTAGATCGCGGCTTGTTCGGCCCATCCCAGTGCCTCGGGCCTCGTTGCCCAGAAAGTTGCAGACACCGCGATAACGGCAACTGATGCGGCGACCGCTAGCAGACGCAGAGGCCCGGCACTGGATGGTGCGGCGGTAGGTTCGAGCAGATCGACCGACGGCGCCTCAACTGGAACGTCTTTGAAAACCTGCTGCACAACCGGGGCGAAGGGATCCAATGCCATCAAGCGGGATTCAAGCACAGCATCTTCCGCTACCGCATCTTCGATGGCGCGGGCTTCGGCCTCAGCAAGGCTGCCTTCCAGATAGGCCAGAAGTGTTTCGTCGGAAAACTTCATTTGCCACTCCGTCGCACTGCGCTGTCCGCATCGTGCTGCATTACGGTTTTCAGTTTCTGCCGGGCATTGGACAGCCGGCTCATGATCGTGCCGATGGGAACGTCCAGCATAGCTGCTGCTTCGCGGTAGCTGTAGCCTTCAACAAACACAAGCATAACCGTTTCGCGCTGCGCCTCTGGCAGTTGCATCACTTGGGTAAACACCTGAGCGGCGAAAATATTCGTTTCTGAATCAGGACCACTTGCGACCAGCTCTGCCTCAGGGGTCACCGACAATGCCTGGGCCTTGCGCACCGACCGCGCCCGTATCTCGTTCAGCCAGATTGAGCGGCAGATCGTCATCAGCCAGCTATCCAGTCGCTCATGTGATGTGACCTGGTGGTGTTTCTCCAACGCCCGCAGGGCCGTTGCCTGCATAAGATCGTCCGCTATATCCGAGGCCCCTGACAGCGCCAACCCAAACCGCCAGACCCGTTTTGAATGGGTCTGGATCGCGCCGCGTACGGCTTGTTCGCTGCTCATTTCAACACTCATCGAATAATTCGCGATCTGTGCGTGTTTGATTTGACATGGGACCGGGTCCGCTTGGTCAGAACTGTCATAGACTCTGGAGGAATGAAATGAAACTTCTGCTCAAATCAATCACGATTGCGTCGGCTTTTGTTGCAGGTCCGGTACTGGCCGCAGATTGGACATTGAACCCCGACGCCTCTCATCTGGCCTATGGAACGGTCAAAATTGATGATGTGGGCGAGGTCAATTCCTTTACCAACCTCTCGGGCCATGTCAGCGGCGACGGTAAGGTCGAGATCGATATCGATTTGTCTTCGGTTGAAACGAATATCGACATCCGCAATGAAAGGATGATCGAATATGTGTTCCGCAAAGCCCCGACCGCGACCTTGACTGCGGAAATTGACATGGACGAGGTCTCCAAGCTGGACGTGGGTGCCAGCAACACGGTTGAGGTGGATGCAAAACTGGCTCTGGCAGGAACCGAAGTAGAGTTCTACACCGACATGTTCATCCTGCGCGTGGCCGAAGACGCGGTCATGGTGTCAACCAACGACATGGTTTTCATCAGCACCGAGGATGCGGGCGTTTCTGCAGGCGTCGACAAATTGATGGAACTGGCGCAGCTGCCCAGCATCACCCGTACCGTGCCCGTTACGGCACGGCTGATGTTCAGCCTTGATAGCTGAATAAAGCGCCAAAGCTTGACCCCGGCTTAAGCCCCCCAAGTATCGCTCAGGCGATAGCCGCCGGGCCATGGGTCATCGGGGTCTAGCATATGCTGGTGTGTACCCGTAATCCAACCTCGGCCCGATATTTCCGGCGTGATCGCCACGCGACCGTTCAGATCAAACTGATCAACGATACGACAGCGGAATTCACTGTCGATAACCGACCGCGCATGGTAGCGGTCGGTCAACGTCATCTCTCCTTTGGCCAGCAAAACGGCCATCCGGGCCGATGCGCCGGTGCCGCAGGGAGAACGATCCAGCTTACCCGGCTTGATGGCGACGGTATTGCGACCTGTGAGGACGTCGCCCTGCCGATCCAGCGGGCCTGCGATCTGGCAGAATGAAATGTGGTTCCAATCTTTGGTGGGATGATTGAAGCCAAGCTGCGCATTGGCGGCGTCAGTAATCCGTGCTCCGGTCCTTGCCAGATCGGCACCTTCATCTGGCGTCAGAGAAAACCCCAAATCGGCGGCATCTACGATTACGAAACTGTCGCCACCAAATGCGGTATCCACCCGCAGTGTCCCGATCCCTTCGACCTCGATCCGGGCATCGAGTTTGTCGACGAAACTTGGAACGTTCTGCACAAAGATACGTTCGGCCTTGCCATTGCAGCATTCGGCGCGGACGCGGACGAGCCCACCGGGCGCTTCCAAGGTCAGACGGCTTTCAGGCTCGCGCATCGGAAGTATGCCGCTATCCAGCAAGACAGTAGAGACACAGATAGAATTAGACCCGGACATGGGCGGCGTGTCTTCAGGTTCCATAATGATAAAGGCCGCGTCAGCTTCAGGGTTTTTGGGTGGCACCAGCAGATTCACATGGCGAAAAACACCGCCGCGGGGTTCATTCAGCATGAAATCCCGCAGGGTCTGGTCCTCGGCGATAAAGGTCCTCTGGTCCCAAACCGTTTCCCCAGGGGGCGGAGTGACACCTCCGACAATGACGTCGCCCACTTCGCCTTCGGCATGAGCCGAGATCACATGGATGGTTTTGGAGCTGCGCATCGGGCCTCCTCGAAAACAGCCGGTTTATGCGCAGTCATCCAAAATTGATCGCCTCTGGCAAGACTTAACGCAGACGCTGACCCGATTCAGGATCAAAAAGCATCGCCCGTTCAGGACGGATCGAAAGCCCGATACGTTCACCGGTGGTACTGCGTTGGTCCTCCCGCTCTTCCACAATCAGCTTATCGCCATTTGGCGTCAGCAGATACGAATAGGATACACCGCCAAGCGCTTCTGTCAGATCGACCGTACAGGCATCACCGTTTCGATCCACTTGAATATGCTCGGGTCGAATCCCGAGCGTCACCTTCGTTGCCCCACTCGGAACACTTTCAGTGACAGGGATCGAGTCGGTTAGCGCAGGGTGCCGCACCATTCCGTCAACGACATCGCACTCTAGAAAGTTCATTGCCGGCGAACCAATGAAGCCTGCTACGAACTTATTGTCGGGGTCGCGATACAGGTCCATGGGGGCGCCTACCTGCTCGATCCTGCCATCGCGCAAGACAACGATCTTGTCGGCCATGGTCATTGCCTCAACCTGATCATGCGTAACATAGATCATCGTTGCGCCAATTTCTTGATGAAGTCGCGCAATCTCGACCCGCATTTCAACACGCAATTCCGCGTCAAGGTTCGAAAGTGGCTCGTCAAACAGGAACACTTCGGGGCCACGCACGATAGCACGTCCGATCGCCACCCGCTGACGCTGACCACCGGACAACGCTTTGGGTTTGCGTTTCAGATACTGGTCGAGTTTCAGTATGTTCGACGCTTCCTGAACCTTCTGATCAATCTCGGCCTTGGCAACACCGTTCATCCGCAGACCAAAACCCATATTCTCGGCCACCGTCATATGGGGATAGAGCGCGTAGGTCTGAAACACCATCGCCACTCCACGCTTGGCCGGATCCACATGCGTGACTTCGCGTGCACCGATATGAATTTCACCATCCGAAGTTTCCTCAAGACCCGCGATCATCCGCAATAGCGTAGACTTGCCGCAGCCCGACGGGCCAACGAACACACAGAACTCGCCATCTTCAATCTGCAGATCAATGCCGTGGATGACCTGAGTCTGACCATACCGCTTGATCGCGCCTTTCAGGGTTACACCTGTCATGTTGCTTGCATCCTATTCTGTTGGCCCTCAGGGAACCGCCATGCCTGTGCTTCTGTACCAATCTGTTCAGCGACGCGCCGAACGCGCGGCACCCAAGATTGCAACTGCTCGAAATTCATTCGCCCGGTGGACCCCGTCACCGAAAGCGCGCCCAGCATGCGCCCCCCGGTGGTCAAAATCGGACACGCGATGCAGATGATGCCGGGCTCATGCTCTTCATCATCAACGGCGTAACCCCGGCTTCGGATCAGCGCGAGGTCAGCCCGCAATGCCTTTTCTGACGCCAAGGTTTTGTCGGTGAACCGATGGAAACTTTGTTGCGAGACAATCTTTTCCAGCTGTGCCTCGTCCAGATACGCCATCATCGCTTTGCCAACGCCGGTACAATAGGCCGGACCGACCTTACCGGCCTCTGAAAACATCTCGACCGGACGTTGAGCATTGCGTTTATCCACGTAAAGCACCTGCCCGGAATCAAGCTGCGCCAAATGCACTGTTTCCCCGGTCTCGGCGCTGAGCACGTCCAAGAAGGGTCGTGCAATGGGCGCCAGCGAGCTTTGGGTCCACGCCGAATGCGCCAGCCTTACCAGCCGCATCCCCGGAGAATAAGTCTGACGTTCCGGTTCGTAATACAACATCCCTTGATTAGTCAGCGATTGAAGAAACCGGTATAGCGTCGCTTTGGGAAACTCGCTGCATTCCAGCAACTCACCAAATCTCACAGGACGCTCAAACGCAGCGACCTGCTCCAGCACATCACATGCTTTGCCTATTGTTCCGTCACCTGCCACGGGTGCCCATTCTCCTCCACTTTCCCCCGGCCTTGGACACGAGGGTCTTGACAAGACTAGCCGAGTCGATGTGTAGTTTTCAATATATAAAACAAGGTTTCAATATTTGGAACCATTTTGGAAGCTTAAGGGAGGAAACCATGCATTCCATGTTCAAGCGCACAGCGGCGGCTCTGGCTGCCAGTGTGGCACTTGCTGCGCCCGTTGCAGCCGAGCTGACCGGCGAGTTGCGAATCTTTCTCGATACATCCAACCCGGCGCCGCGCGCGACGATGGAAGCAATGATCGATCGATTCGCGGCCGAGCATCCCGGCTTGGAAATCGAAACCACCGTGATCGACCGCGAGGCCTACAAAACCCAGATTCGCAACTTCCTCACAGCGGACACACCGGATGTGGCAACCTGGTACGCCGCCAACCGGATGAAACCATATGTCGAGGCGGGTCTGTTCGAAGACGTATCGGACCTGTGGGCAGAGCCTGAGATCGCCGACAATCTGGCATCCACCAAAGGTGCGATGACCATCGATGGCAAGCAGTGGGGCGTACCCTACACCTATTATCAGTGGGGTGTTTATTATCGCAAAGACATCTTTGATGAACTGGGCCTGACCGAGCCGACCACTTGGGAAGAGGAACTGGCCAACTGTCAGAAGATCGTCGATTCGGGACGCGCCTGCTATACTATCGGGACCAAGTTCCTTTGGACCGCTGGTGGTTGGTTTGACTATCTGAACATGCGCACCAACGGCTACGACTTCCACAACCAACTCGCCAATGGTGAGATCAGCTGGGAAGACGATCGGGTCAAGCAGACCTTTGCCAACTGGAAGCAACTGATCGACATGGGTGCCTTCATCGACAACCACCAGACCTATAGCTGGCAAGAAGCACTGCCCTTCATGGTCAATGGTGAAGCCGCCGCCTATCTGATGGGCAACTTCGCCGTGGCTCCGCTGCGCGAGGCAGGCCTGACAGATGACCAGTTGGACTTCTATCAGTTTGTTGCCATCAATCCCGATGTTGAACTGGCGGAAGATGCACCAACCGATACGTTCCATATCCCGGCCAACGCCTCGAACAAAGAAGCCGCGCGTGAGTTCTTGCGCTTCGTGGTTTCCGCAGACGAGCAGACCGAGATCAACAACGGTGCAAACCTCGGTCAACTTCCAGTAAACGCACAATCTTCTGTGGATGACGATAAGTTCCTGCAGCAGGGCTTTGCGATGCTGTCGTCCAACAGCCCAGGTGGTGTTGCCCAGTTCTGGGACCGTGACGCTCCGGCAGAAATGGCCAAAGCGTCCATGGAAGGCTTCCAGGAGTTTATGGTCAAGCCGGACAACGCGGACAAGATTCTCGCCAAGCTGGAACGTGCGCGCGAGCGTATCTACGACAACTGATCATGAACGGGCCGGGCGAAAACCCGGCCTACTTCACCGTATAATTTAGGGCGGTAATTAGTCCGCCACACCTTCACCCGGGAAACCGATATGACCACAATCGCCGATGTCCAAGAACAAGAAAGCTGGTTCCACAGGAACCAACAACGTATCGCGCCGTGGTTGTTTCTGGCCCCGGGTCTTTTGTTTTTCATGGTCTATGTGATCATCCCAGTTTTTCAGTCCTTCAATCTGTCTCTTTATGAATGGGACGGCTTGGGCGCGGCTGAATATGTGGGCTTTCGCAACTACGAAGACCTTTATTGGGAATGGGTCGATCGGGACGCATTCTATATCTCACTGAAAAACAACCTGATCTGGTTGATCCTATATCTGGCCGCGATCCCTGCTGGCTTGTTTATCGCATTATTCCTGAACCAGACTGTCTGGGGCATCCGCCTCTATAAATCGCTGTTTTTCTTCCCCTTTGTGATTTCTCAGGTCGTTGTGGGCCTGGTTTTCACGTGGTTTTATGATCCGACCTTTGGCTTGCTGAACGAATTTCTAGGCCTGTTTGGAATGGGCCCACTAAATGTGTTGGGTGACGAACGCTTCGTCACATATGGCATTATCTTTGCAGGCCTTTGGCCGCAGACGGCCTATTGCATGATTCTCTATCTCACCGGCCTGAACGCCGTGGACCCTGAACAGATCGAGGCAGGACGGCTGGATGGTGCCAAAGGTGGCAGAATGCTGTGGCACATTATCTTGCCGCAACTGCGCCCTGCGACCTTCATCGCCTTCGTCGTTACCATTATCGGCGCTCTGCGCAGCTTTGACCTGATCTCGATCATGACCCAAGGCGGGCCTTTCGGGTCGTCTCGCGTGCTGGCCTATTACATGTTCGAGGTCGCCCTGTCCGAATACGGTTTCCGCATGGGATATGGCGCCGCTATCGCTGTGATCCTGTTCCTGATCATGCTCTGCTTCATCGCCTACTTCCTGTGGTCGATGTACCGCGAAGAAAGAGGGCACTGAGATGTTTCCCAAACCCATCGAAAAACAACCCCGCGCGGCCCAGATCACCTATCAGGCAATGTTACCGGTGGCCCTGCTGCTTTGGCTTGGACCCTTGCTGGCGGTCGCATTGTTCTCGGTCAAACCAGCGGCGGATTTCACCAACGCAAACTACTGGGGCATGCCGTCCAGCTTTGAAGGCGCGTTCAACTACGGGCAAGTTTTCTTTAACTCGGATATGCCGCGGTACCTGCTGAACTCGTTCCTGATCACCGTCCCAACTGTGATCGGTGCCGTGGCGCTTAGCTGTATGACCGGGTTTGCGTTGGGGATCTACAAATTCAAATCGAACCTCTGGATCTTCTTCATGTTTGTGGCAGGCAACTTCGTGCCCTTCCAGATCCTGATGGTACCTGTGCGTGACCTGACGCTCGAGTTGGGCCTCTATAACACTAAAACCGGTCTTGTGCTGTTCCATATTGCGTTCCAGACCGGCTTCTGCACGCTCTTTATGCGAAACTTTATCCGCGCCCTGCCTTTCGAGTTGATCGAGGCCGCACGGGTCGAAGGCATAAGCGAATGGCGGATCTTCTGGTATGTCGTTCTGCCCTTGATGAAGCCTGCGATTGCCGCACTCAGCGTGCTGATCTTCACCTTCATCTGGAACGACTATTTCTGGGCCGTTGTGCTGACCCAAGGGGCCGAAAGCCAACCTGTCACGGCAGGGATAACCAGCTTTAACGCGCAATTCCGCGCCGCCTATCAATTGATGAGTGCCGGTTCTATCGTGGCAGCCCTGCCGCCTGTGGCCATGTTTTTTCTGATGCAGAAACACTTCATCGCGGGCCTGACCCTCGGTGCCGTAAAATAACGTCAAACCAGAGGTTTACCTCATGACAAAGATCACCTTTGTAGGTGCGGGTTCCACGATCTTCATGCAGAATATCGTGGGCGATGCCCTGCTCACCCCTGCACTGGCTGATAGCCACTTTGCATTGATGGATATCGATCCGGTACGCTTGGCCGAAAGTGAGGCCGTGGCCAAGGCTATGATCCGCTCAGTCGGCGCTGGCGCGACGGTCTCGACCCACACGGATCGTCGTTCCGCTCTGGATGGCGCTGATTTCGTGATCACGGCCTTTCAGGTTGGCGGATATGAACCCTGCACGGTGACCGATTTCGAAATCCCAAAGCAGTACGGCCTGCGCCAAACTATCGCTGATACGCTGGGCGTGGGTGGCATCATGCGCGGTTTGCGCACCGTGCCGGTCCTGTGGGGCGTCGCGCAGGACATGATGCAACTCTGCCCTGATGCGACGCTGTTACAATACGTAAACCCGATGGCGATCAACACTTGGGCACTGGCCGAGCGCTTCCCAGCGCTGAAACATGTGGGTCTGTGCCATTCTGTCCAGAATACGGTTGAGGAACTGGCGCATGATCTGGACCTGCCTAAGGCAGATATTCGCTACAAAGTCGCAGGCATCAACCACGTCGCGTTCTTCCTAAAGCTTGAGCATGAGGGCCGCGATCTTTATCCCGCTCTGCGTCAGGGCTATGGCGCCGGGCACTTGCCCAAGCCTCCGCTGCTCATGCCGCGCTGCCCGAACAAAGTGCGCTATGAGGTAATGGACCATTTGGGATACTTCTGCACCGAAAGTTCCGAGCATTTTGCGGAATACGTTCCTTGGTTCATCAAAGACGGTCGCAATGATCTGATCGAACAGTTCAGCATTCCGCTGGATGAATATCCGACCCGCTGTGTCGAGCAGGTGGCCAACTGGAAAGAGCAGGCCAAAACTCTAACCGATGGTCGCGACATCGAGGTCACTCGAAGCCACGAATTTGCTGCTGACTTGATGAACGCAGTCGTAACAGACACCCCATACGCGGCTTATGGCAACTTGCCGAATACGGGTCAGATTCCCCAACTGCCATTGGGTGCCGTGGTTGAAACGCCTTGTCTGGTTGACTCGAATGGCGTCCAACCTTCCGTGGTCACGGATATCCCGCCACAACTGATCGCGCTGATGCGGACCCAGATCAACGTACAAGAGCTAACGGTTCGTGCGCTGACCGAAGAGAACCCCGAATACATCTATCACGCCGCAATGATGGATCCCCATACTGCGGCCGAGTTGGATCTGCGCCAAATTCGCAGCCTCGTTACCGATCTTCTTTCCGCCCATGGCGACTGGCTGCCCGATTGGTGCCGGCCGGCCCGCGCCGCCTGATCTTCTTCTTT
The DNA here is from genome assembly GCF_056537425.1 of Ruegeria sp. CE9. NCBI lineage: Bacteria > Pseudomonadati > Pseudomonadota > Alphaproteobacteria > Rhodobacterales > Roseobacteraceae > Ruegeria > Ruegeria sp. CE9. Next base: position 215,810 of record NZ_JBQFRO010000005.1, on the reverse strand, counting down.
TCAAAAATACTCAATTCCAACGTCAGCAAGACAGACAGAGCCAAAAATGACCAAAAAACGCCGTTCACAGCATTGGTACGGAAAACTCGACAAGGACGGGTTCATTCACCGGTCTTGGATGAAAAACCAGGGCTTTCCAGACCATGCTTTCGACGGGCGCCCCATCATCGGCATCTGCAACACCTGGTCCGAACTGACCCCGTGCAACTCGGGCCTGCGCGATCTCGCCGAGGGCGTGAAACGCGGTGTTTGGGAGGCCGGAGGGTTCCCTGTGGAATTCCCGGTGATGTCGCTGGGTGAAACGCAGATGAAGCCAACGGCGATGCTGTTTCGCAACCTGCTGGCGATGGATGTCGAAGAATCCATCCGCGCTTATGGCATTGATGGCGTTGTCCTTTTGGGCGGCTGCGACAAGACTACACCGGGTCAATTGATGGGAGCGGCCTCGGTCGATTTGCCGTCTATCGTGGTCAGCTCTGGCCCCATGCTCAACGGCAAGTATCGCGGTCAGGATATCGGGTCGGGCACTGACGTCTGGAAGTTTTCTGAGGCCGTTCGTGCAGGAGAAATGACCCTGCAGGACTTCATGAACGCCGAATCCGGCATGTCGCGCAGCGCAGGCGTTTGCATGACCATGGGCACGGCCAGCACCATGGCCTCGCTGGTCGAAGCTATGGGCATGAGCCTGCCCACCAATGCCGCCCTTCCCGCCGTTGATGCCCGTCGCATGGCACTGGCGCATCTGACCGGTAAGCGCATTGTCGAGATGGTGGACGAAGACCTCAAGCCCTCGGACATCCTTACCAAGGAAGCCTTAGAAAACGCCATCCTTGCCAATGCAGCCGTCGGAGGTTCAACAAATGCAGTGGTCCACCTTCTGGCGCTGGCAGGTCGCGTGGGCGTCGACCTGACGTTGAAGGATTTTGAAATCGGGTCAGAAATACCTCTGCTGGTCAACTGTATGCCTTCGGGCAAATATCTGATGGAGGATTTCTGCTATGCAGGCGGTGTGCCTGTGGTTCTGAACGAACTAAAGCCTTTCCTGCGACCGGCGAAAACAGTTTTGAACAAGGATATCTCGGCCCATTACGAAGGGGCTGAGTGTTTCAACGCAGACGTCATCCGCCCCTTCGACGATCCCGTCAAACCCGCCGCAGGCCTACGGGTTCTGCGCGGCAACCTCGCACCAAACGGGGCCATCGTGAAGCCTTCGGCAGCCACGGATTCGCTGCTGGAAACTGAAGCAGAAGCGTATGTCTTTGAAAGCATCGAAGATCTGAAAGCCAACATCGATCGCGACGACCTGCCGGTGACACCTGAGACTATTCTGGTCCTCAAAGGCTGCGGCCCCAAAGGCTATCCAGGTATGCCCGAAGTTGGGAACATGCCAATCCCGGCGAAGCTGGTCAAAGAAGGCGTACGCGACATGATCCGCATCTCAGATGCGCGCATGTCAGGCACAGCCTTCGGAACCGTCATCTTGCATGTCAGCCCCGAGGCGCAGGCAGGTGGCACGCTGGCCCTGGTCAAAACCGGTGACCGCATTCGTGTGTCCGCCAGCAAGGGCGAGCTGGAACTGCTGGTTGATGAAAAGGAACTGGACGCCCGCCGCGCCCTGTGGCAACCGGACGATCCACATTACACACGCGGGTATGCGAAGCTTTATATCGACCACGTATTGCAGGCCGATCAGGGCGCTGATCTTGATTTTCTGGTCGGCAAAGATACCCGCCTTGTGACCAGAGAGAGCCACTGATGGATCATCCTGCTATCTTTCCCGACCTGAACGGCGCTTCCATCTACATTACTGGCGGCGGGTCTGGCGTCGGTGCCGCGCTGACCGACGGGTTTATGGGCCAAGGCGCAAACGTTGCCTTTATCGGTCGTTCCGATGCAGGAGCTTTCGTCGATGAGATGCGAGACAAGCATGGGCGCGCACCTTTGTTCCTTCAGGGGGATATGACGGATACCGAGCTGTTGCATGCCACCATGGCCAAAGCCGCCGAAGCGCATGGGCCGATCAAAGTGCTGGTCAACAATGCGGCCAATGACAAGCGCCATTCGCTGGAAGAAACCACGACTGATTTCTGGGACTGGATGATCGAGGTGAACCTTAAAGCTTATTACTTCGCTTGTCAGGAAGCAGCCCGCCAGATGAAAGACCACGGCGGTTCAATCATCAATTTCAGTTCGATCAGCTACATGATGGGAAATGCGGGTTATCCGATCTACACAAGTTCAAACGCCGCGATCACCGGTATGACAAGGTCGTTGGCGCGCGAGCTTGGGCCGCAGAACATCCGCGTCAACGCGCTGGCTCCGGGATGGGTCCTGACCCAGAAGCAGCTGGACATGTGGGCCACACCCGAAGACCTGGCGGCGCATATGGATCGCCAGTGCCTGAAAGAGCACTTGACGCCCGAAGACATGATCGCGCCGACCCTGTTCCTTGCCTCAAACGCAAGCCGTGCGATGACCGGGCAATGCATGGTGGTCGATGGCGGCGTTGTAGGAACGGGGTGACGCTATGAATGTCGATTGGATCGCCGTTGATTGGGGAACATCGCATCTGCGCGCCTGGGCCATGCAAGGAGACCGCGCAGTCGCTCAAGCTTCTTCTCAGGACGGCATGTCGCGCACTGCAGGTGGGGATTTTCAGGCAGCCCTGCTGGCTCTGGTCGAAGACTGGCTGCCCGGGTATCCGGTGGACGTGATCGCCTGTGGCATGGTCGGCGCGCGACAGGGTTGGGTCGAGGCCCCGTATTCTGCGGTTCCTTCCAAGCCGATCCCGGTTGTCCCGTTCCGTGTGCCCAACACCGATCCGCGCATCAGGGCCTTCGTGGTGCCCGGGTTGAAACAAAACTCCCCCCCCGATGTTATGCGTGGGGAAGAAACACAGATCGCCGGGTTTCTCAGTACCCATCAAAATTGGGACGGCGTCATCTGTCTGCCCGGCACTCATACCAAGTGGGTGCAGATCAGCGCAGGCGAGGTCGTCAGTTTCCGCACTTTCATGACCGGCGAGATGTTTGATCTGCTGCGCGGGCAATCCGTCTTGCGTCATTCGATTGATGAAGGTTGGGATGACGATGCTTTTTCCGATGCTGTGGCTGACGCGCTGTCAAAACCCGAGCAACTTGCTGCACGGTTGTTTGGCCTTCGCGCGGCGGACCTGCTGCACGGCCAAGACAAGAGCACCGCAAGTGCACGCCTTTCAGGAATTCTGATTGGCGCTGAACTAGCTGCATCACGGCCCTATTGGTTGGGTCAACAACTGGCAATAATAGGCTCGGAAGGGTTGACCAAGGCCTATGGGGCGGCGTTGCAGCAGCAAGGCGCGCTGGTCGAAACCGCCGACGCTACTGCCACAACCCTTGCAGGGCTGGCACAGGCCCGAACACTGACGAGGCAAACCGCATGAGCCGTCCTATAATTGCCATCTTGCGTGGCTTGACACCCGCCGAAGCATCCCGGGTCGGACGCGCCCTGCTGCAAGCGGGCATTGACAGAATTGAAGTTCCGCTCAACTCGCCCGATCCATTGGAGAGTATCCGTATACTCACCTCCGAGATCGGAGAAAGCGCGCTGGTCGGTGCCGGCACCGTGCTGACCTCGGAACAGGTTGAGGCAGTCGCTGAGGTCGGGGGCAAACTGATCGTGTCGCCAAATTGCGATGTTTCGGTGATCGAACGCACTGTCGCGCTTGGGCTGCAAAGCTGGCCGGGTGTTTTCACCCCGACCGAAGCCTTCACCGCCCTGCAGGCAGGGGCAACTGGGTTGAAACTGTTTCCGGGATCGATGGCTGGACCCGCCGGATTAGCCGCGATGCGTCCAATTCTGCCGACGGGCAGCCAGATTTATGCTGTCGGCGGTGCGGGTCCTGAGAATTTTGATCAATGGATCAAAGCCAGTGCTGATGGCTTTGGCATAGGGTCCGCGCTTTATAAACCGGGTATGTCGGTCGACGCAGTATCGAACCATGCCCAGCAAATCGTGGCCGCCTATGAAAAGGCGGTGAAATGAGCCACATCTATGATGACCGCCCTTGTGAGTTGGGTGAGGGGCCGTTGTGGCATCCCGAGCGCAATCAGCTGTTCTGGTTCGACATTCTTAACAAGCGGCTGATGTCCCTAGAAGGCAGCAGTGCAAGGGAATGGGCGTTTGACGAACATGTCTCAGCCGCCGGATGGGTCGATCGCGACACTTTGCTGATCGCATCGGAAACCGGACTTTGGCGGTTTGGGCTGGAAAGCCACTCCATGGATTTGATTGTACCTCTCGAGGCCGACAATCCGGTGACCCGATCCAATGATGGCCGCGCCGATCCTTGGGGCGGGTTCTGGATTGGCACCATGGGAAAAAACGCAGAAGCCGGTGCCGGGTCGATTTATCGATATTGGCAAGGGGAGCTTCGGCGCTTGGTCCGAGATGTAACCATCTCAAACGCGATCTGCTTTGCTCAGGATCGATCCTGCGCCTATTACAGCGATACCGTCACCAAACAGGTCATGCGCTGGGAGCTGGACGGTGCGACTGGCTGGCCTATCGGTGAAACCGCCGTTTTCCTTGATTTACAAAGCGACGGCTTGAACCCGGATGGAGCTGTCGTCGACGGCGACGGCAATATCTGGATTGCCCAGTGGGGTGCGAGCCGCGTTGCGTCTTATTCACCAAGTGGCCAATTCCTAAGGGCCGTCGAATTTGGCGCCTTGCATACCTCCTGCCCAAGCTTCGGCGGGGACGATCTGACCACGCTTTTCTGCACTACCGCCCGGCAGGGACTTGATGCAGACACGCTTACACACACGCCTTCAAATGGTATGACCTTTGCTGTGCACAATATCGGGCAAGGTCAAGCGGAGCACAGAGTAATACTATGACACCAGAACTTGGGGTCTGCTATTACCCCGAACATTGGCCAGAGGAAAACTGGGCCAAAGATGCGGCGCGCATGATCGAAACCGGTCTGTCCTGGGTCAGGATCGGGGAATTCGCCTGGAGCCGGATGGAACCCTCTCCAGGTGATCTGCAGTTTGATTGGTTGGATCGCGCGATCGAGACATTGGGCGGTGCGGGCCTGAAAATCGTTCTGGGAACCCCCACGACCACACCGACGCGCTGGATGCTGGACAAGTATCCCGACATGCTTGCCGTGGATGCAAATGGCGATCCGCGCAAGTTTGGCTCTCGCAGGCACTATTGCTTTAGTCACGAGGGCTATATCGACGAATGCAAGCGGATCGCCCGGATCATGGGACAGCGGTATGGTGGCAATCCGCATATCGCTGCCTGGCAGATCGATAATGAATATGGCTGCCATGATACGACGATCAGCTACAGTGACGCGGCTCTGAAAGCATTTCGCGGCTGGTTATCAGACCGATACGGTTCGATAGAGGCGCTTAATACCGCCTGGGGAAATGTGTTTTGGTCGATGGAGTATAACAGCTTCGATCAGATCGAACTGCCGAACCAGACAGTGACCGAGCCAAACCCGGCGCATGTTCTTGCGTTTCGCCGCTTTGGTTCGGATCAGGTCGTAGCGTTCAACAAGGCTCAGGTCGACGAACTACGCCCGCTAACGGATGCTCCGCTGCTACATAATTACATGGGCCGCGTGTTGGAGTTCGATCATTTCGATGTCGGCAAAGACCTGAATATCGCCACGTGGGACAGCTATCCGATCGGGTTCCTATCGGATCGTCTGGAAGCGGATGAGGCGCATAAGACCGCGTTCTTGCAACAGGGTGATCCTGACATGCAGGCATTTCACCATGACCTCTACCGCGCTGTTGGTCGGGGTCGCTGGTGGGTGATGGAACAACAGCCCGGCCCCGTGAATTGGGCCCCATACAACCCGGCCCCACTACCGGGTATGGTCCGGTTATGGACGCTTGAAGCGGTCGCGCATGGGGCCGAAGTGGTCAGCTATTTCCGCTGGCGGCAAGCACCCTTTGGGCAGGAACAAATGCATGCTGGTCTGCTGACTCCTCATGGGCACGATGCACCGGGACTGGCCGAGGCTCGCCGGGCCGCGGACGATATAGCTGCATTGGGCGAGGTTCAATCCGTGCGTGCCCAAGCTGCAATCGTATTTGACTATGCGTCGGTATGGGCGTGGGCTGCTCTGCCTCATGGCGCTGGATTTAACTATTTCAGGCTGGTGTTCTCGGCCTATCGCGCTCTACGCCGTGCCGGGCTATCGGTGGATATGGTTCCCCCTACAGAGGTCGGCAAAGAACGTTATGGTTTGATCCTTGCACCGGGTTTGGCCGTATTGGGTGACCTTGAACAGCGGTTGTTAGAGGGTTGCGATCTGGCGGTTCTAGGACCGCGTAGTGGAGCGATCACCGAAGACTTTGAGATCCCTCACAATGGACGTCCTGGCCTTGCAGGTCTTGATACGCATGTGGATCTTGTCGAAACCCTGCCGCCCAATGTGGTCCGTGCCGTCGATGGCGGTGGCAATGCGGAACACTGGGTCGAGCGCCTATCGGGCGAAGCCAAAACACTGTTGTCGTTCGCTGATGGCACACCAGCTCTGCAGGCGGACTCCGGGCTTTGGTATCTGGCGGGTTTCCCGGATGAAGAGCTTTGGGATCGTGTCGTTGCGATGGCTGCACATGAAATCGGTATGAAACTGTATCCGATGCCTGCCGGGCTGAGACGACGCGAGACGCAGTCGCACGAAGTCTTGATCAACTACAATGCGCATTCCGTTTCATGGAACGACCTGCAGATTGATGGTTGTGACGTTCTCTTTAGGAAGCGTGACTCATATTAACCTTAATCTAGATACCGCTAACATAACCTGATAGAGGGCGTGACGCAGGTCATGGCTCCTACAGGTTGCGACAATGAAATACACCCGTTCAGACTTTCCCGATGGCTTCCTTTTTGGGGCGATCGTCCCTGCCGAAATGGCCTTGGGGTTGGACATGTACCGCATTTCGATCCGTTGGGCCGACATTCTGCCAGACGGACGCACTCCTGATTTGGCTGCGCTGGATCGCTATGAGCGGCAGATTGACCAGATTTTGGCGCAGAACATGCGTCCCTTTGTCATACTGGATCACGCGGTGCTTCCCGCCGAACTGGTCGACATCGGGGGTTGGCGAAATCGAAAGGTGGCGGGTCATTTCGCGCGTTTTGCCGAAGCAATCGTTGCCCGGACGGGTGATCGCATATTCAGGATTTCGACCTCTAAACTGGCCTTCGACAGCAACGGAGATTCACGCACCGAAGTGCGTAGTCTTCATCATCAGTTTCTCGCTCAAGGCTTTGCTCGACAAGAGATGCGGAGCTATGGAATGAGCAATCTTGGTGCCGAGCTTGAATCAGATCTCTTGGAAGCAGTTTTCAGCAAGCAATACCCTAAGCAACTTCTGGATCGGCTGGGAGAAAACCTTCCTGATAACTGGACGGATGACTTTGCAATCATTGCAGAGCCTGTCGATTGGCTCAGCATAACCAATGCGGAAGGCATTGAATTCGGCTCGGTACTGCGCACAGTGCGTAAACACGCGCAGTCAATTCCAGTTTTTGCAACTGTGAATTCAGATACTGAACGGGGCTTAACCCATGGCCTGGAAACCGTGCACGCCGCCCTTGCCCAAGACGGCTTGATTCAAGGCGTTTTTGTTCATTCCGAGCAAACCAACTCAATCAAGGCGCTGCGCCCGGTTCTAAGTCGTGGTGATCAGCCTGCACCTTGGGTTCGGCCAAAAGAAGGGCTGCACGCACATTGGAACCTTGTCGCCGATATCGGTGGCACCAACACGAGACTGGGTGTCGTGACCGAAGGTGAACTGACCGATCTGCGCAAACATCCCACCGGCACAGTCAGCGATCTGCAAGATGCTTTGCATGATCTGTGTGACGAGATCGGCACCCGGCCGCGCGCCGTTGTCGCTGCGGGTGCAGGTCCCGTAAAGAATGGCACTATTCGTCTAACGAATGCCAATCTTGATCTGTCCGAGGATGCTCTGGCCAAAGCTACGGGCGCACACCACACCTATGTTATCAACGACTTTACCGCCGCTGCTTGGTCGGTCGCTGAAATCACTGACAAAGATATTGAGGTTCTGCAGGGCGCTGCATCGCCACCGCTTGGGACACGGCTGGTTGTCGGCCCGGGAACGGGGCTTGGTGTAGGTGCCCTGCTATTTTCTGAAGGTCACTTTCATACCGTTTCGGGGGAAGGTGGACATGTTGGATTGTCGCCGCGCCATCTGGATGAGGTTGAGGTTTTTAGAGCCGCTCGCCGGATTGTGCCCGAGTGTTTTTTCGACGACACCCTCGTTATCGAAGCTGAGATGTTCCTAAGCGGTACGGGCCTGCCGGTTCTCTATCAAGCGATTGGGATGGCCGAAGGTCTGAACGATGTCGCCAAGCGTCCGGCAAAAGATATTCTGCAAGATGCACAAGACGGCTCGGATCCCTGCGCCGTTAAAGCAGCCCGAATGTTCACCGAGCACCTTGGTGCCGTCATGGGAGATCTTGCCGTCGCGCTGATGCCGACAGGCGGTGTATTTCTGGTTGGTGGCGTCGCCGAAAAGAACCGCTGGTTGTTTGGTCAGGATTTTCTGCGTGCCTTCAACGCTGGCGGTCGGTTTGATGAGCTGCGCCAATCGATGAATTTGTATGTGTCAGAGCAAGATGAATTCGGTATTGTTGGCGCTAACAATTTCTGCAAGAATGCGCTCGCACGGTAGCTGCATCGCGCGTTTTCTGAACAATCGAGGGATAACACGATGATCCTGTGCTGTGGAGAAGCTCTGATCGACATGATCGCCGAGCCTACGGTTTCTGGTGCAAATGGGTTTGTGCCGCATTCCGGTGGTGCGATCTTCAACACCGCAATCGCATTGGGGCGTTTGGGGGCACAACCCGGACTATTGTCCGGGCTCTCGACGGATATGTTTGGCGAGCAGCTGATCGCCGCATTGCAAATCAGCCATGTTGCAACCTCGCATGTAATCCGCTCGGATCGTCCGACTACGCTTGCCTTTGTTCAGCTGCAGGACGGTCATGCCACCTACAGTTTTGTGGACGAGAATACGGCAGGACGAATGCTTCGGCCCGAGGATATGCCGGATCAACTGCCGGGTGTTTCTGCCTTATATTTTGGTGGGATCAGTCTGGCTTGCGAACCCTGCGCCGATGCATATGCGTCCCTGCTTGAGCGCCATGGGTCTGATCGCGCCGTGATGCTGGATCCAAATATTCGTCCCGGGTTTATCAAAGACCAGACCCGTTATCGCACGCGCCTCAACCACATGATTGCGCAGACTGATATTGTCAAAGTTTCAGATGAAGATCTGGATTGGATCATCCCGGGGCCTGAAAGCCATGCCGAGAAAATCCCTTTGCTGCTTCAAGCCGGCCCGGCGGTTGTGATCGTAACCAAAGGGGGCGACGGCGCGACGGGTTATCTGTCAGATGGGTCCGAGGTGTCTGTCCCCGTTCAAAAGGTTGACGTCGTGGACACCGTTGGTGCAGGGGATACGTTCAATGCAGGTGTATTGGCGGCGCTCAGCCAAGCTGGTCATCTCAGCAAACCCAACCTGCGCAGCTTGTCAGAGAACAGTCTGCGCGACGCTTTAACGTTCGGCGCTAAAGTTGCGGCCGTTACCGTATCATGCGCCGGGGCGAACCCACCTTGGGCCGAGGAACTTTGAACGCTACGTACGCTTAGCATTGATGCTTTGATGCTTTGATGCTTTGATGCTGCGTTCAAACTTGAACAGCCGACAGGTAAAGCACCGGCTATTCGCTATGCAGACAAAAAAGGCCCCCGAGATTGCTCGGGGGCCAATTTGTTTTCGCCGTGTTTTAAAAACCTATCAGCTCCGGCCCTTCCATGGGACAAGCCAGTTCTCGGCCTTACGCATCAGGATATCGATGCCATAGCCGATCACCCCGATCAGAACGATCCCCATGATAACGATATCGGTCAGCTGGAATTTGGACGCAGCGATGATCATCATCCCGGCCCCTTTTTGTGCGGCAACCAGTTCTGCCGCAACAACCGTGCCCCAGCAAACCCCCATGGCCACACGCGCGCCGGTGAAGATTTCAGGCAGTGAATTAGGAACGATCACATGACGCATGATCTGCCATTTCGACGCCCCCAGCGAGTAAGCCGCATGGATTTTCGAGATATTCACACCTGATACACCAGCCCGTGCTGCAATTGTCATGATCCAAAGCGCCGCGAGGAACAGCAGAACGATTTTACCAGTTTCCCAGATGCCGAACCAAATGATCACCAGTGGGATCAGCGCCAAGGGTGGAACCGGGCGCATAAACTCGACAATCGGATCGAACCAGCCACGGAACCAGCCAGACAAGCCCATTGCATAGCCCAACGGGATGCCCACAAGCGCACCGGCGATGAACCCGGCAATTACGCGCAGCAGCGACCAGCCCAAATGCTCCCAGAGTGAGAAGTTCTGGTAACCCTCGCTGGCGATCTCGAAGAACCGAGCAACAACGGTTTCTGGTGCAGGAAGCCAGATGGGGTTCATCTGCAGACCCTGTTTCGGGGTGAAACTGATCGCACCTTTTCCGGTCAACGTTACAGTGCCGTCACCTGTGTCGACCTTTTGGCCTTCACCGATGGGTGTACCGTTAATCGCGACGATCTTGGCGCCTTCGTTGCGCTTGGCGTCATCATTCTTGTCGAACAGGATCGTCGAAGAGCGGCCCGCCGCAGCAGCGACGGCGTCGTCCTTGGCAAACCCGCTGCCGGGTTCAACCTCGAACTTCTCTGCTTCTTCACCGAAGGCTGGAACGCGAACAAAGATTGTTGCCTCATCCGTGCTTCCGTCCGCATTCTCAAGCGTGTAGGTGAATTGCGTATCACCGACAAACGGCCCAGGGACGTGGATCGGAAACAGCTTAGAGCCGGTGAACGCCGCCCAGATCACAAAGATCACAAGAACTGAGATGATCGATGCCGCCCTGTCTGCGCGTACGGCACTTTCGTCACCAAAGGTCACAGTTTTCAGGCTGGTGAAATCCTGACGCGATTGAAGGCCACGCCGCAGTGCGTAGACGATGAAAAACGCACCACCGAACAGGCCGATATAAAAGAGGAGTACAATCATGATGCCTGCTCCGTTCGACCCATAATCTCTTCTTCCATCTCCCAGATCATCGAGAGAATCTCATCTCTTTTTTCTGCGAAACCTTCGGATTTCTTCACATCTCGCAGGTCTGCATTCACGCCTCGCTCGGCAAATGGCAGATTGTATTCGCGGTGAATGCGCCCAGGTCTGGGGGCCATGACGATCAGTCGTTCGCCCAGCAACAAAGCCTCTTCGACCGAGTGGGTGATCAGAATGATCGTCTTGCCCGTTTCTTTCCAAAGCTTCAGGACAAGGCCCTGCATCTTCTCACGGGTCAGAGCATCCAGTGCACCCAAGGGCTCATCCATCAGGATAACGTCCGGCTCATTGGCCAGACACCGCGCCAAGGCGACACGCTGTTGCATCCCGCCGGACAGCTCATACACTGCCTTGTCTTTGAAATCCTGAAGTCCAACAACCTCAAGCAGATGATCAGAGATTTGATCTCGTTCTGCTTTTGGCATGCCTTTCATGCGCGGGCCGAACTCAACATTTTCGCGCACATTCATCCATTCAAACAAAGCGCCCTTCTGGAACACCATTCCGCGTTCAGCATCGGGGCCTTTGACCAGGTGGCCGTTTAGTTCAATCTTACCAGATGTCGGCGCCAGAAATCCCGCAACGATGTTCAGCAACGTTGTTTTACCACAGCCCGACGGGCCGAGCACGGACATCAACTCACCTTCTTTGAGGCTCAGCGATACATCCTGAAGGGCCTGTACTGAGGAGCCGTTGGGCAAGTCAAAGCGCATGGACAAATCTACGATGTCCAGTTCAGGCATCCTGCCTCCTTCCTGCTTTCATAGCTGACGACCGGCCCGCCCTGGGGCCGATCTCATGAAATGTTCTGATTGTATTAGTTGCTTGCAGCTGTCAGCGGAGCGGCGTTGACGGCGCCATCGTATGAATCCAGTGCGGATTCGATGCTGCCTGCCGACACGAACACGTTTGCGACGCCCTTCATGAACTCTTGTGCGCCACCGCCCAGCCATTTGTCAGACAGCTGATCATCAACCGATGGGAAGGTGAACGTGGCAATTGTGGCCTCAGCATCCGCGGGATCCATACCAGCATCTTTCGCAATTACCGGCAGCATCTCATCTTTGGCGTCGCCTGCGTTCCACTTGGCGTTTGCATCCGCAGTTACCTTCAGGAACTTGGACAGAAGCTCGGGCTCTTCTTCAATGAAGCTGGCCGGCGCACTTGTCACGTCGAACACCAGGATACCGATCTCTTCTTTTTCGGCACCGGTCAGAAGGATGTTGCCATGATCGGTCATACGACGCAGCGCACCACCCCATCCGCAGACCATATCGAGGTTGCCCTGGGCGAACGCCGCTGCACCATCAGCCGGAGCCATGTCAACGATTTCCATCGAGCCTACATCGACACCAAAATGGCCCATCTGCGACAGGAAACCATAATGCGCGGCAGTACCGATCGGAACACCGACCTTCTTGCCGTTCAGTTCGCCAGCATTGGTCTTATCGATTTCAAGAGCTTCAGCAACGACGCAGTTGTCATTGTCTGAATAGCTGACGGCCACATCGACAATCTGAATGTCCTGACCCGCCGAAGTTGTCACAACGAAAGGCGGCACACCCTGACTGACTGCGATCTGAACGTCACCCGAAGCCATTGCTGCAGACATTGCAGTTCCGGTGTCGAAGGACACCCAGTTGATCTTGACCCCAAGCTCTTCTTCGTAGGTGCCATTTGCTTTTGCATATTGGAACGGCATCGGCCATTCGAGGAAATATGCAACTGTAAGCTCATCAAGCGCAGCGGCTTGAGTGGCGGTAATGGCTGCGGTCCCGGCGAAGGCCGTGGTGAGCAGATATTTTTTGATCATTTTTACTATTTTCTCCCTGCTGGTTCCGTGCATCCGACTTTACTGTGGTTCGAGCACTGGAACAGTGAAAAAACCATAATCATTGCGAGCCAAATTAGTAAATCAAAATACTAGTTACGCAAAAACCGAAACTTTGTTTCGCTTTTAGCTTATGGTATGCGTGGCATGTGGGGAGAATCCAGTGTCAAACAAATCGCTTAGTCTCAGATGGCTCGAAGTATTCCAGCTGATTTCCAAATTGGGATCAATCCAGAAAGTTTCAGCCGAGACCGGACTGTCAATCAGTACTGTTTCCAACCACTTACGCAGCCTCGAAAAGGCATTGGATGTGGATCTGGTGGACCACGGACGCAGGCCAATGGGTTTGACCCCGGCGGGCACTGTTTTCTCGCGCCATGTGCACGAAGGTTTGATGTCTCTGAAACGCGGCGAGGCCGAGCTGAGGTCTGGCAGTTGGCAACACGCAACGGATCTTCGCCTTGGCCTCATCGACGATTTCGATAGTCGTGTCGCCCCTGATCTGTTTCGACACCTTTCGGCAAGCTTGCCACGGTGCAGTTTTCGCCACTTCACACGCCCCAGCCACGAGATACTCGACAAATTGCAGTCTCAAAAGCTGGATGCTGGCGTCGCCACCCGACCCTCTGGAAATGTCGAAGGATTGGTGGAGTTTCCGCTTCTTCGCGATCCCTTTATCGTCATTCTGCCGCCCTCATATGACGGCCCTGTCGAAGATCTGATCAATCCAAAAAACACCCTACCGCTCTTGCGATATTCTCGAGATCACATCATCGGCAAGCTCATTGAGATTCAACTGACGCGCAGCAAGATCAATTTACCCAACCGATTCGAACTTGAATGCAACCAATCCATTATCGGACTCGTCGCCGGGGGCAGCGGGTGGACGATCACAACCGCCGCAAGCTATTACCGCGCGCGGCGTTTCCACGAAAACACGCGCGCCTTGCCATTCCCGGGCAAAAGTTTTGCGCGCACCGTCTCGTTGTTCACAACCAATGTGTATCCGTCATCAACCACCCGGTTGATCCACAACACGCTGCAGGACCTGATCCGCCAGCATGTGACCGAACCAATGATATCGCGGTTTCCGTGGCTTACCGAAGACTTCCGAACCATAGCCGCGCCTCCGGTATGATGGATGAAACGCTTGTGGGCAAATTCGAAGTTATTTTCCGGCTTTTTCGAAACCGATCTCAGGGTGCTTGACCGATAGGCAGTGATTGCTGTGATTAGACTTAACTTTGCCGTGTGACTTCAGGCGGCATTCCGAAACCAGAAACCAACCCGGCAACCCGCGTTGTGTCCAGCCAGGGATGACGCGTCGGTCTTAAACCAAGTGCTGGGTCCAGATCAGGATAGCTTGATGCATCTTTCTCGATTCCCGCGCGTTTTTCTTGCCCATCTGCCCACACCGCTCGAACGGATGGATCGCCTGTCCGAGGCGCTGGGTATTGATTTGTGGATCAAGCGAGACGACTGCACAGGTATGTCGACGGGGGGCAACAAGACCCGCAAGTTGGAGTTCCTGTTCGGAGAAGCACAGGCTCAGGGCGCGGACATGGTGATGACCCAAGGTGCGACCCAATCGAACCACGCCCGACAAACCGCCGCTTTTGCCGCCCGGCTAGGCCTGAAGTGCCACATCCTTCTGGAAGACCGGACAAGCTATAACAACTCCAATTACAACAACAACGGCAACGTCCTTCTGGACCACCTGCATGGTGCAACCACCGAGAAATTTCCCGGTGGCCACGACATGCCTGCCGAGATGGAGCGGGCAGCCGAGAAAAAGCGCGCAGAAGGCCACAATGTCTATGTGATCCCCGGCGGAGGATCGAACCCGACCGGTGCGCTTGGTTATGTGAATTGCGCTTTGGAGTTGGTGAGCCAGGCAAACAATGCCGACCTAAAGATCGACCGCGTGGTGCATGCCACAGGTTCGTCGGGGACGCAGGCCGGGCTGGTTACAGGGCTTTGCGCCATGAACACAGGAATTCCGGTGCTGGGCATCGGCACCCGCGCACCGCAACCCAAGCAAGAGCAGATGGTCTATGATCTGGCCTGTAAAACCGCCGAGAAACTCGGTTGCCCGGGCGTGGTGGAGCGCGAAGATGTGATGGCTAACACCGATTATGTCGGCGACGGCTATGGCCTGCCAACAGAAAGCGGGATTGAAGCCATCCGCATGTTCGCCGAGCTTGAAGGAATTCTGCTCGATCCAGTCTATTCCGCAAAAGGGGCCGCAGGTTTAATTGATCTAGCGCGCAAAGGCACGTTCAAGGATGAGCGGGTCGTGTTTCTGCATACTGGTGGCTCCGTCGGTCTGTTCGGCTATGATTTCGCCTTCGATCACGCTGATCGCTGGGTCAATCTGTAAAGCGGCAGCGAGAGCAAACAGCAGGTCTTTGCATGAAACCGCGCGTAACCGGCATATTGGGCGGGATGGGCCCTGAGGCGACAATCCTGTTGCAGCAGCGCGTTCTCGCCACTGTTCAGGCGAAAGACGACGCTGATCACTTGCCGTTGCTGATCGACATGAACCCACAGGTGCCTTCCCGCATCGCACATTTGATCGAAGGTACTGGGGCTGATCCGGGGCCGGTTCTGACCGAAATGGCGCGTGGGCTTGAACAATCTGGGGCAACTGCGCTGGCCATGCCCTGCAACACGGCGCATCACTATGCGGCGCAAATCGAAGAGGCCGTCGCGATTCCTTTTCTGAATATGGTCGACCTGTCCGTAGACCAAGCGGCACAACACTTGCCTGCCGGCAGTCGGGTCGGAATCCTGGCGTCACCAGCGCTGCGCAGGGTGGGCGTATTCAACTCTTCCCTTAATCGCGCGGGGTTTGAACCGGTGTGGCCCGAGGATGAAGACCGAATGCTCGGCACGATCCGGCATATCAAGGCGCAGGGGCCGACCGGCACAGCGCTTCGCACAATTTCTGACGCAGCAAAAGCGCTGTCGGCGCAGGGTGCCAAGCTTTTGTTTGTGGCCTGTTCCGAGTTCTCTTTGCTAACCCGCGACTTGCCCCAAACCGTTCCAATCATCGACACGGTTGACGTTCTGGCTGACGCCATCCACACCCATTCTCTGACGCGTTGAGGTTACCCATGGCCGTCACATATCTGAAAACCGCCCTGCCCCGGCCCGATGCCGAGAATTCGGACATCCGCGATATCGTCGCGATCATGCTGTCCAATATCGAGCGTGAGGGTGAAGATGCCGTTCGACGCTATGCCGGAAAGCTCGATGGCTGGAACGGAGACTTCGTTCTGTCTGATGAAGAACGCCAGGCCGCCTGTGCGCGCGTGCCTGAACAAGTCAAAGACGATATTCGCTTTGCCCATGCAAATATCCGACGCTTTGCCGAAGCGCAGATGACAACGATCAGCGAGTGCGAAATTGAGGTCATCCCGGGCCTGATTGCAGGACAAAAGCAGATCCCCGTCTCCAGCGCTGGGTGTTATGTTCCCGGCGGTCGCTATAGCCACATCGCAAGTGCGTTGATGACGATCACAACGGCG
The DNA here is from genome assembly GCF_056537425.1 of Ruegeria sp. CE9. Lineage (NCBI taxonomy): Bacteria > Pseudomonadati > Pseudomonadota > Alphaproteobacteria > Rhodobacterales > Roseobacteraceae > Ruegeria > Ruegeria sp. CE9. The sequence continues at coordinate 199,278 of NZ_JBQFRO010000005.1, read as the reverse complement.
AAAGTGGCCGGGGTGCCCCATATCACTGCGGTTTCACCTCCGCGCCCCGGCACAGGCATCCCTGATGCAATCATTTATGCGATGGACCTAAGTGGCGCGGACCTAATCCTGAACCTGGGAGGCGTACAAGGGATTGCCGCGATGGCCCACGGCATGTTCGGTGCGCGCCCTGCCGACATTCTTGTGGGCCCCGGAAACTCCTACGTCGCTGAAGCCAAACGTATGCTGTTCGGCAAGGTCGGCATTGATATGTTTGCCGGCCCCACGGATTCACTTGTTATTGCAGATCATACCGCTTCGATCGAAACCGTCGCCTGGGATCTGGTTAGCCAGGCTGAGCACGGCGTTGATAGCCCGGTCTGGTTGGTCAGCACCGACAAAACGCTCGCCCGAGGTGTCATTGCGCGGTCTGATGCGCTGATCAATATGCTCCCCGAGCCGAACGCCACAGCAGCGCGCACAGCATGGCGCGACAGGGCCGAGGTCATCCTGTGCGATACGCGCGAAGAGGCCGCAAAAGTGGCCGATGACTACGCGCCCGAGCATCTGCAGGTGATCGCTGAAGACTTGGATTGGTGGCTAAATCGGCTGTCAGCCTACGGGTCACTGTTTCTGGGTGCCGAGACAACGGTTCCATTCGGTGACAAGACCTCTGGGCCAAATCATGTCTTGCCAACAAGCGGGGCGGCCCGATATACCGGCGGATTGTCCGTGCACAAGTTCACCAAAACGGTGACATGGCAGCGCTGCACCCCACAAGCTTCGTATGAGCTTGCAGAACGCACCGCCAGGATTAGCCGCATGGAAGGCATGGAAGGCCACGCGCGTGCGGCAGAGATGCGGTTGTCCAAAGTGTGCTAATCTTGGACAACAGTTGAAAAAAGCTGGTTTCACCGCATAACGAATGGATCGGGGATCGGGTCGTCGCTGGTACGAAGCCAGACCGACTTGACCCGCGTGTAATCTAGCGCCGCCTGTAAACCCCCCTCGCGCCCGTGTCCAGATAGTCCATGGCCGCCGAACGGAGCAATCGGACTGACCGCCCGATAGGTGTTAACCCATACGATCCCTGCCCGCAGGTTCCGGATCATGCGATGGGCACGGGTCAGGTCTTTGGTAAAGACACCAGACGCCAGTCCAAATGCAGTGTCATTGGCGATCTGAACCGCCTGCGCTTCAGTTTTGAAACTGGCAACCGAAAGGATCGGGCCAAAGGCTTCACGCGTCAGGCAAGGCGCATCTGGCGCATCCGTGCAATCGATGATGGTTGGTGGGAAATAATTCCCGTCGCGGCCCAAAGGCTGTCCGCCGATTATCACGTTGGCTCCCGCAGCGATAGATTCTGCAACCAGTTCCGTGGCCGTCGCCAACTGGGCTTGGGTACACAGCGGTCCGACCTCTGTCTGGGGGTCGTCAGGCGCACCGATCACGATCTCACCCGCTTTTTCCGTAAGCCGGGTCAGAAACTCGTTCTTGATCTTGTCGGCGATCACCAGCCGCGATCCAGCGACGCAGCTTTGACCGGTCGCGGCGAAGATTCCCGATATCTGAGCGTTTACGGCACTTTCGATATGGGCATCTTCGAAAACAATGAACGGGGATTTTCCACCCAGTTCCAGCGACGTCGACGCAAGGTTTTCCGCCGAGTTGCGCACGATGTGCCGCGCCGTATCCGGACCGCCGGTGAAGGCGACATGATCGACATCCGGATGGCTGGTCAGAACAGCTCCGCATTCCGGCCCAAAGCCGGTGATGACATTCAAAACTCCAGGTGGAAAGCCTGCCTGATCGAAGATACGCGCAAACTCCAACATCGGGGCCGGGCCGTCTTCCGAGGCTTTCAGGACAACCGTACAGCCCGCGGCCAACGCGGGTCCAATCTTGACGGCAGACAGGAACAGTTGCGAATTCCATGGCACCACTGCGGCCACCACGCCGACCGGTTCGCGGCGCAGCCAAACTTCCATATCCGGCTTGTCGATCGGCAAGTATGCCCCTTCGATCTTGTCCGCCAGCCCTGCATAATAGCGATAATAATCCGCAACATACGCGATCTGAGCGGATGTTTCGCGTATGATTTTGCCGGTATCGCGCGTTTCAAGTTCGGCTAGGGTCTGAGCGTTCTCGGCCACCAGATCGGCCAGCCGATACAGCAGCTTGCCACGCGCCGTCGCCGTCATATTCGCCCAATCGGGCGCAGACAGTGCCGAACGTGCGGCGTTGACCGCGGCATTCACATCGTCGGTTCTTGCTTCGGGCATCTTCGCCCATGCGGTACCCGTCGCTGGATCGATGCTGTCGAACTGAGCAGCCCCGTCCGAAAACGCGCCGCCGATATAGTGCTGAAACTGCCGCATAGTCTCTCCTTAGGCGAAGGCGGGCATGACGTCCGAAATGAAACGCTCAAGCGAGGCTTTCTTGCGCTCAAAGCTCATCCCGCTGTCGATCCAGAAAGAATATTCGTCATATCCAAGATCGCGATAGCCCTTGATGCGTTCGATTGCTTTGTCAGGCGTGGCGATCACGTTATCCCGGATCATCGCCTCGGGCGAATAGAAGGGGTGGTTGGCGATGTCTTTATCGCTCAGCGTTTGGATCAGACCCTGCGACACTGGGCGCTCGTTTTTGAACCACGCACCGAAATAGCAATAAAAGCGGTTGATCTCTTCGGCCGCACGGCGGGCATCTGCTTCATCCGCGGCAATATAAGTATGGTTCAGCAGCATGATTTCAGGGCGTGGAACGCTCGGGAATTTGGCGCAGGCGGCGTTGAACGTATCCATCAACCGAGTGATCTCTTCATCACCCTGCCACAGTGGAGTGACCTGTACATGGCAACCGTTCGAGACCGCAAACTCATGACTGTTGGGATCGCGCGCAGCGACCCAGATTGGGGGCCCGTTTTGTTGTAGGGGTTTGGGCGAAGAGGTGGTGGCCGGAAACGAATGGAATTCCCCCTCAAGCGCATAGTTACCTTCCCAAAGACCGCGCAACGCCGGAACAAGCTCGCGCATGCGCTGACCAGCCTCCCACGCATCCAGACCCGGCACCATCCGCTCGTATTCATAGCTGTACGCGCCGCGCGCGATGCCCAGATCCAGACGACCATTCGTGATCATGTCGGTCATCGCGGCCTCTCCGGCCAGCCGGATCGGGTGCCAGAATGGGGCGATAATGGTACCGGTTCCCAGCCGCACATTGGTTGTTTGGCGCGCCAGATCAATCAGGTTCAGAAACGGATTCGGCGAAATGGTGAAATCCATCCCGTGATGTTCGCCCGTCCAGACCGCATGCATGCCACCCGCGTCAGCAATCTTGGCCAGGGCGACAAAGCTCTCATACAGTTCCTGCTGGTCCTGATCGGGTGAGGTGCGCTCCATATGAACGAAAAGCGAAAACCGCATGTCAGTAACCTCCTCGTGTGACGGGGCGAACTTCGCCGCTGTTTTTGTCGCCGTAATAAATGCCGAAATCTCCCAACCGGTTTTCCTCGGACAATCGTTCAAGCATGGTTCGGGTTGCAGAGTCGGATACAGTGCCAAAGGATGCGACGTCGAGCGGGACAAATGTGCCCTTCGTGGGCTCACCATCAGCGGCCTGACACAGGAATGCGATGTGTTGACGCCTTTTCTCTGCATCCTCGTAGACCGAATAAACAAAGCCGGGTTCTGCGGTCAGACCGGTGGACTCGATCAGCTTGCTCAACGCCGCTGATACGCCCTCTGATCCGACCTTTGCATCGGGCAATGCAAACGCACCTTCACCGACATCGATCAGCAGCACCTCGCCGGCGCGCTCGATCAACGCTGAGACGATCAGGCCGGTATCCTGTGTCAAGGCACCTGCGGCTGTTGCTGGTGTCAGATAAGCCCCGCGGACGTATCCAAGGCCGGGCGATGGAGTGTTGTCAAAGGCTTTGACCTCGCCGATCAGGATCACGTGATCTCCGGCCTCCACCGTTTTGTGCATGGCGCAGTCGAACCAGGCCGACGAGCCGTCGATCAGTGGTGACCCTGCCGGCCCTTGTCGCCATTTGACGCTTGCAAACCGGTCCTCGGCAGGCCGGGCGAATGTATTGGACACTTCGATCTGAGTTTCTGAGAGGATATTTACGGCAAACCCGTCGGCGGCAATCAGTGCATCATAGTTCTTTGAACTGTTGGCGAGGCAAACTAGAACAAGCGGCGGGTCAAGCGAAACAGAAGTGAAAGAATTAGCGGTAAATCCGATCGGGCGACCTTGGACATCATGCGATGTCACCACCGTGACACCTGTCATGAACACACCGAATGCATTGCGCAACGCGCGGGGATCAATTGAGCTCATTGCGCGATCCTTTCTTCGGCTGGCTGGCCGAGCCATTCAACCAGATGCGCCGTAACCAGTTCGGGTGCGGTCAGGTTCACCATATGCCGATGGCCCTGGACCACAACAGCCCGACCATTCTGAACGACAGCGGCCATTGCTTCTGACATCGCCGGGGTGGAATTCGGATCTCCATCACCGGTAAGTGCAAGAAACGGGCACGAAATCCGGTTCATCTTGCTGGAGTAAGTCGCATCACCTTGTGCAAAAGCATTATAGGCGATGGCATAGCCTTCGTGATCTACCGCACCAAGCCACTCCGCAACCTGCGTGCGGGCCGCGAGCTCGCGCGGGGAGTCACCAAACCAGCGAGATAAGGGTGTTTCCAGATCGATCCGACCCGCGCAGATATCGTTGGCGCGTTTGACAACTGCTGCGCGCGCAGAGGCATCGCGGCAATGAACGCCATTCAACAGGGCGGCGCGGCTGGTTTCGCCCGGGAATTCCACCGCAAAACCTGCAGCAATCAAAGACCCCATCGAATGACCGATGAGCGCGACAGGACCCAGTTTCAGGGCGTGGACGACATCATGCAGCCAGTCGACAAAATCCGGCAGTTGGCTTCCGGATGGCAGGCGGTCGCTCCCTCCATGTCCCGGCAAGTCAACTGCGATCACATGGTAATGTCTGCTCAACGCATCGAACTGAGGCCCCCAAGCCGCAGATCGCATTCCAACGCCATGGATCATTAGAACGGGAGGCCCGTTGCCCGCCTCTCTGAACGCAACTGTTTGGCCGGGCTTAGACAGCCGCAGGGTTCTCAACGTCATGGCCCAATTCCTTGATGTCTTTATAGCGATCCCCGATCCGATGGTGGGGACGCCCGCCGATCGATGCGCCCAGAGCAATCAGGATCTCGTCCGCCGCAGGTGCATCCGCAACCGACGTTTGGATCGTAAGGTAGTGAGAGCGACGCCCACCATCATGCTTATCCATCAGCGGGATCAGCAGCGGCGCATTGGCCGGGCCGCGCGTATTGCAGAAGGAAAGGTAGGATTTGGCACCCACTGCTTTTCGATAGTGATTCCCGAAATGCAGCGTATGGATCAAGGCCGATGCATGCTCGACCTCGCCGTTCAGGCCAACAATCGCGGATTTGCCATAGGCCTCCACCTGGTCACCACCACCTGCCGCATCAAGTATCATCCCGGTCAGCAACTCGCCCAGACCGGGTGCGCAATCTCGGATTGCTGGGCCAAGATCTTCGACAAACCCCTGAGCAGCCCATGGGTTCCGAAGCACCGCCATTGCGGCAATCAGTTTCAGCGGTGTGTCCGCAACCTTGCCACCCTCGATCAGAGTGTCTTCGACATGCAAAAGCGTTTTTCGAATTTCGGCGGGCATTGCGATTCCTTTGGAGAACTTTCGATCAGGAATATGGTATACCATCATACCATAAGTCAATCATACTTGTTCCCAACCAATGCCGGAGATATGAAAGCGTTGATGACAAAGACAGACCCCGCCCTGCAAAGGATTGAAAAAGCCCCGCAAACTTTGCGGGATATTGTGCAGGCACGCCTGCGCGAAGCGATCATCGCAGGGCATTTTGCCCCGGGAGAGCGGCTGGTCGAACGCCCGCTTTGCGATCAACTGGGCGTCAGTCGCACAGTCATACGTGAGACAATTCGGTTTCTGGAAGCCGAAGGGTTGGTTGAGATTATCCCTAATCGTGGGCCGATCGTCGCGACACTTAGTTGGGATCAAGCGCGGCAAATCTACGAGATACGCCTACAATTAGAGGGCTCAGCCGCCGCGTCCTGTGCACAAACGTACGAAAAAGGGTTCGAAAAAGATCTGGGTCGGGCGCTTAAGGCGGTGGGCGCCGCACAAAACGACACTGAATGGTCGAACCTGCTGCAGGCCACAACCCGTTTCTATGAATTGATTTTTCAACAGGCCGGGCACAGCATCGCCTGGGATATCGTGCAACGCCTGAACGGCCGGATCAGCCGCCTGCGCGCGTTGACTCTTGCTGCCCAAAATCGAGAGCGCTCGGGGATGAGCCACATGACCGCCATCCATGATGCCATCCTCAGCGGTGATCCGACCAATGCGCGGCAAGCGGTAGAGAGCCATATCGCAGACGCAGCACAAACCGCGCGCGGCTTTTTGGAGAACTCTGAGGCCTGAATAGTCGGCGATTGGTTGAGAATTCCGAGTTTCTATTATCAAAGTTCTCAACATTTACGTAAGTTGACGGGAAACGCTCCTGATACTGAGAAAGAACTTGTATGCCGCGTCACCCTGCTCCGAAGGACCTCAGCCTCAAATGGCTGGAGCTGTTTCAGATATGCGCGCAGAAAGGATCGCTACAAGCGGCCTCAAAAGAAACCGGTCTGACGATTAGCACCGTGTCGCATCACCTGCGCAATCTCGAAGATCATCTGGGCGTTGAGTTGTTCAATCACACGCGCAGGCCAATGGTTCTAACCCCGAAAGGCAGGGCCTTCCTGCGCAATATTGATGATGCACTGCACCTGATCCGAAAAGCCAAGGCCGAGGCATCCGCAGGCAGCATAACCGAGGCCAGTTACCTGCGTTTTGGTACGATCGAGGATTTCGACAGCGACATCATTCCCGAGCTTGCGGTTTATCTGTTCGCAAGCATGCCTGCTTGCGATTTCATGTACCACACGGATTCCAGCCACGCGATTATCGACATGCTGCGTGACCGACAGTTGGATTTGGGAATTTCCACCACGCCCAGTGAACGCATGCGCGATCTGCAAGATCGTCCCTTGCTGCGCGATCCGTTCGTCATCGCTTTGCCCAAGGTGAGTGACGAGTCGCTGGCAGATATTGTAGAGGGGCGAACCAAGCTGCCCTTCTTGCGATACTCAAGCAACTTGTACATCGCGCGCCAGATTGAATCGCAACTACGCCGGATGGGCATTTCAGCCTCTCAAAGATTCGAATGCAGCAATAACCAGACGATGATGTCGATGGTGTCTGCCGGGGCAGGATGGACCATCACGACTCCGCTGCTGTACTCTCGGGCAAAACGTTTTCAATCAAAGCTGCGCGTGCACCCGTTTCCGGGCAAAAGCTTTGCTCGTACTTTGGCGTTGGTCGCGACGCCGGATTGTTCAAGGTCGGTGATCGAGCTTGTTGATACCAAAACCCGATCTCTGATCAGTGACCGTATCATCGCCCCGCTGCACGCTGATATTCCGTGGCTTGCGGACAGTTTCAAGTTGGTCGAGTAGCAATCGGTCAGCCTTCAAAGAATGTTGAAGCGATCCCGGATTTGCCGGTCCTGTTCATCAGTTAGATATGCAGGCGTATGCGTTTGCAAAATTTCTTGGGCCCGATAACGTGCGCGGGTCCAGGCATCCTGCCCACCGTTTTCCGCCCAGGTTCGGGGCTCATCCCTGTCCGCAAGTGAAGGATAGAAGTAATCCCGCTCCATTGCAGCAAAGGTATGCTGACCGCCCAGAAAATGCCCCTCGCCCAGCACCGCTTCGCAGATCGCATCAAAGCCCAGATTGTCCTCTGTCACTTCAATGCCTCGCAACGCGCGGTAGGTGTGAGAGTGCATCTCATCATCCAAAACAAATGCCTCGAAGCTTGCCCCCAGCAATGATGCTGTCATGCCTGAGCTTTCGTAGATCAAATTGCCGCCCGCCAGCGCTGCCGCCATTGAGGTCAGGCCCTTTTCCATCCCGTATTGGGCATCGATGGCTTTGGCATCACTCATGGAACACGCCACGCCCGAGGGCAGTCCAAGCCAGTTGGACAACTGGGCGGATGCAGCGTTCAGCACCGCAGTCTCTCCGCTGCCGCCCGAGAATGCGCCGGTTCGAAGGTCAATGACCAAAGGCCAGTTCGAAAAGATCATTGGAAACCCGGGCTGAATTGCGTGGACCATCACCAGACTGGCCAGTGTTTCAGCAAGTGATTGTGCAAGAAAACCTGCCAACGTCGCTGGGGCAGTCGCGCCAGCCTGCGCGGCGGTGATACAAGAGATCGGGATATTATGTTCGATGCAGGCATAGACCACATCCACCGCATCCTCGCCATATCGCATCGGAGAAATCACGGGGCTGATATGTGCCTTCATGAATGGGCGCCTTGCGAATTCACCGGGACCTCCGGCCGCGATGTCAAGCATCTCAACAATCGGCGCAACATGCTCAGCTATTGTGAACGACGTTGCCGTGGGTTTTGTGGTGTTTTTCAACAGCGCATAAACGGTGTTCACATCCAGATCGAACGGTTCTTCTAGGTCCGTTGCTACACAACAGCGAGTGAACCAGCTGACATTTTGCAATACGTCTTGAAGGCGGGTGAAATCATGCAGGTCTTGCAAGGTGGAGGGCCGATAGATGCCTCTTTGCAGATCAAGCGTTTGAACCGCCGCCCCACCGGTTCCGAAATAGACACGATTGCCACCAACCTCGATGGATCGGGCTGGATCTCGCCCATGCAGAACGAATGTTTTGGCAGCCTGATCAATGGCCTGCTCAACAAGCTGAGGCGGGAATACTATCCTTCCTTCCCTACTCTCCTGCGCCCCAACCGCCAGCAGATCGTCGCGCAGGCGATCCGGCACCTCGCCGATCCCGAGCTTCTCAAGCAGGTCCAGCGCTGTGCCGTAAATTCGCTCCAGCTCAAATTCTGTCAGCGGTTTGTAGGTGCCACCGGGCTGACCGGGTGGGCAAGGGTCAAGCGCGGGCTTCTTAGCCCGCTGTGCAAGGCGTCCCTTTCGACCGGATCGTTTCGCCTGCGGCGCCGCCATCTGTGATCCTCCAACCGTATCTGGCTTGCCAATACAACCGAACGCTCATCGTGGGTTTCAATCGCATTCGAATTAATACGAGATATTGAGTTTTTATTTTCGATAAGTTGCCACTAATGCATCGCCCCTTGTGGTCGGCTTCGTGGAACAGGCTAATCCCATGCAAACGAGCCGGAGGATTCTTCATGAAATCGCGCACCAAGGTTGTCGTCATTGGCGGCGGTATCGCCGGTTGTTCAACGTTGTACCATCTGACCCAAGAAGGATGGACCGATGTTGTACTTGTCGAACGCAATGAGCTGACCAGTGGTACAACCTGGCATTCGGCCGCGCAGGTGACCAATTTCGGCATGAACCAGACCATGGTCGGGCTAAAGGCCCACTCGATCAACCTGTACAAGGAACTGGCTGAAGACCCGGATTATCCGATCAACTACCACCACGGAGATGGAGGAATCCGACTTGCCAATACGCCTGAGCAGATGCAGGGGTATCACCACTTTACCTCAATGGCGCGCGGCATGGATGTGCATTTTGAAGTTATCGATGCCGAAGAATGCGCGCGCCGACACCCGCTGATTTCGACGGACAACTTGCTGGGTGGCCTCTGGGATCCATTGGATGGCGACATCGATCCGGCTCAGCTGTGTCAGGCGTTGGCGCGGCGTGCGCGAAAGGCCGGGGCAGAAGTTTATCGCAATACTCCGGTTTCAGCGCTGACCCAGCATAAAGACGACACATGGACGGTGCACACGGAACATGGCGACATCGACTGCGATATCGTGGTCAATGCCTGTGGCTATAGGGTCAACGAGGTGGGCGCGATGATGGGGGTGCATCATCCTGTTGCCTCGATGGAGCATCAGTATTTCCTGACCGAAGAGATTGCCGCGATCCGAGACGCCGGACACCGGATGCCCCTGTTGCGCTGCCCGATCAGTGACTATTACTGCCGACAGGAAAAGAACGGGTTGCTGGTCGGGTTCTACGAACAGGATTGCAAAACCTGGGGCATGGACGGGATTGACCCGAACTTTGTCAACGCGCTTTGCCCCGATGATCTGGACCGTGTGACGGACGTGCTGGAAGGCGCGTTTGCCCGTATGCCCGCGCTAATGGAGGTCGGCATCCACACCGTCGTAAACGGGCCGATTACTTACACAATTGACGGCGCACCTTTGGTCGGGCCGATCCCCGGCAAGCGCAACGCCTTCTGTATCATCGGCCTGCGCGCGGGTCTGGGCGAAGGTGGTGGCCATGGCTGGTTGCTGGCACAGCAGATTGTTCACGGCGAAGCCTGCTATGACACCTGGTGCCTTGATCCGCGCCGGTTCACGGGCCACACCAATGTGGAACTGACCGCGCTGAAAGCCATTGAAGACTATCAGAACGAATTCCGCTTCCACTTTCCGCACGAACACCGGCCCGCTGGTCGGCCTGCAAAAACCACTCCGTTAACCCCGATACTCGCCGCCGAAGGGGCTGAGTTCACTGTGGTCAACGGCTGGGAGCGGGTTGACTACATCAAGCCCGCCCCAGACTTTCATCCATCCTTAAGCTTCGATTTTGATGAAACCTTTGATGTCGTAGCGGCAGAGATCGGAAACCTGCAAAGCAGCGTCGGTCTGGCCGAGGTCAACGGCTTCAATCGGTTGGAAATAACCGGGGCCGACCGGCACGCATTTCTGGAGCGGATGATGTGCGGCGCAGTGACGAAGCGCGACGGGCGGGTTGGCCTTGGTTATCTGCTGAACCACCACGGCATGATCAAAGCTGAGGCCACAATCGCCAACCTGCCCGCCAGCGATCGCGGCCCGGCGCGGGTCTGGTACGGCTCAGCAGCGGCCAGTGAGTATCACGACATGGACTGGTTACAGGCACATCTGCGCGGAGGCGAAGATGTGCAAATCCGGCCGCTCACCAATGATCAGACAATATTGATTCTGTCCGGGCCCAAATCCCGCGACGTGCTGTCAGCCTGCGCCCGAGGAGATTGGTCGCGAGACGCCTTTCCATGGCTCTCGGTACGTGAGTGCTTTGTCGGTTTCGCACCGGCAACTGTTCTGAACATCAGCTTCTCAGGGGAGTTGGCTTTCGAGATCCACGTCCCAAATGCTTCGCTCTATTCCGCCTATCTTGCATTGCGAAAGGCGGGTGAAGCTTATGACATGAAGCTGTTCGGTGCTCGTGCCGTCGACTCCATGCGAATGGAAAAGGGCTTCCTGCATTGGAAGGCTGACCTGCTCACTGAATTTGATCCGTTTGAGACGGGTTTGGATCGGTTCGTGAAACTGGAAAAGGGCAATTTCGTGGGCCGGGACGCATTGATGAAACGCCATGAAAACGGCCCGAAAAAGAAACTGGTGAGCCTGAAGCTCGACACGGCCAAAGCGCCTGCGCATGGGGGTGCTTCGTTGATGTCGGAGGGCAAGGTCGTTGGTACAATTACGTCGGGCGAATGGGGCCATCGGACCGGAACGAACCTCGCCTATGGCTTTGTGGACCCGGACGTTTCGGAACTTGGTAGCAAGATGCAGCTTGATTTGTGTGGTGAGTTGGTCGGCGTCGAAGTGATCGCGCCGTCCCCTTATGACCCGGACTTGTCGCGCGTGCGCAGCTAACTTCGGCTGCGAAACGCTGTCGGAGGTTGCCCGAACTGCGCCCGAAACGCCCGCGTCATGGCGCTTGGGTTTTCGTACCCGCAGCGGCTGGCAATTTCGGCGACGGATTGTTGCGTTTCGACGGCCAACTTACGCGCAAGGTTCAGACGCAATCGACGATAGAGCGCCTGCGGTGTTACGCCCATCTCGGCCAGCACGCGAATTTCAACGGTCTTTTGCGAACAGCCCAGCTGTCGCGCTATGTCCTTGATCAAAAGTGGGGCGTCCAAGGTGTTCTGCATCAGGTCAAGTACCCGGTTCACCAACCTGTCTTCGGATTTAATCTGCGGCGAAGCAGAGTTTGGCTCACCACGGTTCATCAGAAGATGGGCGACCTCCATTGACAGCAATGGCCCATGATCCGCGAGGATCAGCGCTGCGGCCAGATCGTATGCGGCCATAGCGCCCGAGCACGTGATGCGCTTACGATCGATCACGAAGCGTTCTTGAACCACCTCGACATCTGGAAATGCCTCTTCGAACCGCGAAAGTTCATCCCAATGAATGGTTGCGCGATGCCCCTCGAGCAGGCCAGCATCAGCAAGCAACCAGCTTCCGGTATCCAGACCTGCCAGCCGGGAATGTCGGGTAGCAACCCGACGCAAAGCACGCAGCGTATCAGAGACGGAATGCTCCAGAAATCCGTATGACGGCATGACGATCAGCGTATCACCCGCCGCATCCCTCATCGCACCCTGAGGTGCCACTTGCAGTCCACTGGAGCTTTGAACAGGCGCGCCATCCGGCGAATAGAACTGCCAAGCATATAGATACTGACCCGCCAAAGTGTTCGCGGCGCGCAGCGGCTCGACCATGTTGGCAAGGCATAGGTTCGAGAACCCGTCGAACAGCAAAAAGTTATAGGTCTGAGTCAATTTATTCTAATCCTGCACGATAATTCACGAATACCGCATGTCAAATGCGCGAACAATGCGGTTTCCTTCCCATTCAGACATCTAGGGAATCCGCGCTATGCAATTTGGCTTATCTGAAGAACAGGATATGATCGTCTCGACCGTGCGCAGCTTTGTCGAGAATGAAATCTATCCGCACGAGGCCGAGGTTGAACGGACCGGTCAGGTGCCGCTGGAACTGGGCGAAGAGATCAAGCGGAAATGTATCGATCTCGGGTTTTATGCCTGCAACTTCCCTGAAGAGGTCGGCGGTGCGGGTCTGTCCCACCTCGATTTCACTCTGGTCGAGCGTGAGCTTGGTCGCGGTTCGATGGCTTTGACCCATTTCTTCGGTCGCCCACAGAATATCCTGATGGCATGCAACGACGAGCAGCGCGAACGCTATCTGTTGCCGGCCGTGCGCGGCGAGAAGATGGACGCACTTGCGATGACCGAACCGGATGCGGGCTCGGACGTGCGGGGAATGAAATGTCAGGCCGTAAAGGATGGCGGCGACTGGGTCGTCAACGGATCAAAGCACTTCATTTCAGGCGCAGAGCACGCAGATTTCTTTATCGTGTTCATCGCGACCGGAGTGGACGAGACCCCGAAAGGCCCAAAGAAACGCATCACCACATTCCTTGTAGATCGCGGCACGCCGGGCTTTGAAGTGCGCGAGGGGTATAATTCGGTCAGCCACAAAGGATACAAGAATTATATTCTGTACTTCGACAATTGCCGCCTGCCAGATGCGCAGGTTTTGGGCGAGGTCGACGGCGGTTTCGCAGTAATGAACGAATGGCTTTATGCGACACGCCTAACAGTTGCCGCCTTCTCGGTAGGACGGGCGCGACGCTGTTTTGACTATGCGTTGAATTATGCGGCTGAGCGTAAGCAGTTCGGCCAGCCGATTGGTAAGTTCCAGGGCGTCAGCTTTCAAATCGCGGACATGATCACCGAAATTGACGCCGCCGACTGGTTAACCCTGTCAGCCGCGTGGCGTCTGGACCAGAACCTGCCATCGAACCGTGAAATTGCTTCGGCCAAACTGTACGCCTCTGAAATGCTGGCGCGGGTAACGGACACGACGTTGCAGATATATGGCGGTATGGGTCTGATGGATGACTTCCCGATCGAGCGGTTCTGGCGCGATGCCCGGGTTGAGCGCATCTGGGATGGCACCAGCGAAATCCAACGTCATATTATCAGCCGCGATCTGCTGCGGCCTCTGGGTGCCTGAGGCGTCAATGAACAAAGACATCTCTCGCCTTCTGCGACCAAGCTCCATCGCCGTGATCGGCGGTGGCACATGGTGCCAACAGATTGTTTTGCAATCTGAACGTATGGGCTATGCGGGGAAGATTTGGCCCGTGCATCCCAAAGCGGATGAAATCGCCGGTCACAAAGCCTATGCACGGTTAGCAGACCTGCCTTCGGCTCCGGATGCGGCCTTTGTTGGCATCAACCGCCACGCGACGCTTGAGGCGGTTCGGGTTCTGTCGGGCATGGGCAGCGGCGGGGCAGTTTGCTTTGCCTCAGGCTTTTCGGAAGCTGTGGCTGAGGACGAGACGGGTGGAGACCTGCAATCCGAGCTGATCAAGGCAGCAGGAAGCATGCCCATTCTTGGGCCGAACTGCTATGGCTTTATCAATGCGCTGGACGGTGCGCTGTTGTGGCCCGACCAGCATGGGGCGTCGCGCGTGGATCGCGGCGTTGCCATTCTGACCCAAAGCTCGAACATCTCAATCAACCTGACGATGCAGCGACGTGCTCTGCCAATTGCCTATATGGTGGCCTGCGGGAACATGGCGCAGACCAGCCAGGCCGAGATTGCGATGGCGTTGATCGATGACTCGCGGGTCACGGCGGTTGGTCTGCATATCGAAGGATTCAAGGATATCCGCGAATGGGAAACTCTGGCTGCCAAGGCCTATGAAAAAGGAGTTCCCCTGATCGCGCTCAAGGTTGGTGTGTCCGAACAGGCGCAAGCGGCAACGGTTTCACATACAGCGTCACTGGCGGGCAGCGATGCGGGTGCGCAAGCGTTATTGAATCGACTCGGCATCCCGCGCTTGTCTTCCCTGCCTGAGTTTCTGGAAACACTGAAGCTGCTGCATTGTTGTGGACCACTGTCAGGCACCAATATTGCTTCGATCAGCTGTTCAGGTGGTGAAGCCAGTCTAGTCGCAGACATGGCGGTGGGCACCGGGCTTACATTTCCGAAGCTGACCAAAGACAAACAAACCCAACTGCGGGACGCGCTTGGTCCGATGGTCGCGCTGAACAACCCGCTGGACTATCACACATATATCTGGCGCGATGAAGAAGCGATGGCGAAAGCCTGGGCCGGGATGACCGGGGAAGACATCGATCTGACCATTTCGATCGTGGATTACCCAACCACCGATTCAACGGATTGGGCTTGTGCGACGCGCGCAGCCCTAAAGGTGCGAGAAGAGACAGATGCGCGCTTTGCCGTGGCCTCTACCCTGCCCGAGTTGCTGCCCGACGATGTTGCGCAAGCTTTGATGGCGGGTGGAGTAGTACCGTTTATGGGCCTACGCGAAGCGCTTGCCGCCATACGTGCGGCGGCTCAGATCGCGCCGCCAGCAACGGACCAACTTTGCTTGCCGGGCGGGCAAGAAGCCAACCGCACTTTGACCGAAGCGGAAGCCAAACAGGCGCTGGTTGGACATGGTTTGCGTGTACCTCGGAACCGTTCGATCCTTTGCGCAGAAGATGCGATTCAGGCCGCCCACGAGATGGAGGCCCCATTCGCCGTCAAAGGCGTTGGTCTTGCCCACAAGTCTGAGCATGCCGCAGTGAGATTGGGTGTGCCGGCCTCTGATGTGGCGAAAGTTGCGGCAGAGATTGGAACCGACGAGATTCTCATCGAAGAGATGGTCACCGATGCCGTGGCCGAACTGCTGGTCGGTGTTGTGCGCGATCCCGCCCATGGGTTTGTTCTGACCCTCGGCGCGGGTGGCGTCCTGACCGAGATATTGCGCGATACCGCATCGCTGCTGATCCCGGCGACCTCGGACGACATTCGCGAGGCGCTTGGCGCGCTGAAAATCGCACCTCTTCTATCTGGCTATCGTGGTCAGCCAGCGGCTGATCTGGATGAAATTATCAATGCTGTTCTGGCCGTTCAGAGCTATGTCGTGCAACATGCCGATACGCTCGGAGAGGTCGAAATCAACCCGCTTCTCTGCACGCCGACCAAGGCGGTTGCAGTGGACGCCCTTATCAGAAAGGCCTGACATATGGACCCGATCAAGACCCGCCGCGACGGTGCAATCCTTGAGGTGACACTGGACCGGCCCAAGGCCAACGCGATCGATCTGGCAACCAGCCGCATCATGGGGCAAGTGTTTGCCGAGTTTCGCGATGATCCCGAGCTGCGCGTCGCCATTCTGACCGGCGCGGGCGAGAAGTTCTTTTGCCCCGGCTGGGATCTGAAGGCCGCCGCCGATGGTGACGCGGTTGACGGGGACTATGGCGTTGGTGGATTCGGTGGTCTGCAAGAGCTGCGTGATCTGAACAAGCCGGTGATCGCCGCGATCAATGGGATCGCCTGCGGCGGCGGGCTGGAACTTGCTATCTCAGCCGATATGATCCTGGCCGCCGAACATGCAACCTTCGCCCTGCCTGAAATCCGGTCAGGCACTGTTGCGGATGCGGCAAGCGTCAAGCTGCCCAAGCGCATCCCTTATCAAATTGCCATGGAGCTTTTGTTGACCGGACGTTGGTTTGATGCCGAAGAGGGCCACCGCTGGGGTTTGGTCAATGAAATCCTGCCCGCCGATCAATTGATGAATCGTGCTTGGGAGCTGGCGAGATTGCTCGCATCTGGCCCGCCGCTTGTTTATGCAGCCATAAAAGAGGTCGTGCGCGATGCCGAAGACAGCAAGTTCCAGGACGCAATGAATCGTATAACCAATCGAAAGCTGCGCACGGTTGATATTCTCTATTCCAGCGAGGATCAGCTTGAAGGGGCAAAGGCCTTCGCCGAAAAACGCGAACCGGTCTGGAAGGGAAAATAGGGATCGATACAACAGCGCCCATCACATTGGCGCAGATTGGCACCAATGTGATGAGGCAATTTTACTCAGAACCTGCTTTCCTTAATCCGCGATTCAGGCCACAGCTAAGTTTATACATATGATGTAGCTTCAAAGCGGCCCTATGCAGGACAAGAAATCAGAACCAGAGCTTGAGATCGGGCGCACCTTGCAGCGATTACGGCAAGAGCGGAACCTCACTGTCACCGAGCTTGCCGCCCAGGCAAAAGTGTCTGCCCCCATGATCAGCCGGATCGAAAACGGTCACGTGTCGCCTTCACTCGGCACTTTGCACGCTTTGTCAGATGCGCTTTCGGTCTCATTGATGGCGTTGTTCAGTCATACAGACACGGCGGCAGATGTGCATCATGTGCCGTCAGGCACAGGCCTGCCCTCGCGTCGGATTACACAAGATCACGCACATGACTATTCTCTATTGGGTAAGCACAGCGGGCCCAGCGGGTCATTTCAGTCCGCTCGAATCCGCATATCAAAACAAGACCAAAATACGCTGCCGAACTATCAGCATGAAGGTTACGTCTTTATCTATATGATCGAGGGGAATGCGACGTATGGCTGTGGAACCGAAGAGTTTCCGATGTCGGCAGGTGACACACTTAGCTTTGATGCAAAGCTTCCACACGGGGTCCGAGAAATCCTATCGGATGAAATAGAGTTTATTACCGTATCAACACGCCCACATTGAAGCGGCGTGGGTGCAACGATTTCGATTACGTTGGCACTGCCAAGACCGTGGTGCTTAAAACAACTTGCGAAAGATGCTCGGTAATGGAAATACCTTTGACATGAAGATTACCTTCCGACAGGTCGATGCTTTCCGAACCGTCGTGTCCACCGGGACCGTGACGGAAGCCGCGACCATGCTGGGCATTTCGCAGCCTGCGGTTAGCCGTCTGCTGTCCGATCTAGAAGCCGAAGTTGGATTTGCCTTATTCCAACGCTCTGGCCGGGTGCTTGTCCCAACGGACGAGGCGCGCCTTCTGGTTGAAGAAGTGCGCCAGGCAGTCAGCGGCATGGAGCATATCAAGCAAGCGGCACAGGCGATTGGTAACTTTGGCCATGCGCGGCTTAGTTTGGTGACCACACCAGCCTTTGCTTCGGAACTGGCCCCGGATCTGATCCGCGCCTTTGCCTCTGCCTGTCCAGAAGCCATGGCCCGGCTCGAATTTGAGGCCAACGATGATTCCGTCGAATGGCTGGTGTCGCAGAATTATGACTTTGGGATTACATCAAGCATTCCATCAAACCCCTCCTTCGACAGCCTGATGCTAGCGGATGATGATGTGCACTGTGTTCTGCCAGAAGGGCATCGGCTGACTGACAAAGCGGTTATTCAAGCGCGTGATCTGGCCGATGAAAGCTATGTCTCCTACATGGGATCGTCGCGTTTCCGGTTTGAAGTTGACCGCTTTTTCGAGGCCAAGTCCATATCGCGCAGCATGAAATATGAGACCCGCACAACCGACGGTGTCTGCCGGTTGGTTGCGCGTGGGCTTGGCGTTTCGATTGTTGGTATGTCAAAAGGGCATTCGGGAATGATCCCGGGGTGTATCACCCGCCCATTTGCCGCGCCGTTGAACTTTCAAACAGTTCTCTTTTGGTCAAAAAACAGGCCCCTTTCGACGGTCGCGCAGATCTTTCTAAACCTTGCAAAAGAAACGCTCAGCTCTGATTGAGCGCTGTTCGAAACGTCTGCCGGGCCTCCGCGCTATGAATATAGCCATAATCACGCGGATAAGGTTTTCCCGCCCGAACCTCCATTGAGATAAATTGCGGACCAGGCGTAGCCAATATGTGAGGCAACGCATCTTTGAACAGGTCCAACTCGCTGAAACCCTGCGATCCGACATACCCGGCTGAGCGGGCGAAGCCGACAAAATCAACTCGGTCGGCACCGGGCAGTGGGTGTGAGCCATTTACCTCATACACACGGTTCGTCGCCACAAAATGATACAGATTGGCCGGGCTGGCGGCGGCAATCGTGACCAGTGAACCCAGATTCATCAGCAGGCTGCCATCCCCATCCAGCACGATCACCCTCCGATCCGGATTGGCCAGAGCCAAACCCAGCCCATGCGAACTCGCCTGCCCCATCGCCCCAACAGCCACATAATTCAGGTCACGTGGATTCAGGTGCAGCCAGTCAAAACAGCTTTGATACACGGCGACCACGATATCACGTTCGCGGACATGTGGGATCAACGCGCTCAGCGCGGTGTCGCGATCTATGATCATTGAACCTCCGGAGTGCGGCCAATCAGAAAGATATGAGGGTGTGACCCGGCATAGGCCGCCGCAACTGCCTGAGGAATATGTTCAATATCTTCAGGCTCTTCGATCAGCGAATGCGATATCGCCATCGCATCCAGCACAGGACGGATGATCCGCACTCCATAAGACGCAGATTGATCAGGATGGACATCAGGTTCCTTTCCCTGCAACCCAACCATCATCACGACAGGCAGTTCATAATCCATACCAATTGCACGGATGGCATTCAGTGAATCCATCAGTCCTGTCTGCTGCATCATCAGCAAGGCACGGGTTCCGTTATAGGACATTGCCGCACAGATGCTGACACCTTCATCCTCTTTGCAGATACGCGTCAGTCGAAATTCGGGGTCATTTGAGATCGGCCAGAGCAACCCGTCGCTGGTCACTATGTCAGGCAGCGCAACAATCTCTCGGATACCCGAGGCTTTGATCCGCGCGATGATTTCCACACCTGACGGATGAGCGATGGCGGCTGCATCACTTGCCGGATGGATCGCCGCGCCCATTATTCTGCGCCCTCCAGAAACTCGGCAATGCCATCCCTTACCGCAGTTAGCTCATGAGATTGGCCAATAGTGATACGGATATAGTCCTTGTAGGCAGGTGATGCGAAGCGGCGCACGGCGATTCCCTTTAGGCGCAGGAACCGTTCAACCGCTTCGGCTGACTTTTCTGGATCGGGAAAATGAACCAGCAGAAAGTTTGTTTGGCTGGGCACAATCGGCAAACCTAAGGCCTGCAATTCTGAAGTAATCCAATTACGTCCCCTACGATTGGCCTCGTACACAAATTGCGTGTGCACCCGGTCATCAAGAGCTGCGATGGCTGCGGCTGCAGAAGATGATGCAACCGGAAAGGTCAGAGCAATCCGGCGGGCTGTATCAACAACGTCCGATGGTCCGAATAACCATCCGACTCGTGCGCCCGCTAGGCCATAGATTTTTGAAAACGTTCGGCACATGACAACGTTGCTGGCGTCTTCCACCAACCTGTGTGCAGGTTCGTAATCTTCAGCATCAACATATTCTTCATATGCCGCATCGATCACCAGCAATACGTTGCCTGGAAGCGCGGCGTACAATCGTCGCACTTCGGCCCCGCTAAGGTAGGTTCCAGCCGGGTTTTCGGGATTGGCCAGATACACGATACGCGTTTTATCCGTCAGCGCCGCAATCATCCGATCAACTGAAGGCTTATACATATCATCTGGCACCGAGATCACGTTAGCATCGTTGGCATACGCATAGTTTGGCACTTTCAGATAGCCATTTGCGCTGCGTATCAGCTCGGTCCCCGGGCCCAGATAAGCCCGGGCCAGGCGTGCCAATAAGTCATCCGACCCTTGCCCGGTTGTAATCAACGAAGGATCAAGGCCGAAATGCGCACCGATGGCAGGTGCAAGAATTTTGTCGGGATTCTCAAGATATCGCTCGATATCGCTCATCGCGGCCCGCGCTGCCGCACGCGCAGTTGGGCTGGGACCAAAGGCACTTTCATTCGAGTTCAATAGAATGGACGCAGGCGTACACCCCTCAATCACCGAGCTTTTCATATGCGGTGCAATATTTTCTATTCCCATTTTCGCTCGGGCTACGACCATTGGATTCCCCGGGGCTTGTCGTTCGCTTCGGTTATCAACTTTATATCACATATTGATCATATATTTTCATAACACTTGCAATAATATTATGCTACAAAGGCTGCGTTCTTCAGCAATACGGACTGTCATGGCCGAAACGCAAACCTCGCAAAAAAGCAGACTTCAGTTAACAATCGATCTGGACTCGCCTGGCCTACATGCGGGGGATGTGATGCTGAAATGGTCGGATAATTCTATACCACTTGGCTATCATCCCATCCCGATCCTCAGTTTGCGCGGATCAGAGGGGCCCACAGTTTTGATCCTGGGCGGAACACATGGGGATGAGTTTGAAGGTCCGGCGGCAATTCTGCGGTTGGCCGAGAAGTTGAAACCGGAACAATTGTCTGGGCAGGTTATCTTGATGCCTGCGCTGAATGCCCCCGCGCTGGCAATATCTTCGCGAGTTTCGCCGCTGGACGGGCAAAACCTGAATCGCGCCTTTCCTGGCGATCCGAATGGTGGCCCCACTGCGATGATCGCCCATTTTGTCGAAACCGTAGTTCTGCCGCGCGCAGATGCAGCAATTGACCTGCATTCAGGGGGAAAAGCCTCGGTCTTTGCGCCTTGTGCTCTGGCATCGCGATGTGCGGACGCTGGCCTGACCCAAGCGAACATTGATCTAGCAAATACGTTTGGACTCCCTCTGATCTGGATGCTGGGTGAGCACAACGACAATCGCTCGGTCAATTCGGCCGCCGCCCGCGCGGGGGTGCCAATGATCGCGACTGAACTGGGCGGCGGCGGCAATGTGACCCCTGAAATCGTGAACGCCGCAGAAGCCGGGCTACTGCGCTGTCTGACGTATTTGGGGATACTTGATGAAACCCTCCCCGCCCCGACGTCGGCGCGTCAGGTCGAAATCACTTCGCCTCTTGATTCACTCTACGCCCCAGCAGACGGGTTGTTTGATCGATGTGTATCAGCGGGCCAAGAGGTGCAAGCGGGCGATCTTGCCGGATATCTACGCTTTGCTGACGATCCGGGCAGGTCGGCGCTTGAACAGAAATTCACCAATAGCGGCTTTGTGCTGGCGCATGGCAATCGCGGCATGGTGCGGCGTGGCGACCTTTTAGCGCTGGTTGCACAGGACGTAACAGACAGCAATTAGATGCGAACATATACTCCATTTATCTCGGGCAGATTTCTTCCTTGGCAGGGCGATACGATCGCCAGCATTAATCCGGCAGATGGCCGGGAATGGAGCCGCATCGCCCGATGTGGCGCGGCAGAAGCCGATGCAGCGATCCGCGATGCTGACCACGCATTCCGCAACGGTCCGTGGACAGATCTGGGCTCGGCGGGGCGTGCTGATATGCTTGATAGGTTGGCTGAAACGCTGCAGGAGCGCTGGGAAGAGCTGGTTGAACCAGAAATCCGGTACAACGGCAAACGAATCACCGAAGTGCGCGGCCAGTTTTCTGGATTGCACAGTTGGTATCGCCATTTTGCGTCCGAGGTACGCGCACTTGCCCCCGTAAAACAAAACAACGCCACCCCCGGCGTGACGAGCACAGGGCATTGGCTGCCCTATGGCGTGGTGGTCGCCATTACACCGTGGAACTCCCCCCTCATGATCCTTGCATGGAAGCTCGCCCCGGCCTTAGCTGCCGGCAACACAGTGGTTGTGAAACCCTCTGAAATGGCGTCGGCCTCGACCCTCGAATTTGCGCGGTTGATGACTGAGGCTGGACTACCGCCCGGAGTATTGAACGTCGTAACCGGACTGGGCCATGAAGTTGGAGAGGCATTGGTGCGGCATCCATTGACTCGCAAAGTAAGCTTCACAGGCTCAGACGCTGGTGGGCGCAAAGTGGCTGAAGCAGCTTCGTGTCACGTTACTCCCACCACGCTCGAGCTAGGCGGAAAATCCCCGCAGATTGTGTTTGCAGACTGCGATCTTGAGAACGCTGTAAACGGCGTGATGTCGGGGATCTTTCTATCGAATGGGCAAACCTGCGTTGCTGGGTCGCGGTTGATCGTCGAGGCCTCGATCAAAGACAGGTTTGTATCACGATTGCTGAATCGTGCCCGGGCGCTAAAGTTGGGCGATCCGATGGATCCAACCACTCAGATCGCGCCGCTGGCGAACCAGCCGCATCTGCGTAAAGTCACCGAGATGATTGCGCAGGCGAAGGCAGAAGGTGCAATTTGTCTGCTTGATGGCGTTGAAACAGCGGCGGGTCGTTCAGGATATTATGTTGGCCCAACTATTTTTGATCAGGTCACTCGGGATATGCAGATCTGGCACGAAGAAGTGTTCGGCCCGGTTCTGGCCATCACCACATTCGAATCCGAAGGCCAAGCAATCGATCTTGCCAATGACAGTGATTATGGCTTGGCCGCTGGAGTCTGGACAGCGGATTCAGCCACAGGCGCGCGGGTGGCCGGGGCCATCTTGTCCGGCACAGTCTATATCAACCACTATCGCAGCGTCGATCCCGGCAGCCCGATTGGCGGCGTAAAGCTGTCAGGATATGGACGCGAATTAGGGCCGGACGCGATCAAGGACTACTTACAGGCAAAGTCCATCTGGACTGGCACCGCGCCCGTTCCTGATCCGTTTCCGTAATGGCGGGTGCATACGCCTCGGCCCAAGGCCATATTAACGTTTCAGCCCGTTGTTCCGCACCAAATACCCATCCATCCTATTATAACTTTTTGACATGTGTGCGGCGTTATGAATACATTGATGTCATGATTTGAAAGGTGGCGTCGTGCTCGGCGCTAGCGGTGATCGGGTCTCCTCGAAAGGCGGGACACAGACATTCTGCAAAAGTGGAGGTAATGGATGAGCAAACCGGTTGAACACGGTTCCTTCGCAACCCCAGAAGGGAACTTCCGGGGTCACGATCAGCAAAGCGTCTGGTCACAGCAGCACGATCCGGAACTAACCGAAGTTGGCCCCGGCACCCCGTGTGGTGAGTATCTGCGGCGGTTCTGGATGCCGGTTGCAATGACAGATCAGATTGGCGATCTGCCTTATCGCATTCGAATTCTGGGTGAAGATCTTGTGCTGTTCCGGGAAAAGAAACATGGGCGGCTGGGCTGCACGCATCTACATTGCTGTCATCGTAACATGAGCCTTGAATTTGGCATCGTCGAAGAGGGCGGCATTCGCTGTTCGTACCATGGCTGGAAATATGGCTTGGATGGAACTGTTCTGGAAACGCCCTGCGAACCGCCCGCGTCTCAGGTCAAAAAGAAAGCTTGTCTGGGCGCCTATCCAATCATTGAATACAAAGGGTTGGCTTTTGCATATATGGGGCCGACAGACAGCATCCCGCCCTTCCCGGTCATGGATACGTTCGACGATGACGGCGATGAACTTGTACCCTATCTGATAAAATCGCCCTGCAACTGGCTGCAGGTGATGGAAAACGCCTGGGACCCGTTCCATGTGGTCTATCTGCATACCAAAGCAGCGCGCGTGCAGTTTCACGAAGCATTCGCGCACATGCCGATGATCGAGTTTCACGAAAGCCAGACCGGAGATTTTTACACCAATGTGCGAAGAGATGGTAATTTCATCTGGGTCCGCGTGCATGATCATATGTTACCCTCGTTTACTCAGAACGGAGGGCATTTCCCGATCCCGGATCGCTCTCGATACTTTGGCCGGGGCGGATTGACCCGCTGGATCACGCCAATTGACGACACGAACACCATGGTCATCGCGTGGCGCCATTTCCGCGAGGAACGGTTCAATGATGACCCACGCGGCATGACCAATCGCGATGAAGTCGGGTATGGCACGACCGATTTCTACGGCCAGGGGCCAGATCGTCCCTATGAGATGCGCCAACGTGATCCCGGGGATTACGATGCGTGGGTCAGCCAGGGACCAATCAACATTCACGCGCGCGAGAACCTGTCATTTACAGATCGGGGCGTGGCGAAAGCGCGCAGAATGCTGCGCAATGCAATCCGGGCGTTACAGGACGGGAAATCCCCTGCGCAGCCAACCGACAATTTCGACGGAATCATCCCGACCTATGCTGGTGATACGGTGCTGAAAATCCCCTTGCAAGAAAACCGTGACGATGGCGCATTGCAGAAGGAAGTCTCATTCAAAGTGGCGGAAATACTGAAATCCGGAGATCATCTTCAGGGACATGAGCGCCGCGCCTTTATCGAAGATGCTCTGAAGGCATATGAGGCAAGTTGGGCATGACAGGCCGCATTCCTCACAACCCCGGACGGGTCGAATGGTCGGGTGAAAACCCCGGTATTTACCTCAAACAAAGCCCCGATCAGGAACATTATGACACGCTGGCATTGTTCTTCCGCGTCGTTCTGTCCCCCTACGGGCGCGGGAACGCCGCGATCGTTTTGGGTGCTCCGGACGAAGCGCGCGGCTGGCCACATGTGCCAAACCTGATCATGACGGATAACCAGCGCATGATGCGGTGGATTGTCGATGGATGGGTTAGCAAAATGCCTACTTTTGTTGGCAAACCCGGCCTGAATGCGATGAGCTGGTTGGATTGTGACAGTGTCGAAAAGCGCCCCGGCGATCTGAAGACACGCTATTCGGAAACCCTGCGCGGTTCGGGTGTGACCCTTGAGATGATCTGGGAAGACATGGGGCCGCCCTTACCGGTTGAAGTGACCAAAGAAAATTCGGCCACCAAAGAGCATGAGATGTATTCGGTCTTCCTCGAAGCCAAGAAAGCCCAAGTCAGAATCAACGGCACTGCCCTACGCGGCCGGGTGGCGGATCGGCAGTTCTTTGGCCGAAAGATGAGCACCGCTTTCCTCGCATTCTCTGAAACATGGGTCACGCCGCAGGAGGATACGCAATGCCTCTGAATGAACCGATCACACCCGGGATTGTCGATTGGACCGGCGAAAACCCCGGCATCCTTTTGAAGGATGAGGACGACAATTTCAGCGCAATGGCTTTGTTCTTCCGCGTCGCTTGGTCTCCAGTGGGACAAGGGCAGGTGCTGCTGCTATATGGCTCCCCCAATCAGATTGAAGGACCGCCGGAAGCACCAAATGTCATTCTCAGTGACAACCCCGAACTGACAACGTTTTTGAAACAGAATTTCATCAGCAAGCTCGCTGCGTTCGCAACTGCGCCAGCCTTTGCCACCCTGCCTGAAATTGGCGCTCTGGCGGTGCGTTCATCCGGTGATCCGATGAGCCATCGCTATACCGAAACCATCTCGGGCGGCACCTTGACGATCGAGCTTGTCTGGGAAGGTTTTGAACCGCCCCACGCGCTGGAGCTTTCACCGCATGAGGTCGCCTCGGGTGAGCAGAACATGTTCTCGCTGCTGGTCCCTGCCCGTTCGGCACAGATCATCGTTAATGGCCGGGCGCTGCCGGGCAAGTTGGGGACACGGGTTCAGGCCGGGTATGAGACCACGACGGCCTTCTTGTATTTCTCAGAAACCTGGATCATCCCGCCGGAGGGGTCATGACCCTGCATCCCGCTGATCGGCTGGCGTTTGACCGAGCCATGGTGACACAGCCGGTTTGGAATCGGTTCGATACTGCCGCTGATGCATTCGGCTTACCCGAAAATGTCCTGTTGCATGCGGGCCCTGCCTTTGCCACGCCTGAGGATGTGACAGCGCCGATTCTGAACTCGGCCTGTGTCGCGGCTGTTTGGGATGGTCTGGCCAAAGACTTTGATCAAGCCGAAGCGATGATCAGAGCCGGTGAAATTATTCTGCGCCCTGCACAGGATCATGATGTGGTTACACCGTTGGCGGCCGTGGTTTCGGCGAATATGCCATTGCACACCGTTTATGATGCATGGCGCGGTCAGAACCGGGTTTTCACTCCGATCAATGGTGGCGCGCGGCCTTCCTTACGCTTGGGGCTGAGGTCCGATGCGGTATTGAACCATATCGGATGGTTGAACACGCGGTTTCTGGAGGTTTTGCAGAACGGATTGGCCGAGGGCATCGCCTTGGTGCCGTTGGCTGTTCAAGGCCTGATCGGTGGGGACGATTGCCATGGGCGCACCCCCGTCGCCACCAATGCGCTGATTGAAGAGCTAATGGATCGCTCACCCGCCCGTATCCAAGATGACGACGTGCTAGAGTTCATGGCGCAATCGCCGTCACTGTTTCTCAACCTGTGGTTGGCGGCCACCAAGATCATGATGAAGCTGGCCGAGGGGGTCGAGGGTTCCAGCTTTGTGACCGCGGCAGGCGGCAACGGGCGCGAGGTTGGCATCCAGATTTCAGGCCTTCCAGGGCGCTGGTTCTCAATCCCGGCGACGCCTCCAAAAGGGAAATTCGACACCGATTTGCCCGCAGACCGGGCGCTTGGTGCCATCGGCGACAGTGCCGTGGTTGAGGCATTTGGTCTGGGTGCAATGGCCATCGATCTAAGCCCCGAACAGAAGAAGGGGCTGGGCGCCTATCTGCCCGGCAACGCAGGGGCGCGAACACAAAGCCTCTCGGTTGGCGAACACCCTTATTTTCAGGCCCTTGACGTGAAGCTGGGCTCGACCGCGCGCGGCGCAATGGCCCAAGGTTCAGGTCCGATGATTGGCCTTGGAATCCTTGACCGGCTGGGTCAAGCGGGTCGATTGGGTGGCGGTATTTATGACATGCCAGTTGATCCGTTCGCAGACGCCATACGAGCTTTGGAGCATGAATAAGCTGAACCAGCTCAGCGCCTCAGACCTTGCCCAGCTCATCAAACAGGGCGTGGTTAAACCTTCGGAGGTCATGCAAGCACATTTGGATCGCATCGCGTTGAGAGAAGCCCAGGTCGGAGCTTTCCAATATCTGGATGCTGAACGGGCCATGGAACGAGCGCGGCTCGCGGACAAACAGCGTGATCGAGGGCCGCTGCATGGTGTACCTTTTGCCATCAAGGACATTATCGATACCGATGACATGCCGACCGGCTGGGGTAGCGATTTGTACTGGGATCGCCAACCAGATCAAACTGCCGCCTGCGTGCAGGCCTTTCTGGACGCGGGCGCGATTCCCTTGGGCAAAACGGTCACCACGGAATTCGCCTATTTCCGCCCCGGCAAGACAGCCAACCCGCATAATACGAACCACACACCGGGCGGGTCCTCATCGGGTTCCGCTGCGGCCGTCGCAGATTTCATGTCCCCACTGGCATTTGGATCCCAGACGGCTGCTTCCTTAATCCGTCCAGCCGCCTACTGTGGCGTTTATGGATTTCGGCCAACGATCCACGGCTACCCGCTGGATGGAGTCATGGGGCTATCGCAAAGTCTGGATACATTGGGCGTTCTGGCCCGAGACCCGCGTGATCTAGCGCTCGCTGACGCGGTATTGCGTGGTATCGATCCTCCGCCCGAACCACAATTCGAGGATAGATTGCCCCGAGTCAGCCTGATGCGGGGTCCGCATTGGGCAGACGGTTCGATCGAAATGCGCGACACCTGCACCCGCGCTTTGGCCGCACTAGCCGCCGCAGGGGCAGAGACGGGGGAGGTGAGCCATCCTCAGATTTTTGAAAAGCTCACGGCGGCCCATCACACTGTGATGAGCTTTGAAGCCGCCCGGCTGCGTGAGAAGGAGTTCGAAATCGGTGAGCCCTCAATCAGCCAACAATTCTTCGCCTTGTTGGTTGCGGGTCAACAGATCAGCGAAGCGGACTATCACCAAGCCTTGGCGACGCGGGATCGAGCAATCGCAATCCTGGATCAGTTGTTCCGAGACGTTGACGCTTTGCTGGTGCCATCTGCGGCTGGTCCGGCTCCGCGAGGTTTGGAAGCAACGGGTGATCCGCTGTATTCGCGCATGTGGAACTTGCTGCAAGTCCCCACTGTAGCTATCCCCTTCGGCACGGATCAGGCTGGGCTTCCCCTGGGCGTGCAACTCATAGCCCCTCGTGGCGGAGATTTTCACCTTCTAGATATTGCGCATTGGGTCAGCGGCGTGCTTAAGCCCTAAATTCCCTTGCGCGATTGCCATCCGATCAGGCTGAGACATGCGAACAATACAGCTGCCACACAGACAATGGATGGGCCGGCTGGCGTGTCAAATACGTAAGCGGCCCTTAGCCCTGCCGCTACAGAAAACGCACCGATCGCCGCTGCAATCAAAGCCATCGACTCAGGTGACCGCGCCAAACTGCGCGCGGCCGCAGCCGGAATGATCAGCATCGCAGCGATCAGAAGAACACCCACAACTTTGATTGCCACCGCGACGGTTACCGCAAGGGATAGTGTAAGTATCAATTGCTCTCGTTTGGGGTCGAAACCGCTGGCATAAGCCAGTTCTTCATTCATTGTCGCCGTCAAAAGCTGCGACCAACGCCAAGTGATAAGCCCTACGACAAGCCCTGCGCCACCCCAGATTACAACCAGATCGGTGCGCGAGACTGCAAGGATATCCCCAAAGAGATATGCCATCAGGTCGATGCGAACACCCGACAAGAAAGAGACCGCGACAAGACCGAAAGCAAGCGCGGAATGCGCCATTACGCCCAGAAGCGTATCCATCGCGTAGCCCCGTCGGGACAACAGCGTCACGGTCAGCGCCATTGCAAGTGCAACGGCCAGCGCCCCAGTGAAGACTGACATCTGAAACGTTAGCGACAAGGCAACGCCAAGGATCGCGGCATGCGCTGTGGCATCCCCGAAATAGGCCATTCGTCGCCAGACTACAAAACATCCAAGAGGAGCCGCCGCAAAAGCAACGCCAACACCAGCAAGCGTTGCGCGCATCATGAAATCGTCAAGCATTATTCGGCGGCTTCCTGAGAATGTTCAGCGTGATCATGATCATGGTCGTGATCATGTCGATAGAGGGCCAGTGCACCCCCGGTTCCTGTTCCAAACAAGGCACGGTATTCCGGGGCCGAGGCCACAACGGCGGGCGAACCCTGGCAACACACATGGCCATTGAGACAGATCACCCTGTCAGATGCGCTCATGACGACGTGCAATTCATGGCTGATCATCACGATGGCACAGCCGGTCTCGCGTCGGACCTCTTCGATCTGATGATAAAACGCCGCTGATCCGGGTTGGTCGAGGCCCTGAGTTGCCTCATCCAACAACAGGACATCAGGTCTGTTAATCAGGGCGCGGGCCAGCAAAACGCGCTGAAACTGGCCGCCAGATAATTGCGACATCTGGCGTTTCAACAGATCTGGCACCCCCGCGGTTTCAAGCGCTTCCACGCATTGCTGCCTCGATACACGGTCGGTCAGGCGCATGAATCTTTCGACCGAGATTGGCAGGGTTGGATCGATGTGCAGCTTCTGCGGCACATACCCAATCTTCAGCCCAGGTTTCAACGAAACCAATCCGACCGATGGCTTGGTCGCACCGATGATGGCACGCAGCAGGCTGGTCTTGCCCGATCCGTTCGGGCCTACAATCGTAACGATCTCACCAGCCTCAATCGTCATGTCGACATGGCGCAGAACGGTATTCGTGCCATAACGCACGCTGAGGTTCTCAACGGTGATCAGGGTCATGTCTACGCCTTCTCGGTGCAGTCTGGGCAGAGTCCCTCGGCTTCTACAACGGTTCGTTCGATTTCGAAACCCGCCGCGCGCGCAGCCTCGCCCAAGACACCTTTAGCCGGTGCTGACTGGGCTTCAGCAACAGCATCGCATTTTCTGCAGATCATAAAGGCTGGTGAATGGGATGCCCCAGGATGAGAGCAGGCAACAAACGCGTTCAACCGCTCAATCTTGTGGACGAACCCGTTTTGAACAAGGAAATCAAGCGCGCGATACGCCACCGGCGGTTGAGACCCGAAACCGGCATCGCGCAAGCGATCTAGAATTGCGTAAGCGCCAAGGGCTTTGTGGTCTTGCAATAGCATCTCAAGAACTTTTCGCCGCACAGGGGTCAGGCGCAGGCCTTCTTCCTTGCACTGCGCCTCTGCAGTGGCCAGCGCCGTATCAACGCAATTCGTGTGGTCGTGCTCCTGAAACCCGATCGGTGCATCTTCGTCAACCGGAATGGGGTAGGTCTCACTTGTCATGTTATTCCATATCATATATGTCGCTCGTAACGTTATGAAATCACACAGAGGGTCTGATGTCCAGAAAGCTGCTCCCACTATCGATTACCGCTGCATTGATGGGTGGAACCGCCATGGCGGATGCTCCCAAAGTTGCGGTTGACATCGCGCCGGTACATTCACTGGTCGCCCGCGTGATGGAGGGTGTTGGAACGCCCGACCTGATTGTGCAGCCTGGCGCCTCACCTCATGAATATAGCCTGCGCCCTTCGGAAGCTGCCGCACTGCAGGAGGCTGATCTGGTGTTCTGGATTGGCGAAGATCTGACGCCGTGGATGGAAGGAGCAATTGAAACGCTCAGCGACGGCGCAACCGTCACGGCGTTGCTGGAATCGGACGGAACTGTTCTTCTTGATTTCCGTGAAAATGCGTTGTTCGAGGCGCATGATCATGACGATCACGATGAGCATGGGCATGAGGATCATGACGATAACGACCATGCTGAGGACGAAGGGCACGATCACGATGACCATGATGATCATGCAAAAGACGATGATCATGAGGAGCATGCTGAAGACAAAGAGCATGATGATCACAATCATGACGAAGCACATGCGCACGCGGACGAGCATGACCACGATGATCATGCCGACCACGACGACCATGATCACGACGATCATGATGACCATGCTGGACATGACGATCATGAGGGCCACGCGCATGGCGACCATGATCCTCATGCCTGGCTTTCACCTGCCAATGCGGAAATCTGGTTGAACACGATCGCAGCGCAGCTTTCTGCAGCTGACCCGGACAATGCCGGTGCTTATTTTGCGAATGCAGCCGCCGCGCGCGAAGAGATGGCCGCTTTGTCAGCAGAAGTGGCCGAAACCCTGGAACCGGTCAAAGGTGGAAGCTTTATTGTATTCCACGACGCCTATCAGTATTTCGAAGATGCCTTTGATTTCCCGGCCTCAGGTGCCATCTCCATCGGCGACGCATCAGACCCAAGCCCGGCGCGTATTGCAGAAATTCAGGCCCGCATTCGCGGTGAAGGTGTGGATTGCGTATTGGCCGAGCCGCAATTCAATCCGGGAATTGTCGAGGTCGTGTTGGATGGAACTGAAGCCAATACCGGTGTGATTGACCCGCTGGGTTCAAATCTGGAACCCGGTGCTGATCTCTACCCGCAACTCATCCGCTACATGGCCAAGACGCTGTCAGAGTGTTTCTAACCTCACTAAAGGCCCGGTCTGCACGATGTGTCGACCGGGTCCAGACCGGACGCTTAATGCTCATACAAAGCCGCAATCTTGAACGGAACAGCTTGTCTTCCTATTCTCCTGAATGTTATGATATTACATAATGACTACAGGAGCGGCCAGTGATCTCTCAAGCAGCGTATGGCGATGACCAAACCAAAGACCGGCGGATACCTGTCACTATTCTGACGGGCTTTCTTGGTGCCGGAAAAACCACCCTGTTGAACGCCGTTCTCTCGGAAACCTCTGCAGGCAATATCGCGGTCATTGTGAATGAATTCGGCGAGGCCGGATTGGACCACGACCTAATTGAATCCGTCGAGGATGAAGTCGTTCTGATGCAATCCGGCTGTCTGTGCTGCTCAATTCGCGGCGATTTGGCCGGAACAATCGCTGATCTTATCGAGCGCCGCGACGACGGGCTTTTGCAGTTTGATCGGATCGTGATTGAGACCACAGGACTTGCTGATCCCGGCCCCATCCTGCAAACGCTTCTTGTTGATCCTGAATTGGACTGCACTACGCGCTTGGATGGACTGGTCACTGTTGTCGACGCTGCAAACGGGCCCGAGACCTTGGATGCGCAGTTCGAGGCGGTGTCACAAGTTGCGATGGCTGATCTGATCCTTCTCAGCAAAACCGATTTGGTCTCGGCCTCAGCGACCGAGGCGTTTTCAAGTCGGTTGAGCGAACTGAACCCCACGGCACGGATTGAACGACCGGTCGCGGGAAAGTTCGATCCCCTAAAGCTTTGGGGGCTCAGCGGCCTTCGCAAGACTGCAACCCGACAGAACGTGATTGACTGGACAACTCCGGCAAATAAGCCCGCGACCGACCCGCTGGCAAACCTCTCGCGCCTGTCCAAGCCCAAAGCCGAGGTATTCGCACCCGCCCCTCATGATGCCCGGATTGGGTCTGCCTCAATCGTGCTCGAAGAACCGCTCAAAGATACAGTCTTCGACAACTGGTTGAACACGCTGGTCGCACTTCGTGGGCCTGATATCTTGCGAGTCAAAGGGATCGTGTTCCTCGAAGACATTGAGGTCCCGTTCGTGTTTCACGGAGTGCAGCACATATTCGACCCGCCAATGCCGATGAAGAACTGGTCTGGTGATGACCGACGCTCGCGCATTGTGGTCATTGCCCGCGATCTTAGCCGACCCGAACTGCAGCGCAGCCTCGATATGCTGCGTGCTCATCAACCCGAAACAGTCACCAAAGAAGAAGTGTTCTGAGCCATGACTGATACCCGTCTTCCCGTAACTGTCCTGTCCGGCTTTCTTGGAGCTGGTAAAACCACCCTTCTGAACCGCGTCCTGAACAATCGCGAAGGACGCCGCGTTGCTGTCATCGTCAATGATATGTCCGAAGTGAATATCGATGCCGATCTGGTGCGCGCCGAAACTGAACTTAGCCGCACGGACGAAACGCTTGTTGAAATGTCGAATGGCTGCATCTGCTGCACGCTACGGGACGACCTGCTTGATGAGGTAAAGCGGCTAGCAACAGAAAGGCGCTTCGACTATTTGTTGATTGAATCCACCGGAATATCAGAGCCCCTACCGGTCGCTGCGACGTTTGATTTCCGGGATGAATACGGTGAGAGCTTGTCAGACGTTGCGCGTCTTGACACCATGGTCACGGTGGTCGACGCGGTGAACCTGCTGAATGACTTCTCAAGCCATGATTTCCTAAGCGACCGCGGCGAGACGATGGGAGAAGAGGATGAGCGTACACTTGTCCATCTTCTGACCGACCAAATTGAGTTTGCGGATGTCGTGATCCTCAACAAGATCAATGATGCGGGGCCGGAACGCACAGATGCCGCACGTAAGATCATCCGCAGCCTGAACGCAGACGCAAAGATCACCGAAACCAACCATTCCGAGGTCGCCAGCGAGGTCATTCTGGACACTGGCCTATTTGATTTCGAACGTGCCCATGAACACCCGATGTGGGCAAAAGAACTTTATGGTTTCGCCGATCACGTGCCGGAAACGGAAGAATACGGAGTTTCCTCTTACGTCTATCGAGCACGACAGCCTTTTGAGCCCGAAAAAATTCTGGCGCTGCTGAATGGCGACCTGCCGGGTGTGATCCGATCGAAAGGGCATTTCTGGATCGCAACACGTCCAGAATGGGTGGCCGAGTTCTCGCTTGCGGGCGCGCTGTCCAGCGTTCAGCCGATTGGAACATGGTGGGCCTCGGTCCCTGAATCGCGCTGGCCTGATCATGCGTCCGCGATGAACTACATTAAACAGCATTGGGCAGAGCCTTGGGGCGACAGGCGGCAAGAGATTGTCTTTATTGGCGCAGGGATTGATTGGCCGACTTTGAAATCCCGACTGGACGCTTGTTTATTGTCCGAGGCCCAAGCGCCCGGACCAGACGCGCTGCCGCTTGATCTGCCCGATCCGTTCCCATTGTGGCGCCGGGTGGAGGATGCCGCATGATCTACGCCCAAGCAGAGGTCCAAAAAACTGCAGAAGGTGTAGGCATCGCCGACTCCGCAGAAGGGCTGAGCGGGATCCAAACACCTGGACAGGCCGCGATGATCTGGCGACGTCAGCTAGAACCCAGATTTCGCGCGTGGATTGATGGTCTAGACCCTGCTGAGTTGCCGAAAGCGCGGCTAATTTTGCGCCCTACCGCAGTTCCGGAAGCAGTCCAACATGTGTGCGATATTGCCGGCATGAGTGCCTCTGCCGAACGGCGTTGGCTGGAAAATGATATCTCTGATCTGGCCAAACGCTTCGCCAAGATTATGCATGCACCCTATTTGCGAGTGCGTCTGGATGTGATCGATACAAACGCCTGCCGGAAGTTTCATATCGACGCTATTCATGCGCGCCTGATCTGCACCTATCGAGGCACAGGGACCCAATATGGCATCGCCGCCAGAGGCGAAGAGCCCAAGCGCGTGTTCACCGTCGCAACCGGAGCCCCCATGATCATGCGCGGCACATTGTGGCCTGAAGCGCCCGCGGCAAGCATGCTCCATCGCTCGCCACCGATCGCGGGCAAAGGCGAAACGCGTCTGGTTCTCGTCCTCGATCCTATCTTTGAACTAGATGAGGCCGAATGATGGGCCGCAACCTTGGTCAGACGAAACTCAGGAAACGGCGGCGCAACGAAAACCCGATGCAAGAGTTCGACCGTCTTCCACCAATCTTGCGGAGTTGGGTTTCGCAGGCTGCACTCCCTTGGCGGCCACGCTCTGTATTGCGGGCCTACAATGCAGCGCTCGCAAGAACGGGAGACCAAAGCCGGGCGCTGGATGAACTCAGACGTCTTGAATCTGTACAGCTTGCGAAAGACAACCTGCTTTTTGCCGGTTGAATCTTGCAGAGCGCCTGCATTCCGAAGCCGACAGAACTTGCCCCAGTCCGCGTAAGGATTGGATTTCGCTAACTTTATCGGATTGCCTGGGCAGCGATCACCCTACCTTGGAACCCTGACTCCAGACACCACGCAAAAGCGGTGATTGCTCAACACGACGCACCCGCAGTACATCGCCGCGCCACCCGACCTTCAATGCCCCGCGATCATCAAGGCCCACCGACTGTGCCGGGTTGCGCGTTACGGTGGCCACCGCGCGCGGCAGATCACCCCAGATGTCGGCAAGGTGAAATGCCGATAACAACAAAGCAGACGGCACATAATCAGACGATACGATATCCAGGAGGTCTGCTTTGGCCAATTCTTCTGCTGCGACATTGCCCGAATGCGAGCCGCCACGGATCAGGTTTGGCCCACCCATCATGACAGCAATATTGTTGGCCCGGCAGGCTTCAGCCGCCTCAAACGTCGTTGGAAACTCGGCAAATCCTACACCGTTCTGGGCCGACTTTGTGACATGTTGTGCGGTGGTGTCGTCATGACTGGCCAGCGTCGCGCCCAAGCGTCCGGCTTCGACTACAGCGCCTGCTTCGTGCTTTTCCCCGAAACGCTCTTGCAGGCCGCGCAGATTCTCGACATGCGCGGCAAATTCTTCGTCATTCATCCCGCGCTTCTTGGCGACATAGGTTTTTAATGCTGTAAGATCGCGGAACTGGCGCTGACCCGGAGTGTGGTCCATCAGACTTACGATGCCAACCCGATCTTCCGGTCCAAAGTTCGCCAACTCGTCCAGCAAAGTCTCTGAACAGATTTCCGCGCGCAGGTGAAGGAAATGACTGATTTTGAAATAACCTTGGGCACGTGCAGCCAGCAATTCGTCCGCCAATTTACGGGCATAGTCGATATAACGCCCTTTCCCGCTGTGGATCGATCCCACGCGCATCGCGTCGAACACAGTTGTTATGCCGGTCGAAGCCAACTCACCATCATGCGCGATCAGGGCCGGTAGATGGGGCCAGTCAACTTCGGGTCGTGGCTCGATGTGGCGTTCGACGTTGTCGGTATGCAGTTCGACCAGGCCGGGAAGCACGTAGTCGCCGCCACAATCGATGGCACCTGTAGGAACGCGGTCGCCTTCGGCCAGTTCGGTAATCACCCCCTGTTCGATTGTGATTGAACCCGTTACTACCCGATCGGGCAGTACTAACTGGGCATTCGCAAGGCACAAATCGCCTGACATATCGCTGTCACAAGCCTTTGCCAAAGAGGGCGCGGGAAAAGGGGAATTCATGTCATACTCTCGATTTGCAGTTTACTATGTGCCGCCCGAAGGGCCTTTGGAACAATTCGGCGCGCACTGGCTGGGGTGGGATGTTGTTCAGGGTTGCGAGTTGCCTCAACCCGATCTGCCCGATTTGCATGACGCCACCATGACACCGCGCAAATATGGTTTTCACGGAACGCTGAAACCGCCTTTTCGACTGGCCGAGGGTTTCACGCTTGAAGCTCTGAAAGCGGCGGCATCCAAGCTTGCCGCTGGCCTTTCGCCTGCCATTTGCGAAGGGCTGAGCCTGACGCCGTTGGGCCGGTTTCTGGCTTTGACCCCAAAGGGTGATCTCGGCGATTTGCAGCGGGTTGCGGCGGCCTGTGTGCGTGATCTTGACCCATTTCGCGCCCCGCCCAGCAAGGCAGAGCTTGAGCGGCGTCGCGGTGCGAGGCTTAGCCCGCGTCAGGACGAGCTGCTGACCGAATGGGGCTACCCTTATGTGATGGACGAGTTCCGGTTTCACATGACGCTGACAGGTCGGTTGCCCAAGTGCGATATCGCAGCATGGGCTGACATCCTGCACAGCCAATTGCCCGTCCTGCCTGCGCCCTTCGTCATCGACCAGATTGCGTTGTGCGGCGAGCGCACGGATGGGCGGTTCGAGCTTATTCATCGATACACGCTTTCAGGTTGAAGCGCCTCGCCGGCGCGTGCAACCGTTTCGGCCAGCGGGCCATCGTTGGAAATCGTGATCACGTCCAACCCTTCGGGCAAAGGTTTCTCTGCCTGTGCCAGCCGCTTTGCAATCTCGCTTTCGCTTTCGCGCCCGCGTGCCGCCAGACGACGCGCAAGGGTTTCCGGCCTTGCGGTGATATTCAAGACGGTGAAGCGCGGGAATTTCTCAGCGGCATCAAGCAGAGCCTTTCGGGAGAAATTCACCAGACAGTCTGCTCCATCACTTAACCGGTCCTTGACGGTAAACGGTATCCCGTAGCGCAAGCCATGCGCGCGCCAATGCACCGCAAAGGCACCGTTCGCCGCCATCTTCTCAAATTCGGTAGGCCCGACGGCGTCATAGTCTTCTCCGCCCAACTCCGGCGCCCGAGTGATGACGCGGCGCACTAGATGCAGATCGGGCAACACGTCACAAAGCGCCAGCATCACGCTGTCTTTGCCAACCCCCGACGGGCCAACAACGGCGATGAGGCGCCCCTGTTTCATGCCGCGACCTCGGGGGCAAATTGGCTGGCGTCGATTTCGCGATCACAAACGCGCGCACGAGCCGCTTCGTCGTGGAAGATGCCAATGATTGCCGCGCCGCGCGCCTTTGCCTCTTCGATGAGTTGCAGAACAACCTCGCGATTGGCCGCATCCAGGCTGGCCGTCGGCTCATCCAACAGCATCGCAGGATAAGAATGGGCAAAGCCGCGCGCGATGTTGACGCGCTGCTGTTCACCACCCGAGAAGGTAGTCGGCGAAAGGGTCCAGAGACGCTCGGGAATGTTTAATTGCTGCAATAAGGCTTCAGCACGCGCCTTCGCGTCAGCGGCAGAGACGCCCACTGCCCGCAAAGGCTCGGCCACCACATCAACTGTGGGCACGCGCGGCACCACACGCAGGAACTGGCTGACATAGCCCAGAACCTCGCGGCGCAGGGCAATGACAGATCGTGGTTCAGCCTTCACGATATCCACATCACCGATGCGAATTTCCCCGCTTCGGGCCAGATAATTGCCGTAGATCATGCGCATCAATGTGGACTTTCCCGCCCCAGACGCACCCGTCAGTGCGACGCACTCGCCCGGAGAGACCGAGAAAGAAACATCGCTCAGCACCTCGATCACGGCCGCGCCCTGATTGTGAAGGGTGAAGGTTTTTGAGACGTTGTTAAGCTCAATCATTGCTCACACCTGCAAAACGGAACTGACAAGAAGTTGGCTGTAGGCATGCTGTGGGTCATCCAGCACCTGATCGGTCAGGCCTGCCTCGACCACGCGGCCCGATTTCATCACCATCAGACGATCCGCCAGCAGGCGCACCACGGCCAGATCATGCGTGACGATGATAGCCGACAGGCCCATATCACGCACCAATCCGCGCAACAGGTCGAGCAGCCTTGCCTGAACAGACACGTCCAGTCCTCCGGTCGGTTCGTCCATGAACACCAGCCGCGGCCCGGTCACCAGATTGCGCGCGATCTGCAGACGCTGCTGCATCCCGCCAGAGAATGTTGTCGGGCGATCATCCACGCGGGCCGCGTCAATCTCGACCCGTTGCAACCAATCCGTGGCCTTGCCGCGAATGTCGCCATAGTGACGTTCCCCGACGGCCATCAGCCGTTCACCCACATTGCCCCCGGCGCTGACGCCCATGCGCAACCCGTCGCGGGCATGTTGGTGGACAAAGGCCCAATCGGTGCGGCTCAGCATCCGACGCTCGGGCTCGGACATCGTTACGGTGTCCTGCGGACCATTTGCGCGTGTTTCGAACACAACCTCTCCGGCATCCGGAGTCAGATGCCCGGCCATGCAATTCAGCAGTGTCGACTTACCTGACCCGCTTTCGCCAACGATCCCCATGACCTCACCAGGATAGAGGTCGAATGACACATCGGCACAGCCAATATGCGGGCCATAGCGCTTTGTGATGCCCCGAACAGACAGCAAAGGTGTCATGCGGCGTCCTTTCCTTTGTGGCCCGCCGCCTGGCGCGCCTCGCAATAGTCGGTGTCCGAGCAGACAAACATCCGCCCGCCCGCGTCGTCGATGATCACCTCGTCGAGATAGCTGTCCTCGGCTCCGCACAAGCTGCAGGCGTGTTGGGCCTTGGACGCTTCAAATGGGTGATCCTCGAAATCCAGCGAGACAACCTGCGTATAGGGCGGCAGTGCATAGATCCGTTGCTCACGCCCCGCTCCAAACAGCTGGATCGCAGCCATGTCACCAAGCTTTGGGTTATCGAATTTCGGGATCGGCGACGGGTCCATAACATAGCGGCCTTCAACCTTCACCGGATAAGCATAAGAGGTCGCGATATGCCCGTGACGACTAATGTCTTCGTACAGCTTCACATGCATCAGCCCGTATTCTTCAAGGCTGTGCATCTTGCGGGTTTCACTCTCACGCGGTTCGAGAAACCGCAAGGGTTCGGGGATCGGGACCTGATAGACAAGGATTTGTCCCTCGCTCAGCGGCTCCTCGGGGATACGGTGGCGGGTCTGGATGACCGACGCCTCGCTGGTCGCCGTGGTCGTCTCCACCCCGGCAGTGCGCTCAAAGAAGGTGCGGATCGAGACCGCGTTTGTGGTATCGTCCGAGCCCTGATCGATCACTTTAAAGGTGTCATCGGGGGTCAACACAGCCGCCGAGACCTGCACACCGCCCGTACCCCAGCCATAAGGCATGGGCATTTCGCGCGAGGCAAATGGCACCTGATAGCCCGGGATCGCAAGACCTTTCAGGATTGCACGGCGGATCATCCGCTTGGTCTGTTCGTCCAGATAAGCAAAGTTATAGGCGTTCATTCCGCAGCCTCCTGCACTTGATCCGCGCCAGCCTCGCGCCGCAGTTTGCGCACCAGCTCCAGCTCAGACTGGAAATCGACGTAGTGCGGCAGCTTGATATGCTCCAGAAAGCCCGTCGCCTGAATATTGTCCGCGTGATAGAGGACAAACTCGGCATCCTGAGCAGGTGCGCCTACATTGTCCTCACCCAGTTCTTCCCAGCGCAATGCGCGATCCACCAAGGCCATCGAGATAGCTTTGCGTTCCGTCTGACCAAACACAAGCCCGTAGCCTCGGGTGAACTGCGGTGGCTCGGTTTTCGATCCCGTGAACTGGTTGACCGTTTCGCATTCGGTCAGAACGACTTCACCAATTTCGATGGCGAATCCCAGTTCGGGGATCTCCATTTCAACCGGCACGGATCCGATCCGCAATTCACCGACAAAGGCATGATTACGCGCGTATCCGCGTTGCGTGGAATAGGCCAGACCAAGGGTAAAACCTTCGTCCGAGCGGGTCAGGGCTTGCAGGCGCAAAGCGCGATCGGCGGGCATTTCAAGCGGCTCTCGGGTCAGATCAGGTGGCGGCGCATCGTCATGCGGTGCCTCCTCAATCAGACCTTCGCGATTGAGAAAATCCGTGACGTGGGGCACATCGCCCGGCTCGGCTTCGCGAACGGGGGCTTCGGGCACCTCACCATCGGCGGCCAGTTTGAAATCCAGCAATCGGTGCGTGTAGTCGAAGGTCGGCCCCAGCACCTGTCCGCCCGGCAAGTCTTTGAAGGTTGCCGAGATGCGCCGGTCACAGGCCATTGCGCCGGTATCGACGGGCTCGGATGTGCCAAAGCGCGGCAACGTCGTGCGATAGGCGCGGATTAGGAAGATCGCCTCGATCAGATCCCCGCGCGCCTGCTTGATCGCTAGCGCGGCCAGATCAGGATCGAACAGCGAACCTTCGGCCATGACACGATTAACCGCAAGGCTCAGCTGTTCGCGGATTTGCGCAATACTCAGCTCGGCGACCGAGGTATCACCACGGCGTTCCTCGGCAAGCCACGCATGCGCATTTTCAATCGCACGCTCGCCGCCTTTTACTGCAACATACATCAGGACACCTCGGTCGTTCTTGGCAGAGCTGCCAGGTGGTTGCCATTCGTGAAGATGAAGTCGAGCCCCAGGGGAAATAGCATTCGATTCTGCTGAAACGCCTCAAGCTCGGGCAATGAAAGAGCGGCTTTTTCCCTGATGCCCGGACCCGCTAGGGTTGCCCCGGAAGCGGCGAGTTCAGAGCATTCCACGATCAACGTGGCAGAGCGATCCGGATATTCTGACGTCCCGATTGGGTATGCGCTCAGCGGCCCCAAATCCGGCCAAGCCCCAACCGCAAACATACAGTGTGATGGGCCGGTCAACGGCGCGCCGGTGTGGAAGGCAAGCCAACTACGCACGGCGTCGCAATCCAAAGCACCGGCCAGATAAACGGGCGTCTCGGTGTCGCAAAGCGTCAACAACACAGCCCCCGCCGCAGGTGATAACGGGGCAGGAGGAACCGCGCCGGAAACCTCTTGCACTGCGCCGGGGCGCGCCATTGCTTCCATCACGCTGCGAAAGGCGTGGGCGGATTGGATTGCGGGATCGGTGAAACCGCCGGTCAGGGTTTCTGACTGCATCAATCCTCTCCTCTTACCATTGTAAAGAAATCGACCTTGGTGGCAGCGGCTTTGGCAGCGCGGGCAGTCTTTGCCCCGATCAACTCGTCCTGCAGTGGGGCCAGCAACTTGGCGCGCAAATGATCCGCCGCCTCCGTCTGCATCAATGCATCAACCAGCGCGGCGGCTTCGGCGTCATCCTTGCGGCGACCCTGAATATAGGCATGCCCAACTTCACCCGTTTCCAACGTCAGAGCACAGCGCGTCACGGTCATTTCACCCAAATTGAACGGCGCTCCGGTCCCGCCTGCGCGGCCACGGACCATGGTGCTGCCGATCTCTGGCGCACGCAGCCATTTGAAATCGGGGCGGGTCATTGCCGCATCCAACAGGGCAGCAACGCGGCCGTCTGGCGCTTTGGCCAGTAGCCCCATCCAAGCCTTTCGGTCGGCGTTTTCATCAAAAGTGTCTTTCATCTCGACAACTTTTCCATATACTATACAACTATACATATCTTATCATATTTACCGATCCGCGACAGAGGAATTTTGTGAAACTTGCGTGACACCCCCATCAAAACCCCGATCTGGAAGGCCATCGCCGACGCCCTGCGCAGTGACCTGGCAGAAGCGCGCTATCGCCCCGGAGACAAACTGCCAACCGAGGCGGCGCTGGCCGAGCGGTTTGGCGTGAACCGCCACACGGTGCGCCACGGCATCTCGGCCCTTGTCGATGAAGGCTTGATCCGAACCCGCCGTGGTGCAGGTGCTTTTGTTGCAGCCACGCCCACCGATTACCCCATCGGCGCACGGGTTCGGTTCCATGAAAACCTCATTGCTGCTGGCCGTCAGCCGGAAAAACAGGTGCTTAATGTTGAAGAACGCGCGGCGACCGAAGGCGAGGCCCGCGCTATGGCCCTGTCACCCGGCGATCAAATTTGTGCCTATCATGGCCTTTCTCTTGCGGACGGGCATCCCATCGCCGTGTTCGAAAGCATGTTTCCCCTGAAGCGGCTGCCCGGGATCAGCGCCGCACTGCAAGATACCCGCAGCGTGACCGAGGCATTAAGCAGGTCAGGTGTTACCGACTATACAAGGGCCTCAACCCGGCTGACCGCCACTCGGGCAACTGCCACTCAGGCGCTGCACTTGCAGGTTACAGAAGGAGACCCGCTTCTCAGATCGTCAGGCGTGA
The DNA here is from genome assembly GCF_056537425.1 of Ruegeria sp. CE9. Lineage (NCBI taxonomy): Bacteria > Pseudomonadati > Pseudomonadota > Alphaproteobacteria > Rhodobacterales > Roseobacteraceae > Ruegeria > Ruegeria sp. CE9. The sequence continues at coordinate 156,483 of NZ_JBQFRO010000005.1, read as the reverse complement.
ATGTCGACGAACAGGGCCAACCGGTCGAATTTGGCCGAACCTGGTTTGTTGGAGACCGAGTAACACTGACGCTTGAAAGCTAAGGCTCGTATTTCTCTAAAAACGCCTCGGCAGCCAGCGTACGGAAATCATCGAGCGCTGTGCGCAGCCTGTCATGCGACCAGTCCCACCAAGCCAGCGCGATCAACCGTTCCGCAAGGTCGCGCGGCTGGCGTAGGCGGAGGGGATTGGCTGGGACGCCCGCGACAATTGTGTAGGGGTCTACATCTTTGGTCACCAGTGCGCCTGCGGCCACTACGGCCCCATCACCAAGCGTGACCTCAGGCTTGATCATTGCACCTGCACCGATCCATGTATCGTGACCTATTGTTACGATACGGGATTTGCGGTGATCAAAAAACGCCTCATCCCGATCTGCATCATCCCAGTAGTCGCTAGAGCGATACAGAAAATGATGGCAAGAAGCGGTGTGAAGCGGATGATCCGTAGCGCCGATCCGCGAAAAGGCGGCGATATTCGCGAACTTTCCGATCTGCGCATTGGCGATGTCAGCATACCGATCGCAATAGCTATAGTCGCCTAGTTCTGAATGCGCGACGCGGCTGCCTTTGCCGATCTCGACATAGGCCCCAAACCTGCAGTCGGTGATCTCACAATCCGGGTGAAGAAAGGGCTGTTCCGCCGCAAGCCGCGCCATCAGTCTTTCCGTCCGATAAGCTTGCCCCGCAACCAGCCCGAGAACCAGTCCATGAACATCACCATGATGATGATCAGGACGATGTAATAGGCGACCTCTTCCCAGTCTTTCTGGGTCTGAATCGCTTGCGTCAGCATCAGTCCGATGCCACCGCCAGTGATCGCGCCGATGATCGTTGCCGAACGGGTATTGGATTCGAGGAAATAGAGAATCTGGGCAAGCAACACCGGAACGACCTGCGGAATTACACCGAACCGATAACGCTGCAGTGGTTTAGCCCCGGTTGAAGACACCCCTTCGATCTGCTTCTGATCTACATTCTCCAACGCTTCCGAGAAGATTTTGCCAAACGTACCCGTGTCGGTGATCAATATCGCCAGGGCGCCTGTCAGCGGTCCCGGGCCAAAGGCCCGCGCCAGAACCACGGTCCAGATCAGGGCATCCACACCCCGTACAAAGTCAAACAGACGGCGCGTCGCAGCGCGAAGCAGCATAACAGGTGAGAAGCGTTTGGCGGCAAGAAAGGCCAAAGGCAGCGCGATCATCGCAGCGCCCATTGTGCCCAGAAATGCCATCAGAATTGTCTCACCAATCGCCCAGGCCACATCCTTGTGCCGCCACATCGCATTGTTCCACCAATCCGAGATTGCGCCTGCGAAGTTCGAACGGGTTGGATCAATCTGCGCACCAAACAAGATTTCCCCAAATCCATAACCGTAATAAGGGCTGTCGAGCGTGAACCAGAACAGCTCCCATCCGGGGAAATAGTTGAACACTTCGGATCGGGCACCGGTCAGAGTGATCCGACCTTCAGGCGTGGTGATCGCGACACGCCGATCAGAGGCCGAGATCCAGTTGGGCAGATCTGTGGGCAAATTGGTGGTCAAGCGACGCCCTTCTGCCTGCACCTTGATCAACGGGAAGTCGGGAACTTGAACCTCGGTCCGGTTGTCCGACAGAAAGCGCACGACGTGGTTGTGCCCCAAATCGATTGTGATCACTTCGTCACCGGACACCCAATCAGGGCGCTGACCTTTGGGATAAGTGCCCTTGCGCTCACCCTCGACAGCATAGGTTACCTCGCCAGACCGATTGTCGCGCGTGACGTGCACCTTGTGTGACCAACTGTCCGAAGCGAGTGTAACTGCATTTTCAAGATTGGCACGCTGCGCCAGCCCCGGCAGATCAAAGGCAAAGAAGATATAGGTGAGGTACAACAGGATCACGGCGGGAATGCCAAATCCGATCATTCGTTTGCGCTGAAAGCGCCGTTCAGCTTCAAGCTTGGCCCCGTCGAGCCCGAAGTTCAATTCAATTGCAGTCATTGGCCCTGCCCCTCGGTCAGACGGTTGCGGAAGCGGCTGGACACCTGATCAAAGAATACGATCGTGCTGAACAGCAGGATGAAAATCGCGCCCGCCTCATCAAAGCGCCCGGGTCCCCAAGCCATAGCGTTACGCAGTTCGTATCCCAAACCGCCTGCGCCGACGAAACCGAGGATGGCAGAAGCCCGGATATTGATCTCAAAGCGCAGCAGTGCATAGCTGATATAGTTTGGTGCCACCTGTGGAAGGATGCCCAGCATCATCTGTTTTGACCAAGTCGCCCCGGTCGAGGCCAATCCCTCAACGGGCTTCAGATCAGCGTTTTCGGACACTTCCGAGAACATCTTGCCAAGCGCCCCAGCGGTGTGGATTGAGATGGCGATCATCGCCGGAACCGGTCCGCCGCCGAGGACAAAGATCAGAACAAGCGCGATGACGATTTCCGGCACGGCGCGCATGATATCCGAGATGCGCCGGAAGACCGGGATCAAACGGGGCCATTTCGCCAGCCCACGCGTGCCAAGGAGCGACAGAAACAAGCCGCCGATGGCTCCAATCAATGTGGAAACGGCCGCAATATTCACTGTCTCGACCAGCGCCGGGAAATACTTCAGCATCAGGCTAGGCAGATCGGCCCGCTTTTCCCAAGCCTCCGAGAGGACATCACTTGGGTAGTCGAACACACTGTGGATACCGTCCCAGAAACCACCCGCATTTCGTGCGTCGGCAATGTTGAAGCCTGACACCATCAACACGCAAAAAATCAACAGCGTCAGACCTCCATAGAGCCTGCGCCTTTGCACCTGCGCCATATAGCTGGATTGAATGTTCTCAACGCTGTGTGGCGCGCTGCTGAGTGATATGTCTGACATTCCGACCCCGGATAAACAAGTTCCGGCAGCCCGGGACAGGGCTGCCGGAAACGTCATTGATTTGGCTTAGCCGCCAATTTTGGCTTTACGGGCCTCGACAATGGAAATGTAGGTGTCATGGGTCACTGGCTGCGCGCCCAGATTGTCACCTGCAAAAACACCATACGAACATTCGGGATCGTTTTCGTACAGGTTGTCGATCAGCTCGGTCATTGTGGCCTTGACCTCGGCAGGCAGAGCCTTGCGCAGAACAACCGGACCCTCTGGAATAACTTCGGATTTCCAGATTTGTACCAGGTCGTTCATGTCGACAAGACCGGCATCAACTGCTTTGCGCAGAGCACCTGAGTTGTAGCCATCTTCCCAGTTGCCCTGACCGTCGGCCCAGGTCACACCACCGTCAATGTCGCCATTGTTCACGGCAACAATGGTTTGCTCGTGCCCGCCGGTAAATTTCACTTCACCGAAATACTCGCCGGACTCCATGGTGATGCCATCTTTGTACTGAGGAATCTCGATCGAAGGGATCAGATAACCCGAGGTTGAGTTCGGATCGCCGAACCCAAAGACTTTGCCTTCCATGTCGTCCAGCGAGGTGACACCGCTGTCTTTGCGCGCAAAGCCGATGGAATGATACCCGATCGAGCCATCAACGTTGACTTTGACCAGAACAGGCTCAACCGCTTCGGGGTCTTGCAGATAGGTCGCGGCGTAAGAGGACGCACCAAGCCAGGACATGTCAAGCGATCCGCCCAGCAGACCCTGAATGACGCCATTGTAGTCAGCAGGGGTAAAGATTTTGACCGGAACACCCAGTGCTTCCGAGGCGTAGTCAGCCAAACATTGATAACTATTCACGCGGTCCTGTGCGTTTTCTCCGCCAAGAAGGCCGATGCGAAATTCGGTGATTTCTTCGGCCAAAGCGGTGGTGCTCAGGGCTGTAGAGGCGGCAAGCGCCAGTGCGAGGGTCTTTTTCATCATTCTCTCCGTTCGGTTAGATGAAGGTGGCCCGCGACAGACGCGGGTGGAAACTGGCTCAGACGTAGGCTTCCGCTTCGCGGACTTCTGGCCTGTCCAGTGTTTCGATCTCAGTCGAGGTCGCGGCCTCGGAAAAATCCGCGCCTGCGCCGTAAATGTCGCGTGCCACGCCCGTTGTCAGCTGCGCAGGCGTGCCGTCGAAGACGATCCGACCATCACGCATTCCGATGACCCGGTCGCAATAGCGGCGAGCGGTATCCAGCGTATGCAGATTGGCAATGACCATGCGACCGTCTTCTTCGTGAATGGCCCGCAGCGACTGCATCACAACCTGCGCATTCATTGGGTCAAGCGAGGCGATAGGCTCATCCGCAAGAATGATCTTTGGGTCTTGCATCAGCGCGCGCGCGATCGCGACACGTTGCTGCTGACCACCTGACAATGCCTCGGCCCGCTTGGGCGCCTGTTCCGCGATGCCCAGCCGGTCCAGAATTTCAATCGCCTGATGTATGTCCGAGCGCGGGTACAGATTGAACATGGTCGAAAAGGTCGAGCGTCTGTTCAGTGTGCCATGCAAAACGTTCGAGACAACATCCATGCGCGGTACAAGGTTGAACTGCTGGAAGATCATCGCACAGCGCGATTGCCATTCGCGCTTGGCCGCGCCTTTCAGCGCCGTGATTTCTTGGTCTTCAAAGGTGATGGCGCCGGTGGTCGCATCACTTAGGCGATTGACCATGCGCAAAAGCGTGGATTTGCCAGCCCCGGAACGACCGATAATCCCGATCATGGTTGGTTTGTCGACATTGATATTCGCCGAATCCACGGCCCGCTTGTCGCCAAACTGTTTGGTCAGCTTCTCAATTCTCAGCATATCGCCCCCATCGTTGCGAGGCGGATAAAAGGTCAAAACAAAAGCTGCGTGACGCTTTTGAATCGGTTCCATTACATCTGAACGAAAGATTTGTGACAGGCCCGGTGGTTGCCTGTTTCTCTGGCAGGCGGTTGATCTCGCCGAGTTTCGAGCAAATTTTATCCACAGGACGTCATAAAACTGTTACGCTTAGTCAGAGAAAGGACTAGCCTTCACATATGACCCGTCTTCTTATCAGCGCGCTTCTTATGTGCCTCGTAGTCCCCACGACCACGCATGCACAAATGTCGGATGTCAATTGCGATGACAGCACACGCATGGCCCAGACATTGAAGCAAGTATTAGGGGCCGAACGCCAAGGCATGGGCCTGCGCGATCCCGAAACGATGCTGGAAGTTTGGGTCACACGCACAAGCGGCGATTGGATGATTGTCCAGAACTACGCCAATGGCACCTCATGCATTGTAGCGATGGGTGAGCATTGGCAGGGTGAAGTGCCAGACCCAGCCTAGACGATTAGACCGCTGTTCGCGCGAACAGCGGATGCGCAACCTGAAATTCGGTTGCGCCCTTTAATTGTCAGCTTTCTTAGATCAAGCCAGCAGACCGCGTTCGGTCAACACTTTGCGCGCGACACGGAAACATTCTAGCGACTGCGGAACCCCACAATAGATACCGATCACGTGGATGATCGATTGGATTTCTTCTTTGCTAACGCCATTATTCAGGGCACCGTTGCAATGAATCTCCCACTCATGCATTTTGCCAAGCGCCCCGATCATGGCCAGGTTCATCATCGAGCGCGTTTTGGGATCTATCGTATCATCCCCCCAGCCGAAGCCCCAGCACCAGGCGGTCATAGCTTCTTGGAATGGACGGGTGAAATCATCCGCAGCGGCCAGATTTTTCTCAACATACTCATCGCCAAGCGTTGATTTCCGTTGTCTCAAGCCTGTTTCAAACAGATTGTCGTCCATTTATTTCTCCCTAGATGATACGACCGACTTACACGTTGGTCGGTCCTTGTTCGATGTATTGCGAGGCCACTCCCCCTTGCCCAACGGGTTGTGCGAAGGCTGACCTAATTCTTCGGATATTATTCGACGGCCTCACGCATCCACTGCTGGAGCTTTGCGACAGAATGCTCGCTCATCACGCCGCAGGCCGGATCCAACACCAAGGGGCCAGGCTTGTATCCCTTGGACTTCAGGCCGCGATGCACGGATTCTACCAACCGGATATCTTCGGCCACAGTGGTTTCTCGATCCTGCACAGCAAGGCCCCGGATCACGTCGCTTTCATGGCCGCCTTCGGTGTACCAGCCACGCCAGACGGTACAGGTGTCCACAGAACTGGCCCGCCAGTGATAGGTATTCAGCACATTGCCGGGATAGCATTGGAACGAAAACATCGGCCACAGGAACCAACTTTGATAGTCGCCCGCGTGTTTATTGCTTTTCAGATCGACCGGATATGTCATCTTGTCGAGGCTTTGGCATTCGGTCGTGTGACGCAGCACATAGCCGCCGCTCGCATCAGGCTGAATGTCATAGGTTTCCGGCTTGATAACGCCTTCGGCAAAGGTCGGATGATTTGTCGGGCAATGGTAGCATTCCGAATAGTTCTCGATCGATACCTTCCAATTACAGTTTTCAGGAATCTCGACCCATTCCAGAGGCGCCAGCTCGTTGATGTTTGGCACAAATTCTGACAGTTCGTCCCGGACGCGGGGGTACCATTCATCCATCGGGGCAGCGTCATTGTCGAGATTGACAAAAATGAACCCAAGGAAATCTTCGGTTCGCACTTCAGTCAGGCAGATTTTTTCGCGGTCAAATCCGGGCACGCTTTTGATATTCGGACCCGCACGCAGACCACCGGTCAGCTCATAGGTCCATTGATGATATGGGCAGACCACAACGCGCGTATTGCCGGTTCCGGTCACCATCTCATGCGCGCGATGCTGACATACATTGTAGAAAGTCCGGATAATGTTGTCGCGCCCACGAATGGCAAACAGGTTTTGGCCTGCAATCTCAAAGGCAAAATAGTCACCTATGTTCGGGATATCCGCCGAATGACCTGCGTATTGCCAGGTTCTGAATAACAAGCCGTTCATCTCTTTGTCGAAGATGTCAGGGTCGGTATAGTATCGCGCCTCCAGCGAATGGGTCAGAGGGGCATTCATATTTGTTCCTCCCGATTCAGGCAAAAAGATCGCTTCAGGATTCGTAGCATCCGTACGGGCCAGAACTCCATCCGAAACATCTGTACCGCGCATCGCTTACCTCGGTATGTACATTTGTGCCATTTCTTATTGACTTTGGTACATATGTAGCAATAGGAAGTCCACAGAAATCCATGTCTCGGGAACAGGAAGTTTGCGATGTCTAAGAAGGAACTGCCTGCACGCGCAAAGGTCGTCATTGTCGGCGGAGGCGTCATGGGCTGCGGACTGGCCTATCACCTGGGCCATGAAGGCTGGGGTGAAGACACAGTGCTGCTGGAAAAGGCAGAACTAACCTCAGGTTCCACTTGGCATGCGGCGGGTCAGATAACCCATTCCACCAGTTCATATGGGCTGGGCAAAATGGTTGACTATAACATCGGCCTCTATTCCAAGACGCTTGAAGAAGAAACCGGTCAGGCGGTCACTTGGCACGGCTGCGGTTCTTTCCGCCTCGCCTACACAGAGGATGAGATGGACTGGCTGCGCCACACTTTGTCGGTTGGCCGCGCGCTGGGCTTCAACATCGAGCTGGTCGGGCCTGATTTCATTGCAGAAAAGCACCCATACTATAACCTCGACGGTGTCATTGGCGCTCTTTACACGCCAGATGACGGCCACGTCGACCCTTCGAACGTGACCATGGCCATGGCCGCTGGTGCCCGACAGAATGGTGTGAAGATTTTTCGCCACTGCCGCGCGACTAACATCACCCAAAATGATGCTGGCGAATGGGTGGTGGAAACCGAGCAAGGTATCATCACCTGCGAACATGTGGTTAACGCCGGTGGCACATATGCCCGTCAGATGGGCGAATGGTCGAATCTGCAGCTGCCCATGACCTCAATGACCCATCACTACTTCGTCACCGAAGACGTGCCGGAATTCAAAGACCTGAAGACCGAGCTGCCGGTGATCCGCGATGACAAGATGGTCTCGGGCTATATCCGCATGGAACAGAACAAGGGCCTAATCGGGATCTACGAAAAAGAGAACTCGAACTCTGTCTGGCACGATGAATGCCCATGGGAGTACGAAAACTGGCTGTTCGAGGCGGATTATGACCGCGTCATGCCATGGTTGGAAAACTCGTTAGAACGCATGCCGATCTTTGCGGAACTGGGCATCACCCGCGAGGTCCATGGTGCAATCAGCCATCCGCCAGATGGCAACCCGATGGTCGGCCCCGCGCCGGGCGTCAAGAACTACTGGTGTTGCTGCGGCACACAGATCGGCATCGGATGGGGGCCTGGTCTGACCCGTGAGCTGGCCAAATGGATGGTGCACGGTGCTGCCGATATCAACATGCGCGACTATGATCCGCGCCGCTTTGGCAGCTATGCCAGGAAAGACTGGCAGGTCATCAAGGCGCATGAGGATTACAAGCTGCGGCACGAGATTCCCTTTCCGCATTTTAACCGCCTTGCAGGGCGTCCGATCAAACCCTCGCCGCTTTATGAAATCCTCAAGGAAAAGGGCGCGGTCTATGAAGAGGTTTTTGGCCACGAACGCCCCCGCTGGTTCGCGCGCAATGGTGTTGAACAGCGTGACCACTATTCGTTCCGCCGCAACGAAGTCTTCGACATGGTTGCGCTGGAATGCCATGCCGTGCGCGAGCGGGTCGGCATCATGGACGTGACCGCCTTTACCAAGGTCGAAGTTTCAGGCCCCGACGCCTATGCCTATCTTGACCGACTGACGGCCAACAGGATGCCGCAGAAAAACGGCTCGATCACGCTGACCCACTTTTTGAATCGCCGAGGCAGGATCGAGCTTGAGACGACCATCGTTCGCATGGCTGAAGATCGGTTCTACCTTGTATGTGCCGCCTTCTTCGAACAACGCCTTGTCGATCACCTGAACCAGAACCTCGCGGGAGAGACCGTCTTTGTCAAAACGCTCTCGGAAGATTGGTCGGCTTTGTCCCTGAACGGGCCAAAATCCCGCGAGGTACTGGCCAGATGCACCGACGCAGACCTGTCCAACGCCGGGTTCCGCTGGCTGTCGGCTCAGGAAATCACCATTGCGGGGCACAAGATCTGGACCTTCCGCATGTCCTATGCGGGCGAACTGGGCTGGGAATTCCACATGCCGGATGAAGCCTGTGTTGACGTCTACAACGCACTATGGGCTGCGGGTGAAGAACATGGCATCGAGAACTACGGCTCGTTTGCGATGAACAGCTTGCGCATGGAAAAAGCCTTCCCCGGAGCGGGCGAGTTGACCAATGAGGTCACGTTGCCCGAGGCCAATGTGGGCCGGTTCTACAAGCTGGATAAAGAGTATCTGGGTGTCGAAGCAACGCGTGCTAGCGCCGCTCAGGCTGAAGCGGGCGAGATGCCATGGATATGCGCTTATCTGGAAATCGAACCGGATGGGCTCGAAGATGGTCATGGCGGTGAGGCTATTCGGATCAATGGCGAGGTTGTCGGCGCAACAGCCTCGGTCGCCTATGGCCACAGCGTCGGCAAAATCCTCGCCTTCGCCTTCGTCAAGCCAAAGGTGAATGTTCCGGGCACAGAGGTCGAGGTTATTGTCGCCGGCGTACCGCGCAAGGGGCGTATCCTCGGCGAAGCGGCCTATGATCCGAAATCCGAACGCCCACGCACGGATGCCGTTCATGAATTGGCGTGATCTGAAAACCAGAGCATCGGCCATCGCGGAAGCCCTATGGTGACACCATGAAGATAACCCGCATCCGTGTATTTAAGACCCCCCTGCCCTATGTCGGCGGATCATACGGCTGGGGCGCGGGTAACGCGATCACAACGTCGATGTCATCAGTTGTGGTGATCGATACGGATGCAGGCCTGCAAGGATGCGGTGAGTTTGCCCCTTGCGGTGAGAACTACATGATCGCCCATTCCGAAGGGGTCGAGGCCTTTGCCCGCCTCGCCGCCCCGCGCTTGCTGGGGGAAGATCCCCGCCAGCTGTCCAAGATCGAACGGTTGATGGATAACACCGTTCAAGGTCACGGCTACGCCAAAGCGCCCTTTGATGCAGCGTGTTGGGATATTCTGGGGCAGTCCACCGGACAACCTGTCTGGATGCTGATGGGCGGCAAACTCACCGATGGTGCGCCGATGTACCGGGTTGTGCCGCAAAAGCCTGTCCTGGAAGAAACCATCGCCGAGATGGAGCAGCACCGCGCAGCGGGATACCGGCAGTTCCAGATCAAGGTAGGTGGAGACTGGGTGACCGATATCGACCGTATCCGCGAAGGCGTGCCCCTGCTGCAGCCCGGTGAAAAGGCGATGGCAGATGCCAATCAGGGTTGGCGCGTTGACAACGCCATCCGCGTGGCCAGCGCAACCCGCGATCTGGACTATATCCTCGAACAACCCTGCCACAGCTATGACGAGTGCCAGCAGGTGCGCCGCGTGGCCGAGCAGCCGATGAAGCTGGATGAATGTGTGACCGGGATCGAAATGGCCCGGCGCATCGTGAACGATCGGGGTGCCGAAATTTGCTGTTTGAAGATTTCAAACCTTGGCGGCCTGTCCAAGGCCCGACGAGTGCGCGATTTCCTGATTGACCACGGTATTCCCGTCGTATCCGAGGACACTTGGGGCGGGCAGATCACCACCGCTGCTGTCGCCCATTTTGCGGCCTCGACACCCCAAGAGATGCTAATCAACTCGACCGATCTGATGAACTACAGTACCCGTAACACCGGGATCGGTGGCCCTACAGTGCGTGACGGAAAGCTCTATGCCACAGATACTCCGGGGCTTGGGGTGACGCCGGACTTTGACAGCCTTGGCCCACCTGTCGCAACCTACGAATCCTGCGCCTGATGGAAACCGCCTGATGAAGATTACCCGCATCACCGCCTGGGAAGTCCCGCTGACCTCGCATGACACCTATTACATGGCCGAGGGCAAGACCTGCGATACGACGGTTTCGGTGGTTGTTCGTTTGGATACCGATACCGGCGCATCGGGCTGGGGTGAGGTATGTCCGATCCCGCATTATTTGCCCGCTTATGCCAAAGGCGTGGTTCCGGCGCTTGAAGAGATGGCACCCGTACTTATCGGTGCCGACCCCGTTGGCCCCGAAGCCCTGATGGAGCGCCTCAACAAGCATCTGAACGGGCATGGCTACGCCAAGTCAGCCATTGATACAGCGCTTTGGGATCTGACGGCACAGGCAGCGGGACTACCGCTGTATGCTTTGCTCGGCGGACGGGCGGTTGCGGATATGCCGCTGTATCATTCGATCACCTGTATCGCACCGGATGAGATGGCCCGCATTGCGCGCGATGCCTTCGATCAGGGCATGCGACAGTTTCAGGTGAAGCTGGGTGCAGATGACAACTGGGAAGCCGACGTTGCTCGTTTGATTCAGGTGCGCGAGGCCGTCGGAAATGGCCCGTTGGTTTATGGAGACTGGAATTGCGGGTCAGATACGCTGATTGCCACACGAGTTGGCCGCGCTGTCTCGCATCTGGACATAATGCTGGAACAACCCTGCGCCACGATCGAGGAATGCGCGCATGTTCGTGCTGCAACGGGCCTGCCGATGAAGCTGGATGAAAGTGCCTGTGACATTCATTCGGTACTGGCAGGACACCGCGCTGGCTGCATGGATGCCGCTGCGCTGAAACTGTCGAAGATGGGCGGCCTTTCGGCGATGCGCCAAATCCGCGATCTCTGCCTTTCACTAGGCACGCAGATGTGCATCGAGGACACTTGGGGCAGCGATATAACCACCGCAGCCGTCTTGCATCTTGCCGCGTCGACCCCAGCGCGTGGCATCATGAATACCTGCGATCTGTCCCACTATGTTGGGCCGCGCCTCGATGCGAATGTCCCCTGCCGCCGCAACGGTCGCATTGCCCCACCCGAAGGCCCGGGCCTTGGTGTCACTCCTGATGCCGACGCCTTGGGCCAACCCGCCACCATCATCGATTGATCCAAACCCCGCACGCCAAGAGGCCTGTTATGGAAGACTTCAGCAACGCCTACCCCTCCCATGATCCAGAATGGGTCAAAGACATGCACGCGGATCATTATCTGCAAAGCTGGTCCAAACAGGGCAGCCGCCCGCGCGTTATAACCGGCGCTCAGGGCAGTTGGTTCTGGGACAGCGATGGCAAGCGTTACCTCGATTTCCAGTCCCAATTGGTGAACGCCAATATGGGTCATCAGCACCCCAAGATCGTACAAGCGATCAAGGATCAGGCGGACAAGCTTTGCTATATCGGACCGGCCATGGGCTCGGATGTGCGCTCAGAACTGGCGGCAATCATGACCGAGATCACGCCCGCCAACATCTCATCAACCTTTTTTACAACCGGAGGGTCCGCCGCCAATGAAACAGCGATCCGTTTGGCGCGGCATTACACCGGTCGGACAAAGATCATCGCCCGCTACCGTTCCTATCACGGAGCAACCGGTGGCACGCTGTCGCTTACTGGCGACCCGCGCCACCATCTGACCCGCGCCGATATGCCGGGCGTCGTTCGGATGCTTGACCCTTATGTCTATCGCCTGCCAACAGGCCACAAAGACCCCGCCCATTGCCCGGTCGCCCAAGGTGGGCCGCATCTTGAAGAAATCCTGATGTATGAAAACCCCAACACCGTGGCCGCAGTTATTCTGGAACCTATTGTTGGTACCAACGGGATCATCGTGCCACCCGACGGTTATTTACAGTCGATAAAGGCAACCTGCGAGAAATACGGCATCCTGCTGATCGCGGATGAGGTCATGGCCGGGTTTGGCCGGACCGGGAAATGGTTCGCCGTGGATCACTGGGGCGTGCAGCCAGATATCATAACCTCAGCCAAGGGCATCAACTCGGGTTACGTGCCGCTTGGCACCATGTCCGTCAGTACCGAGCTGCATGACTGGCTGCGCGACACCCCTCTGCCCGGGGGGCTGACCTATGCCGGCCATCCGCTAGCCTGCGCATCTGGCGTTGCCGCGATCCGCGCCATGCAAGAAGAAGGCACGCTCGCCCATGCCGCCGCGATGGGGGAAAAGATGCGCGCAGAGCTGCATGATTTGGCTGAGAAACACCCTTCGATCGGGGATATTCGCGGTAAAGGTATGTTCAACGGCATCGAACTGGTCAAGAACCGCGTTTCCCGCGAACCGCTGGTGCCGTTTGCCGCCAAAGGCGCAGAAGCCAAACCGATGAGCGACATGATGAGCTTTGCAATGAACGAAGGGCTTTACCTATCGTTCTATTCAAACGTGATCCGCCTGACCCCGCCGCTCAACATCAGCGAAGATGATCTGATGATAGGGTTGGAGATTCTGGATCGAACGCTCGATATCGCGGATCGTGAGTGTGTCTGATCGCGGGTCCGCGCAACCATCGGCATGAAATGGACAGGCAAATTGATTGTCCTGCCCTTAGAACGGTATCAAAGCCGTAAGCCGCAGGTTTCAAACGCTGCCGAGGTGGCGGCCTTTTCAGCCTTGGACAATTCCAGCATGGGATGGCGTACGCGCGCCCCGATCTGACCCAAAAGGTCCTGCCAGTATTTTCCATGCGCGGTTGGTTTTCCGCCGGGCTTGGTCGATCTAATCGCTGCGCGGACCGGATCCAGACTATCGCGCACCTTGCGGGCTTGACCAAACTTACCGGCAAAGGCCAGTTCGGTATATTCGTTCATACGTTGATCGTTCTTGGTCTGAATCTGGTATGGCGGTGAAGAGCATAGGTACAGCTGCCAACCCAGTTCTTCGATATTGTCCAGCCAGTCATCTTCAAGCGAGGTCGATACCAGTATCTTATCTCCTGCCATCCGCGTCAAACGGGCATACATCTCGCGTGGGACTGAATATTTTATCGCCATGATGTTTGGCAATTCCGCGATCCGGGCGCAGGTTTCCGGCTGCATCAAGTAACCGCTGTCGGGATGGCTCCACATTGCGATTCCAATATCCAAGCGATCACAGAGATATTTGTAATAATTATACAAAACCTCATCCCGATCATGGCAAAAGCTCAACATGGGCGCATGGACCACAACATAATCGGCACCACAATCCTGCGCGTGGCGACCAAGCTCCAGAACGGTGCTGACGCTTTGATCCGAGATCGACATGATTGTACCGGCTTTGCCTGCACATTCTTCGACCGCGATGGTCATATTGCGCTTGCGCTCATCCAACGACATGGACCAGAACTCACCCTGTTTCCCAGCGATGAACAGGCCCTTTATCCCAAGATCATCTATCCAATGGCGAATGTTGCTGCGCAGGCCTTCCTCGTTCATCGACCCGTCATCGTTGAACGGATTCAACGCGGCAGCCCAGATCCCGCGCATCGTTTCGCGCGCATAGGCTTTTGCTTCGTGCTTTTTGTATTGCATCAGGTTGCCTCAGCAGTCGGTTTGCCCCGAAAAGACCTTAAGGCTTTTCTAATGCCAATCGATTTGGGCTTATATAGCTATCTCAATATTCTATATCGGAGCCCCTTGAGTTCTGTATATGGAATATATCAAAACAGGAGTGGTGATGAAGATCGGGATAATAGGTGACGGGGCAATCGCCCATTATGTGCGCGCGCATTTAAGCTCGGTCCATGTCGCTCTGATGCGCCGGAATAGATCCAGCGACAACGGCAATCTCCGCGTTACAGAGGCTTCGATGATCCCTGCAGATATTGATTTGATGATCGACTGTGCGGGACATGCTGCATTGGCTCAACACGGGCCGGACATTCTGCGACGAGGGATAGATCTGGTCACCGTTTCGCTAGGCGCACTGGCTGATGATCAGCTCTATGCAGCCCTCGAATCCTCAGCGAAGAGCGGTGGCAGCCAATTGCATTTGGCCAGCGGTGCCATCGGTGCCTTGGATTGCTTACGTGCTGCGCAGGTTGGCGGACTGGAATCCGTGACCTATACCGGGCGTAAATCTCCACAAGGTTGGATCGGTTCGCCGGCCGAAAATTGCTTGGATTTGAGTGCCATGACATCAGCGGCGGTCCATTTCGAAGGCAATGCCCGTGATGCGGCAATTACTTACCCTAAAAATGCGAATGTGGCAGCAGCGGTTGCATTAGCTGGAATTGGATTTGAGCAGACCAGGGTACAGTTGATCGCTGATCCCTCGTTAACCGCAAACATACATGAGGTATCGGCGTTTGGTTCATTTGGATCGTTTTCATTCAGGGTCGAAGGGCGTGCCTTACCAGACAATCCCAAAAGCTCGGCCCTTGCCGCCATGAGCGCAGTCGCCGCGATCCGGCGCTTGCAGTCTCCAATCACCGGATAGGGACTAACCGATGGGCGCGAAACATACTCGCATTCTCGACCGAGCACTGTCTCGGATCAAGCTTCGACAGCTACGCCTGTTAATCGCAGTGGGCGAGCAAGGCAGCATTCAGAATGCAGCCCGCGATCTTGGGATCTCGCAACCCGCCGCAACAAAGATGATCCAAGACCTGGAAGTCGATTTTGAAGTCAAGCTCTTTGAGCGCAACAACCGGGGTGTTATCCCAACGGTTTATGGTGAAACTCTGATCCGGCATGGCAAGCTCATTTTCGCACAGGTCTCAAGCGCGGCGCAGGAGTTGGATGATCTGAACGAGGGTAATGCGGGGCGGATCGTCATCGGAACTCTGCTGGCTGCATCAACCAATCTGCTGCCAATGGCCGTCGAACGACTATTGATTGAACGCCCAAATGTTACCGTAAAGATTGTTGAGGGCACCAACCAAGCTTTGATGCCCGCGCTAGCGTCTGGTGAGATCGATATGGTGCTTGGACGTCTGCCCAGTTTTCGCCACCGCGCCAAGACTGAGCAACTGAAGCTATACGATGAGCGTGTGATTGCAGTTGTCGGCCCGCACCATCCCTTGAATGAGGTTGATAGCGTCGTTCTCGAAGACATGATGGAATTCGGCTGGATTTTGCCCCCGGCTGAGACGACCCTGAGGCGGCAGGCCGATCAGTTTTTCTTAAAAACCGGGCAGACCAATCCCGCTGTCTCGATTGAATCGGTGTCTTATCTTGCAAACCGATCGCTTCTGCGGGCGCATGACTTCATCGGCCTCATGCCTGCACATGTCGCTGCGCTCGACATCGAACGGAACCTATTGGCGCAACTGAATTGGGCGCCACCCTTCGGATCAGGGCCAGTGGGCGTGACCCACCGGGGCGAGGACTCGCTTTCGCCAGCCAGCGCGGCGTTTCTTGCAATTCTCAAGTCGGTGGCACGCACGATCAACGCCTGACACAACAGGGCCTCCGCTTGGGTCAGCGGTATCATATTTCTCAATACCTGCTTTCCCAGATATCAGTTGAACGTTGGCGCTGATCCTGTCCCTATTCGAACCGTACTGTACTAAAGGCGTATGCATATGTATCCCGATCTCAACCTGTATATCGACGGCAAATGGCGCAATGCATCCCGCGATATTTCAGTGGTTAATCCGGCAACTGAGGAAGAGCTGGGAAGGCTTCCATGCGCCAGCCAAAACGATCTGCAGGATGCGCTGGCCGCAGCCGAGAAAGGTTTGAAGATTTGGCGTCAAACCTCGCCCCGGGATCGATCCGACCTAATTCTCAAGGCGGCATCTTTGATGCGGGACCGACAAGAGGAAATCGCCCAGACCATTACGGCAGAGCATGGCAAACCCCTATCCCAAGCTCGGCTTGAGGTTATCCGTGGCGCTGAATTTTTTGAATGGGACGCTGGTGAGGCAATGCGAACATACGGCCGCGTAATTCCAGCCGCGCATGGTTCAAAGCTGTCGGTCCATCATCAGCCTATCGGTGTCGTCACTGCATTCTCGCCGTGGAATTTCCCGATGAGCCAACCCGCACGAAAAGTCGCGGGCGCCCTTGCATCAGGATGTTCGGTCATCCTCAAAGCTGCCGAAGAGACCCCTGGCGGTGCCGTTCACATCGTTCGCGCCTTCGAGGACGCGGGGCTGCCAGCCGGGGTTTTGAACCTTGTCTTTGGTGTGCCTTCCGAGATTTCAGAATTCCTAATCCCGCAGCCTTCTGTGAAACTTGTTGCGTTAACCGGATCAACTACAGTGGGCCGTCATCTGACCGGGATTGCCGCGCAACATGACACGCGCGTGCTTATGGAGTTGGGCGGGCATGCACCGGTCATAGTTTGCGAGGACGTAGACATTGAAAAAGCGGCTGTCAGCGGTGCGATCCGAAAAATGCGCAATACGGGCCAAGTCTGCACGTCCCCGACCCGTTTCTTTGTGCACGAAAGCATTTTTGAGGAATTCAAGACGAAGTTCGTTGAACGCGCGGCAGCGACCGTTGTCGGCAACGGCATTGAGGATGGTGTCGAAATGGGGCCGACTGCCAATGATCGCCGAATACCCGTGTTAACGGCTTTGGTCAAAGATGCTGTTGCAAAAGGGGCTCAGCTTTTGACCGGCGGCTCTCGTCTTGGTGACAAGGGGTATTTTTTCCAGCCGACAGTTCTGGCCAATGTGCCCAAATCCGCAAGGATCATGCAGGAAGAGCCGTTTGGTCCCATTGCAGTCCTGAACCCGGTTGCCAATCTGGATGAAGCGATTGCCGAGGCGAATTCCGTACCTTATGGCCTTGCAGGCTATGGCATGACCAATCGGGCCGACTATATCGACCGGATGATCGACGAGGTCGAGGTTGGCAATTTTTCGATCAACACACTTGAGGCTTCGCTGCCCGAGACACCTTTCGGGGGCGTGAAATCAAGCGGCTACGGGCGCGAAGGCGGCACCGAAGGGTTGTACAACTACCTGACGACGAAGAACGTCTGGCACACGCGCGAGATTGTGTGAAAGGCGCAGAGTCGGCGGGAAAAACCTGCATTTCGTTACGACCGATGACCTGATTCATTGACTTACGAATTAGCGGAACCCGTGCCTGTAGCTCATTTGATGTCAAGCGCCAGTGTCATCAAAACTCCGCTTGGCTGATCTTGGCATAGAACTTCAACCTGCCGTAACTTCGAGATAATCTCTTCGGGCCTCGGTCGCTTGTTTGCCATTCGTGGTCCTAGGTTTCCGAAACATAACATTGGACCAGTTCAATTGGGGAGGCTCAGTAACGTACATTCGCTTCATTCCGTCAAAGTTCAGGTCGTCGAAAAACCGGGATCAGACACACCGGTTCATGTAAAACGAGTTTGCGCATGAACAGGCTAAGCCGCGTGAGCAAGGGCGACTGCCTTCAGCTTGGTTTCGGTGCCTCACGAGCCTCTTTTTGATACATTCTCTGAGATGCGCCTGTGATCCTCAAAAGATGAAAGGACAGAACATGCCTGCTATTTCTTATCAGCTTTATAGCTCTCGGGGCTGGCCCTTGCTGGACACCCTAGCCATGCTCAGAGCAACTGGATTTATGGAAGTTGAAGGTTATGGCGCTCTGTTTTCTGAAACATCTGAGCTTACCGAAGAACTCTCAATGGCTGGGCTGACTATGCCTACTCTTCACTACGGCCTCGCCGATCTTGAACAAGACCCGGACACAGCGATCAACCTGGCTCATACTGTTAGAGCCGAAGCCATGTTCGCTCCGTATCTTGAGGCCAATGATCGTCCGACAGATCATGCTGGATGGGAAGCCTTCGCCATGCGCCTCGCTGCCGCTGGCCAACACCTGCAAGAGGCCGGAATTAAGTTTGGCTGGCACAATCACGATTTTGAGTTGGTCGATCTAGGTGATGGCGTAACACCGCTGGACATCATTGCAGTTGCTTCTCCCCATCTGAAGTTGGAACTTGATTTGGGCTGGGTCATGCGCGCAGGTCTGAACCCGATTGAGGTTATCCAAACCTATGCCGATCAGATTCATTCCGTACATATCAAGGACCTCGCCCCGCATGGGGACTGCCTTGATGAGGACGGCTGGGCAGATGTGGGCTATGGGGTCATGGACTGGGCCGCTATCCATCGTGCGCTGCAGGAAGCTGATGTATCTCGGTACGTCATCGAGCATGACAACCCCAACGACCACCAACGCTTTGCGTCGCGATCATTGGCGACCGTGCAATCTCTTTAAGGACAGATCATGACCAATCTTGGAGTCGGCATTATTGGCTGCGGCAATATCTCTACGACCTACCTCAAATTTGCGCCTCTGTTCAAAGGGCTCGAGGTCCGAGCAGTTGCAGATATCAACATGGACGCGGCAAAGGTGCGAGCGTCAGAGTTTAATGTCCGTGCGGAAACGGTCGATGGGCTGCTGGCTGCATCTGATATCGACGTCATTGTAAACCTGACGGTCCCTGAGGCGCATTTCGCTCTGACCAAGCGCATCCTCGAAGCTGGAAAACACGCCTATTCCGAGAAACCGTTGGTGCTTAGTTTGGATCAGGGCAAAGCGCTGCGCGCGCTCGTCAAACATAAAGGGCTGCGGGTCGGATCGGCCCCTGACACTTTTCTGGGAGGCGCCCATCAACAGGCTCGCAAGGTGATTGATGATGGCCAAATTGGGCGCGTGATTGGCGGAACATGCCATGTCATGTCACGCGGCATGGAACATTGGCATCCCAACCCGGACTTCTTTTTCCAACCCGGCGCAGGTCCAATCCTTGATCTTGGCCCCTACTACATCACCAACCTGATCCAACTGATCGGCCCGGTCAAAGCCGTTTGCGCCATGACCGCCGCCAGCTTTGCCACGCGCACAATCCGTAACGGCGCGCGCAGTGGTGAAGAAATCCCGGTGAACACACCAACGAATATCCACGCGCTTCTGGAATTCGAGAACGGCGCCATCGTGACCTTGGGGGCCAGCTGGGATGTCTGGGCAAACTCACATCCGAACATGGAACTGTACGGCTCTGGCGGAACGCTGCAGGTACCTGACCCGAATTTCTTTGGGGGAGAGTTGTTGGTTACCGAAAAGGACAGAAAGCTAAATCCTGCGGCACCCTTCGAGCACCCCTTTTCTGTTCCCAATGAGGCGCATGGTGATGTCGTACAAGCCAACTACCGTACAGCTGGCCTCGCGGATATGGTTCAGGCCATTGCCCAAAATCGCGCACATCGCTGCAATCTTGACTTGGCCATTCATGCAGTCGACGTCATGACATCTGTTTTGGCCGCTGGCGAAATCAGGGCTTGGGTTGAAACCACAACGACATGCGAACGCCCCCAGCCGCTGACGGCTAAAGAAGCGCAGGATATGTTGCGGTAACAGAAAGCTTGAGTGTTGGCCTGCACCTTAAAGTGTGATTGCAGTCGCCAAAGTTGTCCGCTGGCACCTGCTTTGCCTTGATTTCGCGCATCAAGGCTCAAAGGACCTAAAACACATGAAATCCGCTGTTGGGCATATGGCACCATTCAGTAAGCAGTTGGGCGATCTGGAATATAGGATCATCTTCCTCCTCGTCCTCGGTACGCAGGACCGCGCTCCACGGGACTGAGATACCATCCTTTGTAACGCGACTTCCGACAATTCTGCCTTCGTTTAGTGCTGATTGAATAGCCCAGCTTGAAAGGACGCTTGTGCCTAGATCCGAAGCAACAAGTTCTACGATCGCTTCGGGCAATTCAACTGTAGCGGCCCATTTGGGATAGCTGTCGGTCGGTCGGAACAGCAACGCAAACTCACGATCCGGTTCGGGGATCTTGGTATAGGTGATGAACGGCTCGCCAACGATATCCGTGCCCTCAACATATTCACGATCCGCTAACCGGTGGGTCGGTGGCATGATATATAGCAGCGGGTCCTCAAACAGCTTCATGCTGCTGATCCCAGCTTGCGCAATTGTCCCCGACATGACCGCAATATCAAGATGACGGTTGAGCAAACCATGCAACGGATCACTGCGTGCACCGGCCATGATTTGTATGTCGATCCCTTCGGTGCGCGACTTCACGAATTTGATGAAGGACGGCAACCAGCGATAGTTGCTATAAGCCTCGACCGAAAGACGAACAACATGCTGAACATTGGCGTTCATCCGCCTCACATCATCTTCGGCGCGGCTCAGGTCGGTCAAAATGCGCTCGGCTACCAGTGCCATGTAATCGGCAGCCGGGGTTCTGCGCAGCTTCTTATGCATCCGCGTGAACAGCGGAACATCAAGCCTGCGCTCGGCTTCGCGCAGACGATGTGACAACGCCGAGGGCGTCACGCCCAACTTTTTGGCGGCATCGGTGATCCTGCCGGTTTCAATGATGGCTTGTATGAGTTGAAGATGGCGTAGGTCGAGCAGTGGTTTCATGATTTCTAGGCTGAATAAGATTCACGAAACTGAAAAAACTTCGAAATTGAAATTCAGTCAATATGAATGTGATATCGCGCAAGGTTTTGACTTGGAGGATCCCCAATGAATGTAGACGCGAAACGCGCGATCGAACAGGACAAGGCACATCATGTGCATCCTCAGTCGAATTTGCGTCAGCACTCAGAACAAGGCCCAACCATGATCACCCACGGCAAAGGGGTCTTTATCTATGACAGCGAGGGGCGCGAGATCATCGATGGATTCTCTGGCCTAGGCTGCGTCTCGTTGGGGTATCACAACGAACGGCTTTCCAATGCGGCCAAACGGCAGATGGATGTGTTGCCTTTCGCCCCGACTTTCTACAACCGGTCTCATCCGCGTGTCGCCGAATTGGGTGAACGGCTGATTGGAATGGCACCCGTGCAAATGAACCGCGTGATGTTCCAGTGCTCAGGGTCTGAGGCCAACGATACCGCGATCAAGCTGCTGTGGTACACCAACACCGCACGCGGTGAGCCGAACCGCCGCAAGATCATTGGTCGGGTACGTGGCTATCACGGCAACACCATCGCAACCGTTTCATTGTCGGGCCAGCCACATATGCATGCCAAGTTCGGCCTGCCCTTGCCCGAATTCAAACATACCGAACTGCCGAACTATTACCGCTTTCACATCGATGGCGAGAGCGAGGAAGAGTTCTCGGCCCGGATGGCGGCCAAGTTTGAGGAATTGATCCTTGCCGAAGGCCCCGAAACAGTGGCTGCTTTCTTTGCCGAACCCGCGATCTCGGGTGGCGGCGCGCTGATGCCGCCAGAAGGCTACTGGAAGGAAATGCAAGCGGTTCTGCGCAAATACGACATCAAGTTCCTGGCCGACGAGGTGGTCTGCGGGTTTGGCCGCACTGGCAACATGTGGGGCTCTCAAACCTGGGGCCTTGAGCCCGACATGATCTCATGCGCCAAGGCTCTCTCGGCTGCGTTCTTCCCAATCTCTGCTTTGATGTTCAAGGACGAGATGTACGCGGACATGATGAAAAACTCGGATGAGGTCGGCACGTTCGGCCACGGCTACACCTATGCCGGTCATCCGGTGGGGGCCGCCGTTGGGCTTGAGGCGCTGGATATTTACAACGAAATCGACCTGATTGGCCATGTCCGCAGGGTGTCGACCCGCTTCCTGAAAAAATGCCACGCCATGGCCGACCACCCGCTTGTGGCCGAAGTGCGCGGCGTCGGGCTGTTCTGTGGGTTTGAGCTAATGAAAGATGCAAAAACCCGTGAACCGTTCGATCCTTCTTGGAAAGTTGGTGAGCTTGTGCAGAACTTCGCCCATGATCGGGGATTATACCTGCGAGCGATCGGAGATCGCATCAGCTTTATGCCGCCTCTGATCATCAATGAAGATGAGATCGACATCGCGACAGAACGCTTCAAAGGTGCCTTGGATGACGCATGGGAAGTCGTTCGCGCCAAGATCTGATCAGTAATTCGGGGTCGGGCTCAGCTCTCATCCGATCCCTGCGTCGCCTAAGTTCCTCAAGGCGGCGCGCTCTATTTCTGGAACGCCCAAAACCTGCCGAGGAGAACCGGGATGACTACATATCTAGAACCTAAACTGCCCGATGCAGGTTTGGCCGGAAGCTATATCAATGGGGCCTGGCACTGGCCAGAAGGACGGCTGGTGGTCGAGAATCCGTCGCGCCGTGCACCGATTTGCGAAATCGGCCGCGGCACCTCTACCGAAGTGAATTTGGCCGTTGACTCCGCCCGGGCCGCTTTGCCCGCCTGGCGCGCACTGGCCGCGAGCGAGCGCGGCAAGCTGCTGACCGAACTGGGCCGTCGTCTGGAAGAAAATGCTGAAGAAATCGCGCGTGTCCTTGCAGCCGAAAGCGGCAATGCGATCAAGACCCAATCGCGTGGCGAGGCCATGGGGGCAGCTGGCGTATTGAAGTACTACGGCGGCGTCGCCGTTGAACAAAAAGGCGAAACTCTGCCTTTAGGTCCCGGCCTGTTCAGCTATACCACCCGAGAACCGCATGGAGTGGTAGGTTCGATCATCCCATGGAACTCGCCCCTGCAGTTGGGTGCGGTGAAAATTTCGATGGCGCTGGCGACTGGCAATTGCTTGGTTCTTAAGCCTGCCGAAGACGCCCCATTGGCGATCTTGAAACTGACAGAGTTGGCAGATGGATTGTTACCGCCGGGTGTCTTCAATGTTGTCACCGGTCTGGGCGAAGAGGCCGGAGCAGCTTTGGTGGCGCATCCCGGCGTTGACAAAGTGTCGTTCACCGGATCAAGCGAAGTGGGCAAGCTGATTGGCAAAGCCACAGCGGACCGGATCGCCAAGCTGACACTGGAACTGGGCGGCAAGTCCCCAACCATCGTCTTCCCGGATGCGATTGCAGATGGACGGCTGGACAGTACCGCGCAGCAGGTTGCAAACGCGATGCGATTTGCGCGCCAGGGGCAAAGCTGCACCGCAGGATCTCGCCTGTTCGTGCACAAGGATATCTGGGACACACTGATGCCCAAAGTGGCCGAGAAATCGGCGGCGTTGAAGGTAGGCGATGCGCTGGACCCGGATGTTGACATGGGCGCCGTGGTTAATGCCGAGCGTTATGGCGAAATCCGCTCCTATGTGGCCGAGGCAGAGGCGCAGGGTGCTCGCTTTCTAATCGGCGAAACTCCCGCTGAAGATCCCGCTGGCTTTTGCCCGAACCCGACCATCATCACTGGTGTCGACAATAGCTGGCGTATCTCCCGAGAAGAAGTGTTTGGCCCCGTCATGGTCGCCATCCCGTTTGAGACCGAGGAAGAAGTGATCGCGATGGCAAACGACACCCATTATGGGTTGGCAGCTTTCCTGTTCACCCACGACGTCAGCCGCATCACGCGTCTGACGCGCGCCATTGACGCGGGCTGGATTCAAGTCAATCAGGGTGGCGGTCAGATCCCCGGCATGTCGTACGGCGGCACCAAGCAATCGGGAACCGGCAGCGAGTATTCCATTGAAGGCGCGCTTGAGGCCTATACCTACCGCAAATGCGTCACGATCAATATCGAGGGCGGCGTGTGAACACGGATCGCTTTGGAAACACCCTCGATCCTTCGGTCGGATATGCGCGCGGAACACTGCTGAAAAGCTCGGCGGATGAGGTGCGCAGGCTGGCCCAGGCAGGTCGCGTTGCTGCGGATTTCGTGGCCCGCGAAGGTATCGAAAAAATCGCGATCTGCACAGGAAACCTCCGGTTCTATCCCGCCACGCCGGACGACCTGAGCGTGCTGTGCGAAGAATGGATCGGGCCGGGATTGTTTGGCGAAGAGCTACGCCAAGCTGCTATCGCCCATCTGGGTGGGCAAGGACACGAGGCGGCAGCAGTAGTCAACCGCACCAGCGCCGGGATCGTGGCGACCATATTGGCTCATTCTGCACAGAAACCAGTGCTATCACTGGTAGCCGCCGGAGACCGAAGCCACGCCTCGGTGCTGCGTGGTGCACGGTTGGCTGACGTTCCGGTGCGTGAAGAGCACGATCTGGAATCGGTAAAGCGCGCATTGGCAGAAGAAAAGCCAGCGCTGTTCGTGATCACGCCGGTCACGTCAGAACTATCGATGCTGGACGATACGCTCATTCGCGATGCTGTCGCCGCGGGGCAAGCTGCAGATTGCGTCGTATTTCTGGATGACGCCTATGGTGCGCGTTTCCGCCCGGTTCTGCATGGCGGGGGCGCGTCGTTGTCCTTTGGTGCCGATTTGGTGATCACCAACGCCGACAAAGCGGGGTTGTCCGGACCACGCGCGGGTGTGCTTTGCGGCGACCCCAAGGCGCTGGTTCCCGTTCAGGCCAAAGCCAGCGAATTGGGAATGGAGGCACGCGCGCCCATCGCGGTCGGCGCCATGCGCAGCCTGCAAGGGTTCACACCCGATTTGTTGTTGCAAGAGGCACAGGACGGTCAGGATTTAGCCGACGCACTAGAGGCTGCACTGGGCGCGGGTTGCGTCACACGCTCGGCGCTAGGACCAAAGATCGATGAGCAGGACGTTTTAGAGACCGTACTGGCGATGGCCGGCACGAATAGCACCGACCTGGTGCCCGCCGAAGTAACCGCCGCGATTGGGATGCTCATGCTTCGGGACAAGGGGATCGTGACAGTCAACACTCATGGCCAACCGGGCGGGCGCGTGTCGATCCGCCTAAAGCCAACCTCGGGCGCAGTGGCCCGCGCTGGGGGCGCTATGGCGGTGGCAGACTGCTTAATGTCGGCAATGCGAAAGACTGCAGCCCACCTGAATGACAAGCAGTGGGCAGCGGCAACGCTGTTTGGAGAAGTTTGAATGGCCGATACGGCTCTGATCACAAGGCTGGACAACCGGCTGGACCAGCTGGTGAACATTGACATGGGCGAGCGTGGGGTCGAACACCTGTTCGAAGCAGCCCGCGCCTTGCAGGGCGGTTCGCTGGTCGGTGCAGCAGCGGACGCGCTGATGGCGGTACCCGAGGACGGGACGGTGGTGTTGACCACCGGATCGGTTTCACGCGCCTGGATAACGCCCCAGTTGGGCGAAAATGACGGGCCCTCGGGCGCGGCGGCGATCGCAAGGGCGCTGGTTCTGGCCCGTAACGTAACCTGCGTGATGCTGTGTGAAGAAACGCTTCTGCCTGCCATTCAAAGCACCTGTCAGGCGGCAGGGCTATTTCCCGTCACGCTGGAGCAAGCCCAGATTGCCAAGGCTGACAAAAGCCTCGCCACGATTGTGATGTTGCCCTACGCCACGGATGACGAAGGCGGTCGGGAACAGGCCGAAACACTGCTTACTGAGTTGAACCCCGACCTATTGTTCTCAACCGAGCGGGTCGGACGGAACGAATTCGGCGTTTACCACTCCATGCGTGGGATCGACTATGGCATGGGGCGTGCGCGTGTCGACATTCTGTTCGATCTGGCGCTGGAACGCGGCATTCCTGTCGTTGCTGTCGGTGATGGTGGCAATGAGATCGGCATGGGCAAGGTCGCAGATCACGTAAAGGCGTACGTGCCCTACGGTGATAAGTGCCAATGCAGATGCGGTGGCGGAATTGGCGCGGTTACCAGCTGCGATGTTCTGGTCACGGCCGCCTGTTCGAATTGGGGCTGCACGGCGATTGTTGCGGCAATGGCCGCGCGTGCAGGGAACACAAAACTTCTGCATACGCCCGAACGCGAGGCGTTGTTGCTGGACACGATGGTCGCAAACGGCCTGATCAATTCAACCCACGGGATCGTCGATGACAGTGTCGACGGCTTTCCCCGCCAAAGTCATATCGCGGTGGCCGAGCTTTGCCGCACGATCGTGAGCCGCGCGCTCTGACAACTTACAGGACTGACCAATGATCCAAGATAATCCTGCCCTTATCGACGCCATCCGCGACCGGTTCGCCCATGTCGACACTTGCCCCTTTCAGGGTGAGCGTATCTTTTTTGAAAATGCCGGTGGGGCGCTCACGTTGAAGTCCGTCGCCGAAACCTCGGCCTTTTATGCGGCGATCCCAGACAATCCGGGGCGTATCAACCCTGCGGGTCAGGGTACACAGAATGTGATCAACAAAGCCAAGCAAGATCTGGCCGTTTTCATGAATGCCACGAGCGGGCAGTTCTTTGCGGGCGAGAGCGGCACCGAATTGCTGTTTCGCATGATCCGCACCGCTTGCCTAGCTGCGCCGAAGGGTGCCAAGGTCATCGGCTCTTCGATCGAACATCCAGCCACACGTTCGGCTGCACAGCGTTGGGCCGAGATTGCTGGGTTGGAGTATGTGAACGTTGTGCATAATGACGAAATCGGACTCGTCACCGCCGCAGACTACGCCGCCTTGATGACCCCGGATGTAGCGGTGGCGACAATCCTGCATGCGTCTCCCGTGACCGGTATGGGCATGGATGTTGCAGCCATTTCGGCTGCGATCCGGGCCGTGGCCCCGGATTGCATGATCATCGTTGACGGTATTCAGCACGCCGCCCATGGGCAGCTGGATTTGGACGCCTACAATGTCGATGGCTATGCGATCTCACCTTACAAGGTGTTCTCACGCCACGGGTATGGCATCGCCTGGATTTCTGATCGGCTAAGTATCACACCGCACGACATGCTGATCAATGCCCCTGTAGCGGGGTGGGAATTCGGCACCCGCGATACCGGGTCCTATGCAACTGTTTCGGACGTGGTGTCCTATTTCGACTGGCTGGGCGGTGAGGTTTCGGATGAGACCGACCCAAGAAAACGTATCGAGGCCGCAGGCCGTGCGATCCACGCCTATGAAACGCATCTGACGAACGCGGCGATCAACGGCACCGGCAACTTGCCCGGGCTGCGCGATATGGCGCATGTCACCATCCTGGCCGGTTGCGACAATCCCGCGCGCGAGGGACTGGTGTCGATTGTAGTCGATGGTAAAGCCTCGGAAGATGTAGTCGAGATTTTGAACCAGCAGGGCATCCGAACACATACGCGCAAGGCGGATCATTACTCTGGCAACGTGCTTGATCCTTTGGGTCTGCCTGATTGTATCCGTATCTCGTTCTGTCACTACAACACCGAGCAAGAGATCGCCCGCCTTCTGGGTGCGATCAAAGTGCTGGGCCCTGATGGCTGATTTAAGGCTGGGCAGTTCATTCTGATGGGATTGGTTCGTTCACAAGAAGACTACATCGCCACCGAGGATAATCGAGCCATCAGGCATCGGTTCGTCTTCGTGGTGATGCCCGGCTTCTCGGCGTTGGATCTGGGGGCTGGCATTGACTCGCTGTCCGCTGCCAACACCGCCAGAGACGAGCCAATCTTTCATTGGGCTATCGTTAGCGAAAACAGCGATCCGGTTCAGTCCTCGTCGGGGATGATGGTCGCGGTTGAAAGCGCACTGCCTGAAGTGCGCCGGGACGATTGCATCGTGATTTGCGGGCCGTTGGATTCGCTGCGGGCAGCGCCCTCCGAAAAAGTCGCAGCGTGGGTGCGCAAGGCGAAGCGGACTGGAGCGCGCTTGTGCGGCTTGGGGGGCGGTGCTTTGTTCCTGGTCCGAATTGGTCTAATGGACAAAGGACGGATCAGCACACACTGGCGTTTGCAGCCCGTGATTCAGGAGAGTTTCCAGAAACTGGACCCTGTTTGCACGATTTATGAAGATGAAAGCAACATCATCTCATGTGGTGGTGGCGCCGCGACGCTCGATCTGTTTTCAGCTTTGATCCGCGAAAGGTCTGACACGCAAACCTCAAATCAGGTCGCTGATCACCTTTTGTGTTCTTCGATGCGGCCAGGTAACAGCCGCCAAACTATGACTGATCTTTGCCGATTGCCGCATCGGAACAAGAAACTTTCTAAGGCTGTGGCGGTCATGCAGGACAGTCTGGAAAACCCTTTGCCAACATCGATGATCGCCGATGAGGTCGGCATTTCAACGCGACAGCTTGAACGGCTCTTTGCGCGATATGTTGGCAGCACGCCCAAGAACTATATGACCGAGCTCAGGCTGTACCGGGCGCGCAGGCTGCTACAACAAACTGATATGCGTGTCATTGATGTGGCATTAGCTTGCGGGTTCGCTACCGCCAGTCATTTCTCTCGACTTTATCGACGACAATTTGGCGTCTCACCTCATATAGAGCAGAGCGGAGCCTGAGCTCCGCCCTGCCCTGCATTTCATGATCTGCGGGTCAATTCCGCATTCTGGAATTGTCAGGATCATAAAGCGCACGCAGGCTTGCCTGTGCAGTCACCGACCGACCAACCACTTTGATCTGATAACGACACGCGGCGAGTTCGCTAAGTGACATACCTTCGGGTCGCGTAATGTAACCCATGCCAATCGCGCCACCAACAGCCCAACCATAGCTGGCCGAAGTCAGGCGTCCGACAATTTGATCTCCGAAAAGAATGGGTTCTTTTCCAAAGACCAGTGCATCTGGGTCTTCAAGGCGGAAGCTGAGCAAACGGCTGGCAGCACCAGCCGATTTACGCGCTTCGATCGCTTCTCTGCCGGTGAAATCCGTCGAGAAATCACACGCGAAAGTCAGCCCGCTGTCGACAGGGCTATCAAAGGGGCCGATATCATGCCCCCAGTGGCGGAAGCCTTTTTCGATCCGGCAGGAGTCTACCGCCATGCCTCCGCATAGGCGGGGCGGCTTTGCTGCGGCCATTATGGTTTCGAAAACCTGCTGGGCGAATTCTGCAGGGATGTGTAGTTCCCACCCGAGCTCACCCACGTAGGTAATGCGCTGCGCCCGGACCGGAGCATGGCCGACATGCAGTGTCTGCCACGATCCAAACGGGAACGCGTCATTTGACAGGTCGGCATCTGTCAAACCTGCCAGGAAGTTCCGTGCGCGGGGACCCATAAGCGCGAGTGTGGCCTCGGCAGACGTCACGTTGACCACCGAAATCGCGGTACTCGCCAACTGGGTCTTCAACCAAAACTCAGTCTGCGGTTCTGCCCCCGCAGAGGCCATCACCATGTAACGCGTTTCGCTCAGGCGCGCGACAGTCACGTCAGCCTCAATCCCGCCTAGCGCGTTGAACATATGCGTATAGATCAGCGCGCCGGGATCAACGGCCATGTTGGCCCCGCAAAGCCGCTGCATGTGCACCTCGGCATTCGGTCCGTCCACGATGAACCGGCCAAATGTCAGGTCAATACAGCCCAGATCAGACCGCATCGCCTGATGCTCGGCCTGCCAGTCGTCGAACCACGGTTCACGTCCGAACCCGTCGGTCATCTCGCGACCGTAATACAGCGGGCGTTCCCAGCCATTGGCGCTGCCGAACTGCGCGCCTGCGTCGCGCAAGTGCGTGTAGTAGGGTGTGCGGCGCAGGCCTCGGGCCTCAATTTTACGCAGATAGGGCCAGTGCATCGCGTATGCATGGCCAAGCGTTTCCGCCGCCTTGGTCGCCGTGTAGCTGCGTGCATTCAGGCCCGGTACGATGCGGCGGCTGTCAACATCGGTCAGGTCCATGGTCATGTGACCGGCCATGATCCATTCGGCCAGCGCTTTGCCCGCCCCGGGTCCGTTCTGAATCCCGGTCGAGTTGAAGCCGACCGCAACCCAGTACCCAGTCACATCCGGGACCGGTCCCAGATAGTGTTTGGTGTCGGGGGTAAAGCACTCGGGCCCATTAAAGAATTTGCGGATACCCGATTCAGCCAGAACCGGAACACGTTCCATGGCGGCTTCCAGGATCGGGTAAAGGTGTTCTTCATCGCAGGGCAGCTCGTCAAATTCGAAACTGTCCGGCAACCCGTTTTCCGGCAGCCACGGGGTGGCGTTCGGTTCGGAACAGCCAATCAGCAGCTTGCCCGCATCTTCCTTATAGTAGGCATATTCGTCCATCACCCGAAGCACGGGCAATTCACCGGTCACGCCCTCAATCGGGTCAGTCACGACGTAGTAGTGGTTCGTGTAATGCAGTGGAATCTGCACGCCATGGGTCAGACCAAACTCGCGCGCCCACATACCGGTTGCGTTGACAACATGTTCAGCGCGCACCAGCCCTTCGGTGGTTTCAACCCCTATTGCACGGCCTTGTTCCATCACAACGCGGGTGACTTTCGTATCCTCAAAGATCTGCGCCCCGTTCATGCGCGCACCTTTGGCCAGCGCCATGGTCGTGTCGATCGGGTTGGTATAGCCGTCACCCGGGAACCAGAACGCACCTTTTGCGCCGTCTATCGACAGCAGCGACCAGCGATCCTGTGCTTCGGACAGGCTGATCTCTTGCGCGCGCAACCCGCAACCATGGGCATAGTCGACCTTGCGGCGCAGCTCCTCCATGCGGGCGTCGGTCAGCGCAACAGTCATCGAACCATTGCGCTTGAAGCCGGTGTTCTGACCGGTCTCATCCTCAAGGCTTTCCATCAGATCAAGGCCATATTTGGCCAGCGCCGACATGACCGGTACGCCTTGCGTTTCACTGACCAATCCAGCCGCATGCCAGGTGGTGCCCGAGGTCAGCTTTTTGCGTTCAAGCAAAGCGACCGACCAGCCAGCTTTTGCAAGGTGGTATGCGGTGGCACAGCCGACAATCCCGCCGCCGATAATGGCGACCTGTACGTCGCTAGGTAGGGATTTCGCCATCGTTCTCAACCCCGCAAGCGTTCGTTTTCCGGGTCATAGAACGGAACCGTCGCCACCGTCGCGTTGATCGGCTCGCCCAGCACCTCGATCTGATACACGTCGCCGGGCTGTGCGGCTTCGGTCAGGTACCCAAGGGCAATGCGTTTTCCGATCCGGAACCCGGTGCCACCAGAACTGACATAGCCCACAGGCTTGCCATCGCGGCAGATCGGGTCCGAAGACAGAGCGTCAGCTCCGTGGCCGTCCAAGACGAAAGCTGTAAAGTGATAGTCTTTCGGTTGCTCAGCCTGCGTCAGGAACGCGTTTTGCCCAACAAAACTGTCTTTCTTCTTGCTGACGAACCGGTCAAGTCCCGCGTCAAAGGCAGTGTATTCGATGCCAAAATCCGCGCCCCAGCCGTGATAGCCTTTTTCAAGCCGCATAGCGTTCAGCCCATAGGACCCGAACTCGACCATACCGTGATCTGCGCCTTGCTCCATGATGGCTGAGTAGACGGAAACCAGATCGGCGCTGCGCATGTGCAGCTCCCATCCCAGCTCACCCACATACGAGACGCGCAGGGCGATCACAGGGGCACCGGCAATCGTGATCTCACGCACGGACATCCACGGCGCGGCGTCTTTTGACAGATCATCGTCGGTCAACGGTTGCAGCACGTCGCGTGATTTCGGGCCCATCACCATCAGTGCCGCGTCGAAATCGGACCCCCGGGTCAAAGAGACGCCGGCATCTGGCAGAAATTGCGACATCCAGTCGTGATCGCGTTGATCGGCCAGCGTCGGGCCGCACAGCAAGTATTTGTTCTCATCCAGCCGCGCGATTGTGGCTTCGGACCAGATTTTTCCCTTGGGCGTCAGCATGTAAGACAGTTTGACCCGACCAACGGATGGCATGGCACCGCAAAACACCTGATCAAGGAACGCGGTCGCACCCGGACCTTCGACCTCGTACCGGGTGAAGCCGCCGTGATCCATCACGCCGACATTGTCGCGCACCCCTTCGCACTCGGCCTTGACCGCATCATGCCAGACCTCGTGGTGAAAGCTGAGCTGGCCATCATCCTTGACGCTGTCCGTTTGGAACCAAAAGGCGCGTTCCCAACCGGCGACCTGCCCGAAAACAGCGCCCTTGGACTTGAGCGTGTCATAAAGCGGCGTGGTCTGAACCGGGCGGCCTGCTTTCCACAGGCGGTGCGGATAAGGAATGGCATATTGATGCTCATAGAGCTCACTTGAGCGTTTCACGGTATAGTCAAACGTTGCCCATTCTTCGCCAAAGCGACGCGGATCCCAGAAGGACATATCCCATTCGGTTTCACCTTGGGTGATCCATTCGGTCAGGGTTTTTGCCGCTGCAGCGGAATGCGTGATGCCGACCGGAAAACAGCAGGCGTGGTAGAAATTCGGCAAGCCGAACGCCGGACCACAGAGCGGTGCGCCATCGGGGCTGTACGGGATCGGGCCGTTTACAAACCGGCTTACACCGGCCTCACCCAACAGAGGGACATGATCCAGCGCGGCCTCAAGGATTTCGGCAATATCATCGACGCTATCGGGATAGAGTTGGTTGGCAAAGCAATCAGGCATTCCGTCCAACCATGCAGGGCGGCCTTCATGGCCGTAAGACCCCAGCAGCAGACCGTTCCGTTCGCGTCGCAAGTAATACATGATGTCCGGGTCACGGACGAGCGGGAAGTTCTCGGGATTGGCCTCAAGCTCGGGCAGGCTTTCTGTGACTAGATACTGGTGCTCCAGGGTGACGACGGGCAGCTTCTGCCCGACCATCTCACCCACCTGACGGCCGTAATAACCACCTGCGTTGATAACGATGTCACAGACCACATTGCCCTTGTCGGTCTGAACCTCCCACTCACCCGAGGCACGACGCTCAATGCCGGTGACTTTTGTGAACCGCGCAATCGTTGCGCCAAGATCCCGAGCCCCCTTGGCCAATGCCTGAGTCAGTTGCGAAGGGTCCACATCACCTTCATAAGGGTCAAGTATCCCCCCGATGATGCTGTCACCCGAGCTGAAATAGGGATGCATGTCATCCATTTCGGACGGGGTCAGCATCGCCATGTCATATCCCAGGCCCTTGGAGATTCCGACAAGGTGACGGAACAGGTCCATACGCTCGGGCGTGTGTGCGGGCCAGAATGCGCCGGTGTGGCGATACGTGATCGGGTAGTCGACTTCGTCGGCCAGATCCTTGTACAGCCGCCACGCATAGTTGCCCGCACGCATTCCGCCCCAGCTGTTGGCATAGGTCGGGATATTTCCCGCGGCATGCCATGTCGAACCGCTGGTCAGTTCGTTCTTTTCGATCAACAAGGTGTCGGTCACACCTGCTTTGGCGAGGTGATAAAGGGTCGACACACCAACGGCGCCGCCTCCGATGATCACGACTTTGGCTTGGCTTTTCATACGTTCAGGCTTTCAGATGAATGGGCAGGCGCGCACGCAGCGCGGCCTCAATTTCAGCGGGCAGGTGCGACGGTGCAGGTTGAGCCTCGATCTCGGCTACGCGAGCGATGGCGCGATCCCAAACCGTCTGCGCACCGCTTTCCAACCAGTCATTGACGCTTTGGCGATCGCCCAGAGTTGGATAGACATATTCCTTGGTCATCAGGTCCAGCGTCTGTGCCGTGCCCAAGTAGTGACCTTCACCCGTGACAACCTCTTCAATCATGTCCAGATCAATAGAGCCCTCAAACATCTCGACACCACGCACGGTGCGCAGGATGGCTCCACACATATCGTTGTCGATCACCAAAGCTTCCCTGCTGGCAGCCATGATCGAACCCAGCATTCCCACCGACAAATTGATCATGTCCGCACCGCCTTGGGCTGCCAGCGCGATGGTGTAACCCTTTTCATATCCGGATTGCGCATCCGCCGTCTTGGCATCTGTCATCCCTGCGGAAACGGTTGAGGGCAGGCCCAGGTTCAGCAACAACTGCGCAGCCGCCGCGTTTGCGACCGCGGCTTCACCAGAACCGCCGGTCATGGCCCCGGTCCGAAGATCCGAAATGAAAGGCAGAAAGGCCAGGATACAGGGGAAACCCGGCTGCATCATGTTGACCAGAACAAGACCCGCCAGCGACTCTGCCAGACCTTGCGCCAAGGCCCCCGCCAGTGACGCCGGGCTGGTCGCCCCTGCCTGCGCCGCCGAACAAATTTGCAGCGGCATGCCCAGCCGAACACATTCGCGCATCACGCCACAGGCTTCCTCGGCCAGCGTCAATGGAGGCACCACATGGCAAACCGAAGCAAAACAGAAAGGCTGAGTTTTGAAACTGCCTTCTCCACCCAGGGCTTCGTCGAACATCTCGATCACAGGCGCAACGTTGGCGGGCTCAAAGAAACTTGTGCCGATGGGTTTTGACGTTGCCTTCATCGCGGCGAAGGCCGTGTTGATGTCCAGCGTCAGCGGGTCTTCGAGATCCCGCGCCACAACCGGGCGCAACGAATAATGGATGCTGTCACTTGCGTCGACGATGCGCATCAGATCGTAGAGGTCCTGCAAGGTGCTGTCGCGAAACGAATTCGTGGCAGCATCCAATATCTGTACAGCGGCACCACCCGTCCCGATATGAACCCGACCGCCGCCGACCTCGATGCCCCGGTCGCGAACAAACCCTGGCAATTCAACCCGTTTACAGGCCTTTGCAATCACATCCTCAACAAGATCGCGCGAGAAGACTATGCGCCCATCTTCGCGTTCGGTCGCCCCGTTTTCCAGCGCCAACTCACGGATATCATTGGGCGCACCCGAAACACCGATCCGAGCCAGAATGTCAAAGGCCGTATCAGTTATATGCCTAAGCTTGGCATCATCCAGCGGCATAAAGTGTCCACCAATTGGTGGAGCTGTCATTTGAGGGGTGGTTGATTTGACACCCCGTTTGGTTCTTGTACGCCTCATGAGAGCGCCCTCGGCAAAGTTCATTTTTGCGCATCTTATGGAGGGCTTAAATTTAGCTCAATTCCATTATTTTCCATTCTTGATGAATGATATTCACTCAAAGCATTGAGCTTTTGGCGAACTCGACAATGTGATATCGCGACGGGGATTGAGGCGACTATAAGTGTCGCAGGAAATTAAGGTAAGCGCGCAGACTCTGCCGCAGCTCCCCCAAAAAGGGCACTAAACCAAATAGCCGAGATCACACTTGACCGTCAGGCGACCCAAGCAAGAATATAGCCGCGTGATTGTGGCTCAGATATCCATCCGACCTCGACAACTTGGGTCAGATTGCGCATCAAGCGTTTAGGATGTGAAAAAGTACAGCCGATGCTCAGGTTGTCTGAGCACGGCCAAACACATGGCGGAACGCTTTTGCAAAGGTGTGCAAGCCATTAAAAACCAAAGAGTTGATATGCTCGCTGCGCATCTGATGAGCTTCTAAAATCACCCGATTGAGTTCATCGTTCGACATCGCTTTGTATTCACCGTTCAGCATTTGAATACCTCAAAATGATTGTTTCACGATGATGATATAGTGAGCGCTATCAACACAGCACCGTGTTTTATCGAGAACCCGTTATGCGTATAGCGGATACCTTGCAGCCAAATTAGAATTGCGGCTGTAGCCGCTTGGTTGGATCGAGATCCTTTGCTGAGTTTCATCCTAATTTCATCTAGTATCGCGCAAGGAAACTAACGTCGCAATTGGCAACCGGGATACCGTTTCTGCACAGTTCCATCCCCATCGTTCAGTTCTGGATTAATCGTCTTACTCCAGCTCCCTGGCAGAGCTGCCAACCTTGCTGCCTGCTGAGATCGTTGCCGTCTACCGGACCGTTCCTACCGGCTGTGATTGCACATATTACCTTTGTGCGCACCAATCTGCGGGCAAAACTGGGGAACGAGAACCTTCCCGTTCTGGTCAGTGAGCGCGCCAAAACCAATCAATAAGCCCAGCACAGTTTGCCACGGTGCTCTAGGTTCTTACAAGATCACCGCGGCCCGATCTCCCTCTCAGAACAATTTTTTCAGAGGGTTAGCTGGGCAGGAATTCTTTGGCACAAATACGCAGCAGCCAATTGCGGAACTGGGTCACCGCGCGGGATCCGTCTGCGCGGTAGGAGGTCAGAAGATAATAGGCGTTGCCGGTTGGCAAGCTCAACTCGAACGGTGCAACAAGCTGCCCTTTGCGTCGACTTCCCTCTCCGAACGGGCGGCGATCCATTGCCCAACCCAAACCGCTGTGGGCCGCCTGCAATGTGTTCGAGCGATTATCCATCTCGGCGATCGGTTTCCATGAAACCTGGCTCAACCCGACGGCAGAGAACCATCGATCCCATTCATTTGCGTGGTGTCGGCTTCGGATCAGCGGCTCTGACACCATTTCTTCGGGCTGAGGGACCGATCCCCTTGCGGCGAGATACTGCGGAGAACAAACCGGCTGAATCACTTCATCAAACAGTTTGATACACCGGGCGTCTTGCGGAGGCTTGTCTGCAAAGACGATGGCCATATCAACTTCGCTGCCGCTGAGCGAGATTTCCTCGGGCATGGTGACAACGTTAACCGTTACTTCTGGTGCGGCTTCGCGCAGATGCGGCAGTTTCGGGATAAACCACATGTTGGCGAGTGACTGGAACATGTGGACCGAAACCGTCTGGTCGTTTTTGTCAGCGGTATATCGGGCAAATGTCTCATCAAGCGTGTCCAGCGCCTGACGGACGGGTTCGAAGATCACTTTGCCTTCTTCGGTCAATTCTGCGGTCTGGTTTGCGCGGCGTTTCAAAAGCGGCGCACCAACAAATGCTTCCAGCGACCGTATCTGATGGCTAACGGCCGAGGCGCTGATGTTCAGTTCTTGAGCAGCTTCCACATTGCGGCCCAAGCGGACAACAGCCTCAAACGCCCGGATTGCGGCAAAGGGCGGGATCTTGCGTGACATCTGTATCTCCGGAAACGCGTATTGCGTAAAGACTAATGCAGTTTATCCACCCATCCCAGTCCTTAGGGCTCATGTGCTATTGGTGCAAAGATCCAGCAGATGCCGCAGTTCGGATATGCTCAGATGATCGAATCCAGAGGATAATTCGTGAATTTCCCGGGCCCGCGCGCTGCCCAGAACTGGTTCAGCCAAAAGGTAGAATTTGTCCGTGATCTGCTGATCACTTAGCGGCATATCGGCATCTCCGCGAGGTGTGCGCGGAGCGCCCTCAATCTTGCGGCCGTCCTTTAACGTGATCGTCACCTGAGCCCAGCGTTTTTCGGTGCTGATGCGGGTCATCTCAGGGTCGTCGATCAGCTTGATAGAGCGGCTGACGCGCAAGATGTCCGGGTCTTGAAGTGCTTGTTTGCTTAGCTCTTCGACACCGACCTGGCCCCGAACAATCATTGCGGCGACGGGGAATGCGATCGCATAGCTGAATTCATCGGGGTTTTGTGGCTCACGCCCGGCTAGGCGTGTGGCATAGTGGAATGTGCGGATCTCAACACTATCCACTTGCTCGTGGGTGAAGCCGTGTTGCTGCATCATGTCCCGAACGGAATCCAACGAGGGATGGGCCCAACGGCAGCAGGGGTAGGCCTTATAATGCGTGTGGTCAATCAGTCGCCAACCGGCGCCAAGATCAGCCCAGTATTCGGCCCCCTGCTCGCTCTCGCATGTCAGCGCCGGGGCACCGGTAAACCCTTCCATCGCCAGATAAGCGGCTGTCACACCGGATGGCGCACCCCAGCCAACTCCGTCACGCAACATGGTCGGGTGATCAATGCAACGCATCATCTGGCTGCGCGGGCCGTGATATTCCCCAATCCCGGCTGCTTGCCGGATTTGATCTGCATCGCCGCCCAAAAGCTTGGCACCCGCTGCGGCGACTCCCACCGCAGTCCAGGCACCCGAGGTGTGATAGTCGGCGCAGGTAGCATGCTGAACAAGCCCCGCGCGATACGAAACCTCATAAGCTGTCGCCAGCAGTTCAGCGAACCGCTTACCGTCAATATTTGCGCCATGTGCCTGCGTCATGGCGATCAGCGCGGGAAAAACAGCCGATCCTGCATGCCCCTTACATGGCGTCGTACCGTCATGGGCGTCGATACTGTCAACGGTGAATGCCCCCGCCATGGCCGCGCCAACAGGGCTGACCCCGCGCCCATCCATCAGCATTTTTGCCGACCCGGATGTGCCAGAGCCAAAAATCATGGGTGCAACACGGCGTGCAATGCCTGACAGTTCGGTCGTCGACCCGACAGCCGCGACACCCATTGTATCGACAAAGGACCGACGCAGATTCCACAAGGCGGCTTCTGGCAGATCTCCGTAGGTCAATTCAGATGCGAACTGATCAAACTTTGGGGCCATCAGACCAACCTCTCCACAGCAGATTTCATACGTTTGATCCCTTCGACGATGTTCGCCTCGGACGTTGCGATCGACATGCGGAAGAACGGATCGCACGAGAAGCCCGGTCCGGGTACTACAACTGCGCCATGTTCCAGCAGATAGGCCGCAAAGTCAGTCGAACTTTTAAGTTTATGACCGTCAGGCGTAGTGCGGCCCAGCAACGCGCCACAATTTGGCATAAGATAGAACGCGCCCCCCGGTGTTTGCGTAGCCAGACCTTCGATTTCAGATAACTCGGTAAATGCAATATCGCGACGGCGTTGATAGGTATCACACCACTGTTTCAGAAAGTCCTGCGGTCCCGTCAGCGCAGCAACCGTTGCTGCCTGACTGATGGAACACGGTCCACCATTGGTCTGGCTGAACAGACTCCGGATACCTGCGGTCCACCAATTGGGACCGCCCGCAAATCCAATTCGCCAGCCGGTCATTGCATAAGATTTTGAAACACCATTGACGGTAAGAATCCGGTCACGCAGATCGGGTGCTACGGCCGCCAGAGTCGCGAATTCTGCCCCGTCGAAAATAATATGCTCATAGAGATCATCCGAGATGACGTTGACCTGAGGATGCCGCCGCAGAACTGCTGCCAAGGCTTCCAGCTCAACCGCCGAATAAACCGCTCCGGTCGGATTGGACGGAGAGCAGATCATCAAAAGCCGGGTCTTGGGTGTTATCGCCTCTTCCAGCGCCGAGGGGGTCAATTTGAACGATGTTTCTGCCGTATCCACCAGCATTGGCGTTCCACCCACGGCCTGCACCATTCCAACATGAGATGCCCAGAGCGGTACTGGCAAAATCATCTCATCCCCCGGATTCAATACCGCCTGAATGGCTGCAGCTAATAGCGGTTTGGCCCCGGAGCACACGATGATTTCAGAAGGTGCAAAGGTCAGTCCATTGTCGCGTTGAAACTTCTCGATCACAGCTGCCTTTACGGACCCTTTGCCATCGGTCGGAGTGTAACGCGTATCCCCGGCACGGATCGCCGCGATTCCAGCCTCGCAAATATGGGCAGGTGTGTCAAAATCTGGCTCACCAACCGAGAAGTCTATGAGGTCAGCACCGGACTGGCGCA
This sequence comes from Ruegeria sp. CE9, assembly GCF_056537425.1. Taxonomy (NCBI): domain Bacteria; kingdom Pseudomonadati; phylum Pseudomonadota; class Alphaproteobacteria; order Rhodobacterales; family Roseobacteraceae; genus Ruegeria; species Ruegeria sp. CE9. Next base: position 116,820 of record NZ_JBQFRO010000005.1, on the reverse strand, counting down.
TTTCAAACGCTTTGTTGAACACACCAATGATCGGTGATGGTGGCAACGCATCAACCAGTTGAGACAGCATCACGACGCCTCCGCAAGATCAGCTAGTGTTTGATTTGGACCCAGGCTCTCGGGCCCAACAAGAATGTGGATGACCGACGCTTTGCCCGAAGTCAAAGCGCGTTCCAAGGCAGGGGCAAATTCAGCAGTGGTTTCCACCCGTTCACCATGTGCGCCATAGCCCTGCGCCACAACCGAAAAATCGGGGTTCTTCAACCTAGTGCCGGAAACACGACCGGGGTGCTTGCGTTCCTGATTTCCACGAATGGTGCCATACATGCCGTTGTCGACAATGATGAAAACCGGATCGAGCCCGTATTGCACTGCCGTCGCCAACTCTTGCCCGTTCATAAGAAAATCACCATCCCCGGCAATATAGACGGCTGGCGCGAAAGGGCGCGCAACCTTTGCCGCAACAGCCGCTGGTACACCCATCCCCATCGCACCCGAGATCGGAGCCAGAGCGCCCAGAAACTGACGATAGTGATAGTGGATATTGGGCCAGTCGGCGGCATTGCCTGCGCCGGTGGTCATCGTCGTCTCGGGTGGCAAGGTGGTGTTGATAACGCGCATCACTTCGGCCATGTCTACTGGGCCACGCTGTACTGGCAGATCACGCATCGCCTCATATTCGGCACGTGCATCTGCAGTGGAATGACGCTTTGCAACCGGTAGCAGTGCCAGAGATTTCGCCGCCTCGCTCGGATCAGCCAATATTGGAAGATCGGCTTGATACAGCCGCCCCAAATCCTCGGCCCCCGGTAGAATATGGATCAATTCGCAATTCGGTTGCGGAGAATTGATGAGGCTGAACTTCAGCGTAGTACCGTCATTCAACCGTGCACCCAACGCAATTACCAGATCAGCGGTTTTTGCATACGCGTTCGGCATTGGGTTGCCACCAAATCCCAAGTTGCCGATGTAGTTCGGATGATCATGTGGAAATAGACCCTGACGACGGAAACCAACTGCAACTGGAAGCCCGTGATCTTCGGCAAACCGAATTGCAGCAGCCTGCCCTTCTTTGGTCCAACAAGTCCCGCCCAACAGCAACAGCGGGCGCTCTGCCTTGGCGAGAAGCTCGATCACTTGTTCTAAGTCCGCATGCGTAGGCGCTGTGGGGGTCAGTTTCACCTGCGGTAGATCGGCGGTGTCGGTCAATTCAGCCAGCATATCCTCGGGCAACGCTAGTGCCACTGGCCCGGGACGACCGGACAGCGCCGTGCGGAATGCGCGGTTCACATATTCAGGGATGCGGGCCGGGTCATCGATTTCGGCCACCCATTTGACCATATGGCCCAGAAAGCGGCGGTAATCGACCTCTTGAAACGCTTCCTTATCGCGATGCGCGCGTGGGATTTGGCCGATCAGCAGAATCAGAGGGGTCGAGCCCTGCTGTGCAGTGTGCACCCCAATTGAGGCGTTGGTGACCCCCGGCCCACGTGTAACGAAACACACCCCGGGTTTGCCGGTGGCATCCGAATAGGCCGCCGCCATGAATGCCGCGCCACCTTCTTGCCGGGTGGTATAGTATTTCAACGTATTCGAGCAATCATGCAGCGCATCCAACGCGGCCAAATAGCTTTCGCCGGGAACGCCGAAAATGGCTTCGACGCCGTTAATCCTCAGCATGTCGATCAGAACCTGTCCACCTGTCCGCATCGCGATTTCTCCTTTTCCCATCCTTGTTTCAGCAGCGGCGCGAATCCAAAAATGAAAACCTCACGATCGGGTTGAATCAAATTCATCCCGTCGCAGGCGGATGCCAGATCGGCACTTTAAAGTTCAGTGAGCGTCGCTCAAAAAGCTCATCAAAAAAAATCAGCTGACGATGATATTGGATAATTTCTCAGCACCGTCTCGTAGCAGTTCTAGATGCGTCAACAAGCTTTCGACAGAGTGACGTTGTACCGGTGCATGAATAGAAAGCGTTGCTGCCAATCGGTCATGCCCGTCCAAAACCGGTACGGCGATTGCGACCATACCAGGCATGAATTCCTCGTCATCCGTTGAATAGGAATTCGCAAGGACTTGTCTTAGCTCGGCTCGCAGGGCTTCGGGATCTGTCAAACTGCGCTCTGTCTGGGGGGTAAGCCGTCCTGCGGACAAAAAGCCGTTCAATGTCTTTGGCCTTAATGTAGATAAGTACATCTTGCCGCTGGCTGTACAATGAAACGGTACCTGAGTGCCGATCGGCAGCTGGATTCTGAGCGGCCACTTGGTCTCGACCCTGTCGAGATAGATCATTCCTTCCCGGTCCGGGATCGCCAGGTTGCAGGTCTCGCCGACTTCGTCAGCGACACTGCGCAAGATCGCCAAACGTGCAATACGAAGATGCTCGGTCGAGATGGTGTTAACCGCAAGCTGTCGCAAACGTCGGCCTGGACCATATGAACGCCCGTCCAGATCGCGTTGGAGGAAACCCTCGGCTTCGGCTGTCTGCAGCAACCGATGTACGGTTGGTTTCGCCAGACCCAATGCATCAATCAGGTCTGACGGTTTGACGGCTGCGCCACGTTTTGCGACCTCTTCCAGGATCAGCAACAGGCGCAGGTTTGTCGGGATCTGTGTTTCTTTGTCTTGTGCATCTAGCTCGGCCATCCTGCCACATTCTAGTTATTTGGCAGCAGGATCAAGGCCAGATCGGGTACCAGCGAAACCATTATCCAGACGGACAGCAACGCAGCCAGATAAGGAACCGTATACCGCAACAGTCGGAAATACGGCACTCCGGTTACGCCAGAAGCGACATAGAGGTTCAGACCATAAGGTGGCGTGATAAAGCCGATGGATGCCCCCACAAGGAAGATCACCGAGAAATGGATCGGATCAATCCCGACCGAGGCCGCAATTGGTGCAAGGATCGGAGCAAGGATGATGGTCACCGGAAGGCTCTCAAGCACCATGCCTGAAAAGAAGACAATCACCATCGACGTGAACAGAACAGCATAGTATCCGCCCATCGACGTTACGAAATCCCCAATTGTTTGCTGTGCACCAAGCAGAGACAGGATTTGCTGCATCACCACCGATACGGCAATCAGCGGTGCGAGAATGCCGGTGATCTGAGCCGAACGGATAACGATCGAGGGTATCTCGGGGATAGTAAACCCTTCGACCACGAACATCTCGGCAAAGCTTTTCTCGGTTGGTGGAATGTCGTTCCGCGCGCCCATGATCCGGTTGATCGGATAGCTGACCAGACCGGCAATGACACAGAACCCGACGGTTACACCAGCCGCCTCGGTCGGTGAGAATTTGCCCGTGTAGATTCCCCACAAAACCAGACCGATGGCGAAGAAACCCAGCCATGCACCGAATGCGGTTTTCAGAATGCGGTTCAGTTGCAGCGGGATCAGGTGGCCCCAGCCATTCATGCGGCAGATGATCCAGCATGCCAGTTGCATACCCATGACCATCAGTGCCCCAGGCAAAATGCCAGCCACGAATAATTCGGAAATCGGCAGGTTCATGAGGAACCCGTAAACGATGAAGATAATCGAAGGCGGGATGATGATCCCCACGGTACCACCTGCAGCCGCTGTCGCTGCACTGAACCTCTCATCATAACCACCCTTGACCATCTCGGGGTGCAACATCGATCCGATCGTCGCTGTAGTAGCAGAGTTTGACCCCGAGATTGCAGCGAACAGACCGCAGGCCCCCAGCGACGCCATTGCCAAGCCGCCGCGTATCCAGCCAAGACAGGCATAGGCGAAATCGCTCAGTCGCCGCGCGATACCGGATTTGTTGATCAGGTCGCCGGTCAGGATGAACAGCGGCATTGCAAGCAGGGCAAAGCCCTTGTTGAACACGTTCAACAACTCCGCGCCCATATTGTCCAGCGTCAGGCCCAGAACGAACGAGCAGCCAATCACCCAGTACCCAATGACCAGGAAGACTGGGACCCCCAGCATGAATAAAAAGGTGACCCCTAAAGAGATCAGCGTAACCAAAGTTCCATCTGCCATCAGTCTGCCCCAATCACAGCTTGTTTGATGAGCGGTTCGCCCGTTCTCCAATTGTGAAGATCATCCGCGAGGTTCTGGAACACACGCCCTACCATCAGAAAAAACGACAACGGCGCGGCCAGCAAAAACCACCACTGCATGACATTGTCGGTGCCCAGAACGATCTGAAAGTTTGAGGCCGAAAGGGCCACCAAACGTGAGGTCGTAACGATGATAATGACGGCGAAGATGAACCATAATATCGCGTCCAGGAACAGACATGCCAATTGCCCGCCGCGCGGCATGGCGGTGCGAAATTCACTGAAGCTAAGGTGCGTGCGCAGTCTTACGTTGTAAGACGCCCCAAACCAAGCCATGACCATGAACAGAAGCGGAGGAATTGTGGTGGACCAAGGCTCTTGGTCATTAAAGACAAAGCGATCAATGACCCCCCAAAAGATGATCAGTGCGATGGCCAGATAGGAATAGACCATCACCGATCGCTCAAGGTGGCGCTCGATGAATGGTGAGGCACGATACAGAGCCAACACTGCAAGTCCGCCGATCGCAGCAACCACCGCACCGACCACCCAGGCAGCATTTGATTGTAAGGCGGATTGAATCTCAAACGAATCCTGACTCAGAAATGCACCAAAAATCGTACCGATGTCTGCCCAAAGAGACATTGCACCTTCCCTCCCATCTCGTCTTCTTGTGTTAATTCGGGCGGTCCTGATCCAAGACCGCCCAAATTATCCGCTATCTTAGGACTTCCACCAACGGCGCGGTTCGACGTTTTCCGGCAGTGTATCTGCAGGGATTTCTCGCGCAATGTCGTAGATTTCCTGGTAGGTATCGATGCCACCAGCCCATTTGTTCAGACGCTCACGCCACTGTGCCCAAGGTTCTGGATTGTAATTCGGAGCGCACATTTCTTCGGCCAGTTTGATCTGATCATCCGGCAGGAAGGCCGGACGTACGCCGTTTTCAGCGAAGATCGTATCCGGAAGCTGCGGCTCCGAGAAACCAACTGTATTCAACAGCGCCGCTTCGTTTGCGCCCTGAATCAGAGCTTGCGTGAAATATGAGGATTCCATAACCGCATCCTGCAATTCACCGCTCAGCCCATCAAAGACTTTGGCCGACATTGACGTATGTTCGGTTCCGCAGAAGAACTTGAGGTTCACAGATTGTGACACAACAGGCGCCATGTTGGCATATGCCACGGCCGAGGCCCAGGTTTCTGCACCATCAATCAAACCGGTTTTCAGTGCGTCCAGTGTCTCTTCCCAAGCCACGGGCACCGGGTTCAGGTTCAGCAGCTGCATTGCAATGCGGCCAAGCTGTGTCCCTGTCACGCGGTTTTTCGTGCCGAACAGCTCTTCCAGCTTGGTGACCGTCGGCTTGTCAGAGAATGTCGAACCCATCTGCAGGCCACGCAGTTCACAGTGCGTAAACAGGAACTTCAGCCCGTGCCGTTTTTCCAAAGGCTCGCGCAGAATGCGCTGGCTTTCGGGGCTATAGAAGAAGTGATACTGAGCCGCGCGGCTGGGGAACATATAAGCGTAGTCCAAGACGTTCAGATACGGCGCGCCACCGGCTGAGTTCTGCGTCGAGGCTGCGTAGATGTCGACGATACCCTGCTGGGTTTTCTCAACACAGCTCAGCTGGCCGCAGATCTGGTTGTCGCCAATGAACTCAATGCGAATCTCTCCGTCAGTGCGTTCTTCAAGATCACGCGCGAATTCGATCGCACCGGCACGCTCGATGAGCAGATTTCGTGTGTTGAAGCCCGAGGCACCAAATTTCAGCGTGTGCTTGGCTTCTTTCGAGAACCGTTTTTCGTAAGTTGATTCAGCAGCTTGAGCCAGATTTGCGAGGCTCATCGCGCCCCCGAAACCTCCTGCCGCCAACAAAGTGGAACTCATGCCATAGCGGCCTGCGACCCGGAAAAAATCCCGACGCGAAATACCGCTCAGTTTCTTACCGATCTCCATTGCTTACCTCCCTGATAGCAAAAAATGAGACGTTTAGTATCAAAAAAGCTAGCTTAAAAGACTCAAATTGTATAGATGTTTTTCGACTCAAATGATGAGGGACCGAAATGGAGATAACGGGCGCTTCTGTCTTCTTAGGCTTTTCCATTCACAGACTAAAGTGTCGAATACGGTCTCGCCTCGCAGAAAACCTGCGTTTCTCTCAACGCTCCCACTGCCAAAAATTCGGTTTCAGAAATGTCGTATGACTACATCATCGTAGGTGCAGGTTCTGCCGGATGCGTGATCGCGAACAGGCTGTCTGCCGATCCCAATATCCGTGTCTTGCTACTGGAAGCAGGCGGTAGAGATTTGAACCCCTGGATCCATATTCCGGTTGGATATTTCAAAACGCTCCACAATCCCAAAACGGACTGGTGCTATAAGTCTGAACCCGATCCCGGCTTGAACAATCGCTCGCTTGATTGGCCGCGCGGCAAAGTGTTGGGCGGTTCGTCCTCGATCAATGGGTTGCTCTATGTACGCGGGCAGAAGGAGGACTATAGCCGTTGGGCCCAAATGGGTAACACCGGTTGGTCCTGGGATGACGTGTTACCACTGTTCAAGCGATCAGAAAGCCACGAAGAATCCGACTCTGACCTACATGGCAAGGACGGCGAACTGGCCGTTTCGCTGATCCGCGCCAAATCCAAGATCTCAGAAGCGTTCATCGATGCCGCAGTCGAAATGGGTGTGCCACGAACCGACGATTATAACGGGAACACTCAAGAGGGCGCGGGGTATTTTCATCAAACAGCAAAGGGTGGATTCCGTTGCTCATCGGCCAAAGCATTTTTGACGCCAATCAAGGACAGCCGGAACAACCTCGACATCGAAACCCACGCCCACGCAAAGGGTTTGTTATTCGCGACCGATGAACCCCGGACTGTGACAGGCATTGCCTATGACCGGAAAGGCACCCCGCAGAAGGCATTGCTGAATCCGGGTGGAGAAGTCATTTTGTCGGCCGGGGCAATCGGCTCACCGCAACTTCTTGAAATCTCGGGCATTGGCAACCCCGAGGTGTTGCAAGCAGCTGGGATCGAGACCCGCCATGAACTGCTAGGTGTCGGCGAGAACCTCCAAGATCACCTGCAGATACGACTGGTTTACGAAGTCAACGTGCCGACCTTGAATGATGCGATCAACAACTTGATCAACCGTGCAGGTATCGGCATCGAATACGCCCTGCGCCGGACGGGGCCGATGAGCCTTGGCGCGTCTCAGGTCGCTATATTTGCCAAGTCGATGGAAGGGCTGGACACTCCAGACATTCAATTCCATTTCCAACCACTTTCGGCCGACAAGCCCGGGATTGAAATGCATCCGTTCTCGGGTTTCACATCCTCCGTTTGTCAGCTACGCCCCGAAAGCCGGGGTCATATTCACGTCTCGTCTCCGGACGCGCATGTTTATCCGAAAATTGTGCCAAACTATCTGTCCGCGACAGCAGACCAACTCTGCGCGATCCGTGCCGTCAAATTCGCGCGCGCCATGACTAAAACCAAGGCGCTGTCGCCTTTCATTGTGCGCGAACATGTTCCCGAAGGTCGGGTCGAAACAGACGAAGAACACCTTGAAACGGCACGCGATTTGGCTCAGACAATTTACCACCCGACGTCGACCTGCAAAATGGGTATCGATGACATGGCGGTGGTGGATCCGCGACTTCGCGTTCACGGGATTGCCGGTTTGCGCGTAGCAGACGCCTCGATCATGCCTGACATCATCAGCGGGAATACCAATGCACCCTCGATCATGATTGGTGAGAAATGTAGCGATCTTGTTCTGGAAGACCGCAAGCAATCGGTTTGATCGCTTTGATGCAATCGTTCAGGGCGGCAACTGATCTAATTGCCCCCGACAACGCGCCTGCTTTTCTTAGCAAATGCTCAGCATCCATATTGGTAAACTGGGCTACGACGATACTGAACGGCCGCATTAAGTTCTAAACTGATACGGCCTGCAAAGCCTCATCACGAGTCAGATTTGCGCGGATATCGTTTGCAATGACTTCGCCCCTGCGCAGCACGACAAGACGGTCGGCAAGATCATATGCAAAATCGAAATACTGTTCGACTAGGACAATTGCCATTTCGCCGCTTGTTCTCAGATGCCGTATCACCTCACCTATTTGTTGGATGATGTTGGGCTGAATGCCTTCTGTGGGTTCGTCCAACAGCAAAAGCCTGGGCTTTGTAATCAGCGCGCGCGCAATCGCAAGTTGCTGCTGTTGCCCGCCGGAAAGATCACCCCCGCGACGGTTGTGCATCTTCTTGAGGACAGGGAACAAATCAAAAATCTCATCCGGGATGAAGTGTTCGTCAGATGGCAGACAAGCAAAACCGGTTTCCAGGTTTTCACGTACCGAGAGCAATGGAAATATTTCCCGACCCTGCGGAACATAGGCGACGCCTTTCCATGCCATCTGGTGTGCGGATAATCGGGGTAAGCTTTCTCCGTTCAGCGAGATGTCACCACCCGAGCGTGGATGCGTTCCCGATATCGCTTTCATCAAGCTGGTTTTCCCAACACCATTGGTTCCCATCACGCAAGTCACCTCTCCGGTCGCGGCCTCCATCGAAATGCCGTTAAGGATTTGCGAATGCCCATAATGCAGGGTCAGGTTGGTCAGTTTCAGCATCGCTTAGCGTCCTAGATAAACGTCGATGACGTCTTGATTTGAAGTGACGTGATCCAGTGAACCCTCTGCCAAAACCGATCCTTCGTGTAGGACCGTGACCTTGCAGTTCAGGCGGCGGACAAATTCCATGTCGTGTTCCACCACAACCACGGCGCGGGTCTTGGCGGCCTGCACCAGCAGGTCGGTCGTATGTTCGCGTTCTTGTGGCGTCATCCCGGCGGCAGGTTCGTCGACCAGCAACAGGCGGGGTTCTTGTGCCAATAACATCCCTATTTCCAACCACTGCTTCTGACCGTGGCTGAGTTCACCGGATTTGCGATTCAACTCCTCCTTCAGCCCGATCTCTGCAGCCAACTCCTCAACCTGCTTCAGATCCTCCGCTGACGGACGATAAAACAGAACCCCGAGCCAACCGCGCTTGTTTTTAAGAGCCATCAGCAGGTTTTCCTGCACAGTCTGGTCTTCGAACACTGTCGGTTTCTGAAATTTCCTGCCGATGCCTATCTGTGCAATTTTCGCCTCGCTCATTCGTAGCAACGATATGGATTTCTCGCCCCAGATCACGTGGCCGTCGTCGGGTCGGGTCTTGCCGGTGACGATGTCCATGAAAGTCGTCTTGCCTGCCCCATTGGGCCCAATCACGGCACGAAGTTCCGCATTACCAATCTGGAACGACAGGTTGTTGATGGCACGAAAACCGTCGAACGTGACAGATACACCACTGACTTCTAACAAAGTGCTCATTCGGTGGCCTCCTTCTCGCGCAGCGCCCCATCGTCAGGCCCAAGGTCCGCACCGTGGCGCTGCGGCGCGCGGCGATTGGTCCAGAGATCGAAAAGGCCTCCGATGCCCTGCGGGGCGAACAGAGTGACTAGCACAAATGACACGCCCAGCAGGACCTGCCACCAGTCGACCCATTTGATCGTATAAAAGCCTAACGGGATATCGGGGGCCTGCCCGCCGGTGAACCACGTGCTCAGCAGGCTGACGAAAGCTGCACCTATGACCGCGCCGTACAGTCGACCACGCCCGCCGATGGCAACCCAAACGGCCAGATAGATCGACGCGATGGGCGCCATTTCTTCGGGGTTGATGATGCCCGCCTGTGGGTAATAGAGCGCCCCCGCGATGGCAGCAATACAGCCTGTCAAAGTGAACACGGCCAGCTTGTAGACCTCGACCGAATATCCGAGGAACCGCACCCGTGCCTCGTTGTCGCGAATACCACGAATGACTGAGCCGAACTTGCCTGATACGATCCACGCAGCCAGCATATAGCCCAGCCCCAAGGCTAGCGCCGAGGCCCAGAGGAACCAGACCGACACCACATCCTGCGAGGCTGTGACACCCGGCAGGTTCTGCAAGCCAGATAAGCCATTATTGCCGCGTAAGCCGCTGTCATTCTGGAACAGGTACAGGGCCAGCGCCAAGGTCATCGCTTGGGTAAGGATCGACAGGTACACGCCCGTCACTCGGCTTCGGAAGGCGAGCCATCCGAAGAATAGCGCCAGAAGACCCGGCACCAGTACCACCAGCGCCAGTTGCAGGAACAGGCTGTCCGAGAAGACCCAGATAAATGGAAATTCTGATGACCCGACGACGCCGAAAATCTGTGTGCCGATAGAGTCCACGACCTCGGAAGGTGTGGGTGGGATTTCGGCTTGCGATAGTGACTCGACCACTATCAGGCGCGTGCGCTCGTACATCAACCACATGCCAATCATGTACCCGCCCAACCCGAAAAAGGCGAAATGACCCAGAGACAGGATGCCGGTGAACCCCCAGACCAGATCCATCGCCACCGCGATCAGACAAAGGCACAAGGTTTTGCCTAGCGTTTTGACGAAGCTGGTCGAGATCACACCGATCCCGAACCCTTCGGACAGGACGGTCACGCCCAAAGTGAACAGGGACAGGATGGCCAGAAAGACCAGCACGGATGGATATTTGGCGACAAAACTGCGTTCCATGGCTCAATCCCCCGCCGCGCGACCTTTGAGGGCGATGATGCCTCTTGGCCGGAACTGAATGAAAATGATGATGAAAACGATCATATAGGTTTGCGCGGCCAGGGTGTTCGAAGGGTTGGCCCATTCGATCCCTTTCTGCAGAAAACCGATCATACCCGCGCCCGCCAGAGCACCCCAGATGTTGCCGACACCACCGACGACGACCGTCATGAAGCTCTGCACGATGTAATCGCTGCCCAGGTCCGAGGTGACTTTGGCGAACAGACCAATCGCGACCCCGGCAATCCCGGCGATACCCGAACCCAGCCCGAATGTCAGCATATTCACCCGCTCCGGGTTGATCCCCATCGACCCGGCCATGCGTGGATTCTGGGTCACAGCGCGCATCTCAAGCCCCAGCCGGGTGCGTTTCATGATGTACAGAAACAGCCCCAGAAAGATCATCGCCAGCACAAAGATCGCGATACGGATATAACTGATCGAGACCACATCGTTCAGCACCCAGGCCCCATCCAGCCAGCCCGGCGCGGTCAGCGGGCGCGCCTGCGTGCCGAAAATGTTCTTGGCCAGCTGTTGCAATGCGATCGAGATGCCAAACGTCGCCAGCAGAGTCTCCAGTGGGCGTGAATACAACCAACGGATCACCAGCCGCTCCATCGCGACACCCATTGCGAAAGTGACGGCAAAAGCCATCGGGATGGCAACGATGATCGAAAGCGTGTGGTCGGAGATGAACTGTTGTACGACGTAACCGGTGTAGGCACCCATCATAATGAACTCGCCATGGGCCATGTTAATGACGCCCATCACACCAAAGGTGATGGCCAGACCGATGGCGGCAAGGAAATAGATCGAGGCCAGAGAAATTGCGTCCAGCGTTAGATCGAGGGTTTGGTTCAGGCCGACCTTCAACTCGATCTGTTCCAGTGCCAGCACTGCGGCAGCGGTCACTTCGGGTGAGGGCTCGGTGTAGATATCAAAGAACACATGTTCAGCCAGTGCCGTATCTATGTCGGCCTCGGTCACCAAGGCGGGTACAACACCGGCCTCGGCCAAAGCCGCATAGGCCCGAGCGCGCGCGGCGTCCGTATTCAGTTGCGCGACCGGGATGTCACCAACGCGGCCACCCTCAATATTGGCCGCAAGAGCTGCTCGGATATCATCTGGTGGAACCTGCGGGGATGCTAGATCATCAGTGACCAGCAAGTTATAGGCTTCATCGCGCGACAATTCGCTGGAACCCGGCTCCAATACGGCAGCGATATTCGCAGCAGATGGAAGTTCGGCTGCCGCCTGTCGCATCGTAGCGATCAGTGGGTTCAACGCGCCACGGACGTCGACGCCAAGATCGTCAGACATTTGCTTAATCGCGGCCACGCGCGCCGTGGTATCGGCGTCATATCCAATCGTCAGCAGCCGTTCGAGGCGTTGTTTCTGGGCTTTCAGGTCCGCCTCGGGTTCATCGGCAATCGACGCTCGTAAAGGCTCCAGCAAGGCCCGTTCGGGATCGCGTTGGATGGATTGCAAAGCGGCCAGCCGCCGAGCGCGGTCTGGATCAGTCAGTTGGAACTGCACCAGAGCAGTTCCGATCATCGCGCGAATGCCGCTATTGGGTTTCAATTGCTTCAGATCGGACTTCTCAAACGTGCCGACAACCTCTCCGGTATCGAAATCAGTTAGCTCATAAGACCTTCCTTCACCCTTCTTGCCGGCAAAGAACAAGCCGTCTGACTTGCGCATCCACATGTTCTTGGCAGCCCATGTCTCAAGCATCACTTGCGCCTGAGGCAACCCACTGGAGGCAATCGCATCAATCGCGGGTCCAATCGTCTTGCGTGCGCTTTTGGCGATGATCTCTTGATGCTCTTGTAGGATCGGTTGCAGACCGCCCTGTTGCGCGTTGGCGGTCAGGCAGGCGCACAGGAATGCGAGGCCCACAAGGAATAGTCGTAACATATGGTGAAATCCGAGGTGTCTTTAGGGCAAGGCGGGCATTACACCCGCCTTGCATGTCGTTTAGTAGTTCGACAGTGTCTGAACGCAGGTCTCGGTCTCAGTGTTGTACATACCGCAGCCCAGTTCTTTCCAATCCGATATCAAGACTGCCGATTCCGGCAGGAAGTCAGTCCAGGCGTCGCCCGGCACAACTTCGGTCTCGCTGATGATGTCGAACTGACCGTCTTCCTGAATTTCACCGATCAGAACCGGCTTGGCGAGGTGGTGGTTCGGCAGCATGACTGCAGTGCCACCGGTCAGGTTCGGAAACTCCTGCCCATACATCGCCGCGCGGACGTCATCGACTTTGGTCGATCCGGCCTCGGTCGCCGCGTTGACCCACATATTGAAGCCGATGTAATGCGCTTCCATCGGGTCGTTGGTCACACGCTCGTCACCCATGGTGGCTTTCCAAGTGTCAACGAATTCAGCATTAGCTTCGGTATCCGCCGACTGGAAGTAGTTCCACGCGGCCAGATGACCGACCAAGTTAGTGGTGTCGAGACCCGACAACTCTTCCTCGCCGACCGAGAAGGCCACGACAGGAATGTCATCAGCCGAAACGCCAGTGGCGGCCAGCTCTTTATAGAAACCGATATTCGCGTCACCATTGATGGTCGAGATCACGCCAACCTTTTTGCCGTCAGCACCCAGCGCGACAACGTCAGCAACGATTTTGGACCAGTCGGAATGGCCGAACGGGGTATAGTTTACGAAGATATCGTCATCCGCGACGCCCTTTTGCGTCAGGTAGCTTTCCAGAATGTTGTTGGTGGTGCGAGGGTAGACATAGTCAGTGCCAAGCAGCGCGAATTTCTCAACACCCAGCTCGTCCAGGAAGTAATCAGTGGCGGGGATCGCCTGCTGGTTCGGGGCTGCCCCCGTGTAAAACACGTTCTTTGAGGATTCTTCGCCCTCATACTGAACCGGATAGAACAGGAGGCCATTCAACTCTTCAATAACCGGCAGGACCGACTTGCGGCTTACTGAAGTCCAGTTGCCAAAGATGACGTCAACCTCGTGCACTGTAAGCAGTTCGCGCGCTTTTTCGGCAAACAGCGGCCAGTCAGATGCAGGGTCGACAACAACGGCCTCAAGTTGTTTCCCAAGCAATCCACCCTTGGCGTTTTGCTGATCGATCAACATCAGCATTGTATCTTTCAGAGTGGTTTCCGAAATCGCCATCGTGCCCGATAGCGAGTGCAGAACACCCACTTTGATGGTGTCTTCCGCTGAAAGCGCAGCGGTGGCCATGGCAGCAAATACAACCGATCCGGCGAGCGAGGATTTGAGAGAGGTCATGTCATTCTCCTGACGGGGCCGGGAGAGAGGGCTTGCGTCGTGACGCATTCTTCTTCTACCTGATCCCCGCAACTGTTGTTGCGTTCCGTGTGGCGGTTGTGTCCGAGGTCCAATTCGCGCAGCCGTCACACACCCCCGGGTCGTCTCCGCGGCGGGCACACATACGGTTTCTGCATCGCAGCAATCTTGGCAACCTGCTGGATAGCCAATTCTGGTCTTCGGCTGTTTCTGCCCATTTTTTAGACCAACACTTAGGTGTGTGATTAAAATCTGATCAATTGATGCGGAAACTCGCAAGTCTGCGGCAACACATAATAGTGTTCCGGCCCTGCAACTGGGAGACAAAGTGCACAGAAAGTCTGTTTGCGGGTGCACTATTACACAGATTCCAACCATATCTGTCGTCGAACACCACAAGCCGCCGCGCGCGGCGGGGGCGGTGAATCTCAGTACAAAACTGCTGGGTGAGCGATCAGTTTTGGACAATTTCCGGCAATCAGGGTCACTGAAGTGCCTGTTTCCCAGAAACAGTTCGAACAATCTCGAGGCCGTTTTGTTGAATACAGCGGGGGGCGTGACAGGTGGAGACGCTTTCCGGTTCTCAGCCACGGCTTCAGAAGCAACTTCTCTGTCGCTTACGACGCAGGCTTGCGAACGGGCCTACAAATCGCAGCCCGGGGCCTTTGGGCAGGTTACCAACCACTTGGTTGTTGCGCCGGATGCACGAATGAACTGGTTGCCGCAAGAAACGATTTTGTTCGACGGAAGCGCATTGGACCGGCGTCTAAGAGTTGAGGTGTCAGCCGGTGCCGAGATGCTTTTGGTTGAGCCCCTGATCTTTGGACGCTCGGCCATGGGAGAGACGCTGACCGACGTCCGACTGCGCGACCGGATTGAGGTTTGGTGCAACGGACAGCTTGCCTTTCTGGACACGATCAGATTCTCCGGCAACCTCAATGAACGGCTATCCAAGCCGCATTGCGCAAATGGGGCTGGGGCGATGGCGTTGGTCGTTTTTGCCTCTTCGGCTGCAGAGGGCCAGTTGCATACCATTCGCCAAATGCTGCCAGACACAGCCGGAGCCAGTCTGGTCCAACGTGATCTGATGGTCATTCGCATTCTGGCCAAAGACAGCTTTCTTCTGCGCTGCGAACTGATCCCGGTTTTGCGCCTGTTGAACAACGACAATTTGCCCCGATGCTGGATGCTTTGAGATGAACCTGACACCTCGTGAAAAAGACAAACTGATGGTCGCTATGGCCGCTGAAGTCGCCCGGAAGCGGCTGTCTCGGGGGGTCAAGCTGAACCACCCCGAAGCCATCGCCCTGATCACGGACGCAGTGATTGAGGGCGCGCGCGATGGTCGTTCGGTCGCTGACATGATGCAGGCTGGTGCCGAGGTCATTACGCGCGACCAATGCATGGAAGGCATCCCCGAGATGATCCATGAGGTGCAAGTCGAGGCAACCTTCCCAGACGGGACAAAACTTGTCACCGTCCACAACCCCATTCGCTAATCTATCAAGGAGTACGTAAATGAACCGTATGCTATTTCCAGCGTTTGTTCTCGCAGGACCTGCCTCGGCCCACACCGGCACACATCTGCACGCTCATGGCACGGACTATGCGCTGCTTGCGGTCGGTCTGGGGGCCATTGTGCTACTGGCGATTGCAGTGATCTCGAAGCTACCAAAATGATTCCGGGAGAGTTGTTTCCGGGCGTGGGTGAGATCACCCTGAACTCAGATGCCCAGACGGTAACGCTGATGGTGGCCAATACCGGCGATCGCCCAATCCAGGTGGGCTCGCATTATCACTTCGCGGAAACAAACCCAGCTCTGGAATTCGACCGCACAGAGGCGCGCGGGCGACGCCTTGATATCGCGCCGGGCACCGCGGTGCGCTTTGAACCGGGTCAAAGCCGCGAGGTCACGCTGATCCCGATCGGGGGTAATCGCCGAGTGTTCGGTTTCAATCAGCAGATCATGGGAGCACTCTAATGCCAGCCACTATCAATCGCTCGGATTATGCCGCGATGTTCGGCCCCACGACGGGCGACAAACTGCGGCTGGCCGATACTGATCTGATAATTGAGGTCGAGCGCGATCTGACGACCTATGGCGAAGAGGTCAAATTCGGTGGTGGCAAGGTAATCCGTGACGGGATGGGGCAGTCACAGGTCACGCGCGCCGAAGGGGCGGTAGATACAGTTATCACTAACGCGCTGATCGTCGATCACTCTGGGATCTATAAAGCGGATGTCGGACTGAAAGACGGACGGATCGCCAAGATTGGCAAGGCCGGAAATCCGGACACACAATCTGGTGTCGACATCACTATCGGCCCGGGCACCGAAATCATTGCCGGTGAAGGGCGTATCCTGACGGCCGGGGGTTTTGATAGCCACATTCACTTTATCTGCCCGCAACAAATCGAAGATGCCCTGCATTCAGGACTGACCACCATGCTTGGTGGTGGTACCGGTCCCGCCCATGGTACACTGGCGACCACTTGCACACCCGGCCCTTGGCATATCGGACGGATGCTGCAGGCTGCAGACGCCTTTCCAATGAACCTCGCCTTCGCGGGCAAAGGGAACGCTTCGTTGCCTGCAGCGCTTGAAGAACAGGTTGCGGCTGGGGCTTGCGCGCTGAAACTGCATGAAGATTGGGGCACAACCCCTGCCGCAATTGATTGCTGCCTGTCGGTGGCCGATGCGATGGACGTGCAGGTCATGATCCACACCGATACGCTGAATGAATCCGGGTTCGTTGAACACACAGTTGCCGCCATGAAGGGCCGTACCATTCACGCCTTTCACACAGAAGGTGCGGGCGGAGGACACGCCCCCGACATTATCAAGATCTGCGGCGAAAACCACGTTCTGCCATCGTCGACCAACCCAACACGACCCTTCACCGTAAACACGGTTGAAGAGCATCTGGACATGCTGATGGTCTGCCACCACCTCGACAAATCCATCCCCGAGGATGTTGCGTTTGCCGAAAGCCGTATCCGGCGCGAGACTATCGCCGCCGAAGATATCCTGCATGATATGGGCGCCTTCTCGATCATCGCATCAGACAGTCAGGCCATGGGACGTGTCGGCGAGGTTCTGATCCGCACCTGGCAGACTGCGGACAAAATGAAGAAACAGCGTGGACGCCTGCCCGACGAAACCGGCGAGAATGACAACCTGCGGGTTCGCAGGTACATCGCCAAGTATACGATCAATCCGGCGATCGCGCATGGGCTTAGCCATGAAATAGGCAGCGTTGAGGAAGGCAAACGCGCAGACCTTGTACTGTGGAACCCGGCCTTTTTCGGGGTCAAGCCCGAAATGGTCTTGTTAGGCGGTACTATTGCGTGCGCACAGATGGGGGATCCAAACGCCTCAATCCCAACGCCTCAACCGGTCTATAGCCGCCCGATGTTTGGTGCCTATGGCCGCTCAGTTGAAAACTCGGCGATCACCTTTGTGTCTGAGGCCGCAAAAGCCGATGGCATTGGGGAAACGCTCGGCCTGGCTAAACAGACGGTTACCGTCCGCGACACGCGGAATATCGGCAAGCAGGATTTGTTGCTGAACAATGCCACCCCCCATGTCGAGGTGGACCCCGAAACATACGAGGTTCGCGCAGATGGCGAGCTGCTGACCTGCCAACCCGCCGAAGTGCTGCCGATGGCGCAGCGCTATTTTATGTTCTGAAACTAGGAGGCCAACGATGACCACCGCGATCAAAACCGCGCGCATCTATCACGATCATCATCACGCGCAGGCATATGCTCAGGTTTCATTGGACTATGACGGTCGTTTCCTGCGCCGCAAGATGCTGGCCACCGATGAAGGTGAGGCGTTTCTTGTCGATCTGGCGCAAACTCAGTCGCTCAACCACGGTGGAGTGCTGATTTTGGAGGACGGGCGTGAGATCGAAATCATCGCAGCGGCCGAAGAACTGCTGGAGATCCGCGGGGAGAACCTGCCTCGACTAGCGTGGCATATCGGTAACCGGCACACGCCTTGTCAGGTCGAGTCCCAAAGATTGTTGATCCAACGCGATCACGTTATTCAAGATATGCTCAACAAGTTGGGTGCTGAGATTTCGAAGGTTATTGAACCCTTTACGCCCGAAGGTGGCGCCTATGGCCACGGCAGGACCCATGGCCACGCACACTGACGCCCATATCCTCACACTGGCCCAGTGGTTATCGCCAGCTTACCCCGTCGGAGGATTTGCCTATTCTCACGGCCTAGAAGCAGCGATTGAAAACGGATCCGTTACAAACGCGGACGCGACTGCAGACTGGGTTTTGGAAGTGTTGGAAAATGGCTCGGGCTGGAACGACGCACTGTTTCTTGTTGCCGCCTATCTGGCCCGGAATGCCGTGGAATTGTCCCATGTCGATGCCACGGCGCGGGCTTTCTGCGCCTCATCAGAACGTCTGATGGAGACCAATAATCTGGGTCAAGCATTCGGGACTGTAACAAGCGATGTCTGGGGCTTGGATCTAGGAGCATCCACGTATCCCGTTTCACTTGGTCGCGCCGCGCGGCTGCAGGACATTCCACTTTTGTTGACGACAAAGCTGTTTCTACAAGGGTTTGTCAGCAATCTGGTTGCGTGCGCGACTAGGTTGGTCCCGCTGGGACAGACCGAGGCCCAAAACCTGATCCGGGATTTGACCCCTCGATGCGCCCGCATCGCTGAATTGGCCCAAACTGCCGATCTGGATGACCTGAGTTCCACCGCCTTTTTGACCGATATCGCATCGATGCAACACGAAACTCAATATTCAAGGATTTTCAGAACATGAGCAGCATGAACGGCCCCCTTCGTGTAGGTATTGGAGGCCCGGTTGGGGCCGGAAAAACCACCCTTACCGCCGCATTAGCCGAAATCTTGCGCGATGCCTGCTCGATGGGCGTCATCACCAATGACATTTATACGCAGGAGGATGCAGAAGCCTTGATGCGTATGCAGGTCTTGCCTCAGGACAGGATCATCGGCGTTGAAACCGGTGGCTGCCCACACACGGCAATTCGCGAAGACGCCTCCATCAATCTTGCAGCTGTCGCCGAGATGCAAGTGCGCCATCCAGATCTGGATCTTGTTCTGATCGAGAGTGGCGGCGACAACTTGTCCGCCACTTTCAGCCCAGAACTTGCTGACTTGACAATCTATGTAATCGATGTGGCCGCCGGAGAGGAAATCCCCCGTAAAGGCGGACCTGCCATAACCAAATCTGACATCCTGATCATCAACAAAACCGATTTGGCACCACATGTTGGCGCATCGCTTGAAGTGATGGAGCGCGACGCGAATAGAATGCGCAACGGAAAACCCTTTGTCTTCTCTTCGCTTCGCCATAGGCAAGGAATTGGCGAAATCGTTGATTTTCTGGTTCAATCTGGCGGTTTGGTGTTGTCGCAAAGAGGGGTCAAAGCTTTGACAGCGTAGTTTGCTGAACTCCATTTTCTGATATGGAAAGCGAGCACCGCGCCGCTGGCCTTCTGCGCTAATGTGCCTAGACGCGCGAACAAAGCTTTGACGACTAGCTGTCCGATCATCGCGGCGCAAACTCAATATCCCTTACGAGATTCAGCTGTACTTTGCCCTGAATCTCTTCGGTGCACATTCGATCAGAAAACGGTGGCGCAATCCAAATCTATTGGCTCTCAAAACCTGATGGGTTCTTCGATTGCCAATGCCAGGCCGTTCGACATATCTCTGTCAGGCCCCGCTGTGCGCTCCAGCCAAGCAGTTTTTGGGCTTTTGAAACATCGGCAAAACTGCGCGCCACGTCCCCATGGCGCCTTTCTGCGATTTGATACGCAATCTCTTTACCCGAGGCAGCTTCAAATGCCTTCACCATTTCCAGCACAGTATAACCAGTTCCGGTTCCTACATTGATGGCCTCGCAACCCTTGTTCTTGAGCGCATATTTGACGGCAGCCAAATGCGCATCAGCCAGGTCATCAATGTGAATATAATCGCGCTCGCCCGTACCATCCCGGGTTTCATAGTCATCGCCAAATATACTAAGCGCCTTCAGCCTGCCAACAGCCACCTGAGAGATATACGGCAGCAGGTTGTTCGGAATCGTGCGAGGATCCTCGCCGATATCACCGGATTCATCTGCCCCGACGGGATTGAAATACCGCAAGAGAACAGCGCTCGCTTGTGGTCGTGAGGCAACCCAGTCGCGAATGATTTCTTCTATGAAGTATTTTGTTCGTCCATACGGGTTGATGGGATTTAGGGGATGATTTTCATCGTAGGGGAGATACTGCGCCTCACCATAAACGGTGGCAGATGATGAAAATACTATGTTTTCGCAACCATGTCGCTGCATACAATCCAGAAGGTTTATGCTGCCTGAAACGTTCTGCGCATAGTATTTCAGCGGTTTTTCGTTGGATTCACCAACCGCTTTCAAACCTGCAAAATGTATGACTGCGTCGGGGCGAAACTCTTGAAAGACCTCGTCAAGCACATCAGGAACGCAATAATCGCCAACGCGCGTTTCAAAATTCGCGTTGGTAAGCTTCTGAACCCGGCGCAACACTTCAGGCGAACTGTTAGAGAAATTATCCAGAGCCAAAACATCGCTACCGTCTTGCAGCAACTTTAGTAATGTATGGCTACCGATATATCCGGCACCACCGGTCAACAGGACACGCATTCCACCATATTCCTTGTCATCTCGCTAGATTCGAAACCTATTGAGCAAACGGGTCTTTATACCAACCCATTCGTTGCTTTAGCACCGCCCATAAGAATGGAGGCTCGTGCACGATGTAGCGATGAAATCTTGCGCGCGGCTCTTTTATCAAACGGTATAACCATTCAAGACCCCACTCGGTTATCCACACCGGAGGGCGCGCGAAACCGCCGCTTTCATAGTCAATCGTACCACCCAAAGGTAGCCAGAGCCGAACACCCGGCATTCTGTCGCGATACTTCATTATGAATTTTTCCTGGCGACCACCCGCAAGCCCAACCAAGCAAACCGTCGCACCTGACTCATTGATCACCGAGATCATACGCTCGATTTCATCTGGATTACGGTCAAAATCAAATGCCGGAGAGTCAGTTCCGACAATGAACTCGCGACCGGTCTTGGCATTGATTTTTTGAGCAGCTTTTTCTGCGATGCCGGGTTTGCCGCCACACAGAAACACCTTTATGTCAGGATTGTCTTTGTGATGCATGTAGAACTTGGGAAAATAATCCGATCCTGAAACACGTTCCTGCACCGGGGTCCCAAGCCACTTCGTCGCAAAATACATGATCTGACTATCACACGTAATGACGTCGAACTCGTCGATGATGTCATAAAACTCACGGTCTTGTTGCAATTTCATGATCATATCGACATGCAATGTCAGCATCGCCCCTTCGGTGAAATTCGCCACCAAGTCGTCCATCGCCAGGTCATGGACATAGGCGTTCAGCATAGGGACTCTTTTAAGATCCGCTTTGTTGATCCCGTCGGTCATTAAGCCGTCTCACTCATGTATTGATCAACGAGGCTCTTGGTTCCAAGAATGTTGGCCTTGGAAGACGCGCCAAAGACAATACTCTCGACACCGGGTAGTTCACTAATCCAATGGATTGCCTCGTCGGCGGGGATTGCACCACTAGCGTAGACGGACATTGCCACGGCCCGGACACGCCCAGATTTCAACGCGTCGAGATATGCATCCAATCCGCCGGACATGCGAAACCCGATTTTATTGATGTTGGAACAGATAATTGGCCGATTGATGCCCTCTTTTTCAAGCGCCTCAAGCAACATCGGCATATTCATTGTGATATAGGCAGGTTCAGCCCCATAATTTTCCCGGATATGTTCATCAAATATCTTGAAGGCGCGCGTGAAACCCATTCCAAGCAAAAGGTCCGTGAACACATTCTGAATGAAGACAACCGGGGCTTTAGTACCCGCGAACATCTTCATTTCCATGTCGATCAGCACCTTCGCTATCCCGTCAATTTCCTTTGTCGCGAGCGCTTTGGTGCCGGTCAGTGCAGTCGCGAGCAATCCGTCCTTGGGCATGAATTCCTTCAATGCACCAACCATGCCAAACTCGGTTACGGCGTTAGCGTATTTGTGGGCATAGGGCATACAAGGGTAGAACTTAAACGAGGAATAGCGTGCCGGATCATCCCTTACGCGGCGTGCGATGGCACCAATGCGATCATGCGTGGTACACATGAAGGTGTTGATGCCGGCATCATACGCCGTATCTAACACATTCATTATGGCGTCCGTTTTTTGAAACCGCATCGCTTGCGCACGCGCTTTTTCTTCGGACATGTGATTGATACCAAAAAACTGGTTATCGCCAAAAAGAAGTTTTTCCATCACCATCTCCTCAGCGCCCAAACCAGCTGCGTTTCTTCATAGATTGTGGTGCCATAGCTCTGGCTTCACCGACCGAAAGCCCGGTCTCGGCATTCTCAACAATCATTGCCATGGTTTTGTCTGTGGCCGTCGCTGAGGCAAAGTCATTTTGGACTGCCCTGGTCCCGCCCGCGGCGACGGTTTCGATAAAATCATCGAGTTGGGCAGAGTACTCTTCACCTCTCAGATAAAACCATCTGTCTTCTGTCAACTCGGTTGTGTATTTGACGGTCCATCCTGCGTCGTAGCCCTCTAGACCCTCGACTGGCTTGCGCAAATAAACTTGGCATTCTTGCCGGTCGGCGTAGAGACGACCATTAGTCCCAATCAAGCTGATCTTGGTCGACATTTTCCGATGGCTTTCATCTGACCAGTTCACTGACAGTTGGGCCGTCGGACCATCGTTCCAGCGCAGCGTGGAAAACACTTCGTCATCTGTACTTTCCGAAAATATCTGCCCAAGATATGAGCCCATGACCATATCCGGAGCGCCAAAGAACCAATTCAACAGATTGAGCGGATGAGCTGCATAGTCATACAGACAACCACCGCCCTCGGCCTTATCGGTGCGCCATGTGGTACGTTTGGGGCGTAGTACAACGGGACCATAGGCCTCGGCCAAAACATGGGTGATGCGACCAATCGCGCCAGCATCTATCAGGCGCTTCATCTCCTGGAATGCACCAACATACCGATAATGATACCCGACTTGCGCGATCAGGTTTTTCTCAGCCGCCAAATCGGTAAGCCGCTGACTGTCAGCCCAGTTCAGACAAAACGGCTTTTCGCAAAATACGTTGATTCCCTTGTCCAAGGCCGTTTGCACCATTGAGGCATGCAATCGCGAGGGTGTGGCAATGACTACCGCATCAAGAACTTCTTTGTCCAAAAGATCATCATAGTTTTTGTAAATCTTGGTCGAGAGGTTCTTGCTTAGCACATCCACCATGAAGCCTGTGCCATCGCAGGCAACAGTGTCCGCCTTTGGATGGGCATTCACCATCGAGAAATGCGAAAGACCCATCTTGCCAAGGCCGACAACAGCAATTTTGATTTTCTCACTCATTAACACATTGTCCGTAAAACGTTGTTTTCAAAAGATACTAGCGACGATCAAATTTTGGTCTTCTTGAACACACTTTCCGGTATGTTGCGGATGATGGTCATAATGAACCACCAAATTGGCCGAACATAAATCACATTGCGCCCGGACGACACTGCAGACGCTATTTTGTTCGCCACTTCTTCGGGTTGCGCAGTCAATGCTTTGGGCAAGTCCATATTGGCAGTCATCTGTGTCGCGACAAAACCGGGCAGAACAGTGACCACATGAACATTCTTCTTGGCCAAACGATTGCGAAGTCCGGAAAGAAATGCGGTGAACCCCGCCTTTGCCGATCCATAGACGTAGTTGCTGGCCCTGCCCCTATCGCCGGCGACCGAGCTTATCCCGACCAATGTACCTGCCCCACGCTCTTCAAATCGATTGGCGAGAGCAGCCAATATGCTTGCCGGGCCTTCATAGTTGCTCCGCATCACCAATACGGCAGCCGCCATATCGGATTCATTTTCGGATTGGTCCCCCATATAGCCAACCACCGTAATGGCTATGTCTGGCAAGTCAGGAAGACCGTCTAGAAAGTTCGAATAGTTTTCGATATCCAACGCATCAAATTCGTGCAACGTGGCCGCAACTTGATAGCGCACTTCGAGATCAGTCTTCGCTTTGTTGAGGTTTTCGACATTTCGCGCTGCCAATTGAACCGAATGCCCCAAAGCCGCAAATTTATGGGCAACAGCGAGCCCGATATCGGATCTCGCGCCAAGGATCAGAACCGGACCCGTATTCATATGGATAACCTTTCAGATTGGGCCGAGCAAAATACTCCGTCGGCTTTGAATGTGGAGCGTGTATCCAAGAAGTCGGGCACGCGGGTATCACTTCGGCGCAGGACATCTGCAGTCATGCGCGCATCTTTTGCCAGATAGAACCGACCACCATAATCGATCGTGATCGCGTCGAGCTCTGTCAGCAGCTTTAGGTTCTTGGCGTTTGCTGGAAAATCCAAAGCCAACGTGTAGCCCAGCATCGGAAAGGAAAATTTGCCGCTTTCCGGTCCAAACCGTTTGAGAACCGCCAGGAATGAACCACCACCAGAATTGGCGATCGCGCCTAAAAGCGTCTGCAGCCCTTCCTTGGAACTCTCCAATGGCAGTGCGCATTGGAACTGCAGAAACCCGCGTCGTCCATAGGCTCGGTTCCAATCTAGGATTGAATCAAGCGGATAAAAGTAGCTGTCCCAGTCGACAAGTCTGGTCCGTGAACCACGAGTGCCTTTCCAATAATATGCCGCGTTGAACGCCTTAACGACATGGCTCGATAGCAGAAAACCAGGGAAATCAAATGGAAGTCGTTTTTGCGACTTAGGCGTTAGTGCAAACCGATCGCGTGCTTGGCGTTCGGTCAGAAGCTCAGGTGTTGCATGCTCTCCCAACATCACAAGCGACCGCCCCAACGCATCACCGGATTGCAAGCAATCGATCCAGGCCACAGAGTATGTGCTGTCTTGAGCCTCCTCAAAAGCATCCATCGCTGAGGTGAGGTTCGGCGCAGGGATTGTAGTTTGACTAATCCAGCCGGTCCTTACCCTTTTGAGACGAATGGCAGCGCGCAAAATAATCCCGGTCAACCCCATGGCACCAGGTATCCAGGAAAACACAGCTGCATTCTCGGCGGCAGAGCATCTTTTCACATTTCCGCTTGAATCCATGACATCCAACCATTCCACACATGCAGCCATCGAGCCTTCTTTGTGGTGGTTTTTTCCGTGAACATCTGCAGCAATCATGCCGCCAAGTGTTACGAATTTGGTTCCAGGCGTAACCAAAGGAAACCATCCGCGCGGCAAAAATGCTGCAATGATGTCCGCCAATAGAACACCCGCTTCTGCCACAAGCACACCGTTTTGATCATCAAAGGCAATCATGTGGTTGAACTTGCTCATATCAAGCGTCAGTCGGGACGAGATGGCGCTATCCCCATAGGCTCGCCCATTTCCGCGCGCAATAACGTTACCGACTGACACGGCATCGGCCAGTTCCGATTCGGATGCCGGTGTTGCCAACTGTGTTTCGACAGTGGGGTACCTGCCCCAACCGGTCAGTTTCATGCACGAGCCTCCGGGCCGAGGGCCGAATCTGTGAAAACAAAGCGACGATCCAGGTTGTATTTGACGACATAACCGACGCACAGACCTAGAACCGCTCCGGTTTCGCGCATGAGATCCGTCTTCCAGATAAACCAGAACGCGCTCTCCGTTCCCCAAAAGATCGCCGTTGTCACGATCCCCATAACGGTATAGAGCCCAAATTTCCTGCTGTGGGCTGCAACCCCCGACGCTGTGCACATAAATATCCAACGCTTATCGAGCACATACTTGACAACAAGGCCCACGATAGTCCCGGCCCCGACAGCCATCATGAACATGGCTGTCGAAGTCCCGCCTGTCAGGACCAGCCGCTGGACAGCGAGATTGGCAACTGTTGCGATTACAGCGAATGCCGAATACCGCACAATAAGCGTCGTCAAGTTCATAAGAACGCGCCTCCTAAGGCGCAAATCAATATGGCTGCGCCGCAAATCAGGCTGACACGATCTCTTGCTGCAAACACCACGGGGTCATCGTGCATATGTCCACGATGCGTGATCATGACGATCCGTGTAATCCAGTACAACAATATCAGACAGACACCCCAAAGTGCCTCAGGATGCTTGTAAAGCGAGACAACAACCGGGGAATTTACATAAAGCGCCATCACGAGAACAGACACAAATCCTGCTGATATCGCCACCTGACTGATGATTGAAAGATCATCAACAATGTATCCACGTCCGCTTGCGCCAAGCTTACCACGCTTGGCCGTATCTATGAGCTCAGCCTGCCTTTTGACTGCAGCCAGCGACAAGAAAAAGAAAATTGAGAATGCCAACAACCAGACCGAAAGCGACAATCCAGTTGCTACTCCACCTGCGGCAAGCCTCATTGTGTACAAGATCGCAAGCGTACAGATATCCACGATAGTTCGGCGTTTTAAGTCCAGAGAATACGCCATCGTTGCAGCGAAATATGCCAACAACGTCAATAACAACATAAGGCTCAGACTGCCGGCAATTACAAATCCCGTTATCAACAATCCTGCTGCAAGCCAGGTGCCATGGGCTATCGGCAACGCGCCGGAAGCAAATGGTCGCTTGCACTTGCGAGGATGCATTCGATCTGCTTCCAGATCCAGCAGATCATTAAAGACGTAGCCTGCAGAAGCAATCATCGAAAACGCAATGAACGCCAGAAATGACTGAAAGAACGTAATTGCGTCGTATTGGTGAGCTGCCAGCATGGGAAGAAAAATCAGGATGTTCTTCAACCACTGATGCGGTCGCAGCGCTTTGATATATGGTTTGATCGATGTAGGTGACGTGGTCAAATGTTCCACTTCTGATGCCAAAGTGTCGACCTGTCCGCGCAAAGCACCGGGAACATTGACAGTGATGGCGCGCTTGGCTTCGGACCAAACCGGCAGATCCGCTTTGGCGTCTCCCATATACGCGAAACCTTCGTGCGCGAAGCGTTCCTTTAAAAATTCGGCTTTCTTTGTGCCCTTCAGATTCAGTGTTCCGTCAGAACCATGAACCTCATCAAAGATGCCAAGATATTCGCCAATACTCTTCGCAATCTGTTCATCGCTTGCTGTCACAAGAGCGGCCTGACCGCCGTGACCTCTCCAATTCTTGATGTAAGAAATAACCTCAGGATCATAAGGCAGAGTGCTAACGTCGATATCCCCATCTGCAGCAAGCCTGCGCTTCAGAGCAGCCCTTCCGCCCATCAACGAGCGCGCGGCGCGAAACAGATTTTGCCAGCTACGGCCAAATGCGCGCCAGAACGTTTCATACAGCATATCGGAACGCAGCAGGGTTCCGTCTAGGTCTACGACCAGCATTGGTCTGCTTTGATTTTCTGCCAATGCATCACTCATAAATCATTCTCCATCCACCCCGGATACGAACAAAACAAAATAACTACAAAATCGCCTTAGCATCTAATGTGCGTTCCTTTTAGTTGTATAGGACTGCACACACAACTTTGCCGCAAAAGTTTGTTCCAACTGTGACACAATTCGGTGCAGTTTAGGATCAACCGGGGCCTGCTTAGTTTCAAATATCAGCATGACATTAAGGGCGATATCTAGATAACTCGCACCGAATGCATCTTTGGAGGCCGACACTTCACAGATTGATTATTCAGGCTGCAGGACAGTTCACGCTCCGATTGACGTTTCCTGATGCGCAACAATACATCTATTTTTGCCCCAATGTGTATTTCTAAGGCAGTAATTTCAAAGCCTTTGCGCAGTTCTTAAACGAGCATTCAAATTTGACAATAACAAGCATGTTCATTGTGTTTTTGGCCTCAATCCACAAATGATACTCGACCTGCCCCGCACCGCATGTCGCTTGCCAAACCAGCAGGGCCGTTAGATTCTTGACCTGTAATATTGTACGGTCAATCCCAACGAAATTGACTTTGTTCAGCCAGGAACGTGTCGAGCAATCATTGAGAAGGAGCACTCTGCCTTATGTTGCAAAGGCTGTCTCATCACATACTAAATCTTCGCCACCAGTTTGGCTATCCGCTGAAATTAGGAACAAAGGACTACAAACTTAGAGGCTACATTGCCAACCGATTAGGGGGCGCTGGAATTCAGCATGAAGCAACGCTTCGCCCACTGATCAAAGAAGCTCTGGAGTCGCGACCAGGCCAGTTTGTAGACGTCGGCGCAAATGTCGGCCAGACACTTCTTAAAGTTTTGGAAGTGGATCAGGAGAGGGAGTATTTTGGATTTGAGCCGCAATTGGCTTGCTGTCATCTGATCGAAACATTTATAAACGACAATGACTTACGAGGCTGCCATGTGCTGCCGATAGCCTTGTCCGAAAGTGATCAAATCGCAGAGTTTTATTCGGACGCAGCATTTGACGAGATGGCCTCACTGGTTCGTGGCTCACATGGTCGAGCACACCAAGGTGTGGAATACGTACAAACGCGGAATGGTGACACCCTGCTCTCCGAGCTGAACATTGATGATCCTGCGATAATAAAGATTGATGTAGAAGGCGCTGAGTTGCAGGTTCTGCGCGGACTTAAGAAGACCATCACAAAGTCCAAACCCACTCTATTCTTTGAAGTAATGCCGAACTTCACAGGAGAGGAACGCACCTTTCTTCCCGACGATGTATGTAAAAACCAAAGGCTCGCTGCAGAAGAAATCTGGGCGATGCTGGCGGCAAATGGGTACAATGTCTTCAACATAGATGAAGACGGCAAACTATTTGAGATAAGTCACTTTGAGCTAGACGACCCCACCGGATACAAGGGGTACAACTTCATGGCTAAATCCACCCGCTCATAGCTTGCTCGGAAGAGCAACATCTTTCTTCTTATAGAATGTTAGACCTTTGTAGCATTCGTAGCTGTACATTTCGCTGAACCGCTCGGACGCGACGACATCATCCATGACCCATTCATAGTTCATCGCAGGCTGGTTACAGTCCCTGATTTCAGGCAGGATTATGTCAGGCGTATTGTTCCAAAATACTACTTCGCTGAACCCACTGTTGTTTTTAACCCGCATGGCAGACCGGTTGCTATGGGCCATTTCAACCCAATTCAGGCCTAACAAGTCATAAATTTCCCCCTCATAGGTCATCGATATACCCCCGGCGGTCAGGATCCCTACGGACGGCAATGGATCAAACTCATTCAAAATATTGCCCATATCACGTCCGGCTTGCGCAATACTGAAATCAACATCCAGGCCCCCTTTTGTTTGCTTGAACTGCCCCCACGCAGCAACCAAAACTATGACCGCAGCTGCAAACCCCACAACGCTACGCCATCCAGTTGTTTGCGGCGCGAATTTCTCATAGCTCATTACCACCGCAGCAACCGCCCAAGGCAGCAAAACAGGGGTAAGCACCTGGTAGAACCTGAATGAGCCGAAGTGGTCACCACCTAAACCCGAATAGATTGCAAACGCGCAAAGGCCACATGCGAGGCTGGTCATCCAAAGCAACGAAGTTTCCTGCTTGCGGGGCAAAACAGAAATGGAAAGTAAAAATAAGGAAACCAACGCTATATTGGCAAAATCGTAGAAGTAATTGATCGAGTATTTTACGCCTTCCAATAGTTGACTTCCGTAGCTGGTTGAAACTTTTGCATAAAATGTATTTGGCAAAGGCTGCCCGAAATACCAAAGGCGTAAAATAGTAAGGCCAGATACTGTGAGGATAGCAAACAGAATCCCACCAAAAGCGACGTGGTACAAGCCATGTCGCCTTTGATACAACAGGCCTAGCCACAGAAGAATACTCAGGCTGATTGCAAATGCTACGCCCTCGGGCCTTGCAGCGCTCAGGAGTGCTGCAAAGACGATGAAAAACAGTCGGGTGCTCCTGCTTGCCGCTGATTGCAACACCAACGTCTGGCAGTAGATCATTGCGCAAACAAGAAGAATGAATAGTCCGATATCCATCAGACTCCAAACCATGTAGGCAAAGTAGGAAGGAAAAAACAAAAACGCGACACCTGTCAGCCCGGCAAAAGCAGGTTCTTGGAAACTACTGTTTCGAAGAATTTGCCACGAGATCAGTATCGAGATTTGAATTGTCGTGGCGCTTATCAGCGCGCCTAGAATGGAGAGTGGAACCTCAATATCGTCAAAGACCAAATAGAGAACAGTATTGATGAACGTCCAAAGCGCTGAGGACGATCCTTCAACCAATTCACCGCCAACGTAGTATACATATCCTTCGCCATTAGCGATGTTCTGAGCAAAATTCATCGTAATATTGGCATCGTCGAAACCGGTCGAAGGCTTGAATATTGACCAAGTCAGAACCGACCCCAAAACTGTCACCACGACAGAGACAAACAGAAATAACTGTGAACTACGCCCAAACACAACTGGCACCACCACACTAGTAAGAAACAACTTCAATCTCTGAAGCCTTCACTGCATTCACACGTCTGTCAACGTCGATCAGTCAAATGCACAAGGCTCAGTACGCTGCTCCTGTCGGCTTTTCCCCCTCTGAATTTTCACTCAACGCACCGTTCAAACTTGGCAACTCCTATCATTCGCAGATGCCAAAAAGTGTGCTCGTTGGACATGCAACTGCCTAGGAAACGAGTCCTGCTTGCGTGTTTATATTGACTGCACTGATTCAGACGAGAATTCTCTGCATATAGGCGGTGCCAAACTGTTGAATTTTTGTATAAGTCCAATTCGATTTGAGTATTCGGGAGTCTGAGTGTTGATTGTGTTGTCTTGGTTTAAAGATCAAACTGAAGGAAGAGAGGCTTCAATCGCCTACGCTTTAGCCGGCTTCGTTACTGCCGTCTGCTGGATACTGATCATCCATACGGGTGATGTTGTCCGATCAGCTGATGAACCCGATTTTCTAGCGACAGCACACAATCTGGCAACAACCGGCATCTTCGCAGTTGAACCAGGACAACCCGATGCTTATCGAGCCCCAGGCTTGGTATTCTTTTTGACCCCATTTGCGGCATTTGGTGCGGATCTGGTCGAGGCGAGGTTGGCGAACGCAGCTCTCGTCGGATTAGGCCTCATTATGATTTTTCAGCTTGTACGACGCCATACAAGCGCCTTCGCCGGGCTGCTTGCCGTCGCTATGATCTCTGTTTGGCCGGTTGTGATATACACATCAACTACCCTGTACCCTCAGACACTTGCAGGATTCATGCTTGTCCTAACCCTGTGGTTTCTCGATGGGTTGCGCGATGGCCAGTGGCTTAAACCACTGGTATTCGGTGGGATGGCCTTCGGCGGACTGGTTCTGACAATCCCAATCGTCTTATTGGTCACTCCTGTTTTTGTTCTGTGGATCGTATACCTGTCGCGCAAATGGTTCCTGGCGATTCTGATCTTCGGATTGGTATCCGGATCTATGGTCGGGTGCTGGACTCTGCGCAATTGGCTCACGTTTGATACATTCATCCCGGTCGCGACAAGCTCTGGGTACAATTTGTTAGCTGGTAACACCGCAAATGCGCGCTGGAATACAAGTCTCAACGTGCGTTTCCCTGAATACGTTTACACTGAGATCACCGGCAAGAGTGACGCCGAACGCAATGACATCATGACCAAGGCCGCATTCGACGAGATCGCCGCTGATCCAACGCGATTCGCTCAACGGTATCTGGGGAAATTCTTACATTGGTTCCATTTCAGCAACCAACTGATGTCGGACAAAGTGCTTGAGGGTGGGGCATCTTCGATCCCTGTCGGTGCGCGCGAGATCATCCTTTTTAGCGCCTGGATGGCATTGATCGTAGGCCCACTATTGTGCCGTTTATTCATGATAAGACATTATCCGATGAAGCCACTGGAAGCTCTGTTTCTTGGACTTTGGATAGCTGCCGGACTTGCCTATGCATTGTTTTTTACACGCGTTAGGTTCCGACTGCCATTCGACTGGCTGGTAATATCCACGAACGCCATATTCCTTTCGGCGGTGATCGAAAACTACCTGAGATCAATCAGACGGCGCTGAAGACAAAGAGCAAAACGCGTGCCTAGATCCACCGCCAGCCCCATTGCCAGGTCCGACCCGCAACACCCGCGGAATGAAAGATCACTTCAAATATGCCGCCAAAACTAGATGTAGGCCACATTTCCAACGAGTTTTCGTGTATCCTCATAGAATGAGCATGACTTCGCGCCATAATGCCCTTAAATCAAACTAAGTTGTTTATGTTATCGATCTGGTTGTTTTATGAATACCAAACCTGAGAACCCTGCGTCCGAAAATGATATTGCGATTGTTGGCATGGCCGCCCATCTGCCTGGTGCCGACAACATACAGGATTATTGGCGGAACCTTCGGGCAGGCATAGAATCGATCCGGCACTACAGCCGAGAAGAGCTGTTGAATGCCGGCGAAGCAGCCTATCGATTGAACCGCCCTGACTATGTGCCAGCAGCGGCACCGCTGCAGAATTTTCAAAATTTTGATGCTGAGTTCTTTGGGCTGTCACCTAAAGAAGCTGCAATCATGGACCCCCAGCACCGCCGCTTTCTTGAGGTATCATGGGAAGCGCTTGAGAATGCCGGGCATATGCCAGAGCACACCAAGGGGCCCATAGGTGTCTTTGCTGGCTGCGGCATGGGCAGCTATTTCTATTTCAATGTCTGCTCTAATCGCGATCTGGTCGACAATGTTGGGATGTTCCTGCTCCGCCATACTGGTAACGACAAGGATTTTCTTTCAACCCGTCTCAGCCATATCCTTGATCTCAAAGGCCCGTCTGTAAATCTTCAGACTGCGTGCTCGACGTCACTGGTTGCAACGCACTATGCCGCCCAGGCGTTGCTGACCGGAGAGTGTGATACGGCCCTGGCTGGCGGTGTCACCATCGAGTTGCCGCAAGATCGCGGATACATCTATAAAGAAGGCGAAGTATTGTCGCCCGATGGCCATTGCCACGCTTTCGACCACCGGGCCGAAGGCACAGTATTCGGCTCAGGCGCGGCTGTTGTCGTTCTCCGTCGTCTTCAGGACGCAATCGAGGACGGAGATCACATCTGGGCTGTAATAAAGGGATCGGCCGTCAACAACGATGGTGCAGCAAAAGCAGGATATCTTGCGCCATCGGTGGACGGGCAAGCTGCAGCCATCGCTGAGGCTTATGATCTTGCAGGCATAACTGCTGATACGATTGACTATGTTGAGTGTCACGGCACCGGAACCTATCTTGGCGACCCAATTGAAGTTACCGCTCTAACCGAAGCATTCAGCCAAACCACTCAAGAAGTGGGATTCTGTAAAATCGGTTCCGTCAAAACAAACATCGGTCACTTGGATACCGCGGCGGGCGCGGCAAGCCTGATCAAGACCGCACTGTCCCTACACCAAAAACAGATTCCAGCTTCGCTGGGATATGAAAAGCCTAATCCAGCAATCGATTTCGAAACATCGCCCTTTCAGGTCAATAACCGGCTCACTGATTGGACTTCAAAGAAAGGCCCGCGCCGCGCGGCGGTAAACTCTTTGGGCGTGGGTGGGACCAACGCACATGTTGTGTTGGAAGAAGCCCCCCAGATTGTAGAATCAAGTTCGTCAGACTGGCCGTTTCAAATACTTACAATATCGGGGCGGACCAAGGGCGCGCTTGATGCAAATTCGAAACGCTTGGCCGCCCACCTGCGCGAGCACGCCGATCAAGACCTCGCTGATGTCGCTTGGACACTGCAAAAGGGTCGTCGCGCCTTCGAGCGACGTCGCGTTATTGTCGCCGAATCCCACGAAGACGCCGCAGAGCAATTGGAAAACAGTGACCCAAGGCGCGCGTTCACTCATTCCATCGTCGGAAGCGAGCCGGATTACGTGTTTATGTTCCCAGGTGGTGGCGCACAATATGCTGGGATGGCGCGCGACCTTTATGAGACCGAGCCGGTCTTTGCAGAGTGGATGGACAAAGGGCTCGAGATTCTGCAACCGAAACTGGAATATGACATCCGCGCATTGTGGCTGCCTGAGCCAGATGATCATGCCTCGGCAGAGGCAGCACTAAAGCAACCATCCGTGCAACTGCCGCTGATCATGATCACCGAATTTGCCTTGGCTCAGCTTTGGAAAGCTTGGGGGGTGGAGCCAAGCGCACTGGTTGGCCATTCAATGGGTGAAAACACCGCCGCATGTTTGGCTGGTGTCATGTCGTTTGAAGATTGCATTGGCCTTGTTCATCTACGTGGCAAGCTATTTGACACAGTACCCGCAGGCGGCATGTTATCAATCGCTCTGCCGGCCAGCCAACTCGAACCTTTGCTAGGCGAAGATCTAGATTTGGGGGCCGTAAACGCGCCGAATTTGAGCGTTGCGACAGGACCGCAGGCCGCTCTGGATGATTTGGAGGCCCGCCTTAAGGCGAAAGAAATTGAGTGCCAGCGAATACCCATAAATATCGCAGCCCATTCTCACATGCTTGAGCCGATCCTGCAGACATTTGGAGACTACCTGCGGTCTATCAACCTTTCCCCACCACAAATTCCGTTTACTTCAAATCGGACTGGCGAATACATTACAGATGAGCAGGCTATGGATCCGGAATATTGGGTCCAACATCTACGCGGCACAGTCCACTTTGCCGACTGCCTGACAACTCTGGCACAGCAAAACGAACGCGTGTTCATAGAAGTCGGCCCAGGCAAAGCGCTATCATCGCTCGCAGGTCAGCACGATAAAGTGACCGCTAATCAGGTCATCTCCAGCTTGCGCCATCCAAATGATGACATTGCAGATGATACTTACTTCCTTGCGATGCTTGGGCGTATTTGGGCCGTGGGCGGTACATTTGACTGGGGCCAAATCTGGGGAGACGCGCGTCGGCGCCATGTTCCGCTCCCGACTTACGCCTTTCAACAATCGCCATACTTCATTGAACCCGGAAAGAACGCCGCAGAAGATGAAAACCAATGGCTAATCAGAAATGAAGACCCCACTGAGTGGGGCTTCCGACCAACATGGCTACCGCGCTACGCAGAGTGCGACGTAGATGTTACCGGTGACCTTTCGGAAGCACCGCAACTAACCTGGCTGGCATTTGTGGACGATACCGGATTAGTCGAAAAGGCGACCGATAGACTCCGCTCTGCAGGGCATACTGTTGTCACAGTCACCCCAGGTGACACCTTCGCGCGGGTTGGAGATAAGCAGTACATCATCGCGCCTGAACGCGGTCGCGAGAGCTATGATGCGCTTATCTCGGATTTGAACGCGCGGAATATGGTACCCAATCGGATCCTCCACGGCTGGATGATAACCGGTGACGAAAGCTTCCGCCCAGGTTCAAGCTTCTTTCACCGGGTGCAGGAACAAGGCTTTTATAGCCTCTTCTTTCTTGCACAGGCGATCGGTGGTGAAGATTTACCCGATGACATCCACATTTGTGTGCTCAGTTCGGGGGCGGCTCAGCGTCGGAATGAAGAATTGCCTCATCCCGAAAAAGCTACTATCGCGGGCCCCGCCCGGGTCATACCCAGGGAATTCAGCAATCTTACTGTTGCTACGCTGGATCTGGATATAGCCGCCCGCGACGACAAGCACTCAATCGACACCAACAGAACTGAGCAGTTGGTTGAACATATCCTCGAAGAAGCGCTTGCTGAACCCAGCAACGGAACGGCGCTAGTTCGCAATGGCAGACGGTACTCGCTAACATATAAGCCTACGACAATCGACGAAGCACCAGACGCTCTGCCGACGCTCAGAGACGGCGGTGTCTATCTGATCACAGGTGGTTTTGGCGGCATAGGCTTAACGTTGGCGGAAGCTCTGATATCGCGCTGCAAGGCCAAAGTGGCTCTGCTATCGCGCGGCGGCTTACCAGACCGCGACCGTTGGGACGATATTCTTGCCAATTCCGTTCCAAATTCGTCAGTCGCTCGTCGTATTTCAGCAATTCGTCGGTTGGAAGCGATGGGTGGACGTGTCCTTCCGGTCGCAGCAGATGTCTCGAACGTTGAAGATATGGAAGCGGCGCGGAAGCAGGTCGAAGCAGAGCTAGGGCCAGTATCAGGTGTTGTTCACGCGGCAGGTCACATCGATGATGGCCCCATATTGGCCAAGGATGCCACCAGCATAGAGGATGTATTTGCACCCAAAATTCATGGCACCCAAGTTCTGGAGAAAGTGTTTCCTGACGGGGCCCTTGATTGGTTGATTTTGTTTTCTTCAAGTTCGACGGCCACCGCACCTATAGGGCAAGTAGATTATGTTGCGGCAAACGAGTTTCTAAACGCGTATGCGAAGTCTCGCCAGGACGACAAGACCCGCGTTCTGTCTATCAATTGGGGTATTTGGGCTGATGTTGGGATGGCCGCCGACGCCATGGAAACTCGCACAGGTTCTCACACTCCACCACCTGTTACAGACGCCGGGCTGTCGATGCTGGACAAGGCTAGCTTCGACAATAATGGCAACCGCCAGTTTACAGCGACTTACCGTGCCTCCGAACGCTGGTTTCTGAACGATCACCGGACAAAGGCCGGCGATGCTTTGGTTCCCGGGACTGGCTATTTAGAACTCGCCACGCAAACATTGCGCGCACTCGGAGAAAAATCCGCGTTCGAGATCAAGGATCTTTATTTCCTCCGCCCTCTTGCCGTGCCAGATAACGAATCCCGCGAAATCCGCGTTACTCTGCCTCGCAGTGATGCAGGATACGACTTTTTGGTGGAAAGTGGCGCTGACGGGCATTTCGAAGTCAACGCGCAAGCAGGTCTATCCATGCTCGCCTTTGACGCTATTCCGCCGCTAGACATTGCGGCAATCGAAGAACGTTGTGGAAAACGACTGGAAGCTGGCGAACTGGGATGGATCAGCGCACCTCAGGAAGTTCATCTGAAGTTTGGACCGCGTTGGAGAACCTTACAATCAACAGCCTATGGAAATAACGAAGGACTTGCGTTTTTGCGCCTGCCGGATGTCGCCAAAGAAGATAGCCGAGACGGCTATCTTTTGCACCCAGGCATGATGGATCTGGCAACTGGTTGGGCAATGCAATTGATCAGCGACTACGAAGGTGAGCACCTGTGGGTGCCGGTGTCGTATCGTTCCGTGAAAGTTCTCGGCGCTCTGCCATCCGAGGTAGTCAGTTGGGTTCGCAACAGCGGCAACAATCGATCAGATGCCGAGATCGCCAGTTTTGACATTACTATTGCAGCACCAGATGGAACAGTTTGCGTCGAAATTTCCGACTTTTCTATCCGCCGCATGGAGAGTTTGACCGGATTTGCAAATTTGGCCGAGACTGCGTCTGATGCTGTTACGACAACAGAAGATGAAGCTTCCCGGCCGCTATCTCTTGCTGAAGAACGGCTAAGGCATAACCTTTCACAAGGCATAAAATCTGAAGAAGGTGCTGATTTGTTCTTTGCCGCTTTGGGGTCTAAAGAAAATCAGATCATCCTCTCGTCGCTTGATTTGAATGGTCTGATCGCTCAGGCCGGGCAAACAAGCAGCGAAGACGGTGACGATGGGCAAAAATTCGAAAGGCCCCAACTCGACAGCGACTATGTCGCCCCCGGAAACGCGATTGAAGAACGGCTCGCGGACTTTTGGGAAGACCTGTTGGGTGTCGACCAAATTGGGGTCGAAGATAGTTTCTTCGATCTTGGTGGCCACTCATTGATAGCCGTTCGGTTGTTCGCGCAGATTCGCAAGGCGTATCAGGTGGATTTTCCAATCTCAGTATTATTCGAAGCACCCACCATCCGGAAATGTGCAGAGCTCATTGCCGCACAGGGTGTTCATGGCGATGAAAGCCAAGAGGCAACCGATAGTGAACAACCCAAAGCTCCGGAACGGCGCTTTACACATCTGGTGCCGATGCACAGTGGCGAAGGAGGAACCAAGACTCCGTTTTTCCTAGTTGCAGGCATGTTCGGGAACGTGCTCAATCTACGACATCTGGCACATCTTGTCGGTAATGACCGACCATTCTACGGTCTACAGGCACGTGGATTATTCGGTGACGAAGAACCCCACAGATCTATCGAAGCGGCCGCAAGAGACTACATCGCGGAAATGCGTCAGGTACAGCCCACTGGACCGTACTTGGTCGGCGGATTCTCCGGCGGTGGAATAACTGCCTATGAGATTGCACAGCAGCTGACGGCAGCAGGAGAAGAAGTATCGGCAATCGTCTTGCTGGATACACCTCTTCCAATACGCCCGCCGGTAGACCGATCTGATAACATAAAGATAAAGCTGATGAATCTGCAAGAAGGCGGGCCTGGCTTTGCTGTTAACTGGTTCAAGCGACGAATTGATCGTGCATTGGGCAATAGGCAAGATAATGAAGAAATATTCGAGGAAGGGCAGCAATTCCACAATGCCGCCATCCAAGACGCATTCCTAGAAAGTGTCGGCACCTATCAGGTTAAGCCGTGGAACGGGCAACTGGCGTTGTTCCGGCCGCCACTGGTTCCGAA
Source organism: Ruegeria sp. CE9 (assembly GCF_056537425.1). Lineage (NCBI taxonomy): Bacteria > Pseudomonadati > Pseudomonadota > Alphaproteobacteria > Rhodobacterales > Roseobacteraceae > Ruegeria > Ruegeria sp. CE9. Next base: position 78,389 of record NZ_JBQFRO010000005.1, on the reverse strand, counting down.
ATGGGTCGTCGGTGGTCGGTTGGTGAGTGAATATCGCAACTATCTGTATGATGATAACGATTGGACCAAGCATGCGCCTAACATCGAGGTGTTCGAGGTTCCCGGAGATCACGACAGCATGGTTTTAGAGCCGAATGTGCGGGTGTTGGCTGCCCGGATCAAACGCTACCTTGAAAAGGCTAACGAGCCTGCACGAAACTCAATTCGTTTCCAGGATGCAGCGGAGTAATCATAGCATAGAACCAAAGCACCGATGCCTGATCCGAAACTCCTCACAATCGTATTAAACTACAAAACGGCCAACATGACGCTCAGGGCCACTGAGGCGGCGCGCGTTGCAATGCGCGGTATGCCCGGTGAAATTGTCATCGTAGACAACGACAGCAGTGACGGTTCATTCGAGTTCATGCAAGAACATGTCTTGACTAAGGGCTGGGACTGCACGCGCGTCGTTCAATCTGGTCGCAATGGCGGATACGGCGCCGGTAACAATGTCGGCATAAATGCAGGAATGTCAGATGGCAGCCGACCGGACTTTGTATATGTACTGAATTCTGATGCCTTCCCGGAGCCCAATGCAATCAAAGTCCTGTACAACCACCTGGTGGCAAACCCAAAAACCGGATTTGCAGGCAGCTATATGCAAACTGAAGACGGAGAACGTCATACATCGACATTTAGGTTCCCCTCGCTTTTCAGCGAAGTCGAAAGGGCAATCTGCTTTGGACCAGTTACGAAGCTTTTGGATAGATACCGTGTCCCCATCGAAACCCTAGACACAACAACAAATGTGGATTGGCTTTCAGGCGCTAGCTTGATGATGAGACAACAGGTGCTTGATCAAATCGGGCTGTTTGATGAAACTTTCTTTCTCTATTTCGAAGAAACAGATTTGTGCCGCAGGGTGCGCGCAGCTGATTACGACATTGCCTTTGTCCCCGACAGTGTGGTTATGCATATCGGATCGGTCTCGACCGGCATGAAGACATGGGCCAAGCCACCTGATTATTGGTACGATAGCCGGTTTCATTATTTTACCAAAAACCACGGAAGAAGCTATGCGATGACAGCGACTCTGTTGCACATATTTTGTGGTGGTTTACACAATTTAAGGTGCAAACTGACTGGCAAAGACCGAGGTTTCGCACCTGGTTATCTGCGCACGATGGCCAAACGAGATCTTGCGGCGCTCGTTGCTACTCCAAGTTCTCGCCGTCCTTTAAACAAGTGAGCTAATTTAGTCTGCTTGTCGAGCTTCCTTTGTTTTGAAAGTAGCCATTGTCGATAATTCACTTGCGCAAACAGCGCTCAGTCTGACGGATACCAAAGCTCAATAGCCATAACTATCTGACTTATCAAGATAACGACATTTGTTCAGAACAACGCCCAGAAAGTTTGTCCGCGCCTCAATTTCTCTCTGACATTTCTCTAATTCCTCTGCGGTTGTGCGTTCCGCCGCAGCAACCAACAGAACACAGTCGATCTGATCCAAGAACGCATAGGTATCATCGCACGCCAACATCGGCGGTGTATCAAACAACATAACGTTTGGATCATACCGCGCTTCCAACTGGTCAATAATCTGAGCTGAAGCCTTATCTTGCAAGAGTTCGGCGGAATCACGTACTGGCTTGGTGTTTGTTGCAAATGCCAGTTTACCATCTTTGCAAAGCAAATGCTTTTCAGGTGCGTCTTTCCCTTCGAGAGCGCGCGCAAAATTTCGCTGTCCAGGCTGTCCTAGGATTTTATCCACGCTTGGACGCCGCATATCAAAATCTATCAACATTGTTTTGACGTCACGCTGACGATCAAAACTGAATGCCAGGTTCAAACATAACGTTGTCTTGCCACAGGCGGAACCCGGTGAAGTGATCGCGACGCGCCGCCAATCATTTTCACGAAGATGATGCATGAGACGAGTTCGCAGAACGTCGAAAGGTGCACCCTCATCACAAACCCGATCAGTTACGATGCGCTCACGATGTAAATGGTCGGTAGACAACTGAATTTGTGACAGATCAGCCCAAATCTGATGATCCGAGGGAGTGCGGGTTTGTCCTTTCTTACCCAAAACCACTTCAGAAGGAGAGGCTCTTTTGACCTCAGGTTCCTCGTTGATGTTTCGAGCCTCTCGTGCTTTCTGGATAGCAGATTGTATACGTTCCATAGCGCGTTTCCCGTCAACCCAGATTCAAGCGGTCAAGCAGAGAATCGAACCCCAGCCTTTCTGTGACCTTCTTGAGGACAAGATCAAGCGGCAAATAGTATTCGTGCACCAGGTACAACCCGATCCCAATTCCAACAAACGGGAGGATCAAGCTGGCCGCAACAAGGCTGCGACGTGCGATAACTTCACCTCTGGTCTGGATGTAAGGGACCGTCCCGAAGGCTGGAGCTCCAAGTCGCGAAACAAGGTCGGTCGGTCTTCTCACTGTGTTGTTCAAAGCGTCCAACAAAAGGAATATTGCGCCGGCAAGCCCCACCCCACCAACAAAGCCGAGCGCCGCGATCATCTTTCGGTTCGGCTCGGTTGGACCGCTTGGGACGACTGCTTGCTCGGTCACTGTAATACGCTGACCTCTCGATTGAGCTTCAATCTGGTCGCCCGTGCGCGCCTCTGCCAAACTGGCCGTCGCTTGTGCATATTGAAGCCGCAAATTCTCGTAGTCGCGCTCAAGCGTTCCCAATGCAATCGAATTTGTAGGGGTGGCATCAATTGACTTGGCCAACTCATCCAGTTCGTTGTTGAGTATCGCCTTCTGCTCTTCGATAAATTCAATTTGGCCATCTATATCGGCGACCTGTAGCTCGAAAGCAGTAAAGTTTGGAGCTGTCTCCGTACCAAGCCCAAGCTTTATGTTGGCAGCTTCCATCGCTGCAATTTGGCCATCCAGTGACTTTACACGCGGGTGATCCGAAGAATATATCGCAAGCGCCGACGCCCTTTCATCTTGTAGCTGCCGCAAGCGACGCTGCTCGGGGGACAGGCTTTCTCCGGCCAGATCGGCTCGGCCGGTGCGTTCATAGATTTCGACCAAACGCGCGCGTCGGTCCCGTAGTCCGGATAACTCACGATCAAGCTGCAGTAATCTTTCCTGCAACGACGATTGACGGTTCCTGCGATACTCTAAACTGTCGGGCAATGCTTCACTGTGCGCTTCTTTGAATTCAAGGATTTTTGCGCCCTGATCTGCCAGTTCCGAATCCAGTCGCGCGACCTCCTGAACAAAGAAATTCAATGTCTGTCCTGCGACGCCTGTGCGCATGGCCACATTTTCTTGCAATATCTGGGTCACAAGATCGTTGGTAACCTGCGCCGACATTTCACCGGTAGGCGCGGCAAATGAAACATTAACAAAGGAAGCCCTATTACGAGTATCCAACGGCAGGTGAATCTCAATGCGTGCACGCATGTCATCCACGATTTCGTCTGGTCTGAGGTTCGGTTGGCTGGCGTGGATACCGTATCGGCGAGACAAATCCAACAGATTCACTCGAGTTAGCAGCCTTTGCTGAATAACTTCTAAGATTTCTACAACACTGGCCTGCACCGTCGTCGACGCAAGTTCTCCGGGAATCTGTGGAGATTCGACCACCAGCCGAGACTGTGCCTTGTAGACTGGCGGCAAAGTAAAAGCAAAAATCAACCCGGCAGTCGTGCAGCAAACCACAACAAAAAGCAGCAAAGGCAATCGTCGCAAAACCAACGAAGAATAGAACCGCAACTCACCCATCATGGCATTTGCCCACTTGCTTGACTCGTTAAACTGGCTGCAAAAAATGCACCATCGGCAACGACCAGTTCAATGGTGTGTCGCACGACACCTTTCCGGCCCCGTGTAAAGGCGTAAACCATCGCTAGATCGCAGAGTTGATTGACCAAACGCGGAACACCTCCCGTAAGTTCATAGATATAGTCAGTTGCACCCGGGCTGAAAATATTGCGTTCGGCGCCTGCTACTTGCAGTCGGTGGCCGATGTATTTTCGCACATTTTTCTTATCCATGGCCCGTAGATGAAAGCTTGACGCCACACGCTGTGCGAACTGCCGCATCTCAGGGCGACGAATAACGTCCTGCAATTCGGGCTGCCCTACAAGAACCAATTGCAACAACTCGTCTTTGTTGGAATTGATATTCGTGAACATCCTTAACTCTTCAAGAGACTCAGAGCTCAGATTCTGTGCTTCGTCAAAGATCAGAATAACCCTGCGCCCCTTGGCATATTCATCGATCAGGTACTGTTGGAACGCAGCAAATAAATCAACATATGTTGCATCAGCCGGAGCCTGTTGATCGAGCGACATTAAAACCCAACGCAGCAACTCTCCCCGATCACCATGTGCATTCGAGATCAGGCCGATTTTTACATCTCCACCAATCGAATTCAGAAGATGTTGCAGGAGTGTCGTTTTCCCGGCCCCTACTTCACCGGTTATCAATGTGATTGGCGCACGAGTTAGAATGCCATATTCCAGCATCGTATAGGCTTGCAGGTGTGTCTTGGACCAGAACAGAAACTCGGGATCAGGCAACAAAGAGAAAGGTCGCTCACTCAGTCCGAAGTGAGCGGTATAAATGTCAAGCGAGCTTCGCGGGTTTGACTCGCCTGTCGTATTTGTTGGGCTAATATTCAACTTTTGGTACTCATTTACTTGTGTTAGTTCCGCCAACTCTCGGCAAACCACGTATTCTTTACTACTTGAAGAGGCCCGTTGCCCTGATCCTTGTACTAGATTCTTGTCTTTCTTATGGCACGAGCAAGCCAGCCTGCATTTGTACTTCTGCCAGATAAGGCCCAAGTTTGATATCCAACACCGAATACTACAATGATGGCGGCGGCTGAACCATCAAGTGGCCCTGCACCTTTCAATCGTCGTCACCTGTTGGACCTAGAGCGTTATGCCTAACAAAGTACATACTTCGGTCACAGTAGATTGATCATCATGTAATACCGGTGCAACCGATCCCAACACTCACAGAATAAAACATTTCTGTTTCACTGTCAGGACTGTACCTCGCCCAAGCACCGAAAATCTCAGGCGATTCCTCCTTTCGCACCCAAAACCACCTTAACTCGCATACAAGTATCGCAGTTTTCCCGCCTAACCACAGTGAACTAGGTAACTAATTGAAAAGACCCTTCATCATCAGGCGAGGTACGACATAAACTTATTCTAACCAAGAGGAGCTGACGGCACTGAACACAGCCTTTCGCCAAATGGTCATCCTCATTTCCGAAACAATCGCGCATGTAGCGGATCATTGACCCCACCAAGGTGCAATTTTTTCCTTAGAGGTTTGCACTAGCCGTTAAGATAGTGTTAGAGTGACGGTGCAAATAAGGCTGCCGGCACAATTCTGCCTTAATCTTTCTTAGCAGCTTGCGTGGTGTAGTGCCCTCTTCAGAGGGTGTTTGTGAGTAAATAAGACCGATTTCAAGGTCTTGGTTAAAGAGTGAATTGTTAAACAATGACCGTTCGGTACAATCAAGCCCCGTATAAAATTCAGTCGATACGCACAGCGCATAGCTCGGACGTGATTTCCAGAGATGCTGCCTGTTTTTACAAAGATGTGGCCAAGCGCAGCTTGGACATAGTGTTTGTGCTGCTAGCTCTACCGATCGTAGTTCCATTGGTTGTGATTTTGGCTGCGCTTTTGGCGCTCGGTGGTGGTGACCCTTTCTTCAAGCAGCAACGCGTGGGACGTGAAGGCAAACATTTCACCATGTGGAAATTGCGCACCATGGTCCCTGACGCCAGCGCCAAGCTCGAAAGCTATCTGTCCCAAAACCCTGTTGCGCGAAAAGAATGGGACGAGACACAAAAGCTCAAGAATGATCCGCGCATCACATTGCTTGGTCGCGTGTTGCGGAAAACCTCGTTGGATGAGCTGCCACAGCTGATCAATGTGCTGAAAGGCGACATGAGTCTTGTGGGGCCGCGTCCCATGATGCCAAATCAGCAAGGGCTGTACCCTGGCACCGCGTATTATGAGATGCGCCCGGGTATTACGGGTCTTTGGCAGGTTTCAGACAGAAACGACAGCAGCTTTGCCAGCCGAGCCGACTTTGACGCAACTTATTTCCAACGCTTGTCTCTGAAAACGGACTTGAGCATTATGTACGCCACTGCCGGTGTCGTCTTTCGCGGAACTGGTTACTAAGCTCTATGCGCTGTAGCATTTTGTGAACCGAGTTCCTCTGCGAGGACGCTTTGCTGAAGGTTGGAAATGCCACGAAGTCTGCTTTTGTTGCCATTTTTGGCAATCTGCTCTCTCCTGATACTTGTAGGCTGCGAAGACTCGGAAACTCGAGCAGAGCGTCACTTCGTATCCGCACTCGATCTGCTTGAAGAAGGCGATGTAGACCGCGCGCTGATCGAGCTGCGTAACGTAATCAAGTACAACGATCAGCATAAGGGCGGCAGACTTCTGTTAGCCAAGACCCTGGAACGCCAGGGGGAAACAGATGCAGCTCGAAACCAATATACGCAAGTTGTTGAGCAGTTCCCCGACCTTCTGGATGCCCGAATTGCCTTAGCGCGTATGTCACTTGAGTTCGGTGACTGGGAGACGGCGTTCCTACACGGGCGAAAAGCCTTCGAATTAGACCCTCAAAATGCTGATGCCGTATTCTTGCAAGCTGCCTTGAAATACCGAGAGGCAATCCAGTCTGATGACATTTCCGCACTAAGCAGCCCCCTGAACGCCGCAAAAGACCGATTGAAGGAAGTTCCGTCAGACAGACTGGCATGGCGGCTGGTGATTGACCACGCGATTACTGCGGCCGACTACGACCTTGCATTGCAAAATATCGAAACAGCCCTTTCTCATCATCCTGATGACTACCAGTTGTTTGTGGTTCAATTGCGCTTGCGATCCGAGCAAAATGACACGCACGGAGTGGGTGAGCTGCTAAGAACTATGACTGAGCGCTTTCCAGATGATCAAGATTCGCGAGATGCGCTGCTTTCTTGGTATATTGGACAAGACGATGTTGCTGGCGCAGAGGCTTTTTTGCGTGATCTGGCCTCTGCCCCAGATGCGGGAACAGGCGAATTCCTTGGAGTCGTAAACTTCCTTTGGCGCACTCAAGGTGCTGCGCGCGCGCGGGTTGAACTGGAAAGCCTGATCGCGGCGGACCCTGAAAACGATTCATATCATGCGACCCGCGCCGCCTTGGATTTTGAAGAAGGAGATACCGCGCCCGCAATCGCAACAATGAAAGAGCTCTTGGATAAAGAAGATTCTTCCGAGGCCTCGGCGTCACTCAAAGTGAACCTTGCGCGGATGTATGTGAGTATTGGCAATGCTGATGAAGCGAAGGCGCTCATAGACGACGCTCTATTGGCATCACCTGGTCATGTTGAAGCTTTGAAAATGCGTGCGGCATGGCAAATTGAGAACGACTTGACAGACGACGCTGTGCTTACACTGCGTACCGCTCAGGCTAGCGCCCCCCGAGATCTTGACATCATGGTTCTGATGGGCAGAGCGCACGAGCGTGCCGGCGCGCGGGAACTGGCTGGCGAGCGTTACGCACTCGCTGTTGAAGCTTCTGCGCAAGCAGCAAGAGAATCCTTACGCTATGCCGATTTCTTGATTCGAGTTGGACGTATTGACCTTGCTGAAAGCGTGATTGTTGACGCGCTGCAATTTGCGCCCAACAACATCGATTTACTCGTGACTCTCGCGGAAACACGGTTGCAACAACAGAACTGGAATGGTGTTACGCGTGTTCTTTGGCAGTTACGCGCGCAAGAACGACCAGCCGCACTGGCATCCGCCGATCAAATCGAGGTCGCCACTTTGCTTCAACAAAACCGGGTTCAGGATACTGTCGCGCTTCTAAGCAAGCTTATCGAAGATGATGCTAACAACACCACAGCGGTTGCGAAGCTGATCGATGTTCTTGTTCAGAACGACGACTTAGAAGCTGCTCGTAGCCTTTTGAGTGAACGACTGGAGAGCGATCCGGAGAACCCGAACTTGCGGCTCCAAAGCGCTCGCATCAACGTGGCAGGTGATGAATTTGAACAAGCGGAAACCATATATCGCGGGTTGCTGGAGCAATCGCCCAACGACCAGAACTCTCTTCTCGAACTCGGCCAAATTCTGGTCGCTCAGAAGCAAGAAGAAGAATTGGCGAGATTGATCGACACGGTATCCGCAGCTGAGCCAAGCTTGGAACTCCCTCGACTGATGCGGGCCCAGCAGCTAGAGCGATTGAAGGACTACGAAGGTGCAATCGAGATCTACGAAACGCTTTATGCTGACAATTCAGACAGCCTGATTATCGCCAATAATCTTGGCAGCCTGCTTGCAACGCATCGAGAAGACGAAGAAAGTTTTGATCGCGCGCACACCGTTACGAGGCGGTTGCGGGGACTAGAAGAGCCCGCCTTTCAGGAAACTTATGGCTGGATTGCTTACCGCCGCGGCAACAACACAGAAGCGCTGGCATACCTTCAAAGCGCAGTTGCTGGTTTGCCGGGTAATCCGCAGGCACTTTACCATCTTGGGGAAGTTTATTGGGCGCTTGGTCGCAATGGCGAAGCTCGCGACTCCTTGACCAAAGCGATTGAACTTTCCGAGCAGCACATGTTGCCCCAGGAAGCCAGAGCAAAAGAGCTGCTGAACGACATTGCAAAACGCAAATGAAACTTTTTACGGCAGCCGCTGAAATCCGGCAAAAACCCTAACATCGCGTCTATCTTGGGATCGCTTTTGCACGCGTCAAAACATGTGAGCAGATCCCACGTGTAACCAGTCGAAGAAGCTGCTCTAGCCTTGATATATGACCCAACTAGCTAACGTGTTGAGTTGTGTGTTGTTCGGATGAAGCACGAGATATCAAAAGCTCACGAGCGTAAGCGAAAGCTACGATGCTCAGTATACATATGACGCCTACTCCCGCGTAGATTGCAAAGGCGGCGATAATCGACATGCCCGAAGCGAAGGCTAAGCCGCTAAAAAGCGCCCCTACAAGCATTCCCATCAAAATTAGCCCAGCCATCATAGCATCAATAGTATCCAAAGATTTCTCCGACTGTAACGCTAATTCGCCAATAAGGCGAACTAAAAGCACAAATACGGCGTAATCATGCCCAAATCGTTAACAACCAGAGGTAACGCTCCAACCCCCTTAGTTGCCCAAATTCCGCTAATGAAATGTAAACACTCAAAAAGCTGGAAGAAAACGTAGCTTTCTTTGCCAATGCGAGGCAAAATATGACGGTACGGGTTGTTAAATGTTCTGTAGACGGCCGAGAAAACTAAAGGATAATCGAAAGAGTAGGCTATGAGATCTATTTTCGGGCTAATTGTTTCAGTCGTTGTCGGAGCTATAGCTGCCAAGGCAGAGGCCCAGGATTATCGCATTCAGTCGGGAGACACGTTGCGCATCGAAGTTCTTGAGGACGAGAGCTTGAACCGTGAGGTGTTGGTGCGCCCGGATGGACGAATCAACGTGCCGCTTGCGGGTTCTCTTCGCGCCGGGGGGCGAAGTGTCGAGCAGATCGGTGAAGAGCTAACTCGATTGCTGACCCCAAATTTTGCGTCCCCACCAAATGTTTATGTTTCCTTGGGCGCCCTCAACGTTCCGCTAGAACCACTGCCGCCGACCACAATTGATGTCTACGTGATCGGCGAAGCCGGGTCTCCTGGCAGGTATACCCCGGTACGTGGGACCACACTTCTCCAGTTCTTTGGGGAAATGGGCGGGTTTTCTCGGTTTGCGGCCACAAAACGGATAATGCTGCGACGCACCGACAAATCAGGTAAAGAATCGGTATACCAGTTCAATTACGATGCGATGTTAGACGGGACGGGAACAGGCGGATCGACAAAGCTGGTCAATGGTGACGTAATCGTAATCCCACAACGGCGCTTGTTCGAATAACGCCGACAAAGGGGCGAAGCAGTGAGACCAAAGTTTGTTCTGCCACCGGTGTTTCTTGGCACCGTTTGCCTAGTCGCAAATCTCGGCAGTCAATCCCACGCTCAAGGCGTAGACTTGGACCCCGGTGGTCCCCAAATGACTTTGGGAATTGCTCAACGCATTGAATCTGGTGAAAATCTATCTCTCGATGTCCCCGAAGAAGGGCATGGCACAATTGCGTCGACGATCTTGTCGTTTGGACTATCCAGCGAAACTCCGATTCAGAGTTTAAGTCTTGACGCCGTGACAGCCCTGCGCTGGTCCGATTTGCCCGACAGGGACAATGAGTTTGACTTAGGCGACTCCATTTTCGATTTCAGCTACATTCGCGAAGGTGCCAACGCCGGGCTAGACTTTGGTGCTGATTTCTCAAGTTATGATATCGGATTTTCGCGATCCTTGCGTACATTCATCGATGACGACGGAGTACTGCGCATCCCGTCCGATTTCCCGGATCTGGTTGGTGACGGTACGCGCAGGGAATACAATCTGGCTTTCCAAATGGATTTCGGCCGGCAGGATCTGATCGGGTATTATTTTCGCGTAGATACACAGGACCTAAGGTATATCGACCAAACAAGTCCGACCCTTTTCGACAACAGCACGGTTAGTGGAGGGGCCGGTGTTAGCTTTCAATTGAGTCCTACAACCGCTGCTACAATCGACGCTAGCGCGGAACGTTTCCAAGAAGATGACGCAGACCAGCGGGACCGGCGAACTAAAGACATTGTAGTCGGCCTGTCTCATGAATTTACTGCGCTTACTCGCCTGGAATTTGGGCTTGGCTACACGGATATCGATGATCGCCGTGAAATATCGGGTGATAGGCAGACCACCGGGCCAATCGGAAACTTTGGTATAGAGCACGACTTGGCAAACGGCAGCGCAACGTTCGATCTGGAATCCGAACTCGCAACGGCCGGGCGCCTAAACCGAGCTTGGGTCGGTCGCAGCAGAGAAGTTCTTGGCGGGACATTTTCCGCAACTTTGGGTGTTGCTCATACCGATGGAGGAAAAACCGAGCCGATTGGATCACTACAATACGAGCAGGTCTTCGGAGAGAACGAACTCCGGGTTTTCTTCAATCGGGATGTCGCTATAACTGACGACGATGTGTTTCGGGACGAATATGTTCTGGACATCATCTATATATTGGGCCTCGGTCCTTCTTCGCGGCTCGGACTTTCGGCGACACAGGTTCTTACCGATGATACCGCCGTCGATCCTCGCGTTGAACGCACCGATTTAAATGCGATATATAGCTATGAGCTTGAATCGGAATGGATCCTTAACGCCGGCTTGAACTACCGTATCCGAGACGAGGACGGGCTGGGTCGCGCCACAAGTCCACTGGCGTTCTTCTCGATTGGCCGCGAGTTTGCTTGGCGACCCTAGTAACCGTCTTGGGGGTAAGTTGGATCTGGTCGAATGCAGCTGGCCTCCTGCGGTACACTGCAGGCCTCAAACTGAAATCAGTTTGAAACCATACAAATCTCCAGCAGACTTAGCTGTTTTTGCAGAATGAGGATAGCAATCGCACATAATATTTGAGTTATTTCATCGATGCGCAGCTCGTTTTCAAACCTTACTTTGTGGTCCATATTTGGACCGAAATGATCAACCTGCACTAATCCATTTACTTCGCACTATTGACGCCATCGGGGCTCAACGCTCATAATTTTAAGATAGTTTTGCAATCCTCCATTAGGTGTTCGTTTGTTGAATGCATTAACTCACTATCAATCCGGCACATCCCCATCGGTACGTTTCATAGAAAACAAGAGGCCTGACATGGCGCTTGTGTCTGATTTGTTGGCTGAGTGTGAGGCCGCAAATCACTGGGCCAATTTCGGCCCGCTCTGCAAACGCCTTGCCGATGAATACCTAGAACATATGCAGCTTGGCGAAGACATCGCGGTTGTGCCTTGCGCCAATGCTGGGATCGGGCTTGAGCTAATGGCACGCCATATGGCGTCAGAAGCTGGTGTCACGAAACTGCGTTGGATCGGGCCGAGTTACAGCTTCAAGAATCTTGGCCGTGGCTATTTCTCCGATATGACGTGCTTGGATTGCGACAAACGCGGGGTTTTGGACATCAAAGAGTTGGCCGCCCAACCCACGGACAGCTACGACGGGATCATCGCTATCAATCCTTTCGGCATGTGCACGGATTTTGACGCGCTGTGTCAATTTTCTGAAAAAACAGGAAAGCCGCTGCTAATTGACAATGCCGCCGGAATCGCCCGCAAGGTCCCGAACTGGCCCTGGCAAGTATTTAGCCTGCACCAGACCAAACCTTATGGGGTTGGTGAAGGCGGACTAATGATCGTGCCCCGTGAGTGCTCTGCAGGATTGAGAGATCTCATGAGTTATGGTCCTGCAACTGGCAACCCCTCGCACTGGTTCAACAATGCCAAGCTCTCTGACATAGCGTGCGCGTTTCAGATCGCACGGCTTCAGAGTGTTTCGAGTTGGGAAGTACGTTATCGAGAGCAGAGGGCACGTATTGCAGCATTATTTGCAGAATTTAACCTATACCCATTACTCGACCCGGAAGACGCGCCGGTGACGAGCAGCTTGCCAATCGTCTTTCCAGATTCTGTCGAAGGTCTCGATGAACGTAAACAGCGCCTGATAGATGTCAATCGACAATATTTCCCGCTACTTTCATGCCCAAGCACGAATTTGCTTTATGATCGGGTGCTGAATTTTCCCTCTCATCCCGATATGGCTCTGCTTTCAGACACATTTATTGGCGAAGAGATCAAAGCGCTGTTGGACGTATCTGCCGCCCTATGACTGAACTCGTCATCTTGCCACCTTTGAAAGCACAACTTGGGTCTGGTGGCGGCTACATACTGACCCGGAAATACATGGAAGGTGTTGCCGAATTCGCGGCCAGATGGCCGGGTCGAGTGACATCTCTTGTTGAGATCAGCGCAGATGCTACGGACGATATGGATCACCAAGAGTTCTTTCCAGATGATCCAATCACCCCCATAGAAATCCGCCCTTCGAACCTCGATCAGCTGGCTGCCAGGCTGGCGGACGCCGCGGTTGTCTTCACCTTTCTCTCTCCATTCGAACATCGCTTGACTAAGGTCTGTGATCAAATTGGAGTGCCGTTAGTCTTTTGGGCCGAGTATTCACCCCAAACTGAACTTCAGATCGCTGATGCGGAGACACCAAGCTTATGGCGCCGCTGGCGCAAAAAACGCTGGCTACGAAAAGCCACGCGCACGCGCCGCGCCATGGTGGCTCGGGCCGCGGGGCTGCAATGTAGCGGTCTTCCTGTCTATGACGCCTACTCGGCCGACAGTCGATTCGCGATGGTATTTTGGGACAATAGGGTGCGATCATCTGAAATTGTATCTGAATTGGAACTTTCGGAACGAGCGACGCGACTAACGAAACAGCGTCCGCTCCGCCTTGCATTCGGCGGTAGGCTGATCGCAATGAAGGGTGTAAATTATTTGCCGGCTTTTGCGCTTGCCCTGAAGCAAACCGGCACTCCGTTCACGCTCGATATTTATGGCAGCGGACCAATGACGCAGTTCCTGGATGCAGAAATCCAGCGTCTCGGTCTGTCAGAACAGGTTGCACTAAACGGTGCATTGGACTTTCGAACGCAATGGTTGCCGACCCTAAAAGACAAAGTGGATCTGTCCATATGTCCTCACCCACAGGGTGATCCATCAAGTACTTATCCTGAAACGATGTCATGCGGATTGCCGATGGTCGGGTTCGACAATGAAGCACTATGCACTATTGCCGAAACCTCTGGTAGCGGCTGGACAGTCCCAACCGGGGACATCCAAGCATTGGCCCACAAGGTTGCAGCATTAAGCAACAATCGGGATGAAATAGTCGCTCATGCAAGGCGCGCAAGAGATTTTGCATCTGAACACTGTTTTGAAAATACCATGGATCAGCGCACCGAGCATTTGATCGCGGCGAGTAAGATTGCTTGCTGATCGATCATCCCGGCTGTTGGCGACAGAGTGCGCCTCTGTTAATACTTCCACTGAGTAGTAATAGCATATTGTTTTGTTTTTTGAGTTTACCGGACGCGGAACGGTATTGGTTGTCGAGGCACGCCTAGGATGCAAGTCGCATATTTAATCAACCACTACCCAGCAATCAGCCATACGTTCATCCGCCGCGAGATTAATGCACTTGAGGACCAGGGCGTGACCATCCACCGCTATGCTCTGAGAGGGTGGGATAGCGATCTGGTTGATCCGCTCGACCACGCGGAACTTGAAAATACGCGTTTCACCCTCAAAGATGGGCTTGCGCGATTAATGATTGGCGCGGCTGGTTTCGCTGCGAGGCATCCGGTTCGATGCCTGCGCGGATTGCGGCTTGCACTAGGCATGGCCAGAAAAAGCGAACGTGCGTGGCCCTACCATGTCGTGTACTTGGCACATGCATGCAAGGTTTTGCGCTGGCTCAAAGGCAGCGACGTCACCCATCTGCACGCCCACTTTGGTACAAATTCTGCCGAGATCGCGGCCATCATACATGCCATGGGTGGACCCGAATATAGCTTTACGATCCATGGGTCTGAAGTATTTGAAGACCCAAAGCATCATGCACTGCCACTAAAGTGCAAGGATGCGCACGCCATCATGGCGTCCTGTGCCTACATTAGCAGCCAGATTAAACTTCATATTCCACACGCGCTTTGGCCAAAAGTGCACGTTGTCCATTGCGGGCTAGCCCCGACGGCCTTCGAGAGCACCCCGATGCCGATCCCTGATCGTCCTCTGTTTCTGAGCGTTGGACGCTTCAGCCCAGAAAAAGGTCATCTCGTGTTGCTTGAGGCCTTTGCTAAACTGCTGGAAACGCATCCAGACGCAAGCCTCGTACTTGCTGGCGACGGCCCTATGCGATCTGAGATCGAAATGACTATCTCGAAACTTGGCCTTGAAGGCAAAGTTCGGATAACCGGTTGGGTCACATCCAAACAGGTGCAGGCAGAGCTTCGAGCGGCCCGAGCATTGGTCCATCCCAGCTTCATCGAAGGATTGCCTGTGGTAATTATGGAAGCTATGGCGGAACGCCGTCCAGTCGTCTCTACCTACATCGCAGGTATTCCTGAACTGGTACAAGATGGAAAGACCGGTTGGTTGGTACCCGCCGGACAAGTCGATGATCTTGCGACTGCGATGAAGGCCTGTGCGGAACTGCCCGCCGATGCGGCAATGGCCATGGGGTGCGACGGCTTTGATCGTGTCCGTCAACGCCACGACGCGATGAACGAAGCGACGCGATTGAGAACCCTTTTTGCGGAGGGTGCTTTGTGAAATCAGCAATAAAGACAGTTGGGCTTCAATGCCTCACAGCACCACCCGTCTATACAATTCTAAAGCATCAAGCGTTGCGGCAGAATCCAGTTACAATCTTGTGTTATCACACGCTTAGGCCCGACTCGGACAAGCTGGATGCGTGGGTAGCGTTGCGAATAAGCGATTTCTGCGCACAGATTAATATGCTGCGTCAAAGCTATGACATTGTATCGATAGATGATGCACTATCACCTGCTCAATCAGGTACACGCCCGCGCGTGGTCTTAACGTTTGATGATGGCGAGATTGGGTTAATCAAGCATTTGTTGCCGATTGTTCAATCTCAGGATTTGCCGGTCACCGTCTATGTCGCGACCGAACATATCTTAGGCGGGAAACCCTATTGGTTTGATCGTGTCATGAATGACCTTCAAGGTGCTGAACAGCTGGATATAGCGCTGGAAGGAATCGGATCATGGGTGATTGGGCCAGGGACCGGAAAACCAAGATGGCATCAGATCGGTGCTGTGCTTGAGGCCATCAAGCAAGCGCCAACAGAAATCCGAGACGCCTTGGCTGATCAGGTTTCAACGCAGGTTGGTGACGGACAAAATGACTTCGTACCGTTGCAACCTATGTCTGTTGCTCAACTTCAAGCCTTGGCCTCTGATCCTCGCGTCACCATCGGAGCGCATAGCCACGGTCATGAACTGTTAGATCAACTCTCTATCTCAGATGCGCAGGTCAGTGTCGCTAAATCTAGGGACTTACTCAGAAAATGGACAGGAAAGGAAACTAGCCACTTTGCTTATCCCAACGGGAACTACACCAACGCCCTGATGAGTTTACTCGACACGATGGGGTTTGCATCAGCCACTATTTTGGAAGATCGCCTCGTTTACTCCGATACTCCCAGACAGGCCTTGCCACGAATTGGTGTTGGTCGATACGATTTGTTAGAGCGGCTGAAATTGCGCCTTGTAGGCATCTAGGTCGCGGTTAGGGATTATTTTGATTGGTCGAGGTGTAGAACACTATTTTACACCACATTACCCAATAGTTTGGGGTACTGAAGACTGACTTTGCAACGGTAAGATTTGGATATGGTTGTGTTCTCAGAAAAAACCGTCTTTCGGTTAATTTTGGTCAGCATCGCGTTGGCAGTTTTATATCGGATCTACCCAGTCACTCTGGGACCGATAGTGCTGCGGCAAGCGTTTATGACCGAAGACGGCTATCTAATGTTAACGATTGCCCGCAACATGGCGATTGGTCTTGGTATGTCTGTTTCAGACGGCACAATTGCATCAAATGGTGTCCAGCCGCTGGCCACATTCCTGTTTGCCGTTCCCTTCCTCTTGACCGACGGCAACAAAGTTCTGGGTGTCGCCGGGGTGCAGCTTATCTCGGCAGCCATTGCCATCGCCGGGATCTTTACGACTAGAGCATTCTTTCGCCTTGTATTGGCACGGCAAGATGACAACTGGATCTGGCCATGGATGCTAGCCGCCCTTTGGTTCGCCAGCCCAACACTCCTGCAGCACACGATGAACGGCTTGGAGACCGGGCTATATACAGTCATGCTGACGCTGACCCTCGTCATTTTCTATAAAGTTCTGAAATTGGGGAATGACGCAGGCCTGCTTTGGTCTTTGCTGCTGGGTTTGGTCGGAGGCATTACGTTTCTGGCGCGTAACGATGCCATATTCCTACTGTTTCCCATGTTCGCCATCTGGTTCCTTTACGAATTGCACGTCACACGGCAGCGCTTCGTCAAAGTTTTTGCAACGATCTTCCTCTCAGGTATGGTCATCGTACTCATTGCCGCGCCTTGGCTGATAAATAACTATGTCAATTTTGGGTCTATCGTGCCTGTCAGCGGCACAGCTCAGGCGTTGAGTGGCGGTTTCGCAAAAAACGTAAACCTGCTGCCGGCCATGCTCTTCGAGTATGCATTTCCAATGCTGCCGGTTCCAAACTCATTGCAAACCCAACTTCTGTTCAAGCTTACGGCGACTACACTTGTCATCGCCATCGTCGCGATGTTCATCATTCAAACTTGGCGCCGTGGTGGTGTGGCTCGTTACATCGTTCTCACCTACTTAGTCTATTCGATCTTGATGAGTGCCTATTACGGCTTTTATTTCGGGGCGGGTTGGTTCTTGAGCCGATATCTTTCTCCGTTGGCACCATTCCTGATGGTCGCAACTTTTTCTGTAACCTACAGCTTGATCAGTTCTTTGATCCAAGATCAAACGCTTCGAATAATGCGTAGTTTATGCTTGCTATGCCTGCTACTGTGTTTTGCTTTGCTGGGTCGACTGCTTGTACCTGGCGTTAAAGATCAGGGACATTTTCAAGTTGTTGATTGGATTACTGAAAATGTTTCACCCGAGACTTGGGTTGGCGCTGTGCAAACTGGTACTTTAGGATACTGGCATGATCGAACGATCAATCTGGATGGCAAAGTTAATCCTGACGCGTTGCAAGCCATTCTTACTAAGGGTCACTTTCTCGACTACGTACTCCAAAGCAAAATTGAATATCTGGCAGACTGGCATGGAATTTCAACCTGGGTCACCGAGCCCACCGACCAGAACACTGCATTTTCTGAAGGCTTTGCCCTTATTGTTCACCAACCTGAAGACAACCTTGCTGTCTTGAAACGTCGTTAAGGCGATTTAATAAGGGTCAAACCAATGAGGCTAGACGAAGAACAATTGAGCGCCGCCAAAACCGCGCTTCTGGCTGAAGGGTCCGATAACCTGATTGCCTTCATGGCAGACAAGAGCATATCTGTTGACACTTCGACCGACACAATCGAAATCAAACGCCAAGCTGCAGAGCTTGGTTGGATCGATCCTGTAACCGGCGCGCAGACGACATTGGGTTTCCTAGTCAGCGATTCATGCCGCGAATACTCTTTTTGGCGTGATCGAGACAGGGAGTTACCGTTCGAGAACGCGTTGCCACATCTTTCGCGAAGCGTATTCGAAGGAAAATTCGTGTGCGAAGTCGGCTCTGGCATGGGTGCCAATTTGATGTCTCTCGTGAATTCCTCAGGAAAACTGTGTGGTGTCGAACCTGTCGAAGTCTATGCCCAGCTAGGGGACATACTTCGGCAACGTGATGGGATCAGCCCCATCGAAACGCGTCTAGGCGGCGCAGAGGCCCTCCCTTTTGAAGGCCATGCACTTGATATGGTTCTGCTGGTCACCGCACATCAGTATTTTGATATTAAGGTTGCACTTCGCGAGATTGCCCGTGTGCTGCGCCCGGGCGGTGAACTGATCCTGATCGGAGCCGCACTTACCGGGTATCTGAACAGCACAAGCCGCGATGTGTTCACCGGTAAGGGCGATCTGAAAGACTATACCATAACAATATTGAATACATTGAGTTACATGGCACTAGGCCGTCGCACCATTGGAAGCCGTAGCGGGTTTTCAACGTCGCGCCCGGTCTATCCAACACGCGCATCCATGATGCGATGGCTGAGAGCCGCTGGTTTCGAGCCGTTGGCCCAGCCAGACAAGATCGGAAACGAAACATGCTACTATATGAAGCGGATCGACTGATTAGTGTCGTCACGAATATCTCGGTCCCGGCAACTCGAAACAAGATTGTTAGAACTGGCAGATAAGGTGCGATCGACGGTTGATCATGGCTTCACATAGCCACTTTTGCTTGATGCATCCCATATCGCGAGGCAATGTGGAAATCATGCCAAGGCAGCGGGTGTTATGGTGACCGGTTCAGATAGTGTAACTGCACAAATTCAAGTTTTTAGCCGATCAATGTTAGGGCTTGCTCCGGATGCCATTTCGATGGAAGTGACCGTTTCGGGGTTTGATACGCCTGGGCCACAGGAAGGCCAAGTTTACAATCCCCAATACCATATGCTGTATTATTTCTGGGATTTCGGAGATAGTTATCCGTTCCGTGCTCCTGAAAATCTAGTGGATCCGCACAAGGATTCCGGCACCGGATATGGCCCGAAGGTATCGCACACATTTCGAACGCCAGGTGTCTACACCGTTTCCTGTCTGGTCATTGAAGCTGCCAGCGGGCTTAGTACAACAGCGACCCTAGAAGTCACGATCGGTGATCCAGACACCGCATTCCCAGGCTTAAACACGATCTTTGTTAGCCCAAGCTCCGATTTTTCGAAGGCGCCTGCGGGTTCCAAACGCGCCCGCAGCTTGGACGAAGCCTTAGACAACATCGCTGGCAATAACAGAGGCCCGAAGCGTATAGTTCTGAACCGTGGTGAGACCTTTACTTATGCTGGGCGCTGGTACGGTCTGGATCGCGGGTCCAGCTTGCCCTCAACTCATGTTGTCGCCAGTGAAGGTGATGCTGAAAAGCCGCGCGTCGTGATGAATGACGGCCTGTCTTGGAACGATAAAGCAACCCGAGGCAATGGGGCAGACAAGGATTTTGTCTGGCAGAACATAGACTTTTTTGGTCCGTGGGACTCAGTTGCCGAGTCCGGCAGAAATGTCACAGCTTTCACCCACTTCGACAAACCACCGCTGTTGCAGCTGTTTGACGGATGTTCTTTCGATGGGTTCGATATTGCGTTCTATGCTTCCAACAACGACCCGGACATCGCGCACCGCTTCGTTGTATTCAATGACAGCATTATCACCAATTGGCGCAGTTACGGCATACTCTATGGTGTGGGTGTGGGCTTGGCGCTGACCGGCACAAGAATTGTCTGTCACCCCGAGGCGGGCGTTGGCGGACCACAAGACGGCCAGCACAACAATCAGGGCCCTTTGCGTTTTCACACTGGCGATAACCTGATCATCAGCAACTGCGACTTCTTTAATCGTATAGGCTGGTCAAAGGTTGGGTCATACCAATCCATCCAGCCATGTATCCGGCAGAACGTAGCTGGCGAACCCGGCTATTTCTCAAGCATTCAGGCTTCGTCATTCGAAGGCGGCGCTGGGATCGTAGAATACACCGTTTCGGCTGGTTTATCTCCGGGGCCGATAAACGCACTGTTGGAAAAGTGCTATTTACTGGCGAACCACCAAAGTTGGGGCGGAGTACGCTCGCAAATGGCGGCGCTGACAGTGCGTAACAATGTCGTCGTGTTTCCAGCGGCCGCGCGCACCGCAACAACCATCGATCCCTTCGCGTTTGTCGAAATGACCTACGAAGCCGGTGGTCCACCAGAAACCTATTCTGCGCCGATCCGAGTCTACAACAATACCTTTGTCAATCTAATGTCCGCTGGAGACTTTCTGGGGCGTCCATTTGCAATTCCAGAAATCACTGCCTCAGGGCAGTTTACGGACATCATATCGCGTAACAATCTGATCTATCAGCCGAATGTGGGCATGCAATCGGATGGACCACTTGAACAATCACCTGTGTTGTGGCGCCCCCGCGAAGCAGGCTATCGTAGCAAATGGCAAGCAACAAAAACCGATACCGCCACACCGCACGCCACCACCGCGATGTTCAGGCCACAAGCGGGTTCCGCCGCTTTGGGTGATGCTATCGACGATCCTACTATGCAGGATACCGCCATTGACGACTTTTTTGGCGCATTGCGTCCACAAATTCCATCGCGTGGCGCACTTGAAATGGAGTGATTGAAGGGTCGGCAAATCTGTCCCTCAATTCAACCCCGCCACAATGAGGCGCGCGCGTTTTCGATCTCTGAAATGGCACGCATCTTGCCCTTGGCCAGAGCTTTCCACTGATAGTCACGAATAAATTTGACAAGTTCGGGATTGTCGTGCCGCTCAGCACGTCTCAACATTGCGCCAAAGTAACCCCAGAGCATTGCGACACCACCCAATATGTAAGGCGGCACCCGAGATTTGTTTATCGCGGACGCAATCATGAAGACTGGGTGCGTGCCCATATAGTACTGTCCAAAACCATGCCTACGCCGCCCAACGTAAATCGAGGTTTGACTGGATCCCATGGGGCGCAAATGATTAAAGCGCAATTCTGGATCATCCCAACTGCGCGGCGTCCAACCTAGCTGACGCGCTTTGTGGCAATCGATACCGTCCCACATCACTTCACGCACAAAGCCACCTATGTCTTCAAAGCACCGGATTAGAAAGAACTTGGTCATACCCAACGACATTTCATCGGTAATTCCCTCGCTTTCCATCTCGCCTTTGGAATTTTGAAAATAGGCCTTGCCAGAGCATGTACCAATCCGTGGAGTGTCTTCTAGTCGATCCATCAAAATTTCAAAATACCGGGGTGGCAAGTCGAGATCGAGGTCAAGCTTGCACAGATATGTATAATCCTGCAGGTCAATGGTCTCTAACCCAACATAGAACGCCTCGATTACCCCAGGTCCGACAGCACGGTGACCGCGATCTGACTTTGTAACAACCTTGATCCAATCATGTTGGCTAGCATATTCGGCCAAGATCTGAGGGGTTTCATCCGTGGATCCATCATCGATTATGACCCACAATGTTGGCTGCGCAGATTGGGTAATTACACTGTCAAGTGTACGACGCATGAATGCGGCTTCGTTCCGGCAAGGTGAAATCAGGACGTATGAGCGTGGGTTGGTCATAATAGCAGCTACAGAAGAACTCTTTGCGGTCTGGCCGATTGAATACAATCCGGCACCAACCATACGTAATTTGACTATTCACGTAAGCCCCATTCTGTGGTTTTCCCAAAAAGCCGTTCGTCATTCGCAGAATTCACTGCAGAGAGATGCGCATGAAGCATCAGCAATATCGATCTGAGCGTTACCGCATTTTCACTATTACACCGCTGTTTGAGTTTGCGCGGCTTCTGCCAGAGTTTGGCAGCGAAGAACTGCAAAATGGTTGCTTCTGATAACTGCACGCGGCATCAAAGAACGAACATTGTTTTTAGTATCGAATGTTATGACGTCTGGACTTTTTATGAAACGCCCCAGGGTTTTAGTACTTGCAGATGATTGTAACCCGGAATGGCCTTCTTTGCCCGTTGTCGGATACAAGTATGCGCGCGCGCTGGCAGAAGTGACCGACGCCACGATCCTTACTCACGAGCGCAACCGAGAAAACATTGAAAAAGCCGCAGACATTGTTGGCAGAACCGTATTCATCAACAATGATTGGATAGCACGACCTATGGGAGAGCTATCTACGCTACTGCGTGGCGGTACCGAGCGGGCTTGGTCGACCAATCAGATAATGGCTTATCTTCCTTACATTTTTTTTGAGCGGATGGCATTGCAACGCTTCAAATCGGAGCTGGAATCAGGTTCGTTTGATATAGTTCACCGCATCACTCCGATGTCACCTGCCCTGCCTTCCTATATTGCAGGAAGAGTCAAACAACCGTTTGTGGTCGGACCGCTTAACGGCAGTTTGAACTGGCCAGCAGAATTTGCAGCCGAACAAAAACGCGAGGGTGAAAATGCAAGCAAACTGCGTGCGCTTTACCCCTATATGCCCTTTTCAAAGTCAACCTACCGCAAGAGCAGCGCGATCCTCGCCTCGTTTCAGCATACGATCAAAGATGTATCGCGTGCGCCCGCAGATCGTATCGTATCTTTGCCCGAAGTCGCATTTGATCCAGAATTGTTTCACAATCGAGAACGGTCAACGCCTTTGTCGGGAACCGGGCCAAAAAGGTTTTTGTTCGCTGGTCGGCTTGTTCCGGTAAAGGTGACAGAGGCAGCAGTTCGAGCGTTTGTTAGTTCTGGGCGTTTGAAAGGTCACATTCTGCATATCGTGGGTGACGGACCTGAAGAAAGCCGTCTGCGCGACATTGTTCAAAAGCACGACGCACAGAAACAGGTGATATTTGAGGGACGAAAGACTCAAGAAGATGTCGCTAAGTTCATGCGCCGTTGCGATGTTTTTGTTTTCCCTTCGATAAAAGAGCTTGGAGCTGGCGTAGTAATTGAAGCTATGGCATCCGGCATGGTTTGCATTGTAACCGACTATGGTGCTCCTGGAGATCTGGTCGGCGCGGATCGTGGCGTGCGCGTACCGTTGCAAAAACTTGATGGCCTGGTCGTTGGGTATCGGGACGCAATGGAACGCTGCCTCGCAGAGCCAGAAGAACACGCTGTATTGGCACGAAATGCGCAGATTTACGCGGCGAAGCGTTTCACGTGGGAGGCCAAGGCAGAATATACAGCAAGGATTTACCAAGCATTGCTGCAAGGCCAGTCTTTGACGCAATTCGACGAGTATAACTAACAAGATTGCGAAGGACGATTTTCGCGGTTTCTTTATTATTATTGTGCCGCTTGTTCTGATAAGGTTTCTTCTGCGGTTGTAGGATTGTGAGTGATGACAGTAGCCAGTAACC
The DNA here is from genome assembly GCF_056537425.1 of Ruegeria sp. CE9. Taxonomy (NCBI): domain Bacteria; kingdom Pseudomonadati; phylum Pseudomonadota; class Alphaproteobacteria; order Rhodobacterales; family Roseobacteraceae; genus Ruegeria; species Ruegeria sp. CE9. The sequence goes on along the minus strand of NZ_JBQFRO010000005.1, from coordinate 54,855 downwards.
AGGCCTCGCCGGTTTTAGAGGCTGGAAGACTAAACAGCTGGGGCGTATTTTGGCTCGTCCTATCTGTTTTGGCTGCCATTCTGTATTTTGCGGACGGATTTTCCGCACTGCTTACCGCATGGGCGCTACCTGAATACAGTCACGGTCCCCTAATTCCCGTACTTTCAGGCCTTCTGTTTCTGCACCAACTCAAAAGTTACCCCCCGCGTCCCGGACATATTAGTGATCGCTGGGCTGGAGTGGCCGTCATAGCTCTGGCTGTCGCGCTCGGCGCTTTGGGCAAACTGGCTGGCATCGCCGATGTCGTGGCCTACGCAATGATTGTTTGGGTCGGTGGTTTGATTTTGATCAGTTTCGGTTGGAGCACCGGGCGGCATTTCTGGCCTCCGGTCTTACACTTGGTGTTTATGTTACCGTTGCCCGACACGCTGTATTTCAAGCTTTCAACCTCGCTTCAGCTCATCTCATCGGAATTGGGTGTTTGGTTTTTGGGTTTCTTGGCAGTGCCCGTTTTTCTGGAAGGCAACATAATCGATTTCGGAACATTCAAACTGCATGTGGCAGAGGCTTGCTCTGGGCTGCGCTACCTGTTCCCGATCATGAGTTTTTCCTACATTTTTGCACTGCTATACAAAGGGCCTAAATGGCAGAAACTAGTACTGCTGTTGTTAGCCGCACCTCTAGCTGTTCTGATGAACTCGGTCCGTATTGCCGCTGCAGGGTTATTGGCTCAGAAATTCGGGACCGAGTGGTTGGTAGGTTTTACCCACTTTTTTGAAGGTTGGGTAATCTTCCTGTCCTGTATCGTGATCCTCTTTGGTGTGACCTGGGTAATGATGCGTTACCAAAATCCCAATGCGCACCTAAGAGAAGCGCTTGAACTGGATTTCGATGGACTGATACCACAGGCGATGCGAATTGGCCTGGTGCAGCCTTCCAAAGCGCTTATCTTGTCCACTTTGATCGTGTTTGCAGCGACCGCTGTATTTGAGATTCTTCCCGATCGTGAAGGTTCAATTCCCGAACGAGAACGGTTCGCTGCGTTCCAACCCACGCTTGGTGACTGGCAACAGGTGGGAACGCATCGCCGCCTTGATCCTGATACAGAGGCTTTTCTAGCCGCTGATGACTATCATAACGTAACACTTAGCCGTGGCGAAAAAGATGAGCCTGGGATTGGCCTCTTCATGGCCTGGTATGCCAACCAAAGCTCTGGTGGGGTACATTCGCCAGAAATTTGTCTGCCCGGCGCAGGGTGGGAAATCGCCTGGTTGGAGCGCACCAATATTGCCTCAGAACTAGGCCAAATCACGGATATCAATATCAACCGTGCAATTATTCAGCGCGGCGAAGTCCGCATGATGGTAATCTACTGGTTCGAACAAAAAGGGCGACGTATCGCGTGGGATTTTGCTGCCAAAATGTGGCTAATTGTAGATGGGGTTCGGACTGGACGAACCGATGGTGGATTGGTGCGACTAACCACCTTGATTGCGCCCTCTGAAACAGATGCCATGGCCGAGGCACGATTGATGGACGCTTTAATCCAGGTGCAAGACCATGTTCCGCATTTTATTCCGGAATAGGCTGAACTATTTTTTTGGTTTAAGCGCGCGGTGTTGGAACAGCTGATCCGCTTTGCAGAATGAAGGGATTTAAAGAATGTGCGGCATTACAGGTTACCTTTGGTACCCCGGGCATGCACCAGGAAATGAGGTCGAACAAAGGCTGACATCAATGATGGCGGCGATTGCGCATCGCGGCCCGGACAGTCAGGGCCATTGGATTGATGAAGACGCCGGTGTAGCGCTTGGTCATCTGCGCTTGGCTATTGTCGATCTGAGCGCTTCAGGCGCACAGCCCATGGCATCGCATTCGGGACGCTATCAGCTCATATTCAACGGCGAGATCTATAATTACAGCACACTACGTTCTGAACTGGAAGCGATGGGTGATGCCCCTTCTTGGCGTGGCAGCTCTGACACCGAAGTATTGTTGGCGGGCTTCGACATGCTCGGTGTCGAGGAAACACTGTCAAAGGTGCAAGGCATGTATGCCATCGCTCTTTGGGACCGCATTGCACGCACACTGACTCTTGTTCGTGATCGTCTTGGCGAAAAGCCACTCTACTATGGCTGGCATGGGCAAGGTCGGGATGCAATGTTTGTGTTCGGCTCGGAACTGAAGTCGTTTCATGCCCATCCGCATTTCAAGCCGACGATACGACGAGATGCCATCGTCGCCTTCTTGCGCCATGGTCATGTCCCGGAAGACTTGGTGATATATCAGGGACTTAACAAGTTGCGCCCTGGAGAAATGCTGACAGTCTCGCTCGATCAACCGGAACCATCACGCAAAATCTACTGGGATGGAGCGCGTATCACCTCTGCGCCGCGCGGCATCGCCCCCAATGACGACGCGGCCATCGAGCATCTAGATACGCTGCTATTGGATGCAGTGGGTCAGCAAATGATGTCAGATGTGCCTCTCGGTGCATTTCTGTCTGGCGGCATCGACAGTTCAGTGATTGTGGGGCTGATGCAGCATCTATCAGACGTCCCCGTACACACATTCTCAATCGGTTTTCACGAAGCAAGATATAACGAAGCCGGTTTTGCCAAAGATGTTGCCGATCATTTGGGAACGCACCACACCGAACTTTACGTTGGCGATTCCGACCTACGCGATGTTGTTCCCCGATTGCCAAAAATCTATGATGAACCCTTTGCTGACAGTTCTCAAATTCCGACATTTCTAGTGGCTGAGCTCGCGCGCCAACATGTGACAGTCGCGCTGTCCGGGGATGGCGGGGACGAACTGTTTTGTGGGTATGACCGCTATGTCCACGGCAGAAAGTTGATCAAAGCACTGCGGGGCATACCCAGCCCATTAAGGTCATTGGGCGCCGGTGCACTTCGTTCAATTCCTGAAGTCGTGCTCAATCGGTTGCTCGAACCGATCCGCTCAACGCCTCAGGGAAAAGAGCCCAATGGTCAACGCCTGCATCGGCTGGCCAACTATGCACGCAGCCAATCGACCGAAGAATTGCATCGCAAAATGGTGTCAGTCTGGCGTTTTCCTGATGTCGCTGTCATCGGCGCTGACAGCCCGCCGAGCATCCTTAAGAATCATTTGCCACCTTGCGGAGAATTGAGCGAGTTGGAACGGATGATGCAGTTGGACATGTTGGCCTATATGCCCGACGATATTTTGTGCAAAGTCGACCGCGCGACCATGGCCGTATCACTGGAAAGCAGGGCTCCATTGCTGGACCATAGGATAGCAGAGTTTGTCTGGAGCCTACCTGAATCGTTCAAGCATCGCGACGGCATGTCGAAATGGCTGTTGCGACAGGTGCTATATAAATATGTGCCGCCCGAGCTTATTGAACGCCCTAAGATGGGGTTCGAAGTCCCTATAGGTTTGTGGCTGCGCGGAGGTTTGCGCGACTGGGCTGAAAACCTGTTATCTTCGGATCGATTGGCAACTGAAGGCTATTTTGAGCAATCCGTCATCCGAAGGCTATGGGCCCAGCATCTCAAAGGCAGCCACAACTGGGGGCCGCAGCTTTGGAACGTGTTGATGTTTCAAAGCTGGCTAGAAGAATATCATCCTGGAGGAGATTAAGCACGTCTCGCATCTGCAATCAGTCCCAAGCGATCCCGATCAAGCTCATCGAAAGATTGTAGCATACATTGAAGCAAGAGGATCTCAGCTTTCGTTTGGCGACCAAGATTTGTCTCATTTTAGTGTTCATATCCAATTTAAGGTTTTAAGCACAGCGTTGGATCGGAGCTGACGTAATCGAGTATGTATTAATGATTTCAAAACTAAAGGTACTGCTGGCAGAAGACGGAATGAAATCGCGTGCAATACGCGGCACCGCGCTCAGCATTTTCGGCTTCGGCAGTGCTCAAGTGATCCGGCTTGCGTCCAATTTGATCCTTACCCGATTGCTGTTCCCCGAGGCATTTGGGTTGATGGCTTTGGTGCAGGTGGTTGTTATCGGTCTCGAGAATTTCTCGGATATGGGAATCCACCCCTCGATAATTCAAAGTCCGAATGGCGAAAAGAAATCATACTTAAACACCGCTTGGACAATGCAGATCATACGTGGCGTTTTGCTGTGGGTGCTGGCTTGTGTGATTGCAGCACCGGTGGCGAGCTTCTATGGACAGCCAGAGATGTTGCAAATATTGCCGGTCCTGGCATTCACCACCGTTTTCTCGGGGTTCAGGTCGACAAATTTTTCGCTTGCCAGCAGACGGCTCATACTTGGGCGCATAATCACGTTGGAGCTGTTGGGTCAAATCACGGGTACGATCATAATGATCTGTTTTGCCTGGTGGCTTAGATCAGTTTGGGCTTTGGTGATTGGTTCTCTCATTGGGGTATTCCTTAACACGTTGTTGACACACCTGTTTCTGCCCGGTCGACGCAACAGGTTGCATTGGGACAAACCCGCAGTGTTAGAGATCTTTCATTTCGGCAAGTTTATCCTGATTTCCACTGTGGCCGGGTACCTGTTACAACAAGGTGACCGGCTGGTACTGGGAAAATATGTAAGCCTCAGCGAGCTTGCTATTTTTACAATTGCCTATCTGTTTGGAAGTCTCCCATTGATGTTGAACGGGCAAGTAAACGCACGAGTTCTCTTACCTTTGTTCAAACAACGACCCCCACTCGATAGTGACAGCAACTATCGGCGTATAGGCCAGGCACGCCTCGGGTTGATCGCTGTTTTTATGGCCGTCACTACTGCAATGGCGCTCATCGGAGAGCCGCTTATCGTTTTTCTCTATGACCCACGCTACTATGCCGCAGGGCCAATGATTGTTCTGCTTGCATTGTCATTCATTCCGACACTGATCTTTGATGGCTACAAAAACATCCTGATCGCAAACGGAAATTCTCGCGACTTTACCATTCTTACTGTTCTTGCCGCCGGCGCAAAGATTATCCTCCTCATAATCATGATTCAGAAGTACTCGATCCTCGGTGCGATACTCGCCCCGTTTTTGGTGGAATTGCTGTTTTATCCCTTGTTGGTATACTTCATTCGCCCATACAGAGGATGGTACCCTTGGCTGGATTTAGCGTTGTTGATCGTCGGTTCCGCGATAATCGTTTTCGCACTATGGGCCAATCCGGCAGCCTTGTCACTTATGACAAATGCATTTTGAAATGGCACAAGCTACACTGGATAAGCCATTGCTTGTAAGGGGTATTTTTGAAAGCCTTCTGGCATGATAGTCGCAAATACCGTTCTGTTTATCTACCCAGTTGTCGTAGCGGTATTATTTGCCAAGTTTGGTCTTGCGCGCGCTGTCGCGATCACACTGATCTTCGGTTACCTATTTTTACCCGAGCGCGTGTATTTCAATCTGCCCGTTATCCCAACACTGGAAAAACATTCGATCCCTGCACTATCGGCTTTCCTATTGGTGCTTTTTGCATCCAAAAAGCCCGGTGACTTCGTGTTACCCGGTTGGTTTCCCCAAGGCCTCTTGCCGCGCATCTTGATTATTATTTTGATCGCCAGCGCATTTATGACGGTTATGACCAATGGGGATCCCTTGCAGTTTGGGCCCCTCTATCTGCCTGGATTGCGACCTTATGATGCTCTTTCATCCATTCTTGCGATACTCGTAGGTTTGCTACCATTCTTATTGGGGCGGAGATGCCTGGCTCATCCCGAACAACAAAAGATGCTATTGACCATCTTAGTGGTCGGAGGATTTGTGTACTCCTTCCTGGCACTGTTTGAAGTGCGGATGTCGCCGCAGCTCAACAATATGGTCTATGGCTTCTTTCCCCACGCGTTTATTCAGCACATACGTGGCGACGGTTTCAGACCGCTGGTTTTCCTTAGCCACGGGCTGGTACTTTCAATATTCTTCTCCGCAACAGTCCTGGCTGCGGCAAGCCTTTCGCGTGTTGTTGAAGCTGATAAGCGACGCAGATATCTCGCCTTGACCTTATGGCTGTTGCTTACGCTATTTCTTTCGAAATCCCTGGGTGCGCTCGCGATTACATTGGTATTGTTGCCAGTCGCTCTCTTTACCGGCGTTAGGCAGCAACTGATGGTTTGCGCTGTTCTATCAGTCATTGTACTGACCTACCCCGCTTTACGGAGTGCGGGATGGGTCCCAGTGGAAACCCTTTTGGCTTGGGCAGAGAGTATTGATCCAGAAAGAGCCAGGTCACTATCATTTCGATTGTTGAACGAGGACATACTGCTCGCCAAAGCATTTGAAAGACCACTGTTTGGCTGGGGCGCATTTGGACGCAACATGCTGTATGATGAACGGGGCATTGGCAGCGTTGTAACCGATGGCTATTGGGTCATTATCGTTGGCCAAGGTGGTTGGATTCGATATCTGGCAGAATTCGGATTGTTATGTATGCCAGCTATCATTGCCTTTCTGAAGCTTCGCAAAGCACAATTTGGCATAGAAACAGCAGGCTTGATGTTGATCTTGACTGCAAATCTGGTCGATCTTTTACCCAACGCCTCTGTTACACCGCTGACTTGGTTTGTGACGGGTGCGATCTGGGGCCGGATCGAGTTGGGACGAGTTACGCAGACCAATGAACAATTGGTCAGCAATGATCCATCGACGGCTCAAACAAAGGTCCTAGCTATCAAGAAGCGACGGGCACGGGTGTAGTTTCAATGACGAGCATCGATCAAATAGGCGTTGTGATTATTGGCCGCAATGAAGGGGATCGCCTTGTTCGCTGCCTGACTTCTGCCAAACCTCAGGCCTCTTATCTCGTCTATGTCGACAGCGGCTCAACGGATGGTTCTCAGACGACGGCGGAAATGATGGGGGCGGATGTCGTCGTATTAGACTTGGATCGCCCATTTACCGCAGCGAGGGCCAGGAATTCTGGATTACAGCGCCTCAAGGAGTGTTCGTCCGATTTGTCTTACGTGCAATTTATTGATGGCGATTGCGAATTGCGGCCAGATTGGATCGCACAAGCTGCTGCGTTTCTGGATGACCATATGGACACGGCAGTTGTCTGCGGTCGCAGACGAGAACGTTTCCCGGAGGCATCTGTATATAACGCCCTTATCGATCAAGAGTGGGACACGGAGACTGGTGAGACCCGCGCATGTGGGGGAGACGCGCTGATGAGGATAGATGCGCTTGATAAAGTCGGGGGATTCAATCCCGAACTGATCGCTGGAGAAGAACCGGAGCTATGCGTGCGATTGCGCGCGCTGGGTTGGAAAATCTGGCGATTGGATGCAGAAATGACCCTCCACGATGCGGCCCTTAATTCGCTATCACAGTGGTGGAGGCGAAACCAAAGAGCGGGACATGCTTATGCAGAAGGGGCGGCACTACATGGCGCCGCGCCTGAATTTCACGGAGTCCGCGAAACACGTTCGGCCTTGTTTTGGGGAGCAGCATTACCGGTAGTCGCTGTTTTCGGTACTCTGATTGTATCTCCAATGGCTCTGCTTTTGTTTTTGGCTTGGCCGTTGCAGGTGATCAGACTCGGTCTGCGTGATCGGGATTGGCGTCGGGCCTTTTTTTTGGTTCTAGGAAAATTCCCCGAAGCACAGGGTGCTATGAAGTACTGGTGGAACAGATTCCTGGGCGAAAGAGCTGGGTTAATCGAATACAAATAGTCTGGGCTACGCGCTAGTTAATCAGCTGTCTTGCGTCTCTAGACCACATTTCATCGCATAAAATTTGGGGCCCACATTTGGATCCAGCGCCCAATCCCTGCGCTCTTCCAGGGACCAACGTGCAATCCTGCGGGAACGCCTGATTGAAAAACCCAATCAAGTTACCGACGCGGCGGGATATTGAAATGGCCATCTTCGAATACATCAACGGCTTCTACAATCCAAGCCGCCGTCACTCAGCACTGGGTAGGAAAAGCCCCGTCGCATTCGCACGCAAAGTGGCCTAAACGAGCACTTGGGGCGGCACTAAAACGGGACGAGTCCACATCGCGGATCGTTTTCAGACTCTTACTAGGCCTAGCGGCGTCCAATCAACGGTGCCTGAACTGGATCACGAGCGATCCCAATTCAACCAAAAGTACGGGCGCTGCTCGAATTCGAGCTGCGCCCGCTGTTCCTTTATTTAGCCCATGTCCGAATAGATGCCATACCCGTCATTCAAGGCAGACCAGAGCTCGGAATCAGACTGTGCATCATCTTCGTCACCAATAGTACGGATCGTATGCGATCCACTGCCGGCGGTGACATTCAAGGTAACCGTATCATCATCATAGTTGATTATGACCTCGGCATCGCGATTGTCGGCCAATCCTGTGATGTTGAGATCCTCAAAGCTACCAATCAGCTCATCAACATCAATCAGTGTATGACTGGTTGCAGACCCGGTCCAGCCGCTTAGGTCAAGTTCCAGAGTAGCGTTTCCGAGATTCACACCAGATCGAACGTCGACATTATCGCCAAGCGCGCCCGACCGGAACTCTTCGATCGTGCCAAGCTGACCATTTTCGACGTCAAAGGCTAGCGTTGCGTCGTCGTCAAGCAACAGAACGCCTGCACCTCCATTCTGACCATCAAAACCAACGCGGGCTTCGTTACCAACAATTTCCAATCGGCTTCCATCCCCGAGGATGAAGTCGGCATCATCCGCTGCCAGCAGGAACTGACCGTCTGACACATCTGCATTCACGTCGCCGTTGAACACACCTGTGTTTGCGAACCGACCGCCATCAACATCGATATTCAGAAGACCCGGTCCACCGTAGCCGTTTAACCAAACCTGGCCAGCAGCATCGATGTTGAGGTTGGCACCATTAGCTCCAGCGGTTGTCTGCCCGTTGACCTGCAAGTAACCGTTGTCAACGTTCAATGTACCGCCGCTCCCGAAATCCAGGTTCTCGAGGCGTGTTGTGCCGCCATAAACGACCCAGTTACCGCCAAGATCAACACTGTCTCCGTCGATTGTGCCAGGCAGATCTCCGCTGTCCCAATTCAAGCGATTGTCCCAGCGAATCCCGTCGCCTAGGTCGTTTGGTACAAACCGCAGCGTTTCAGGCGTTATACGGTCTGCTACGGACAAGCCAAACCCGGCTTGGAAGAATGCGATGATTAGGTCAGCGTCTACATATCCGTCCAATTGTCCGCTTGCTTGCGCACGCAAATATTCAGCCAGATCGGCAATCGAGGCATTAGGATCACCCAGAACCTGCTGTGCAAAGTTCTGGATTGTGGTCGCATTCAGCACCCCTTCATCAAGGCCGTCTGTATTCACATTGTTCGTGCCATAACCGCTTGATGCGAGCCAATTATGAATGATGGTATCGTCATAATGTGCTTCGTTCACGATAGTCAGAGCATTCTGACCATCGGTCTTTTCAGCGATTTCATCCGGATTGTTCGGATCTGCCAAATGCGCGATAATGTTATCCAGCAAAGTGGATTGATTACCACGGGTATCGACACCAAACGAAAGAGCGCCTTGCGCATCAGAGCTTGAAGTTTTGTGCCCCGCCGAAGTGATGACGTTGTCAGCGAACAAAGAGAAGTTGCCAACATTACCGGCACCAAAGCTATCGCCGCCATGGAAGTTCGCCGCGACGTTATTGTCGAGGAAAACGTTGTCCTCGATGAATGCGCCGCTGCGAAGCTGAGCACCGGTGGCCGAAGCACGCATGGTGATGTTGTCGCGGAATGTTACATCTTCGTTGTTGGCATCGATATAAACGTTGTGGCTGAACATGTTTGGCGGACGACCACCATCCGCTGACAGGTCGTAACGATAATCATCTGCCCAGCCATTGTGATCGAACACGTTCCCTTCGACCAACAAACCATCGACATCGGCAACGTAAAGGCCTGAGGCAAACTCATTTCCAGCCCAGTAGGCTCCCCCTCCCTCAGGCGCAGCCTGATAAGAGTCGTAGATAAGGCTGTCACGAACAGTGACATTTTCAGACGCCTGAACAATCAATCCGAAGCCGTCATTTGTGATGTCAACGTTTTCGAAGATTATGTTAGTGGCCTCTAGGAGAGTCGCCCCTTTATGCAGTGCGATATCGCTGATTACAACGTTCTGACCGGACTGTGCGAACGCGAACAGTGAACTATGCAAGATCGGCTTGTCGCCGACACCATACGAAGTGATGTGTACTGGGTGCAGTTCGTCCTCTCCCGAAGCACCACGCAGATCAAAGGTATTGCCAAGGTCATACTCATAACCTCTTTCGAACAACAACCAGTTCGATGATGGCGCGGATCCTTGGCCTGCGATTGTATCCCACAACATCTTGGCTGCATCATCAGTGAGGGCCATGCCCTCTGTGCCACCATACTCGGGATGGGCGGCAAGCCATTGGCCGTTGATGGCACCGGGGCTGATCCCCTCCCTTGCAGCAATGTCTGCGACGCTAAGGGCGCTATCACTTCCCGAGACAAAGATGTCGCGGTGATTGTCACCGGTTTCGACAACAAAGCTGCCATCGGCACTTTCTTCCAAAGCGTAGACAGTGCCATGGCCCCAACCGTTGCCTTGCGTGCTCGGCAGCACGTTCACCGTGTCGTTGAAGGACCGTGTCGTTCCATCATTGTATGTGACCTCATAGGCAATGTTCATGGAACCACTGAAGTCGTTGTCCATGCTCATGACCAGAGCCATCGTGTTATCGGGATTTACCGTCAGATTTCCTGCGGACGGACCATCGATAATGCTGATGCTCGCCACCTGATCAAGGTTGGCAACCTCCAGAGTCGAGACACGACCTCCGGATACCGAATAGTTCCCTGAAGCAGTCGAAACCGTCGAAACCGAACCACCATCTGATGAGTCTGTATTTTGCTGAGGAGGCGTCGGCTCGGGCTGAGGCTCGGGCTCGGGAGTCGGTTCTGGCTCGGGCTCAGGAGTCGGTTCCGGTTCAGGCTGTGGCTCGGGCTCAGGAGTCGGTTCCGGTTCAGGCTGTGGCTCGGGCTCAGGAGTCGGTTCCGGTTCGGGCTGTGGCTCAGGCTCAGGAGTCGGTTCCGGCTTGGGCTGAGGCTCCGGCTCAGGCTGAGGCTCCGGCTCAGGAGTCGGTTCCGGCTCAGGCTGAGGCTCGGGCTCAGGAGTCGGTTCCGGTTCAGGCTGTGGCTCGGGCTCAGGAGTCGGTTCCGGTTCGGGCTGTGGCTCAGGCTCAGGAGTCGGTTCCGGCTTGGGCTGAGGCTCCGGCTCAGGGGTCGGTTCCGGCTCGGGTTGAGGCTCAGGCTCAGGAGTCGGTTCCGGCTTGGGCTGAGGCTCGGGCTCAGGAGTCGGTTCCGGTTCGGGCTGTGGCTCAGGCTCAGGAGTCGGTTCCGGCTTGGGCTGAGGCTCCGGCTCAGGAGTCGGTTCCGGTTCGGGCTGAGGCTCAGGGGTCGGTTCCGGCTCGGGCTCAGGAGTCGGTTCTGGCTCAGGCTGTGGCTCAGGAGTTGGTTCCGGTTCGGGCTGAGGCTCAGGCTCAGGGGTCGGTTCCGGCTTGGGCTGAGGCTCGGGCTCGGGAGTCGGTTCTGGCTCAGGCTGTGGCTCGGGCTCAGGAGTCGGTTCCGGCTTGGGCTGAGGCACCGGTGCAGGGGTTGGTTCCGACGCGGCTACAGATGCGTCCGACGAAGGCTGATCATCTTCAGGGGCTTCGACTTCACGATCCCATCTAGAAGTCCGGTCGAAACGAGAGTTGAAGGCGCTAAAGCGATCGAAAATGCTCGACTTGTTGCTGCCAAACCAATCAGATTTCAAAAAGAACGTGCGCGGCGCTACCGCTTCTTCTTTCGCGAGGAAATTCGAAAATGAAGTGGATGTGCTTTCAAATTGAGCAGGTCGACTATCGGTAACAGAAAATTCGCGGCTTAGAGCTGAGTCAGAGGAGTCTGACGTCAACGATTTAATTCCAAACTTCGCCTTAGAACTCCCTTTAAAGAAGTCTAGATAGGCGGTATAGCTTTTGCGTTTTGAGGACATGAGGGGTACGGTCCCTTGTTCGTTTGTGAGTGGTGGGCATCAACCTGAATTTTGCAGGCTGTACCCAGAGTGGTAGTCAACTGGTATGCATTTGAAACATTCATCCCCAAAGCTATTTCAAAGCCTCGTGGCACTCGCGAACAGACCCATCTTTACTGAAGCGGCATCTAACAAAGGCAAACTTTAGGATCGTCATTGTTTCGGTTTTCGCTCTAGTTGATGTGCGTGGCTATAGAAAGCAGATCGTCAGAAAAGTATGCAACCCGTATGGCCGAATTGTGTCGTCGAGAAGGCACACCCTATACGTGCAACACAGTTAAAATACTGTTATTGTTATATTTTTTTAGGAGTTAGTTTGCCGATCCCGCGAGTCCGGTCAGCGTGAAGCTGCTAACCAATGCGCAAATTCTTGCTGATTCCGGCAAATACAGCACACATTAACCGGCCATTTCGAGAAAACTTTTATCGTAATATTCGGGACAATCGATGCAGTGGTCAAATTCTCAATGCGCCCTTGGACTAAAAAACAGGGAATCGCCAAGGCAATCGCGATCAGTACACCACTCGCTGCACGTTAGTTCAGTTGTGGCACTCCGGTCTTATCGTAAGTCGTGACGACATCCCAAACCGTCTGCTGCATCAAAAGCGCGGCTTCAGGGCCCACATCGTCAGCAACAGATCCATCAGCGCGCAACAAGGTATGCGGTAATCCGACCGGAGAAGATTGATAAAGGACCGCGTAATGAGTCAACGCCATTAAATAAGCGCCATAGTCGTTGAAGTGAATCTGGTCTGAGAACAGGTCTTCCCTGCTCCTGATGTCCCCGACGCCGCCAATGTCTTCTATGGCGCGCACAAAGCGCGCCATCACCTGCCCACCAGGGATTACGTAAATGGGCTTTTGACCCTCTTGGTAATTGAGTGCACGCCGGAGTATTTCCTTTTCCCAGTACCGCCCCAGATCACGGTCCAATCGCTCCAACCAACCCTCAGGATCATCCAGCGGATGCCAGGTCTCATACAAATATACATTCGCTGTGGGATTGTTGGCCTCTACCTCATTCGCGAGGCTATGTAACATCTTCGGGCTGTCCATGTACTTGATCGCATCGCGAATTTCGACAGCTTCAGTCAAAACGAATGCCTGATATTCGCCGGATGCCATCGCCTCATGCACGTCACGATACCGCGGATGATCATTTTCCTGCTCAAATCCGTTGATCGGTGTGTCTGGATCCCAATGCGCCTTCAGGAACGCACCCCAGCCAAGCTGGCTATCATAGTTGTGACCTTCGGTGGCGAGTTGCTGCAACATCGCGGGCATATCTCGTCCAACCAGACTATGTCCAAGGTGAAAGATTCTCAGCGGAGTTTCAGGGGAAATAGCGGGTGACTTATAAAGTGCATCAAAACGTTCCTGCTCCAACGGCGCGGGTTGCGAAAACCTCCAATAATATAAACCAGCCGCAAGACTTGCTATCACTAGAACTCCAATGACCACTTTCAACATTGCTGGACCTCAACTGAACAATTACCTTACCTGTAAATTAGATAGTTATCCGGACGACTCAACCAGAGTCGTATTAGTTTGGTTTGCAAGCAGCGGGCAGGAACTAAATGCAACGACTCTTGATGGTCGCACCTGCGCCAGTGATCAGAACCGAAACCGGATACTTGCTTGACCACAAGTTCACGTCTGGCATGGAGACTCAGTGCCGGTACTGGCCAGGCCAGATGGACTGCCTGCTGCGTGAAGGCGCACAGAGCATTCCATTCGGCGCACAAGAAGTATCATCAGACCTTCCGTTTGGGCTCAAAGTGCTGCGGCAGGATGAGGAGATTGCTGCAGAGCACCTGGAGGGTTATGACTTAATTTATTGTGGCATTGACGATGCGAGCAGCTTGGGGATTGTGGACACTGACTTGCCGTCTCATCCCAGAATCTTCGCAACAATTGAATATACGCTGCGAACGCGTCTACAGGCTGCTTGGTTGAATAGCAGCGAAAACGCATTTAAGCGTATCCGAACAATTCTTTGGCTTTTAAAGCAAGAACCCAAGCGCCGCCGCTTTGTTGCAAAGGCCGACGGGCTGCAAACAAATGGATACCCTGCGTCATTGGCATATGGCTCAATGAACGCAAATCCACTTCTGTACCTCGACAACCGAATGACGCCCGAGCTTTTTGCAACCGACTCGGAGGTAGCGGAGCGCACAAAACGATTATGCTCGGGTGAACCATTGCGCCTTGTCTACTCGGGTCGCCTAGAGCGTATGAAGGGCGCACATGATTTGTTGCCCATAGCTAAGATGTTGGCGTCGCGCGGATTAAATTTCCATCTTGATATTTTTGGCGATGGTGGCCTGCGCTCGGCAATCTCTAATGACATCACGCGCGATGGGCTTGATACCCATGTCACCCTACACGCGCCCATAGACTTCGAAACAGAACTTGTACCATTTGTTCGCGCAAATAGTGACATCTATCTGTGCTGTCATCGCCAATCGGATCCGTCCTGCTCTTATCTTGAAAATATGGGTTGCGGCCTTGCAGTGGTTGGATTTGGCAATCAGATGTGGGCTTCATTGAACGACGCTTCTGGTGCGGGGTGGGTTTCGCCGATGGGATCACGGCAGGGCATTGTTCAGGTTCTTCAACAAATCGACAAAGATCGCGAAGAGGTCATAGCGAGGTGCGACAACGCATTGAAGTTTGCCAAAGCGCATGATTTCGTGAGCGAGTTCGAGAAACGCATGCTGCACTTGACCGGGGACTAAGATTTGCGCCATCAATCAAGGTGCATATTGAACAACGTGATAGTGTCATAGGACATAAACCTAGAAACACAATCGAACGCTGATAAAGTCATCAATTGCTATCCAGCATCATTCTTCGCTAGCCATCTTTGATTCTGGCGAGGTACGATCTTTATTAACCCGTCTCCCAATTCTCCATCAGGGCAGCTCAATAGCGGCCAGCAGCGCTCATTGTTCAAGCCCAGCTTACAATCACGTTTGCACCATTTAGATATAACAACCTGAGCCTGAACGGCCCGCAAATCACACCCGCAAGTGCATTATTCGCACTTCAATTGCAATCGGGATCCGAACGTCGCACCAAATTGCCTCAGAGAGATGGTACTTTCGTTTGGTAATTTTCGCGCACCCGCGTAAAGTAAACCCAGTTCGATTGTTTGTTCGTTTGTTTGTGGATGGTTCAATAGTGTGCAATTCCGTCAAGTTCGGCGCCTACTGGTTAGAAGGTGCGCCTGTTCGGTTTCGAGTGGATTCTAATTTAGACAAAGCTTGGTCCAATATCGCTTATGCGAGAGACGACGCTCGCCCTGAAACCAAAGCTCAGGCTGAAACGTTCAATCCCTCGTGAAACCGAACTCATGCACGCCAGCCAGAAAATTGCATATGACGGAGAAGTCATGACGCAGCCCAAACTACTAACAGTTATCCTGAACTATAGAACCCCGGAAATGACACTGCGATCAGTCGCCGCCGCGCAAGCGGCGATGGTCGGAATATCAGGAGAGATCGTTGTCATAGACAACGACTCGCAAGATGGATCTTTCCAGGCCATGTCCACACATGTTCAAAGCCAGGGGTGGGATCAGAACAACCGTGTCAGGGTTATCCAGTCTGGGCACAATGGTGGTTTTGGCGCTGGCAATAACGTCGGCATCCGAGCAGGCTTATCAGATGGCACACACCCCGATTACGTCTACATCTTGAACTCCGACGCCTTCCCTGCGCCAGACGCCATTTGCATGCTCTTGGATCATCTGGAGGCAACGCCCGAGGCAGGGCTTGCAGGAAGCTACATTCATGGCGAAGACGGTGATCCGCATCAGACAAGCTTTCGCTTTCCCTCGATATCCAGCGAATTCGAGGGCGCGATCAAATTCGGGCCCATAACACGCCTTCTTGCGAACCGTATCGTTCCTATTCCACTGCCACCTGAAACGCGCCCAGTTGATTGGCTGGCGGGGGCCAGTCTGATGATGCGGCATAGCGTATTGGAAGAGGTCGGCCTCTTCGATGAAGAGTTCTTTCTGTATTTCGAGGAAACCGACCTGTGCCGTCGTGCTGCGCTGGCGGGCCATCGCACCGACTATGTGCGCCCCAGTGAGGTTATGCATATCGGCTCGGTTTCAACCGGCATGAAAACCTGGGATCGGGTACCAACGTACTGGTTCGATTCTCGACTACATTACTTTGTAAAGAACCACGGTGCGTTCTATGCCGCCTGCGCCACATGCGTACATCTGGCGGGCGGCTTTCTGCACTGGTTGCGCTGTCTAATCACGCGCAAGCGCAGTGATGTTCCACCCTATTTTTTGCGAACCCTGGCTTGGCATGACATGACCGCTTGCTTTCGCCCGCGCGCGCGTGATGCAGGGAACGACAGCCTGTCCAAGCCAGTTATCGGAGAGTAGTAATGTCTTTCAGCACCTTTCTCATCGGTCACGAATCCCTTGTCATTCAATGTGGGGAAATGTTGCTGGATGCGGGGCACAACATCCAGGGTGTGGCGACCCGCAATCCGGATGTTGAAACATGGGCCAAGTCTCATTCATTGCCACTTCATGTGCCTGGACAGGATTTGCCAGATCGTATCGAAGGAGTATCGTTTGATTGGATGCTCAGCATCGCCAATCTCGATCTGCTACCCCAGGCACTGTTAGACAAAGCCCAGAAGGGTGCAGTCAATTTCCACGACGGCCCTCTGCCGCGATATGCAGGCCTTAACGCTCCGGTTTGGGCGATCCTGAATGGCGAGTCGCATCACGGGATAACCTGGCACATGATCTCGGGCGGAGTGGATGAGGGCGGTATCGTGGCTCAGAAGCTGTTCGATATCAGCGATTCTGAGACCGCCCTGACCCTGAACACCAAGTGTTACGGCGCAGCAATCGAAAGCTTTGGCGATGTGATCCGGGCGCTGGAGACAGGTCAGCCCCCCGCCTCACAGGATTTGTCGCAGCGTAGTTATTTCGCCAAGAACGACCGCCCCGAGGCAGCGGCGCGGCTGGATTTTACAAAACCGGCGCATGAACTGGCCGCACTGGTCCGTGCATTGGATCACGGCGACTATTGGAACCCACTGTGCCGACCAAAGGTCGAGCAAGACGGCCAAATTTGGCTCGTCGGCGAGGCAAAAGTAAGCGACCAGCAAACCGACGCGACCCCCGGCACATTCCTTGCAAGCAGCACTGAAGGCGTGACTGTGGCGACCGGAGATGGCGCGCTTGAGATCAGCGATCTGCGCAACGGCTTGGGCGAACCTGTACCGATTGACGACATTCTGAAGGGCGGCAGCGCTTTGCCCGACATGACTGCTGAACAGGTGGCCTCAATCAACAAACATGTCGCTGACGCTTTATCGGCTGAGCTGGATTGGCGTGACCGTCTACAGGCGTTGCAGCCTGTCGAGATTCCCCTGATCAATTCCGCCGGATCTTCTGGTGCTCCTCGGTCGCAAGCGCTGCGTATACCGGAGGGCCTCGAAGAAAGCACAATCAAGGCGGCCCTGGCAGCGCTCATGGCGCGCCTCGGGGATACACCCACCCTTGATCTGGCACTGCGCCTCAAAATTGCAACTTCTTACCTTAACAGTTGGGTGCCGGTACGTTTCATTGCGGAAGGATCGTTCTCGGAAGCGCAAGCAAGCTTTGATAAGAGTATTGAAAACGCCCAAGGTCTAGGTCCGTTTGCCTGCGATCTTCCAGCACGGTTGCCCGGTGCGAAGGCCCTACAGACGCCAGTGGTTGGATTGTCCAATGATACCCCAGCTGGGCTTATTCCGGGCACCAGTCTGACCCTGGCTGTTTCCGGTGGACAAGCGATATTGTTTGCCGACAGCGGACATATCTCTGAAACGGCCCTGCATCTGTTTGCTGCCAGACTAGAGAGCCTCTTTGCCGCGCTTGTCGATCCCGCCAAAGCAGCCTTGTCGGTTACGGAACTTCCAATTCTGCCCAACACGGAACGTGCGCAGCTCCTACAAGACTGGAACTCTACATCCGTCGATTACGACAAGATCAACTGTGTCCATCAGCAATTCGAAGCGCAGGTTGAACGTACGCCGGATGCGCCGGCTCTCGTCTTTGAGAACCTCAGTTTTTCTTATTCCGAGCTAAACGCATTGGCCAATCAGGTCGCACATGTGCTCCGCGAGATGGGTGTAGGTCCGGATACGCTTGTGGGATTGCATGTCAAGCGCTCTCCGCTGCTGCTGATTGGTGCGCTGGGCATTCTGAAGGCAGGCGGAGCTTATGTGCCGATGGACCCGGCTTATCCTGCGGATCGGACTGCGCTTTATCTTGAAGACAGCGGCGCGAAGGTTGTCTTGTCTGAGTCTGCGTTGGCAGATAGTTTGGCCGATCATGGTGCACAAGCATTATTGCTGGATACAGATCCACGACTGGAAACCGCTGAAACCAGCAATATCGACAGCGGAGTGGCACCGGCCAATCTTGCCTATCTGATCTATACTTCTGGCTCAACCGGACGCCCAAAAGGTGTCATGGTCGAGCATCGCAACGTGTCGAATTTTTTCACCGGTATGGATGACCGCATCAGCCACGATCCGGCCGGAGTTTGGTTGGCGGTGACCAGCCTGTCCTTCGACATCTCGGTGCTAGAATTATTCTGGACCTTGGCGCGAGGTTTCAAGATCGTCCTTAGTGACGACGAAAACCGCGCTTTGGTCGCGGGCGATGCGGCCCCCGGAAAATCCATTACCGGCAAAGGGATGGAGTTTAGCCTATTCTACTGGGGTAACGACGATGGCGTCGGACGCGACAAGTACAAGCTGCTGCTTGAGGGTGCGAAGTTCGGAGATCAGAACGGGTTCTGCGCTGTCTGGACGCCCGAGCGCCATTTCCATGCATTTGGTGGCCCCTACCCCAATCCGTCGGTCACGGGCGCAGCCGTGGCCGCAGTGACCGAGAATATCGGAGTGCGCGCGGGCAGCTGCGTTGCGCCACTTCATCACACCGCGCGCATCGCCGAAGAATGGGCGGTAATCGACAACCTGACCAACGGTCGCGCGGGGCTTGCTATCGCATCTGGCTGGCAGCCAGATGATTTTGTACTGCGCCCCGAAAACACGCCGCCGGAAAACAAACCCGCAATGCTCGAAGCGATCGACACTCTGCGTCGGCTTTGGGCCGGTGAAAAGGTCGAGTTCCCTACAAAGTCAGGGGATTTGCACGGTGTAGTCACACAGCCGCGACCGGTCTCTAAAAAGCTGCCTGTTTGGGTCACTACTGCCGGAAACCCGGATACATGGCGCGAAGCCGGGGCCATAGGGGCCAATGTTCTGACCCACCTTCTGGGCCAAAGCGTTCAGGAGGTCGCTGACAAGATCGGTATTTATCACGCTGCCTTGCGCGAAGCCGGCCATGATCCGGACGATCATACGGTGACCTTGATGTTGCACACTTACGTCGGACAAGACCGCGAAGAGGTGCGCGAAGTCGCGCGCGAACCGATGAAAGATTATCTTCGCTCGGCGGCTGGGCTGATCAAGCAATATGCTTGGGCATTCCCGGCTTTCAAGAAACCCAAAGGTGTCTCGAACCCGTTCCAATTGGATCTTGGCAGCCTGTCTGACGAAGAATTGGAAGGTATTCTTGATTTCGCCTTCTTGCGATACTTCGAGGATTCCGGCCTGTTCGGGACGGTCGAAGACTGCTTAAGCCGCGTCGAAGAGCTGAAACGCATCGGCGTTGATGAGATTGCCTGTTTGATCGACTATGGCATTTCGGTGGATCAGGTGATGGAAGGGCTGAAGCCTTTGGCCGAGGTGCTACGCCTGTCCAATCAGGATACAGAACTGACCGAGGACGACTATTCCATCGCCGCCCAGGTCATCCGCCACAAGGTCAGCCACCTACAGTGTACCCCAAGCATGGCGCAGATGATCTTGATGAGCGACGAGGCACGCTTTGCCTTGTCAAAGATCAAACACATGATGATCGGTGGCGAGGCTCTGCCCGGTTCGCTGGTCAAGCAAATCAACCAGCTATCGCCTGCGCATATCGAAAATATGTACGGACCAACTGAAACCACGATTTGGTCAACAACTGAAACCGCAACTGCGACGGATGGCATAGTCAATGTCGGAACCCCGATCGCAAATACTCAGGTCTATGTGCTGGATGACCGCAGGAACCCTGTCCCCATTGGCATGGCCGGAGAGCTGTATATCGGCGGTGCCGGTGTCACCCGCGGCTATTGGCAACGCGAAGAATTGACCGCCGAACAATTTGTCCCCGACCCGTACTCGGACGCGCCGGATGCCCGACTTTATCGCACCGGAGATCTGGTACGCTGGCGGACGGATGGAAAGCTCGATTTCTTGGGTCGGGCCGATCATCAGATCAAGCTACGCGGTTATCGTATCGAACTGGGTGAGATCGAGAGCCTGATCGACGCGCAATCTGATGTGCGGCAGTCGGTTGTCATCGCTCGCGAAGATACGCCGGGTTTGGTGCAATTGGCCGCATATATGACCGTCGACCAGCCAGTGAATGACAAAGCACTGCGTCAGACCCTGTCGGCTAGACTGCCCGAGTATATGGTGCCTACGCATTTCGTAACTCTGGACAGTTTTCCGCTAACGCCGAACCGGAAGGTTGATCGGAAAGCCCTCCCTGCGCCTGCAGCTCAGAAACCGCGTGTTGCGCCACCTGCAACCGAGCCTGTTTCAGGTGGTTCTGCTACGCAGAAGATTGCAGCAATCTGGTCACAAATACTGGGGGTTTCCGATATCAGCGGTCGGGACAATTTCTTTGATCTCGGCGGGCACTCCCTATTGGCAGTACAGGCGCACCGAGAAATTCGGAAAGATCTGAACGTTCCCAGCCTCAGCATTACGGACATCTTTAGATTCCCAACCCTTGCGGCTCTGGCTGAGACGGTCGAGAAGAAAACCGGTTCTAAACCGGCCGAGGTAGTGCCTGCTCAACCTGCCCCAGAAAAAGCTAGAAGCCGAAGTGACGCCATGGCTCGTCGTCGAGAAATGCGAGCACGCAGACGATCCGGATGACGGAGCTTGCAGCGATAAAGGCGGAGCTTCGTCAATTGCTTGGTGCTGACTATGGGGTTGGTGTAACTAACCCAAGGTCATCAGGAAATGAGCTATTCCCCGAAGAAAGGCCCGCGGTATCGCGCGCCCTGAACAAACGTATATCGGAATTTGCTGCGGGTCGTGCTGCTGCGCGCTCAGCGATGCGAGATTTGGATATTACCGCTATGGCTATCCCGATGGCCACGGATCGTAGTCCGATATGGCCCGAAGGCCTCGTTGGATCAATTACACACTGCGATGAGATTTGTGTTGCGGTTGTAGCGCGTCGAAGCACGACGATGGGTATCGGAATTGACGTTGAGCCAAACACACCGCTGGAGGCCGATCTTGAACAGGTCATATGCACCAACTCGGAAAGGGGGTGGTTGGATACCCAATTGCCCGAAAACCGCGGGCTCCTCGTTAAAAAAATATTCTGCACAAAAGAGAGTATTTACAAAGCGTTGTATCCAATTACTCGAGAATTGGTCGATTTCGACGCAATAGAACTGTCATTCCCATTGTGCCTGAAATCACGCGCGACCTATCACTCATGGAACGGAACCATAAAGCTGGATATTAGCTATAAAACTTTAGAGCTTAACGATTTCGTCTTCACGTGTTCAGGTATGTCCAAGCTACCCTCGGCCTTATTTCAAGAAAACAGGTGTCGAACATGACCAAAAGATATCTGCAAGCATTTGCATTGCTGACCATTGCCGCCATCTTCGGTGAAATACGCGGCGGATTAGCCGATCCACTAGATATCGACGCGTTTGAAGCACTCTATGAAACCCCGGCCCCTGCCCCTTCCACCCCTTTGCGCGTCTTTCACCTTGGGCACAGCCTGGTCGGCCCGGTTATGCCAGTAATGTTGCAGCAGTTAGCGGGTAGAGAACATAATTTTAGCAGCCAACTCGGTTGGGGCACGCCTATGAAAGCCCATTGGGAGCCTGACGTAACCATTAATGGTTTCGAATTGCGCAATGCTGCGGCTAATTTAAGCAACGCCCGGGAAGCGATCTCTTCAGGGCAATATGACACCGTTGTCTTTACCGAAATGGTCGAAATACGAGACGCTATCAAATATTTCGATAGCGCAAAATACTTGCACAAATGGGTTCAGCTGAGCCGGGCTTCGAATCCGCAGACCCGCGTCTACTTCTACGAAACTTGGCACCATATTGATGATGAGGAGGGTTGGCTAGATCGGCTCGACAAGGACTTGGCCCGATACTGGGAAAAAGAAATCCTGCGGCGCGCTCTGGCCTATGAAGATCAGCCTCAGCCAATCTATCTAATCCCAGCCGGCCAGGTTCTGGCGCAATTCGCACGTGAGGTAGAAAAACGCGGTGGCGTTGGACAAATTACAGATCGCAACAGTCTGTATTCGGATGAAATCCACCTAAATGACTACGGCGCATACCTTGTTGCACTTACTCATTACGCCGTGATTTATCAGAAGTCTCCTGTTGGTCTGCCCCACAGACTTATGAGAGACGATGGGAAACGCGCCCAAAGCCCAACACCGGAACTAGCACTTTTGATGCAAGAAGTCGTCTGGGATGTTGTACAAAAAAACAAGCGTACAGGAGTTCCGGGGCGCTAAAAAAGCTGCCGCCGTTTTATGTGTATTTCCAAACCGAGCTTTGCTTTTGTTCAGCCGATTAACTGTTTCAGGTACTCACCGTAAGTCGATTTTGCGAACAAGCGCGCCCTCGTTTGCAATGCGTCGTCGTCTATCCACCCCTGCGACCATGCGATTTCGTCAAGACTTCCTGTCTGCATGCCCTGCCGGTCTGTTAGCGTGCGTACAAAATTGCCCGCGTCCAGCAAAGAGCCGTGCGTTCCTGTATCAAGCCAAGCGAAACCCCGACCCATTGTCTGAACATCAAGCGAACCTTCTTCAAGATACATTTCAAGCAAAGAGGTTATCTCTAATTCACCCCGTTCAGAGGGTTTGACCTGCCTAGCGCGCTGTGGGGCTTTACCGTCGAGAAAATAGAGCCCAGTAACAGCGTAGTTTGATGGCGGTATGCTTGGTTTCTCGATTATGCTGCGTGCTTTTTTCCCGTCGAAATCAACAACACCATACCGCTCAGGATCGGCGACCCGATAGGCAAACACTGTCCCCCCCTCATTCTGAGAGTTTGCCTCCAACAAAAGATCCGGCAGGCCATGGCCAAAGTAGATGTTGTCTCCCAGAATCATTGCAGAGGGAGCACCATCCAAAAAATCTTCGGCCAGAGTGTATGCCTGTGCCAATCCATCGGGGGAAGGCTGAGTTATCCAAGTAAGCTCTAGACCATATTGACTGCCGTCACCCAAAAGGTTCTTGAACTGCGCCTGGTCCTGCGGAGTGGTAATCACCGCAATTTCCCGGATGCCCGTCAGCATAAGAACGCTCAGGGGGTAAAAGATCATCGGTTTGTCGTAGATAGGCAGCAACTGTTTAGAAACCGCCATAGTAATCGGATACAGACGGGTTCCCGATCCACCTGCGAGAAGAATACCTTTGCGTTGCATGCCTTCTCCTTTCAAAACTCAACTCGTCGCTGAGCTCAGTTCCTTTAAAACGTCGGCCAAGCTGGCTTTCCAATCAGGCCGAAGGATCTGATAGATCTGTTCGAGCCTTGAACAATCCATACGTGAGTTGAGGGGTCGCGGCGCGAGCGTAGGGTAATCTTTGGTGGGTATATCATCGATTCTGACCCTGGACTTCGAGCGCGTCAGAATCTCGCGCGCGAAATTGGCCCAACTCACATCGGGCGCGCCTGCATAGTGAAATCTCCCACCCTCTGCTGACGATGCTAATTTGGTCATTCTTAGCAGAGTATCAGCAATATCAGCAGCCGATGTTGGACCACCAACCTGATCGGCAACTACTGTTAAGCTTTCACGCGTTTCTGCCAGTCGCAGAATAGTTTTCACGAAATTCCGCCCATGTGCAGAAAACACCCAGCTTGTGCGCAAAATGAAGTACCAGCCCCCTGCCTCGGCAATCTGTCGTTCACCATCCAACTTTGTTTGGCCATAAACACCCAAAGGTTGGGTTGGGTCCTCTGGGGTCCGGGGAGCCTCCCCTGATCCGTCAAAAACATAATCCGTTGAGATATGCAGAAAAGGCAGATTTCGGTCGGCAGCAGCGCGCGCCATGGCACCAGGTGCATCCCCATTGATCAACTGGGCCAAATCTTGTTCTTCTTCTGCCTTATCGACTTCTGTGTAAGCGGCGGCATTGATGATCACATCCGCATCAGTATTCCGGACGATATCGGCGCAAACCGTTGGGACAGACAGGTCCGCTCGAGAGCGGTTCAAAGCCTCAAGTTCAACATCATGAAACTCTGCACGCCTTCGCAACTCTGTTGCAACTTGCCCGCTATAGCCGAATACCAAAGCTTTCATTTCGCAACCCCGAGGCGTTCACCCACGCCATTGCGCGACTGCAATGCATGCAACCATTCACCATTGTCCAAATACCAGCTAACCGTCTGCTCCAAACCGGTTTCTGGTGTATGGGACGGACGCCAGTTCAACTCATCTCGGATCCGAGTTGGATCGATGGCATAACGCCGATCATGGCCAGGGCGGTCGGCAACAAAGGTGATCAGATCGGCATAAGGCGTTTTATTCGGTTTCAAACGGTCAAGTATCGAGCACAGCATTTTGACCAGTTCAAGATTAGTCATCTCATTTTCACCGCCGATGTTGTAGCTGCGGCCTAGTTTACCTTTTGCCAGAACCAGTAGCAGCGCCTCGGCATGATCATCTACATGCAGCCAGTCGCGAACGTTGTCCCCCGCGCCGTAAATCGGAATTGGTTCACCAGCCAGTGCCTTCAGGATCACTACTGGGATCAGCTTCTCTGGAAACTGGTAGGGGCCATAGTTATTCGAACAATTGGTCAACACTACGGGCAGGCCATAGGTTTCGCTCCAGGCACGAACAAGGTGATCCGACCCCGCTTTGGTCGCCGAATATGGTGAATTAGGCTGATATGGGCTGTCTTCGGAAAAGAACCCAGTCTCTCCGAGAGATCCAAATACTTCATCGGTTGAGATATGATGAAACCGAAAGTGATCAGGTTGACCAGCCTTCGACCAATAGGCGCGAACAGCTTCCAACAGAACATAGGTTCCAACCACGTTGGTTTGAACGAAGGCGGCAGGACCATCGATCGACCGATCAACGTGACTTTCAGCCGCTAGGTGCATAACTGCATCTGGTTGATGTTTTTCTAAGATCGCCGACATCGCCTCGGCATCGCAGATGTCCGCCTTCTCAAAGGCATATCCGGGCGCATCAGTGACCGAAGCAACATTCCCAAGACATGCTGCATAGGTGAGAGCGTCGACATTCACGACAGAGTGGCCAGCCGCAATAGCCTGGCGAACGACCGCCGAACCAATAAAACCTGCACCGCCGGTTACCAGTAACTTCATTGCGCTGCACCGCTGGCAAACGGGCTGTCAATATCCCTGAAACATGGTGCTGATTTGTCTTTTTCAGACAGTTTAACCTCAGCCGTACCCAACGGCCATTCGATCATGAGGTCCGGGTCATCCCAACGAACCGCACCTTCGGTTTCCGGTGCGTAGGTATCAGAACATTTATAGACGATCTCTGTGTCGGGCTCCAAAGTGACAAAACCATGGGCAAAACCCTCTGGGATCAACATCATCCGACCATTTTCAAAGCTAAGTTCTTCACCAACCCAGTGACCATAGGTCAACGAACCCTTTCTTATGTCGACCGCAACATCAAACAGTCGACCACGTCCGCAGCGGATAAGCTTAGCCTGCGCTTTTGGGGGCGCTTGAAAATGAAGCCCGCGCACTGTGCCTTTGGTGCGCGAAATTGAGTGATTGTCCTGAACGAAGGTGGTTTCTATGCCCTCAGCAGAAAACACATCCCAGTTGTAAGTTTCTTCGAAAAAACCACGGTGATCCCCGAAACGTCTGGGAATAATCAGTTTAACCTCGGGGATCGTTAGAGCCACAAAATCCATAGTAGAAAACTATCCATTAGAATGTGCGCCGACTACGCTTTTTTCCGGTATGAGCAATACATGCGCAAGGGGGCAAAAGCACTCGCAAGGGTGACAACCTCAGCTCCTCTAAATTCGGCACTGAACTTTACACATAAACTAGTTACGACCAAACGTAACAATGAACGTCTGCGCTGGCGCCCTATTGAACGCATCAATAGACAAGAAGTATCACTCGTATTCGATCAGTTGTTTTGAAATCTGTTCCAGAGCAACATGAACTGAATAGGAACGCAGCACACGTTGCTCCAATTTGTCAAATCAGGCAGCTCGCTTACGTTTCATCAAGCCAAGCCCGGCCAACCCAGCAATCAGTAAAAACGCAGAAGCTGGCAGCGGAACTGCGGACACCGTGAAGTTGGCAACAACGAAATCATCGTTACGTTGGAACGCCCGAACCGAGAAGCCGGTCGTTAACACGTCACCAAAGAAGTACGTCCGCTGATCGGTGCTGGTATAGCCCGCGTCATCGCCGCGAACATTAATCCACGCATCATCATTGTCGTCCAAATGAAAACCCTGGCTCCAGTCGAAGTCCAATGAATACGGAAGAAAATGACCAAAGCTTATGGAAACCAAACGAACCGCCGTATCAAATCTGAAGGTCAGCCAGTCGCTACCGTTTGCGCCGTCGATATCGTCGCTATCGCCGTAACGTCCATTATTCACACCGATGCCATGGCGATCATCGGTAATGACGGCAGTTCTTCCTCGGTTATAGGTTGACCCAGCTCTCACAGAGCCAGATACGCCATCCACATTAAACGTCGCAGTCCGCGTGCCGGTTCCGCTTAGGTCACCGCCATTTGAACCAGTCAAATTTATCGTGGTAGCTTGAGCGCCTGTCGTCAGAACAAACACTGCTGATGCAACTGCCAAAGCCTTTCTCAGCATCCCCTGTAACCCTTTAAACTCGTACTATCTAACTTGCTAATTAAAGTATCAGAAACGGCATGCGCTTGTAAAACGATAACATGAGCTAAACGATCAAATATAGTTCATCGTGGCAATTTGGTTTCTCATATCGAAACAATGGAAACGACAGAGCTTGATTGGCTTCGATGGCTGATGGAAGCAGATCGGGCTTTCGTTCGGTCAATCCGCCAACTCGGACAATTGAGTTGAGGAAGTTTTCAAACAATGCTCGCAACAATGCCTTTTTGTTGCCTGAGCGCTAAATAGAGGTGTTCCGCACTTTGACGCAAAAAGCACTATCGGTTGCAGCTTTCCAACAAATGCCCAGGGCTTTGATCGCCTTCGGACAGTCTCTGCCTTAGTTTGCATCAAAACCACCCTATCGAAGAACACAAAACCACACCGCCGAACAAGGTCATCGAAGCACATCGTAAGCTTCATCGACGATTGAAAATATACCCGTCCGCCCCCATGTCAGGTTTTGGATGCTTGTATTCTGAGCGGCGAGAATACCCTAACCAGAGTCAACCCACAGCGAACAAACATGCGTCAGTGCCGTCAATTGCTGCAGGTCAAGATATCCCTAATCGCAGTAACCTTCGGCCATATAAGTCGGTGGATTACAACCCCTCTAGGCCAAGATCGTGGAGCCTGACAAAAAGGTATTCACCTATAGCCCGAGAACCTAACGCTGTTGTATGGATCGGGTCGTAGAAATCCATTTCCAAGTCAAAATCGATTTCCTCTAACAAGTTAATACAGATCGCTCCCAGTTGCTCACACACCTTCATTTGTGCGTCCGCCAGAGTACGCTCTAACAGATAGAAATCGACACCGTTCAACGTCTGATAGTCTTCTGGCAATTGCAAACGGATCCGTTCAAAAAAATCCGGTTTGTACTCGGCGATACCAACGATCTCTCCATCGCGACGATCCCATCGGGCACTTCTTTGGGTGACAAAGATCGGCTCTGCGCCAAATTCACGGGTCAGTCGGTCAAGCTCAGTTATTCGTTCGGCATAACCTTCCAGTGGAACCTGAAAGACGTCCGACAATGGAGCAGAAATTAGCGGCTCAGTTGTAAGAGGTTCATGATCGGCAATGTTGTCTCTGTTCAATTCGTTCAGAGCGGGATCCTCTGAAAACGCACCTTTTGCAACTCTATACAATTGATACAAAATCGACTTGTCCTTGATCGTCGCTTTCAGAGCGTTGTAGGTGCTTTCTTCCATCGCGACAACATCGAACTCAGCCCTCGGCTGAGACTTTAGCAGATCGTTTATTCCTATGTAGTACAGCACGTAACGCGCTTTGAGATCGGGTATTTCATTGAACCATGATGTGAAATTGGCGATATGCCCAAATGTTGACTGACCATCAATACCGGCATTGGCGATCGAGACTTCAATACCCTCTTCCACAAACAGATCACGCATGACGGCTTGATAAGTCTCAGAATCATCGACCCATCTCTGATCGGTTGTCGAGCCGCCAACTGTCAGAATATCTATGTTGGAGACATCCCCATCCAAGCCTCGAAAGCCATATTCGTCGCGGGTGTACTTAATACTGGGTTTGCCGACGTGAATTGGGTTGTCTTGTATGTTTTCGTAATTTCGAACTTTGGTAAACTTGAGCATAGCATGTTTTTCAGAAAACCAAGTACCAAACAAAAGCTCTGCAACAATCAGAACGAGCCCGATCAACAAGCCGTTCACTACTACCACTCTCAACACTTTATAACTCCACAAAATACCATGGTCTGGTGCAGGGTAATCACTTTTATACTTATTTATAGCCTTTAAGTGGCCTGTCCCATTTCGCCCTATGTCACACTCGCGTTGGGGTGGTCAAAGCCAATTCTTCAAATACTAAAGGGAAAACTTGAAATCTTATCGGAACCTAAACGTGATACGCACGCGATTAACACGCGGCGGTGCCCGCTGAATGTCTCCTATGACAACCCAATCCCGCTGAATTCCCCGAATTAGAGAAAAATCTCAGTGCAAACCGAAAGAGATATTATGGAATAGGGACAGCACTTGAGTGGTCAATGCTTAATGACTAGAGTTTTTCTGGTGCAATGACTTATTTTATTCGGTTCCATAAATTGTAAGGGGTTCTAAGAGTTGAAGATTCTCTCATTCAAACCGGGGCATGACGGGTCGATTGTCGGCGTAGATGCGAACCAACAAAATCTGCTTTTCTCGTATGAGGCTGAGAAAGGGGGCTTTCCCAGTAACTCGGCGATTACACCTGATACGTTTATTCAAGCTGGAAACTGGTTCAACGATCTTCCCGATGTCATCGCGCTAAGCGGGTGGTCAACCTTGGTTTCAGGCCGTGAGCATTCTTCAGGTGCCGGTTATTTGGGTGTAGGCAAAGGATCCGAGAATTTCGCGAAGACAACGTTTTTTGGTAAAACACTGGACTATTATTCATCTACGCACGAGCGGTCCCATATTTGGGCTGCATACGCGATGTCGCCGTATCCACAGGGCGAACCCTGTTATGTTCTAGTTTGGGAAGGCATCGTCGGCGGATTCTATGAGATTGACCGCAATCTGCAGCTGCACCACATCGGCCAGGTTATGTCCCATCCGGGGCGACGATTTTCGTTTTTTCATGCTCTGGCAGATCCGAAACACCCAGATAATATGAACGGGTTTGGAAAGAAGAATGCTGGCGGCATGATGACCGCGAACGCTCGTGGAGATGAGGCCAAGGCCGATCAAGAGGCACTTAAACTTATCAATAGTGTTCTCGCAAAAGAGGACCCTGAGGCGCTCTTGAAGTCGGATTACGACGGATCCAACTATTACAATATTGGAACTGATACAGCGCGGTTTGAAAATCTTGCCGCGGCGGCCTCCGACAAAATATTCAGTTCTTTTTATGATTTTGCAAAGGCAAATCTACGAAAAGGTTATCCTTTGCTGGTGTCCGGTGGATGCGGATTGAATTGCGACTGGAACTCGCGCTGGACGGAAAGCGATTTGTTTGATCATGTCTTTGTTCCTCCCTGCACAAGCGACTCTGGTAGTGCGATCGGGACGGCGGTTGATGCGATGCGCCACTATACCGGTAATGCCAAACTGGATTGGTCCGTCTATGCTGGGCCGCCTTTCAAGGACGAACCGATTGACAGCGATGACGTATCGGTGAAAGACCTTAATCTCCGCGAGATTGCCCAAGCACTGAACGAGGGCATGGTAATCGGATGGGCCACCGGAAATTGTGAAATTGGCCCCAGAGCACTGGGAAACAGGTCCATTCTGGCAGCGCCTTTCAGCGAAGACATTCGCACCCGGTTGAATAGGGCAAAGGGGCGTGATGATAACGCCCCAATTTCTCCGGTATGCCTGGAAGAAGATGTATCCGAACATTTTGAGTGGTCTGGGCAGTCTCCTCACATGATGCACTTTATGGACGTCAAGGACCCTCGCTTAAAGGCGGTCAGGTACGCTGATGGCTCTGCTAGGGTGCAAACGGTATCCGGCGCTCAAAATCCTAAACTTTATGATCTGCTGAAAGCCTTCAAAGATGTGTCCGGCGTAGGGGTTCTGTGTAACACATCGTTGAATTTCCAAGGCGCGGGGTTCATCAACGGCACAATAGATCTTTACCACTATGCGAGCCGAGCCGAGCTCGACGGTTTTGTCGCCGGTATTTCCTTCTATCGATTTTCGTAAGGTTGTCAGAGGACGCGGCAACTACTCCACGTCATGCATGGGCGATCTCTTGGGTATGGCGCCAGATCAGCGGGCTGATCTCATTGCGGTTTAATCCAACTCGTACTTGTTCTTGTAGTCTTCGCGCAAGCTCATGTCCTGTTCTTCTTTTCTCAGCACTGCCTGGCCTACCACCAGCAGATCCAGATCCGTACCCATAAAGCAACGAAACGCGTCCTCAGGGGTGCATACGATGGGCTCGCCCCGCACATTGAACGAAGTATTCACCACAACAGGGCACCCGGTCTTGTCCTTAAATGCGGAAATCAATCGATGGTACAACGGGTTGGTTTCCGCATGAACTGTCTGAATGCGCGCCGAGTAATCAACATGAGTGATTGCAGGAATTTCCGATCTTTTAACGTTTAGTTTATCAATTCCGAACAGGTTTTCCTCCTCTTCGGTCATCTTCTGCTGTTTGGCCTCCTGCACATGGTCCACCAGCAGCATGTATGGGCTGTCGTAATCCAGATTAAACCAATCCGCGACATCTTCTCGTAAGACGGATGGCGCAAAAGGGCGGAAACTCTCGCGGAACTTAACTTTGAGATTCAACGTTTTTTGCATTGTCTCCGAACGTGGATCACCCAGAATTGAGCGGCCACCCAACGCTCGGGGACCAAATTCCATCCGACCATTAAACCACCCAACGGCCTTGCCGTCGGAGAGCGCTGTTGCAGTGGTCTCGATCATGTCATCCTCGGTCTCGGTGACGAACTTTGCACCTGCCGACAGAAGGCGTTTTTCTATATCATCCTGCTCGTAAACAGGGCCCAGATAGGCACCTTTCATCGCGTCAAGCTTTCCGGCCGGTCGAACGCGTTCATGCCCGAACTCCTGATGCCACGCAGCCATTGCCGCGCCGAGTGCACCACCTGCGTCCCCGGCGGCAGGTTGGATCCAGATGTCTTTGAACGCACCGTCCCTAAGTATCTTGCCGTTTGCTACGCAGTTCAGTGCGACACCTCCTGCCATACAGAGATTGGGGATCTGATACTCGTTTGCCAACTGACGGACGATCGTCAGCACGATTTCTTCTGTCACTGCTTGAACCGAAGCCGCCATGTCCATGTGGAACTGATCAAGCCGCTCGCTTTCGGGCTCTCGGACGTCACGCCCAAAAAGTTCCGAGAACTTGCGGTTTGTCATGGTCAGACCGGTCGCATAATTAAAATAGGTCTGGTTCAATCGGAAAGAACCATCGGGTTTAAGATCGACGAGCTCTTTCAGCATAATGTCTTTGAATTTGGGAACACCGTACGGGGCAAGCCCCATGACTTTGTATTCGCCGCTGTTGACCTTGAAACCCGTATAATAAGTGACTGCAGAATACAGGAGCCCGAGCGAGTGAGGGAAGTGAATTTCCTTTACAATATCCAGCTCTTTCCCGCGACCAATTCCCACGGTAGTAGTTGCCCACTCTCCCACACCATCAAGCGTCAGGACTACAGCTTCGTCGAATGGAGATGGATAATATGCGCTCGCTGCGTGGCTCATATGGTGTTCGGCAAACATCAATTTGTCCGCCAAGTTGGCGTCCGGATCGATATTCTTGAGCTCTCTCAGAAGAAGGGTTTTCTGGAACAGCTTCTCCTTGATCCAAACCGGCATAGCGACTGCAAATGACCGAAATCCTCTGGGCGCATTGCCTACATAGGTTTCAATCAGTCGCTCGAACTTTAGAAAGGGTTTGTCATAAAAAGCCACGCCTTCAACGTCATCAAGACTCAAGCCTGCTTCTTGCAACACATATTCAATGGCATTCACAGGAAAGCCGGCATCATGTTTTTTTCGCGTAAAGCGCTCTTCCTGCGCGGCTGCCACGACCTGTCCATCAACCAGCATAGCCGCCGCGCTATCGTGATAGAACGACGAAATTCCAAGGATCGCATTCATAATTGTGCTCTTTCTGCCGATCGTTGCGATCAGAATAATGTATAGATAAAGGGAGCGATCGCTGAGCCTTGCGTCAAGACAAGCAGCCCGCCTAGAATTACCATCATCACAAGTATCGGGATCATCCAGAACTTGCGCCGTACCTTAAGAAATTCCCATAGTTCCGCAACAAATGACATTAAATGGCCTCCTCGGAACAATACATTCAGTATTGCTTAAACATTGATGATTGCGGGTGTTCGCCCGAACGGTCTACCCAATAACTGCTCTTTTCTGGCTCAATGCGCTGCTTCAAAGGATCAGGGTTCCTCATGCGCCGCAACAAACCAATTGGCACAACCGTCAAAAAGAAAATCAAGAGCATAACGATAGGTGCCACGATCGATCCCAGAAGCAGACCGAATTTGAACCAGACCCGGTTCAATGGCGCCAACAACTTGGGTGATGCAAATGCCAGAACTAAAAATACGGCGCAAATCACCAGCGCCCATGTTCGCACACCACCAGTCCCAAAGATAACTGGCCAAAATGCGATGACAGCAAAAACAAAGGCGAAGACTAATCCGAAAGAACGGTCCGAGCCCATCTTCGGCTCGGTATTGGACGAATGTTCTGACATTGTCCCTCACATCAATTTACACAACAACAAAACTTAAGATCAAAGGTCAGATACGGCCCTTCTGTTAAGGTGAACTTATACCTCGGCCTTTGTCAACTCACTCCCTAGCACCGGCATACCTATAGTACCCACGAGAAAGAAAATTCTGAACCGCCAAGCTTCCTAAATGAACCCAACTTTAATCTGCAGCAGCAGAAGTTTCGGCACGATCAATTGCAAGGTTAAAATGTTCCCAGTTCGCAATCTCATCAGCAGCGACATGGTGTCCGAGCTCAATACAGGGAGTATCTCCCCAAAACCACGGGACTTCTTCCCTTTTTTGTTTACGCGCGCTGTGCATCAGTCAAATCGAGAAACGGAATAATGCTGCTTTGAATCCATGTATTCAACTCATCACCACGCAAAGGCGTGGTATGCGCATTTTCGTCTTTTTGGCTTAACGTCTTTCGGATAGATACAATACGGCGCCAAGGCCCCAATTTTTGATGTGATTTAAACAACCAGCAGTTCACCAACCTGTTCTTCGATCTGCTCAACGAATCTATCAAGTGAGCTAGGGATTACCTTCGACTGAGTTTCAAAACCACTGACAAACCTTGTCGGCCATGCAAATGCGTAAGGCTGCGCATCTATTTCGCAAATATTCAAACAGGCTAAGCCCTGCTGACAATCCGTGAGAATGGGAAGGCCTTTCCATAGTGTTTTCTCGAGGGGCGGGTATTGTTCTTCGTCAAGATCACTAGAATCTGTCACAGGTGCTTTGACCAACCGATTTTCAGAAAAAATATGAATCGAAGAGATCGTTGCCCCAAAAAATAAAATGAGTAATCACCTTTCATTTTGGAGATATGCCGGAGCCTAAGAACACATCTTGTGCGGCTTACGGCGCTAACCCAAGCAAGGCAGCCTGTGCAACATCCGCGTCAGAATTCTTGCTCAGGGCGACATTGATCAGATCATCCTGCGATATAATTGGCCCATGAATGAAGTTGTCGCCGATCAGAACCACACGGACTGTAGGCGGGTCAAAGTCGTTTCTGAATCCTAGCGCGTCTGTTTTATTGTCGAACTCGATTGGCTCGCTTGACACACCCCAAATGACTACAAGACCCTAAAAGGAAGCTATTTTCTTGTCCACATTCGGGGTCTGAATGAAGCTCAGATACTTACCGCCTCATTAGATGGTCCTAAAAAACTGTATCCCAGCTGAAAAAGCCGATTTGACCAACAATCTCAATAAAGTCCATAGAAAACGCCACACATCAAGACTGAGCCAAGGAAGGTCAGCTGCTACTCTCTTTTCCCGAATGCCTTTAGCAGCAAATAATTCACAACAAGAACTAGCGCAAAAAACAGTGCAAAATGCCTGAAGCGCCAGAGGCCGAACAGACGTTGCATTTCTGGTGCAGTGGCGCAAAACCCGCCGTGAACGCTGCGCTCAGCAGCACCGAGATCATTATCAATATCGCTAAATCAAAATAAACTCGTGTCTTTCTGTCCGCGAAACCAATCTCATTATGCAAATTCCTCTTTCAACCCTAACACTGTCATCGTTTCCTTATTAGGCCAACAATCTATTCTGCTGGGATCTTGCGACCATCAGGGTGGATTCAGATGATATTCACGCAACTCCAAGCCTATTGAATAGACTACGATCTAGCGTCTGTACACTTTGAACGCCGCTTAGCTGCGAGACTCCCGGCAAACCTAATGTCAATGTAACGATCGGCCAAATACGTGAGATCAAGCAATTTGAACTACTCAATGTGACCCTGACAGGTGGCACGATCCGGCTGAAACAGGTCATCAATAGTGTCCAGAGAGCATTCGGCGGCACGTATGTCGATGTGCGCGTCGTTCAGTCAGATCTGGTTTGCAATTGCCTTCTGGTTATGAAACCCGATGAAAGAAACGTCAGCGTCATTGTGATTGCCCGAACCGGCACCGTAAATTCCAAACGGTCCAATTTCGCCCAACAAACATCGAATGCTACTCGGCCTAACCCTGCCAATGCCAGTAACAGCAGTAATCGCAATACCAAAGGCGATGATAGCGCCCCTGCAAACTATAGCAACAGCGGTGAGAACAGCAACAGAAGCGGGCGTAAGGGGACCGGTAGCAGGACTGCTGGTGTAGATAGTATTTTTAGCAGGAATTGCAAAGGCAACGACCTTAACTCACAAGTCGATCTGGACGAGGTTTCACCGCCTGTTGAAGACCTCAACAAACCGCTTCATAGAAACCGCGAGATTGTTTCCGGCTCTCGGGGCACGCTCCAACGTCTAGTCGCGAAATGATGGCTGTTCCAAAGAACAGTAAGCTCGGCATCGGCCGTAACGCCCCCAGCCACAGAACACCCATGCAAGGCAACGGAAACCTCAGCAATCCCGTCAGGCCGCTCAAACATCATTCTGTGTTTAACCCGCGTCTCCTGCGCTTTCGAACCCGAAATATCCAATGAATGTATAATGCTGGTTTCATAGCTGAATACCGTCTGTGTCTGAATATACGTTGTTTCGAGCCGCGGTTGCTT
The DNA here is from genome assembly GCF_056537425.1 of Ruegeria sp. CE9. Classification (NCBI taxonomy): domain Bacteria; kingdom Pseudomonadati; phylum Pseudomonadota; class Alphaproteobacteria; order Rhodobacterales; family Roseobacteraceae; genus Ruegeria; species Ruegeria sp. CE9. Next base: position 19,084 of record NZ_JBQFRO010000005.1, on the reverse strand, counting down.
CCAACCCATCTCGATCACTCCACCAAGATCCTCTGTCCAACGCTCCAGTTCGCCTACAGCAGTAGTTGCATGATTTTTTTGCGCTGGCAGATCCTGCACCGGAGGTAGCAATTTCTTCAGATCGGAAGGCTCGCGCTGCATACTTGGTATGGACAGCACGCCGCCATCCAGCAGGATGTCTTCGGTGCGTGCAATCGTGTGGACCAAAGGCCAGTAGGATGAAGACAACGCAAGGCGCAACCTGTGCCCCTTTCGAACGCGATAGGCGGTCGAGTGAAGCTTGATATCGGCGGCGAATTCGCCGTTGTCAGCCGCTGTTTCGGTACGATCCAAGTTATCGTCGAGCGACAGATTTCGAATGCCATAACTGATGCGCGCGGCGATGCCGTCGGGGTTCACATCATTAAGCCTGGCGATAATTTGGCCCGGCTGGTCGCCAACGTTTCCGCTCAATCGAACAACAATCGAGCCGTAGATTATCAAGTCTTCGGTCAATGGAGCGGTTTCAAAAACCAAAGAACGGCTATCGTCCGGGTTTTGATCCAGCGGCAATCCGCCCATACGACCAAAATATCCTGTATCTCCTGCACATTGCCCCACCGTCGCATCTGCAGGAATTTTCCAAGGCGTCTCGGTGTTTACTGTTTCAAATGCGCACAGAGATAGGTCTTTCACCACCGTTTCTTCGCGCGCTGGGTTGCTTTGAACCCAATTCCCCGACCTTTCGTCCAAAGTGTCAACGGGTATATCGAATTCACGCATCCACGTTCGCAGACGTGGCCATTTTGGTGCTTCTGACCTGTCCGTCTTCAACCAATAATCCCACCATTCAAGCGCCAATGCTTGAAACCCGATCGCAGGCCCTGGTGTACCATGGTCGGGGTAGTGATGGCCCCAAGGGCCAACCACCCCCCACACCAGGTCGGGCCGGGCATCAGACAAAGACATCACCGAGTTTGAGTAGCGATCGCTCCACCCGCCAACCGACAAGATCGGAACGGTAAGTGAATCTGCATTATGTATGACAGAACCGTGTCGCCAATACTCTCCTCGGTGTCTTTCACGCAGCCAATTCTCAAGCGGGAAGGTGAGGTTCTCGATCCTCTCTTTCCAAAGAGATTGCCAACCTGCCCCTACATTCGGCGTCGGCGGCGAGGCTAGGATCGAGGGCAGCGTTGCACCCCATTCGAATGTGTCAGACAACACGCACCCACCCATGTAGTGGATGTCATCCTCAAACCGATCATGCGTGGCGCAAACGGCTATCGTCGCCTTTAGCGATTCAGGTGCGTTGACACTTGCCTGAAGAGCAGCAGTCCCGCCCCATGAAGTTCCAAACATTCCGATGCGCCCAGTGCACCAGGATTGCGCGGCCAGCCACTCGATGACATGCCGCGCGTCATCAAGTTCAGCTTTGGCATACATGTCAGGCATATGCCCTTCGCTGTCGCCAGAACCTCGCATATCAACGCGGATGCAGGCATATCCATGGGCTGCAAAAAAGGGATGGTTCCGCTCGTCGCGCGCGCGGACCATGTCAGACTTACGATAGGGTATGTATTCCAGGATCGCCGGCACGGGCATTTGCGTGGCCGGACGCCAGAGCCGAGCGGCAAGTCGCACGCCGTCCGGCATCTCGATCCACAAATGGTCGGTCTCTGATACTTCAAAGGGATAGACGGCTTGGTCTGTCATGTTGATCCGCTATTTGCACTTTATGCCTGCTTCACTTCTGCAAATTCATATCAAACTTGCAATAGGGTCAGAATATTCGATCTGTATTAGAATTTGACATTAAAATTCTAGTCTGATTTCATTATTCGCGCCAAACATCCGCTCATCCAAACTCTGAGAGCAATATGCCTTCTGACAATGTCGTCGCATTACCCTCCGCAATCTCCTCGTTAGGCAGCGAGGTTCGGCAGCTGCGCAAAGTACGCCAACTTACGCTGAAACAGCTCAGCGAAGAGGCCGGAATATCACTCAGCCACGTGTCTGCGATCGAACGCGGCGTGTCGAAACCGTCAGTTGACGTCTTACAGGCCATTGCCAGCGCACTAAGTGTTACGCCCGATTGGTTCTTTGCCCGCCGTGCCGGGCCCGGCCCAATGGAACAGGCATTTGTCGTTCGGGCTCAGAACCGGCGCGCGCTTAACACGCTGTATGGTCAGGACGCGTCTGAGTTAGGATATACTGACCAACTTCTTTCCAGCTCGATCGGCGGACAATTCTATATGGGCCTCGCAGTCTATGCGCCCCATTCCGAGCGCCCGGAAGAGCGACTTCAAAAGCACGAGGGCGAAGAGCACGGGTTAGTCCTGGAAGGTGAACTCGAGATGCGGATTGGCGATGAATTCATCACGCTTCGCACCGGAGACAGCTATAGCTTTGACGCGCGCATACCTCATCATGCGCGGAACCGGACCGATCAGGTTTGCCGTTTGATATGGGCGGTGTCTCCGGTCGTGATACCCAAGGATGTAGCTGCGCCTCAGACTTCGGATCGGGAAGCTTCAACATGAGCCGCGATGCCCTCTTACAGCCCTATCAACTGAAACACCTGACCCTGAAAAACAGGATCATGACAACCAGTCATGAACCCGCCTACCCCGAAGACGGAATGCCCAAAGAGCGTTACCGCGCCTATCATGAAATGCGCGCGAAAGCAGGTGTCGCCCTGACGATGACGGCAGGATCGGCCACCGTTAGCCGAGACAGCCCGCCCGTGTTCAACAATATTCTCGCCTATAAGGATGAGGTAGTGCGCTGGATGGGCGAGCTTACCGATGCCTGTCATACCCATGGCTGCGCCGTGATGATCCAACTGACCCATCTGGGTCGGCGCACAGGCTGGAATAAAGGGGATTGGCTGCCCTCGGTATCCTCTTCGCACTATCGCGAACCGGCGCATCGGGCCTTTCCAAAGAAGGTTGAAGATTTCGATCTCGAGCGCATCGTGGTTGATTACGCCGATGCCGCAGAACGGATGCAAGCGGCTGGTCTGGATGGGATCGAATTGCAGGCCTATGGTCATCTGCTTGATCAGTTCTGGTCCCCGCTGACGAACACTATGGATGCTCCGTTCGGAGGGAGCCTCGACAACCGACTGCGCTTTGGAACCATGGTTTTGGATGCGATCCGCGACCGTGTTGGTCCGGGTTTCATTGTCGGGGTTCGTTTCACCGCAGATGAAGCCGAACAAGGCGGTATAACCGAGGAAGAAGGGCTCGAGATCGCGCGAAGGCTGCGCGACAGCGGTCAGATAGACTTTCTGAACGTCATTCGAGGGCGCATTCATACCGATCCGGCAATGACGGATGTCATACCAGTCCAAGGAATGAAAAGCGCACCGCACTTGGATTTCGCTGGACGTGTGCGAGCCGAGATCGGAATGCCGACCTTCCATGCAGCCCGCATCCCGGACGTTGCAACGGCTAGGCACGCAGTGGCCTCTGGCCTGCTGGATATGGTCGGCATGACCCGCGCGCACATGGCTGATCCCTTGATCGTGAGCAAAATCAATTCCGGAAAGGAAGACGACATCCGCCCTTGCGTTGGCGCGACCTACTGCCTTGATCGCATCTATCAGGCTGGCGAGGCCCTGTGCATTCACAACCCCGCGACGGGGCGCGAATTATCGATGCCTCATGTCATACCGGTCGCCAAAACCCGACGTCGCGCAGTCATTGTCGGCGCAGGCCCCGGCGGGTTGGAAGCTGCCCGGGTCGCGGCAGAGCGCGGGCACGAGTTGACAGTCCTGGAAGCTGCCCCCGAGCCTGGAGGGCAGGTACGCCTGACGGCGCAATCCAAGCGCCGGGCCGAGATGATCGGGATCATTGATTGGCGTATGGCACAGTGCGCCGCGCGTGACGTGCAGTTCCATTTCAATACGTTCGCGGATATCGAGGACGTGACCGCCCTGTCGCCTGATATGGTCGTGATCGCAACAGGTGGGCTGCCAGAAACAACAATCCTTGATTCGGGCAATGAACTAGCGATTTCCGCTTGGGATATCCTATCAGGCGATGTGCCACCGGGTGAAAATGTGCTGATCTATGATGATGCTGGCGACCATCCAGCTCTCATGGCTGCAGAGGTCATCGCGACCGCCGGTGCAAGGGTCGAAATCATGACCCGTGACCGCAGCTTTGCACCCGAGGTGATGGGGATGAACTTGGTGCCTTACATGCGCGCCTTGCAAAAAACCCGCACCGTCTTCACCGTTGCCAGAACTTTGACAGCTTTGGAGCGTTCAGGAAATCAGCTGCAGGCCACAATTGGTACGGATTATTCTGACCTGACCGAGAACAGGCAATATGATCAAGTGGTTGTCAATCAAGGGACGTTGCCATTGGACGACCTGTATTTTGATCTCAAACCCCTGTCACGCAATCTAGGTGCAGTTGATCAAGACTCACTGGTCAGTGGTGATGGTACGCTGTTTCCCCAGAAAAACCCTGAAGGCCGCTTTGATCTTTATCGGATCGGAGATGCCGTATCTTGCCGCAACACGCATGCGGCGATCTACGATGCTTTGCGCTTTGGAATCAGGTGGTGAAAAGCGCCACTCCACCCTCAACGGCCAGCAGTTATCTATAGTATCACGAGAAAAATGATTAAAAATTCTTGCAGAAAACAAAACTTGACGTAATGATCCCGTATGCCACGTGATTGAGCGGGGGAATTCGTGAACAAGGGACCAGCTAAAAAGTCTGATCAATCTGCAACCGAAGAAAGCCTTGCGGCCTTTGGGTCCGAAGTGCGTCAATTGCGCAAAACACGGCAGATGACGCTTGCGGAACTGGCGCGCATCAGTGGTGTTTCTGTCAGCCATCTCAGCGCGATCGAACGGGGTACCGTCAGCGCCTCATTACGTAAAGTCTCACAAATAGCGGATGCATTGGCTGTCCCTGAAGAATGGTTCTTCAATAGGCGTCTGGGTACTGGGCGGCTCGAACGCAACCATGTTGTACGCCACACAAATCGTCGAAATTTGAATCTGCTGTATGACGAATCCGTTGAAAAAAGCGGGTATTCTGACCAACTGCTTTCCAGCTCTATCGGTGGCGCATTTTATCTGGGCATCTCTGAATACCTGCCCCACTCAGAACAGTCGGTCGAAAGGTACGCCTCCCGCGATGGCGAGCTGCATGGCATCATTGTTGATGGGGAATTGGAGCTTAAACTGGAGGATGAAACTATCACCCTTCGATCTGGTGACAGCTTCAGCATCCCTGGCGATATCGTTCACACAATCAACAACGTCTCGGACAAGCCTGCACGACTGATTTGGGTGAATTCACCGGTCATCATTCCGAAATATGTGGAATCCGATGCCACTGAAACGTTGCCACAGAAAGAAAAGAAGAAAAGCGCATCTGCTGGCGGCTAAATCTGCGGGCCTAGGGCCTGCGCTCAACCTCGTCGGGATAATCCGACAAGAATGACAACAGGGAGTCATCTCATGAGTTCAATGTTCAAAGGCGACGTATCACGCCGTTCGGTTCTGGCCGGTGCCGGTGCGCTTGGCGCGGCCAGTCTTGCGTTTCCGCATATGGCCGTCAGCGCGGATGGAAAGATACTGACCGTTCGGTCCTATAGCGACCTTCAAATCCTCGATCCTGCCTTCCGGCTGTCTTTGCCCGAAGACCATATCATCAGCTCGATTTTCGCGCCGATGGTGGCGTCTCAGCCCGGGGATACTTGGGGTTGGAGTCCGGTTGCCGTCGAAAGCATCGAGCAGCTGGACGATCTGACCGTCGCCTTCAAATTGCGCGACAAGATCGGCTTCACCGACGGCTTTGGTCAGATGACCGCCGATGACGTCAAGTTTTCTATCGAGCGGATCGCAGATCCCGCCAATGAAAGCCCCTATGCAGGCGACTGGAGCGCCCTGAAAGAGGTTGAGGTCAAGGACACCCTATCGGGCCTGATCCATCTGAAGAACAAGTTCGTACCGCTGTGGACAACCACTCTGCCGACACCTGCCTCTTGTATCGTTTCGCGCAAGGCGTTTGAAGAAATCGGGGGTAAAATCGGGGCTGAACCGGTGGCGCAATCCGGTCAGTATATACTGACCGAATGGGTCCCCAAGCAAAGAACCGTTCTGAAACGCAACCCGGATTGGGCGTATGAGCCGGGTGGGTATGAAGAGATCCACATTCTGCCGATCGAAGACCCGGCGACAGCCGAACTTGGCTTTGAAGCCGGCGATCTGGACTACACTTGGACCTCTGTTTCGTCGCTGCCGCGTCTCAAGGAAAATCCGCCTGCGGGCTCGGTTGTCGAAGAAAAACCCTCGCTCGCCTATGTCTGGCTGGGCATGAACCAGGATAACGAAGCGCTGAAAGACGTGCGCATCCGCCGCGCCATTCAGCACGCGATTGACAGGCAAACCGTGGTTGACGCCGCCTATTTCGGCGCCGCAGCCGTGGGCAATGGCATCATCGCTCCGGGCCTGCCCGGCAGCCGGGACAGCGTGACCTATGATTATGATCCTGACAAGGCGCGCGCATTGCTGGCCGAAGCGGGTGCAGAAGGCATGACGGTCACCTTGGACATCCTCAACCAGTCCGAACGACTAACGGCAGCTCAGGTCATTCAGGCCAATCTTGCCGAGGTCGGCATCACCTGCGAGATCAAGCAGAATGACAGTGGTACCTTCTGGACTTTGGGCTCGAAGGACGGCGACTATTTCATGGATCTGCAGCTGGTACTCAGCCGTTTCTCGATGAACCCCGACCCCAGCTGGGCAACGGTCTGGTTCACGCCGGAACAGGTTGGCGTTTGGAACTGGGAACGCTTTGACAACGCCGAATACAAGGCCCTGCACGAGGAAGGCCTGCAGGAAAGCGATCCGGCCAAGCGCGACGAGATCTACAAGAAGATGCAGGGTCTCATGGATGAAAGCGGCTGCTATGTCTTCCTAACGCATGAGGTCGTTGGGCTGATCCACAAGGATACGGTAAGCCCGGGCTTGCAGCCAAACGGTGATCCGCTATTCCCAAAGTTCAAACCCGCCTGATCCACGCAAACGGGCGGTGTACGACGCGCCGCCCGCACACCTATAGGGGGCGCTTATGATAAGCTATTTCTTCAAACGGCTCGGGCTGGCCGCTGCGATCGTGTCAGTCGCCATGTTCCTGCTGTTTTGCATGATCTATCTGATCCCCGGCGACCCGGCTTCGGTTGCGCTGGGGCCTCGGGCGACCGAGGAAATGCGCGCCGCCCTGCGCGAGAAAATGGGGCTGAACCAGCCGGTTCTGGTTCAGTTCTGGAATTTCTACATCGGCGCCTGGACCGGTGATCTGGGCGACGAAGTTCTGTCGGGCCGGCCCGTCACAACCGTTGTGTTCGAACAGCTGCCATACACGTTGGCCCTGATCGTCGGCGGCATCACGTGGTCGGTGGCCCTGGGCATTCCGCTGGGTTGCTGGGCGGCTGTCAGCCGGGGCAGCTGGGCTGACCGGATCGTTGGCATCCTTTCCGTGGCCGTGATCGCAGTGCCCTCGTTTGTGATCGCAATCTATGCGCTATTGATCTTCGCCGTTGAACTGCGTTGGCTGCCCGCAATTGGTGCCGGGGAACCCGGCAATCTCGGCGATCAACTCACACACTTGATCTTGCCGTCTCTGGCCGTTGGCTTGGGTTGGGTCGGATATATCGCCCGCATGGTTCGTGCCTCGATGCTCGAAGTGCTTGAGGCCAGCCACATCCGCACCGCGCGTGCCTTTGGCCTGCCGGATCGAACAATCACATATCGCTATGCGCTGTCGATTGCGATCCTGCCCACGGTGACCCTACTGGGCGTTGGTATCGGTCAGATGCTGTCCTCGGCCGTGTTTGCCGAGATCGTCTTTGCACGCCCCGGCGTTGGCAAGCTGGTCTATGACGCCATCCTGACCCGTAACTTCCCCATCGTGACGGGCACCGTCCTTATCACAACCGTTCTGTTCGTTCTGCTCAATCTGTTGGCAGACCTCATCATCGGAGCTTTGGATCCTCGTGTCAGAAGCAGTTTCTAACCCCGCCCCCGGGCGCATGGCCGAGCTTTGGCGTCCGATCCGCAAAATCCTGCGCGAGCCTCTCGGCGCGTTGGGATTGTTCCTTGTGCTCTTCGTCATCTTCGGCGCCTTGTTTGCCGATCTGTTGACCGGCTGGGACCCAACAAAAATCAACCCGCGTGACCGCTTTCAAGGCCCAAGCGGTGAGCATCTGATGGGCACCGACCAATTGGGGCGCGACCTGTTTGCGCGTGTTCTATATGGCGGACGCATCGCGCTGTTCGTTGCGCTGGTCTCGACCGCCGTCTCGCTGGTGATTGGTATCATCCTGGGTTTGATCGCGGGCTATGGGCCGCGTTGGCTGGACAACCTGATGATCCTGATCTTTGACGCGATGAAAAGCTTTCCGACCGTGATGCTGGCCCTTGCGCTGGTCACTCTGATGGGGCCGTCGCTGACTGCCGTCATGGTCGTGGTCGTCCTGGTCACAGTGCCCGGATACGCACGGATCATTCGGACTCAGACCATCGCTCTGAAGACCTCGGAATATGTCACTGCCGCACAAAGCATGGGCGCCTCTTCGGCCCGAATCCTGCGGGTACATATTCTGCCCAACGTGATCGGACCGCTCGTTATCCTTGCGTCGATGGACATTCCTGTCGTCATCGGCATCGAAGCGGGAATGAGCTTTCTGGGCCTCGGCGTTCGTCCGCCCACCCCTAGCTGGGGATCGATCCTGAATGACGGGTTCACCAATATTCGCGACACCGCCTGGATTGCGATCGCAGGCGGCGTGCCGATCATCATCACAACACTGGGCTTTACATTCCTCGGTGAGACGCTGCGGGACGTATTCGACCCCCGGCTGAAAGGACGCTGATGACCACTCTGCGTATTGACAACCTGAATGTCAGCTTCTCGACCGAGGCCGGGCCGCTGCACGCGTTGAAAAACGTCAGCTTCGATGTCCCTGAGAACCGGTTCGTTGGCATCGTCGGCGAATCTGGCTGCGGCAAGTCCACGCTGATCAATGCCATTCTTGGCCTACTGGCTGACAATGGTAGTATCGACAGCGGTTCAATCTTGTTTGAGGGGCAGGATGATCTGACCACCCTATCCCCGTCGCGGATGCGCGACCTGCGCGGTCCGCGCATCGCGACCGTGTTTCAAGACCCGATGGGAGCGCTGAACCCGGTGATTTCGGTGGGTAAACAGATGTTAAATATCCAGTATCGCTCTTCTCTGTCGAAAGAGGAGAAGATGGAACGCGCGGTCGAGATGCTGGAACTAGTTCGCATTCCCGACGCCCGCGCGGCACTGGCACGATATCCGCACCAGTTTTCAGGTGGGATGAAGCAGCGGATCGCCATCGCCATGGCTCTGATGATGGAGCCCGCCTTGTTAATCGCGGATGAGCCGACGACCGCACTGGATGCAACGTTGGAAGTGACGACGATCGAACTGCTCAAGGATCTGCAACAAAAGATCGGCTGTTCGGTCATGTTCATCTCACACCATCTCGGCGTCATAGCCGAGCTTTGTGACGACGTTGTGGTCATGTATGCAGGAGAAGTGGTCGAGCGCGGCACGGTCCGGCAAATCTTTCAGGACCCACGGCATCCTTATACGGCGCGACTGCTGGAATGCGATCCCGCAAGACAGAGCGAACGTACCCGCAACCTACCAACAATCCCAGGCGAAATACCTGACCTAAGGGCGCGGCCCGCGGGTTGCATTTTCGCCAATCGATGCGACCGCGTCAGTGACTTATGTTCGGCGCCCCCACCCGAAAAGGATATCGGGGACGGTCACATTGCCCGCTGCTTTGTCGCGGAGACCCCAGCAGAAACCGGAGCGATGGCATGAGCAGTGAGCCCATTCTCAAGGTCGAAGATGTTCAGGTCTCTTTTCCGGTCGGGGGGCTAGGACGAAAAAGCGCGATCCTTGGCGTGGCCGGGGTCAGCTTTGAGGTCAACCGGGGTGAGACCTTTGCCCTTGTGGGTGAAAGCGGTTCTGGCAAAACGACGCTTGCACGTGCCGTAAATGGCCTGCAAGAGATCAGCGCCGGGACAATAACGTTCGAGGATCAGCGTATCGACGAACTGGACCGCAAGGCGATGAAGCCGGTGCGCAAGCGCATGTCGATGATGTTCCAGGACCCCGTAGGATCGCTCTCTCCCCGCATGACCATCGGCGATCTGGTGACCGAGCCTTTTCGTATCCACGGCATTGAGGGCCGCAATCTTCGGGATGAGGCCGAGCGACTGCTAACGCTGGTCGGGCTTCCCACAAGTTTCGCTTCGCGCTTTCCGCATCAGCTATCGGGCGGACAAGCCCGTCGTGTCGGCGTCGCACGTGCTATCGCGCTGGACCCGGCCCTGATCATCGCGGACGAGCCTACAGCCGGACTGGATGTATCCGTTCAGGGCGAGGTACTGAATCTGCTGAACGATCTACGCGAGCGGCTTGGGCTCGCAATGGTGATCATTACCCACAATCTGCACGTGGTACATCATGTGGCTGACCGGACTGCCGTGATGTATCTGGGTCGGTTCGTCGAAGCCGGAAACACCGAGGACGTCTTTGGCGCACCGCAACACCCTTACACTGCCGCGCTTCTGTCGGCCAATCCAGAACCCGACCCGGACAAAACCCATGACCGGATCACCTTGCCTGCTGAGGTGCCGTCATTGCTGGCCCGGCCATCAGGGTGCGAGTTCCATACCCGCTGCCCCTGGGCGCAGTCGCGTTGTAGTGTTGACGCTCCAAACCGTCAGATTACAGATGGACGCGCCGTTGCGTGCAATTACCCGCTAGAACCCGGGGCCCGCCCACCCGAACTAAATGAAAGAGCAGCATCATGAGCCCAATTGAGGTCATCGAAACCGTTTGGATTCCCATGCCTGACGGAACCAAACTTGCCGCGCGGTTGTGGTTGCCTGAAGAGGCAAAGACCAACCCAATGCCCTGTATTCTTGAATATATCCCATATCGACGCCGGGATCGCACGCGGATGCGCGACGAAAGCATGCATCCGCATTTCGCCGCCGCCGGGTATGCCTCGATTCGCGTTGATATCCGGGGCTATGGCGACAGTGAAGGTGTGGCCGAGGACGAGTATTCGCATCAAGAGACGCAGGATGGCCATGACATCATTCAGTGGATCGCGGATCAGGATTGGTGTGATGGAAATGTGGGTATGTTCGGAAAAAGCTGGGGGGCGTATAATGCGTTCCAAGTCGCAGCCAAGCGCCCCCCTGCATTGAAGGCCATTGCGCCGGTCATGGGCACCGATGACCGCTGGCGCGAAGATATCCACTTCTACGGCGGTTGTCTCGCCAACGACAACTTCTGGTGGGGCTCGATCATGCAGCTCTACAATGCCATGCCGCCTGACCCGCAGATCGTCGGTGCAGACCGCTGGATCGATATGTGGCGCGAGCGGCTGGAAGGGGCCGAGTTCTGGCCAGCCATGTGGCTGGAACACCAAACCCATGACGAAATGTGGCGGCGAGGTTCGATCTGCGAAAACTACGCTGATGTCGAAATTCCAGTATATTTCTTCGGCGGATGGATGGATTTGTATCGCGACACACCGTTCAGGATCGCAGAACACCTCAGCGGACCGGTTAAGATCCTGATGGGACCTTGGGCCCATCTGTACCCGCATGAAGGCATACCGGGCCCCAAAGCCGATTTCGTCGGTGAGGTCCTGCGGTTTTGGGATCACCATCTGAAAGGCATCGACACAGGATTGATGGATGAGCCGCCACTGCGGTTCTATATGCAAGACAGTGCGGCACCTTCCGGCACACATTTGCACCGAGACGGGCATTGGGTCCAAGAGGCCAGTTGGCCCTCACCAAATGTACAAGATCATACGCTTTGGCTTAATGACGGGGAACTGGACACAGAATCCAAATCAGGTCCGACGCTGTCCATATGTTCGCCGCAGACATTTGGGGCTTCTGCTGGAGACATGTGTTCATTCGCCATTCCCGGCGATATGGCTGAAGACTGTCGGATCGAGGCCGGAGGAGCGCTGCAGTTCAAAGCCGCGCCGCTTGCAAAGGCTACGGATATATTAGGACAGCCCTCAGTGGACATCACACTCTCAGCTGATCGCGAACAGGGCTTTGTGGCCGCGCTGCTGATCGACGAAGCCCCAGACGGCAAACAAACACTGATATCTCGGGGCTTCTGTAATCTGAACCACCGGACCAGCGATACAAATCCCCAGGCGATCACGCCCGGCGAGGAAATGACCGTGACAGTCCCGCTCTACGGAACCGGTTACCGCGTGATGCCCGATCATCGCATCGTTCTGCAAATCGCCTCGGCCTATTGGCCCATCCTCTGGCCATCGCCTGAACCCGTCACGCTGACAGTGCAACCGGGGTCATCGCGGTTGAAACTACCAATCCGCAGCCAGACTGATAACACTACGGAGCCTCGTGCGCTGCCCGAACCCTCCCGGCCCACAGCGAAGCCCCGCAAAACGAAGGTCAGAGCAGGCTCGATGGAGCGATCTGTTCATACCGACCTCACCAATGGTGAAATGACTCATAGGTTTTTCCTTGATGGCGGTGTTTTTGGCCCCGTGGGTGATTTCCGCCTTGATGAAATCAGTACAGTGCTCAGTGACGTTTCCGATCGGCGCTACACGATCCATCCAAGTGATCCACTTTCTGCCGTTGCCACGATGGAACAAACCGCAGGCTTTGACCGTGAAGACTGGTCCGCAAAGATCTGGACATACTCAGAGCAGAAGGCGACCCCGACCGAGTTTCATCTGATATCGCGTCTGAAAGCGTGGTCAGGAAACGAGCTCATATTTGAAGAAGAAAAAACACATGTCATTCCGCGCAACGGAATGTAGTCGCCAAATACCCAACAAATATCGAGCCATGGTTTTGGTACCAGTCAAATGATCACAGGAGAGAAGTAATGTCAGCGTTCTTGCAGTTCGGTCCGCGGGCTGAGACCCACCAACTTTCGGTTGGAGGTGTGACAATGCGTGTGGTCACCGAAGGTGAAGGGGCAGCCATAGTATTTGTGCCGGGTGGTGATCAGACTGCCGAGGCCTACTCGGAACAGTTCGCGCGCCTGTCCGATACCTATCGATGCATCACTTACGATCCACGAGGCGCAGGCAAAACCGTTTCCCCTCCGCCCCCTTGGAAGATGAGTGATTATGCAGCCGATTGTGCCGCGGTAATTGATGCGTTCGCCGATGGAGAAGCCGCTGTATGCGGCCTGTCGCTGGGGGGATTGGTTACACAACAAACCGCCATCGATTTTCCAGAAAAGGTGCGGATTGCCATTCCAATGGGCACTTCAGCGTATATCGACGGATTCACCCGCGACTGGATGCAAGCCGAAATCGACCTGCGCAAAGATGGCATCACCCTGCCCGATTACTTTCTGGCCCCGCACTATGCTGTTTATGCCTTTCCTGCCAAAGCCTTGCACGAGCCCCAACTATGGGAACAGCTCAAGGCGTCTTATACCGAACGCTTCAGCGATCGCGACCCTCAGGCCACAATCGATCAGTGGGAAGCCTGTCTGGACTTCGATTGCCGCGAAGCCCTGAAGACCTGCCCGGTTCCGATGCATGTGGTAGCGTTCTCAGAAGATGTTCAAACGGCACCGGTCATGTGCAAGGTGGTTTCTGACCTAGCCATGAACGGCGCTTTCCACGAGATTCCAGGTCTTGGGCATGTTTCAATGACGCGCCACAAACCCGAAGTCGTCGCGGATAAGCTGCGTGAAATCCTGAACACGACGTTGGTTCAAACCTGATAGTCGACTGTACATTATGAGAATAGCAATTGCTGGATTTCAGCATGAAACCAATACCTTCGTCGACACTCCAACGACGCTGAGTGATTTTGAACAGGCCGACAGCTGGCCGGAATTGCTGTGGGGTCAGGATGTTTTGGACAAGACGCAGGGTATGAACCTACCCATTGCGGGTTTCGCAAAATCCGCTGAAGCGGCAGGTGCTGAAATAGTACCCATTCTGTGGTGCGCGGCTGAGCCAAGCGGCAAAGTCACAGATCATGCTTATGACAGCATTACCGGTCACATCACAAATGCGCTTGCCACAATGGCGCCGCTAGACGGGGTCTATCTGGACCTGCATGGCGCGATGGTTACCGAGTCCTGGGATGATGGCGAAGGTGAATTGCTAGCGCGGATCAGAAAGGTCATCGGACCGGATCTACCACTTGTTGCAAGCCTGGATATGCACGCAAATGTTTCAAAACGAATGGTAGATCTTTCGGATGCGATAACCATTTTCAGAACCTACCCTCATCTCGACATGGCAGAAACTGGCGCACGAGCATTTCCGATGTTGCGCAATATCATTGCAAACGGACCGCCAGCGAAGGCTTGGCGGCAAGGCTCCTATCTGATCCCGTTACATTGCCAGTATACAGAGGTTGCCCCTGCCAAAACGCTATACTCCGCGCTCGATGCATTCGACGGATCAAGCGCGCAGCTTGTGGAACTCGCCTTGGGATTCACAGCATCGGACACGCCCGATTGTGGACCCTCGGTTCTGGCGTATGGTTCCTCTAGCTCCGATGCCGAGGCTATGGCTGCCCATATGCTTGCAAAGTTGCAAGCAGTTGAGACCGCATTCGATACCACATTACCAAACCCAAAAGACGCTGTTGATGCGGCCCTAGCCACCGGTGGCATTGGGCCAGTTGTGATAGCGGATGTGCAGGACAATCCGGGCGCCGGTGCAACAGCCGACACAACAGGTCTGCTGCGCGAATTGGTGCGCCGGAATACGCCATCGACCATTCTAGGGCTACTGCATGACCCACAGCTTGCGGCCAAAGCTCACGAGCTGGGCGAAGGTGAAGAGTTCGTGGCCGAGATTGGCGGGAAAGGTCCCGGCGACACCCCCTTCAACGCGCGTGTGAGTGTGCATCACCTGAGCGACGGCCAGTGCTATTATACAGGAGAAATGTACGGGGGTGGCATCGCTACGCTGGGCCGCTCGGTCGCATTAAGGCTGGTCGCAACGCAAATCTGTGTCATCGTCACCAGCATTCGAAATCAATGTCTGGATCTGGCGCAAATTCGATTGTTCAATTTGGAACCACAAGACGCGCGGATCATATGCGTCAAAAGCACCGCCCACTTTCGCGCCGACTTTGAGCCCATAGCGCAGAAGATCCTGACATGTGCTGCGCCTGGACAATTTCCCTGCCAACTCAGTTATGAAACCTACACAAAGCTGCGTTCAGGGGTTCGAATTATTTGAAGTTTATCCCGCGACTTCAGTCCTTGTTTTGCGTCAGAGCTAGATAAGGTACTTATCTGATGACAGTTCTCTAAGTACCATCGTGAGAAAAGGCTAGGTTGCTGCCATATTCAATCTCGACCACCAGCCGTTCGACATCAGTGCTTACTGATCGGTCCTCTGTCATAGCTGGGGCGACGGAATGCAAACTATCCAGCACGTCACGCAGAAATGGTGCGATTTCGGTTCTGCAACCGCGCAACTCAACTCCACGTCCTGCAATCAACAGCTCGATGGCGCTCAGGTGTCGGCTACATTCAACGACAGCTTCAAGCCCGCGGATGGCAACCGGGGTATTTGGTAGGCAATCTTCGATCCCATTGGCATTGATACTGGGCCAGATAGGCACCGGCTGCGCCGCGTGAACAAGCTTTGCCGCCCAGGCCTCGGCCGGCTTCATCACTGGTGCAAAGCCGTTCGAGCCACTGTTTTCCTGCGCAAGAAAGGCAGGCAGATCGCTGAAAACCGGATTCAGCAGTTTTGAAATTCGCGCCAGC
This sequence comes from Ruegeria sp. CE9, assembly GCF_056537425.1. Lineage (NCBI taxonomy): Bacteria > Pseudomonadati > Pseudomonadota > Alphaproteobacteria > Rhodobacterales > Roseobacteraceae > Ruegeria > Ruegeria sp. CE9. Next base: position 3,263 of record NZ_JBQFRO010000005.1, on the reverse strand, counting down.
TGTGCCATTGCCACGGGCACAAAGGCTCGGCTGACGCCTTCAACTACATGGCACAATTCGCTCGAATAATAGTTGCCGCCAGAGATAATCCGGGACTCGTCAACCAGTGCAACCGGGTTATCGCTGACGCCGTTCAGCTCGATCCGGATAAGCGCTTTTGCCGTCGAAAGCGCCTGAGCCAAAGCACCGTGAATCTGTACAGCGTTGCGAATGGAGAGGGGATCTTGCAACCGGCGTGCATTAGCGCTGTTCCACAAAGCACTGCCTTCAAGCCTTGACACCAGAGCAACGGCGGCAATTGCCTGCCCAGGCAAAGGTTTAACCCCAAGTACACGCGCATCCAGCGGAGTCAGATTGGCGCGGTACGCCTCCATCGTTAGGGCCGTAGCAGTTTGTAGCGCCTCGAATGCGCGATCTGCGGCCTGAATAGCCAGTGCCCCCGCCCCAACGACGAAACTGGTATGATTGGCCAGTGCCAGCCCGTCGCGCGGCCCCAGTTGCAGCGGAGAGATGCCATGGGTCAGCATCATCTCGGCGCTGTCACCGATCTGTCCTGAACGATCCTGCATCCGGCCATCGCCGATCAGCGCAAGACCCAAGGTGGCATTAAAGACCAGATCTGCTGCACCGATTGATCCCACTTGACCAACGACCGGGGTTAGACCTGCATTGAGACAAGCAACGATATGTTCAGCCACTTGTGGCTGCGCCCCGCTGTGACCGGTTAGCATTGTATTGGCGCGAACGATCATGGCTGCGCGTAAGACCACGGGTGCCTCTGGCGGCCCCATTGCTTGTGCCCGGCCACGCAAGGTTTGCTCTGAGAACGCCTGCAGTGTTTCGGCATCCAACGCCTCGGTTGAGCGTGCTCCGAGCCCGGTGGTCACACCATAGACGGGCACGCCGTCCGCAATAACCTGATCCACCAGGTCCCGCGACCGCGCCATACGCGCCAATCCTTCCGGGCACAGCGCCACTGACCGATCCCCGCGAGCTGCTTGCGCCAGTTCCTCAAGGTCCAGTCCGGCCCCGGTCAAATTCAGGGGTGACATCATTCGTTCCGATACACCAGATCTTGCACAATGCCCTTGGTGCGTGCTTTTTCCAGGATGGCCGCGCCTAGTGCGATATCGCTGGTCGACATGCCGCGATGCCAGAATAGGATCGTCTCATCATCGCTTTCGCGCCCCGGTTTAAGTCCGGCTGCAATTTCGCCAATCTCGGCATAGAAGCTTTCTTCCGTGATCAATCCTGCATCTATGTGCGGCCGCAACGCACCCAGATGGCCAGCGCGCATCTGACCCAGATCATCCATCACGAATTTGTCGATGCCTTCGACAAAGTTTAACGGCAGAGTACTCATCGTGCCATAAGGCACCACCAAGGCGCCCTTATTGACCCAAGACCGATCGAACATCGGTGTCGGTTCGTTCAAGCGCGTTGCCTCAATCATGATATCTGCATCTTTGAGGCACGACTCCCAGTCTTCGGTCACCACGATTCTCTTGCCCAAATCCTTGCTTAACTTATCGGCAAAGGCTTCACGGCTTTCAGGACGGCGCGAATGAACACGGATTTCCTCAAAGTCGAAAAGATGATCCAGCAGCGCAACATTCCAGTACGAGGTACCTCGTGCGCCCAGATGGCCCAAAACCTTTGGCTTCTTTGGACCCAGCCATTTGGCCCCCAAGGCCGTCAAGGCGCCCGTGCGCATATCGGTAATACCTGCTGCGTCGATCACGGCGCGCGGCGCACCGGTCCGCGGGCAGAATAAATTGAGCAACGCGAGTTCGCTGGGCAGCCCTTGTTTGTAGTTGTCAACGAAATCGCCCACAATCTTGACCCCGGCGTAATCCAGCAGTGCAACATAACCACGCAGCACATTGAAATGACCGTTAAAGCTGGGGTCGGGTGTCAGGTGCATCCGAGGTTCGATCACGGTCTGACCTTTGCCCGCAGCAACAAGGCCTTGTTCAACCGCATTCAGGATTTCGTCATTTGTGAGCGCCAGAGCGTCAATCTCTGGTTTGCCAAGATATTCGATTGTCATCTGTGCCATGCGCTTTTCCCTTGCTTAGCCCGGGCAACCTACTGCGAAAACCGACCGAATGTGATCCTAGTAATGCTTGCTTTTGCAAAAGTTTTACTTGTGCTAAGTGCATTGAATGAAGTTACCACCCTTGAATGCAATCAAAGCCTTTGAAGCGACCGCACGCTGCGGTGGCTTTACCGCCGCCGCTTCCGAACTTGGCGTTACATCAGCCGCTGTTAGCCTCCAGGTGGCAAAGGCTGAAACCTTTATGGGGAAGAAGCTATTCTTACGGGGTAACAATTCTCTGACTTTAACTGATGCCGGTCAGATGTTGTATCCTCAGGTGGCGCAAGCTCTGACCCAACTGTCCGAGATTACTGAACGCTTCCTGGAACAGGACATGCGTTCGCACTTGGTGGTCAGCACAATCCAATCTTTGTCAGAACGATTGGTCGTTCCGGCAGTGGCACGGTTTCGACAAGACCACCCCAAAATCGGTGTTTCGATACAGATTGACTCGGATCCGTTTGATCCAAGGCGCACGCCTGTGGATCTGCGTATATCTTTTCACCCGATTCAGAGTCATGGATTTACCAGCCAACAGTTGGTGCGCGATTACGTTGCACCCTTGTGCGCCCCGGGATTCGCAGAGGACTTAACAACAGTCCCTGATTCAAAGTTGATTCATGTGGATTGGGGGGAATCCTACAGCTCATACCCAACATGGGCTGCCTGGTTTCGTCATTTCGGTGTTTCACGACACCCAGATTGTTCCAAAGGATTAAGAGTCGCAGGCACAGGGATCGGTATCGAACTCGCCGTTCAAGGAACTGGGGTTGTTCTGGCACCGCTGCATCTTGCCGGCACCGAGTTGGGGGAACGTAAACTGGTTCGGTTGGGGCAAGACAGCCTGCGCCTCCCATTCGGATACTATGCTACCTACGCCGAAGGACGCGACCATCAGCGCTACGTTGCCAATTTGCGGCAAAACCTCAGACAGATGGCAGATACAGAGTGACGGTCGGGCGCATATATCGCGACAAAACCAATGGACTTTGAATCGAAGATTTCCTCGGCTTCAATCAACCCGCACATTCCAGAGCGATAAATGCTAACAAAGTGTTCTGGTTATCAGTTCTTACACATCTCTTTTTCGTTGAGCGTCTCGGACCAGCGCAGCAAGCCGATAGAAGCCGTGTGCCATTTTTGTGTAGGGTGTGAGGAGGAAAAA
>NZ_JBQFRO010000004.1:0-372491 GCF_056537425.1 Ruegeria sp. CE9 | reverse complement strand
CAGTCGCTGGACAAACTGCTGCCCATGATCGACTGATCATCTGATCTTGCTAAAATTTAAAGGGTGCCTGCGGGCGCCCTTTTATTTTTTGCTTTTGAAACGGCTCGCCGCTGTAGAGTCCTAAGTGTATTTCTGGCCGGATGTAGCGGATGGCATGTGATACTATGGCAGCCAGACGACGGCGTTGGGAGGATTCTGATGCAGAAAGTGAATGGCATAGGCGGCGTGTTTTTCCGCGCTAAAGATCCAAAGGCACTGAGTGAATGGTATGAGACGCATCTGGGTGTCAGTCACTATGACCCTGTGCCGTGGAAACAGAGCGAAGGGTACACAGTGTTTGCACCGTTTGCAGAAGATACCGGCTATTTTGGCAGGGCCGAGCAGCAATGGATGATCAATTTTCGTGTCGACGATCTTGCGGCGCTAACAGCTCAGCTGGAAGCCGCCGGAATCACGGTTGAGACCAATCCCGACTGGGATAGCGAAGTGGGAAAATTCGCCCGTATCCATGATCCCGAAGGCAACCCCATCGAGCTATGGGAACCAAATCAATGACATAGCGGAATTGTATACCGTTGTATCCTTGTAAGTATATGAAATAAAAAGATAATTGATGTATCTTCAATCTGTCTTATAGTGCCCGGGGGATACCGGAGCTTGCTATGACGCCGATTGACGACCATCCGCTGCGCTATGCGTTGGCAAATGAATTGCATGCACGTCCGTTTCCGGTGGCGTCTACCCCATGCACCGTTGTCTTCCTGGCGATCAAAAAACCGGTCGAGGCTGCGGCACGAAACCGGGACGAAGATATGGCCCATCTGATCAATCTGCTGGATCGCCACGGTGCGCAGCACCCACAACCCGGGGCCACGCATTATGCCGGTCAGATCGGGCGGCACTGGTTGAAATGGGAACAACATACCGAGTTCGTGACCTATACGGCGATCACCCAAAATGTCAGCGACCGCGCCTTCAATCCGGCGGATTTCGAGGTGTTCCCGCCCGACTGGCTGATCGCGAGTCCTGGTCAGCGCGTGACGTCAGCAATGATCCGGGTTGTGGAGCGCCAGAATGATGAGGCGGTACAATCCTCATTGGCTGATTGGTTCGAACCGGAAAGCCTGGCCGTGGCTCGCGTTTTGGACGATTCAGCAATCTGCGCAAGCGACTTTCGCATCGATCCGGCAGGGCATATGCGGTTCGCCATGTTTGTCAGCGATGGCGCTGGTCGCCGTCGGACCGGCCGGGTCATTCAACGCCTCTGCGAGATCGAGACATATAAGGCGATGTCCATGCTGGGTTTCGCGCGCGTTAAGCAAATGACGCCTCGCATAGGCGAATTGGACAGCAAGTTGACCCGCTTGATGGGGCAAATGACCGACAACTCGGCCCATCCAGACGAGTTGTTGCCCGATCTTCTATCGACATCGATCGAGTTGGAAACGCTTTCGGCCCAATGTTCTTTCCGCTTTGGGGCCACGGGGGCCTATGAAACAATTGTTAATCAACGCATCGAAGTCTTGCGCGAAGAAAGGTTCGAAGGGCGTCAGAGCTTTGCCGACTTCATGATGCGCCGGTATGACCCGGCGATCCGCACGGTGAAATCCACCGAACGCCGTCTGCAGGCTCTGTCTGATCGTGCTATCCGTGCTGGGGAGCTGTTGCGGACCCGGGTGGATGTCGAACGCAGCGCTCAGAATCAGGCGTTGCTGGAAAGCATGGATCGGCGGGCTGATTTGGCGTTGCGGTTGCAGCACACGGTCGAAGGGCTTTCTGTGGTCGCAATCAGCTACTACGCGGTCTCGCTGGTCAGCTATCTGCTATATCCTTTGACAAATGCCGGGATCAGCAAGGGAATGCTGACGGCTGCAATCACGATCCCGGTTGTGTTTGGCGTCTGGTTTGCCATTCGTCAGATCCGTAAACGGTTGGAATAGTCGACAATTGCCAATTTCCTCAGGACCTGTAGAACGGGCGAGGTTTGTCAGGTCTCATATTGGGGTATTCCGTGATTGGTGTTGTTGCCGCATGGCGTGCTGTTGCCGCCATGTTTATCCTGAATGGTGCCTTGTTCGGCATTTGGGCCTCGCGCATCCCAGCGGTGCGCGATCGACTTGAGCTAAGTCACGAAGCATTGGGCTATGGCCTGTTGTTCATGGCTGCTGGTGCTGTGTGTTCCTTTCCAATTACCGGCAAGCTGACGGATCGGTTCGGGGCTGTTGCAATCACGCGGATCATCGCAGTTTTATACACGGCCTCGCTGATCCTGCTGGCGTTTGCGGATGGGTTCTGGGCGCTGGCGGTGTTTCTATTTATGTTTGGGGCCTTTCTGGGCTCGATGGACGTGGCCATGAACGCATGGGCAGCCGAGGTCGAGCAAGTTTATGACAAGCCTCTCATGTCGTCCTTCCATGCAATGTGGAGCCTTGGGGCAGGACTGGGGGCGCTTAGTGGCTATGCAGCAGTTCAGATCGGGCTGAACGTTATGCAGCATTTCCTGTTGGCAGGGGGTATCGCCGTCGGGTTGGCTCTGACCCTGTCCTGGGTACGATGGACGTCACGGCGGTCAGAGGCCAACAAAGGATCGGTCTTTGCATTGCCCTCTGGTGCCCTGGTGCTTGTTGGATTTACCGCACTATGCGGGGCCTCGGGCGAGGGTGCAGTCGCGGATTGGAGCGCGATCTACCTGCGCGACGAAACAGGCGCAGCCGAGAGCGTCGCAACGCTGGGTTACGCTGTATTTTCGGTGATGATGGTATTGTTCCGCTTAGCGGGCGGTTTTGTGATTTCCCGTTTCGGACCCGTGGCGACGGCACGATTTGGAGGCATCTGTGCGGCAATGGGAGTGTTTGCGGTGGTGTCTGCGGGTGAGGCAGGCCTTGCTCTGGCGGGTTTTGCCCTGATGGGGATCGGTTATGCGGTGATTATGCCACTGGCGTTTAGCCGTGCCGCAAACGATCCGGATGTTCCACCGGGCCAAGCGATCGCAAGTGTCGCGACTTTGGGATACGGAGGGTTGCTGATCGGGCCGCCCATGATTGGGTTTCTGGCCGAGCTGATGACATTAAGACTGGCCTTTGCGGTCCTTCTGCCTTTGGCCGTCCTGATCATCGTGTTGGCCGGCGCGCTGAAGCGCGCCGACTGAAATTGCTTAGCGTCCTCGAATGCGTGGATCCAGCGCATCGCGCAGCCCGTCACCCAGGTAGTTCACGCTGAGAACGGTCAACGAGATTGCGAGGCCGGGCCAGAACACGCGCTCGGGGTATTGCTGCAGATAGTCGACGCCATCAAACAGCAGGCGGCCCCAGGTCGGGAAATCCGGCGGGAAGCCGAGCCCGAGGAAGGACAACGCGCTTTCAGTGATGATTGCTGTCGCAATCCCCAGCGTCGCTGAGACCATGATCGGAGACAACACGTTCGGCAGGATATGCCGTGTGATGATCTGACTGTTGCTGGTGCCGATCGATCGGGCGGCCAGTACGAATTCACGCTCTTTGATTGCCAGTACGTCACCCCGCACGATCCGCGCGGTAGGCATCCACGAGGTGATGCCGATGGCGCAGACGATCAGGATGAATATCCCGCGTTCCAGCCCGAATGCCGCAGACAAAGGCTCGCGGAAGAGCAACATCATGACCAGCAGCAAGGGCAACAGAGGCAGGGCAAGGAACAGGTCGGTCAGGCGCATCAGCGGTCCATCAAGACGTTTGAAGAATCCGGCAACAACCCCAATCAACGATCCAAGGAACAGGGCCAGCAGCATCGCGGTGATGCCCACTGAAACTGAGGTCTGCCCACCCGACATCATTCGCGCCAGAATATCGCGGCCCAATTGGTCTGTCCCAAAGGGATGTGCCCAACTGGGGCCTTGGTTCCGCGCGCGAATGTCGATTTGCGTGGGATCAATGCTCCAAAGAAATGGGCCCAGATAAACTCCGGCGACGATGAAGATAAACAGAATTGCTCCGATCATCGCGCCTTTGTGGGTTTTGAACTGGTCCCACACATCGCGCCACTGGCTGCGGGGTGGGGTGGCCAGCTCTTCCATGACGTCGGTGGTAGGTAACGCGGTCGAGGCCGGGGCAAGTCCTTCATCCGGGATCAGCGTATCGGTACGATCATGATCAGTCATAGCGAATCCTCGGGTCCAGAATGCCGTAGAGCACATCGGCGATCAGGTTGAACAGCACGATCAGCACGGCAAAGATGAAGGTCAGGGTTTGGACCATTGGCAGATCGTTTGCCTGAATGGCCCCGATCAGTAATTGACCGATACCGTTCACCTTGAATACCTGCTCGGTAATGATGGCGCCGCCGAAGATGGCCGGAATACCCAGCGCGATCACCGTGACCACGGGGATCATCGAATTGCGCAATACGTGGACCATAACAACCGTGTATTCGCTCAGGCCTTTGGCTCGGGCGGTGCGGACGTAATCCTGATTGAGGTTGTCCAGCATTGAGGCGCGCATGAAGCGGGAAAGCTGCGCGGTGATCTGCAGCGCCAGAACCATGACCGGCATGATCATCTGTTTGAGCTGCACAACAAAGCTGTCCCAGCTGTTGACCACATGGGTGGTGTCGTAGATCGACGGGAACCAGCCCAGCTGGACCGAGAAGATCACGATCACCAGCACGCCCGAGAAGAAGGGCGGGACCGAAAACCCGACCATCGACACGAATGTGCCCATCTGATCGAACCAAGAATACTGCCGGTAAGCCGAATAGATGCCGATGGGCAGGGCGATCAGGATGGCAACCACATAGGCGGTGCCGACAACCCACAGGGTCTGTGGGATACGCTGAACGACGATGTCCATAACGGGCGAACGGGTCTGCCACGAAATCACGCGCAAGTCACCTTCAGAGAAGGTGGTGCCAAAGATCGAGTCAACCAGCACCTGCGGTTCGATCCAGAAGAACTGCACGATCCATTTCCAGAACCGGATATGCATCGGCTGGCCGAGACCAAGCGCCTCGCGCATCTTCTCTTTGACTTCGGGGGGGACGGTAAGCGGAACCTGCGCCATCGGATCGCCGGGTGCGAGCTCGAGCAACAGGAAAATGACGAGGCTGATGAACAGGAGCGTCGGAACGGCCAACACCAGTCGTCTGATGGTAAAGTTAAGCATTAAGAGGCGCCTTTATATGCGTCTTCTTGTTGGAGTGGTCTGCAAATGACCGCGCCCCGAAGTTCGGGGCGCGGTTTTGCAAGGCTAACGCTTAGGAACCGGTTTTGCGGTACCAGTCCGCAATGTTCCACAGCTCGCTGTCCCAAACGTTCAGGACAACACCACCCAGTGTGTTTGCGTGCGCCGACAGACGACCACGGTGCACCAGCGGGATCATACCGCCGTTCTGCACGATGATGTCGTTCAACTGTTTCGCGATCTCGGCACGTTGCTCCAGACCTGCGGTTTCGGCCAGCTGACCATGCAGCTTGTCGAACTCTTCGTTGCAGAAGCGGCTGATGTTTTCACCCTGCCACTGCGATTCCGGCTTAGGCGCCTTGTCGCACAGGCCGTTGCCCAGATAGGACTGCGGGTCAGTGCCGTTAAAGGTGTTGGCGTACATTTCAACGTCGGCATAGAACTTCTGGAAGGTATCAGGCGAGCCCGGGTCACCACCAAAGAAGACCGACGCGTTGATGTTGCGCAGTTCGGTTTCGATGCCGATCTGGCTCCACCATTCCTTGATCAGCGCCTGGAAGTCCTGACGGACGGCGTTGGTCGAGGTCTGATAGACGATTTTCAGCGGAACGCCGTCTTTTTCACGTACGCCATCGCCGTTGGTGTCAACAATGCCAGCTTCGTCCAGCAACGCGTTTGCGCCATCGATATCCTGTGTGTCACAGGTCATCGAGGTCGAGTTGAACGCGGCAGGGGCCGGCACCCAGTTACAGGTCACTTTGCCTGCCTGGCCATAGCCGATTTCCACCAGCAGCGGGCGGTCGATGGCCATAGACATGGCTTTGTAAACCGCAGGGTCCTGCAGGAATGGGTGCGGATGCTTGGCTGTCGAACGCTCGCCTTCCGGCAGGTCGGGCGACGGGTTGGTCTGGTTCAGCATGATACGCTCTACCAGCGGGCCAAAGCCTGCCACCGGAGTACCTTTGCCGCCTTCTTGCATCTGCGCGATCACTTCGGGCGCCAGCTGTAGGTTCCAGGCATAGTCGAACTCGCCGGTTTCCATCACCGCGCGGCCAGCTGCCGTCGCATCGCCGCCGCCTTTGAATGTCACGGTTGCGAAGGCAGGTTTCGCCGGGTCGCGATAGTTGTCATTGGCTGCAAATGTAATCACGTCATTCGGCTTGAACTCGGTGACGACAAATGGGCCGGTGCCAATTGGGTTAAAGTTTTGATCAGTACATTCAGGGGCTTTTGCGCCAACGCAATCCGCGAATTGTGCAGCCTGAATGATCGGGCTTTCACCACCCACGAAGGGTCCGTAGGGGAATGGGGTCGGCGCGTCGAATGTGACCTTGACGGTCAGATCGTCCACGGCTTCGACCGAAGTTACGCCTTCGAACTTGGTCACCTGCGCGCAGCCACCTTCGGGATGCATGCAGTAATCAGCGGTGAACTTCACATCCGCAGAGGTAAACGGAGTGCCGTCCGACCAGGTGATTCCCGGTGCAATTTTCCAGGTGATCGAGGTCAGGTCTTCGCTGACGCCGCCATTTTCAACGGTTGGAATCTCGGACGCCAGATAAGGCACCATATTACCGTCCTGGTCGTAGCGGGCCAGCGGTTCAATCACCAGCGAAGCGGATTCCACATCCTTGGTGCCGCCCGACAGGAACGGGTTCAGGATTGACGGGGCTTGCCAATAAATAATGCTGACATTGCCGTCCGATCCGCGCTCGGCGAAGGCCATCGGGGCCATTGCCGTGCTTGCAATCGCACCAAGCAAAAGGGTTTTGATTTTCATCATACACTCCATGTTGGACACATACGTGTCTCGATTATCTCCGCGATGCCCGCGGATTAGGCGTGGCCGGGCTGAGGTATAAGAACCTGAAATCAAACGAAAACGATTCGATCGCCAACGTGTTTCCCGTTCTCTCCCCAAAACGGTTACGGGGCGTATCGAAACAGAGTTTCGGAAAATTGCAAGCCTTGCGTTACGGAATTTGACCAATTGGTTTGACTTTGCCCGCCACCCCGCCTTAGCGTTTGGCACTCAATCCGAAAAGCCGCCAAGGGGAGAGCGCGCGTGCTGGATCAGCCTATTGCCCAGATCAAGAAACTACGGGTCGAATTTCAAACAAAGGACGGCCCGGTTGTCGGGGTCGAGGATGTCTCGTTTGAAGTCAAACCGGGTGAAACCGTTTGTATCGTAGGCGAATCGGGGTCGGGTAAGTCGGTCTCATCCCTGTCACTGATGCGCTTGGTCGAGTTCGGCGGTGGCGAAATTGCCGGGGGGCAATTGCTGTTTGATCGCCGCGATGGCGAAGAATTGGACCTGTCTGGTGCAGATCAGGATCTGATGAAGCAGATTCGCGGAAATGAGATCGGAATGATCTTTCAGGAGCCGATGACCGCTCTGAACCCCGTATTTACCGTTGGGCGGCAGCTGACTGAAGGGTTGCGAATCCACAAGGACATGAGCAAATCGCAGGCCGAGGAACGCGCGCTGGAGCTGCTGCGACAGGTGCGCATCCCCGAGCCGGAACGGCGTCTGAAACAGTATCCGCATGAGCTGTCCGGCGGTATGCGCCAACGCGTGGTGATCGCCATGGCCATGGCGTGTGAGCCGCGCCTGTTGATCGCGGATGAACCGACGACCGCGCTGGATGTGACTATTCAGGCCGAGATTTTGGCGCTGATGGACCGTTTGAAGCGCGAAACAGGCACGGCGGTGATGTTCATCACCCATGATATGGCTGTAGTCGCGCAGATGGCGGACCGTGTCGTGGTCATGTTCCGGGGCAACAAGGTTGAAGAGGGCACGGTCACAGAAATCTTTGAAAACCCTCAGCACGACTACACCAAAGCGCTGCTTGCAGCGGTTCCGAAACTGGGTGAGATGCAGGGCAAGGCCGCGCCCGAGCCCATGAAACTGCTGGGCGAGGAAGGCCAGACCATCGCACCGATCCCGGGCACAAACGAGGTGCTGCTGACCGTCAAGAACCTGACCACGCGCTTTGCGGTCAAGGGCGGGTTGCTGCGCCGGACCATCTCGAACGTGCATGCGGTCGAAGATGTCTCTTTCACATTGAACCGGGGCCAGACGTTGAGCCTTGTGGGTGAATCGGGTTGTGGCAAATCCTCGGCAGGGCGCTCGATCCTGCGGCTGGTCGAGCCGATGGCGGGCGAGGTTGATCTGGACGGGGTCGACATCATGAAGCTGGATCAGGCTGGCCTGCGCAAGGCGAGGCTGGATATGCAGATGATCTTTCAGGATCCATTCGCCTCGCTGAACCCGCAGATGCAGTTGGTCGATCAGGTCGCCGAACCAATGCGCAACTACGGCGTCGCGTCGGGGTCCGAACTGCAGGACCGCGTGGCGCAGCTGTTTGACAAAGTGCAGCTGCCGCGCAGCTTCATGCGCCGCTTCCCGCATGAGATGTCGGGCGGTCAGCGTCAGCGGATCGCGATCGCGCGTGCATTGGCGCTGAACCCCAAGCTGATTATTGCAGATGAGGCTGTATCGGCACTGGATGTGTCGGTTCAGGCGCAGGTGCTGAACCTTATGATGGAACTTCAGTCCGAGCTTGGCCTCAGCTATCTGTTCATCAGCCACGATATGGCCGTGGTTGAGCGTGTCAGCCACCATGTCGGCGTGATGTATCTGGGCCGCATCGTTGAACTCGGTCCGCGCGCCCGCGTCTTTGAGAACCCGCAACACGCCTATACTCAGGCGCTGATGAAGGCGGTTCCGATTGCGGACCCGAATAAGCGGAAATCGGAAAAAGACCTGAACTTCAAACCGATCCCGTCGCCCATTCATCCGATTGGATACGTGCCCGAGCCCTCGCAATACAACAAGGTTGAGCCGGGGCATTTCGTTCTGACCACTGACAGCGGATATTGATCCTCATGGCTGAGCGCCTGTCTCCGCTGGAGATCATGACAAAGTTGATCTCGTTCCCGACCGTGAGCCGGGATACAAACCTACCGCTTGTGGATTGGGTTGAAGGGTATCTTGAAAGTCACGGGATCGAATCCCATCGTTGGCCCGATCCGGATCAACCGCATAAGGCTGCATTGTTTGCACATGTTGGCCCTTGGGAAGAGGGTGCGATTGTCCTGTCGGGCCACACGGATGTGGTGCCGGTGGACGGCCAGCCCTGGGATTCCGACCCGTTTGTGGTGACCGAGAAAGACGGCAAATATTACGGGCGCGGCACCTGCGATATGAAGGGCTTTGACGCGCTGGCTATCTGGGCGTTGGTTGAGGCGCATCACGCTGATATCAAACGTCCAATGCAACTTGCGCTCAGCTTCGATGAAGAGGTTGGCTGCACTGGCGCGCCGCCGATGATTGAGGCGATGCAGAAAGTGCTGCCCAAGGGATCAGCGGTGATTGTGGGCGAACCATCAGTGATGCAGGCCGTCACGGGCCACAAGGGCGGGTTCGGTTATGACACGCATGTTGTCGGGTTCGAGGTCCACAGCTCGATCATGCATACGGGCGTCAACTCAATCATGGCAGCCGCACCGCTGATTGACTGGGCCAATGACCGCAACGCCGAGAATATGGCGACGCAGCCTTCGGACATTGCGTCAATGTTCGACCCGCCGTGGACAACCTGCCATGTTGGCATGATCGAAGGCGGAACGGCGCATAACATAACCGCCAAAGATTGTCGCTTCATGATGGATTTTCGCACCGTACCGGATGACGAAAAATCGGTCTGGCAAAAGGCCTATTTCGACAAGGTTCGGGACGTTGAGGCGCGGATGCAAACGGTTCATCCCGAGGCGCGCATTGAGCTGTCCGAGCATTTCTCGATCCCCGGCCTTGCCCCCGAAGAGGATGGCGAAGCTGAAATGCTGGTTCGATCCCTGACCGGCGATAATGCCTCTCATGTCGTGAGTTACGGCACTGAAGCGGGACAGTTTCAGGAGGCCGGGTATTCAGCGGTCATCTGTGGACCCGGCGACATTGCACAGGCGCATCAACCAAATGAATTTATAGAGATTTCTCAATTCAACGCAGGTCACAAGTTCATGGAGCGACTGGTACAGCGACTTTGTGAATAAGACCCCGAAGGGAGTTCCAAGATGCCCGTCAAGAACCGGCTGGCCGAGATGCATGGCGAGATTACCAAATGGCGTCGCCATCTGCATATGCATCCCGAGCTGATGTATGACGTCGAAGAAACCGCAGGCTTCGTTGTCGAGCGACTGGAAGAATTCGGTGTTGACGACATAACGCCGGGCATTGGCAAAACCGGCGTTGTTGCCGTGATCAAGGGGCGCGAGGATACCAAGGGGCGCGTTATCGGATTGCGCGCGGATATGGATGCCTTACCCATCGAAGAAGCGACTGGGCTGGATTATGCCTCGACCGTTTCCGGCAAGATGCACGCCTGCGGGCATGATGGGCATACCTCAATGCTGTTGGGGGCCGCGCAATATCTGGCCGAGACCCGGAATTTCGACGGCACAGTGGTGTTGATCTTTCAACCGGCCGAGGAAGGCGGGGCCGGGGGGTTGGCCATGTGTCAGGATGGCCTGATGGATCGCTGGGGTATTCAGGAAGTTTATGGCATGCACAATATGCCCGGGATGCCGGTGGGAGAGTTCGCTATTCGCCCCGGAGCTTTGCTGGCCTCGTCTGACGAATTCGAAATCGTGGTCAGGGGCAAGGGCGGTCACGCTGCCGCGCCACATGACGCGGTGGATACCACGCTGGTCGCATCCCATATTGTCGTGGCTTTGCAATCGGTTGTCTCGCGCACCGTAGACCCGATCAAACCCGTGGTCTTGACGGTTGGGACATTTGAAACCGACAGCCTCGCCTCGAACGTGATCGCGCATTTGGCGCGATTGAAAGGCACTGTTCGCACACTCGATCCTGAGTACCGTGAGATCGTGGAACAGCGTGTTCGGCGGATCGCCGAAGATACAGCCTCGGCCTTCGGTGCCAAAGCTGAAATGACATGGACACCGGGTTACCCGGTTACTGTCAACTCGGAGGCGGAAACGGGTTATGCTGCCGAAGCCGCCGAAGCGGTGGCAGGCACGGTCAATGACAGCACCGATCCGATCATGCCGTCAGAAGATTTCGCCTACATGCTTGAAGAACGGCCCGGAGCCTACATCTTTATTGGAAACGGGAACACGGCCATGTGCCATCACCCGGAATACAACTTCGACGACGACGCAATTCCCGCCGGATGCAGCTGGTTTGCAGAGCTGGTGGAACGACGATTGCCCGTCGCCTGATTTGGGAGGATCAGATGCCAATCAAGAACCGACTTGCCGAAATGCACGATGAGATCACTGGTTGGCGGAGGGATATCCATCAACATCCCGAGATTCTCTATGACACCCATCGCACCAGCGCGCTTGTGGCCGAAAAGCTGAAGGAGTTTGGCTGCGATGAAGTGGTGACCGGAATTGGCCGCACCGGCGTTGTAGGCGTCATTAAGGGCAAGACCGATACGCAAGGGCGCGTGATCGGGCTGCGCGCCGATATGGATGCGTTACCGATGCAGGAGCAGACGGGGCTGGATTATGCCTCAAAGACCGACGGCGCGATGCACGCCTGTGGCCATGACGGACACACAGCGATGGTTCTTGGTGCGGCGAAATACCTGTCTGAGACGCGGAACTTCGACGGCACAGCCATTGTGATTTTCCAACCTGCCGAAGAAGGCGGCAACGGGGCCGAGGCGATGTGCAAGGACGGGCTGATGGACCGGTTCGGCATTCAGGAAGTCTATGCCATGCACAATGTGCCCGGTGTGCCGACGGGTCAGTTTGCCATTCGGTCCGGGCCGTTGCTGGCCGCAGCGGATGAGTTCGATATTCATGTCGAAGGGCGCGGCGGGCACGCGGCCAAGCCTCACGAGACGATTGATACCACGGTAATGCTGTCTCAGCTTATCGTGGCCTTGCAAACCATCGTGTCGCGCAACGCTGATCCGATTTTGCAGGCTGTGGTGTCGGTGACCTCGGTTGAGACATCCTCGAATGCGTTCAACGTCATCCCGCAATCAGCGCAGGTACGCGGCACGGTCCGGACCCATTCCAATGAGATGCGTGATCTGATCGAAAAGCGCCTGGATGAGGTTGCGCAGGGCATTGCCCAAACCTTTGGGGGCACGATCACTGTGGTCTACAAGCGCGGTGTTCCTGTGACGATCAATGCAGAAGAACAGACCGGTTATGCCACCGAGGCCGCCATTTCGGTTGGCGGTAGTTGTGGCGAAGCGCCTATGGTCATGGGTGGCGAGGATTTCTCTTTCATGCTGGAAGAGCGCCCGGGCGCCTTTATTGTGCTGGGCAACGGCGACAGCGCAGGGCTGCACCACCCCGAATACAATTTCAACGACGATATCATTCCGATGGGATGTTCGTGGTTTGCCGAAATGGTCGAGCGCCGGATGCCGGCGGCTTGAATTAGGAGAGAGAAAAGATGCCAGTTAAGAACCGCTTTGCCGAATTGCAGGATGAAATCACCGCATGGCGACGGGATATTCACGAGAATCCCGAGATCCTGTTTGAAACCTACCGCACCAGCGCCTTGGTCGCTGAGAAGCTGAAAGAGTTCGGCTGTGACGAGGTGGTAACCGGGATCGGGCGCACGGGTGTGGTCGGCGTGATCAAGGGCAAGGCCGACAGCAACGGCAAGGTGATTGGCTTGCGCGCGGATATGGACGCCCTGCCGATCCATGAGGCGACCGGGCTGGATTATGCTTCGAAAACCGATGGGGCGATGCATGCCTGTGGCCACGATGGGCATACGGCGATGCTGATGGGCGCGGCGAAGTATCTGTCAGAGACGCGCAATTTTGACGGCACCGTTGTGGTGATTTTCCAGCCTGCCGAAGAAGGTGGCGGTGGCGGGCGCGAGATGTGCGAAGACGGAATGATGGAGCGTTGGAATATTCAGGAAGTCTACGGGATGCACAACTGGCCGGGTAAGCCGGTTGGCAGCTTCTCGATCCGCCCGGGCTCGTTCTTTGCGGCGACCGATCAGTTTGACATCACCTTTGAAGGGCGTGGCGGTCATGCGGCGAAACCTCAGGAAACGGTGGACACAACAGTGATGACGGCGCAGGCAGTGCTGGCGCTGCAAACAATTGCGTCGCGCAATGCTGATCCGATTGATAATGTTGTGGTGTCTGTGACGTCGTTCGAAACCTCGTCCAAGGCGTTCAACGTGATCCCACAGACTGTGCAGATCAAAGGCACAGTCCGCACAATGAGCAAAGAGATGCGCGATCTGGCCGAGCAGCGGATCAATGAGATTTGCAACGGTGTGGCAGCGACGTTCGGAGGAACTGCGGATGTAACCTATATCCGGGGGTATCCGGTCATGGTGAACAGCGATGAGCAGACCGAATTTGCGGCAGAGGTTGCGCGGTCGGTTTCAGGAGCCTGCGAAGACGCGCCGCTGGTGATGGGTGGCGAGGATTTTGCGTTCATGCTTGAGGAGCGTCCCGGGGCCTACATTCTTGTAGGAAATGGTGACACGGCTGCCGTGCACCACCCTGAGTATAATTTCAACGATGAGGCTATTCCGGCTGGGTGCAGCTGGTGGGCGGAGATTGTTGAACAGCGTATGCCTGCGACTTGATTGGGTGGAGCGAGGGGCCAGCCCCTCGCGCTCCCCGGGATATTTATAGCCAGATGAAGATCGGATCGGTGCGTTCTGTTAGCTGAGGGACAGGCGGGAGCAGAGTGTGTCGATTACGGAATCCAGCGCCGATTTTTGCGTATTTACACAGGCTCTGGCCGCGGCTTGCGCAGCGGCTAACTCTGATGGCTTTGATAACCAGAGAGCAACGGCGTCAGACAGCTCTTGCTTGGAGTTTATGAGAATTGCACCTCCGGTTTCGATCAGCGGCTCGAATGTTTCCGCAAAATTGAAAAATCCCGGGCCCGTAATGACGGCTGCCCCTGCTTGCGCGGGTTCAAACGGATTATGGCCACCGATCTCTTTCAAAGACCCCCCGAGAAAGACAATCGGGCAAAGCGCGTACCAGGTTCCAGTTTCCCCTAATGTATCAGCGACATAGACCTGCGTGTCTGCTGTGATCTTCTGATCCGCACTGCGTAGAGCGCTGGACAGACCGGCATTATCGGCGATCTTCAAGACCTCATCCCTGCGTTCTGGGTGGCGCGGGATCAGCAGCAGCAAAAGGTCCGGCCAGCGCTTTGACAGCTCATTGTGAGCGGCAAGGAAGGTTTCTTCTTCACCTGAGTGGGTTGAGCTGGCGATCCAGACCGGACGCCCCGCGATCTGGGTTTGGATCTCGGATAGTGTGGTTTGATCCACGGGCAGCGGATCAGACATGGCTTTGAGGTTGGTGCCGGGTTTGACACGTTCGGCGTCGGCACCTATGGCGACCAGGTTATCCGCGGTTTTTGCGTTCTGGGTCAGGAATACGTTGAAATGATCCAGAATAAAGCGCGCAGTCTTAGGCCGCTTGTTCCAGCCGTCGACCGATTTGTCTGATAGGCGCGCATTCAGCAGAGCAAGTGGCACGCCGGTCTTCGAGGTTTCTACAATCAGGCGCGGCCAGATTTCGCTTTCGACGAAGATGCCTGCGCTGGGTTTCCAGTGCTCTAAAAATCTGCGCACTGGGGCTGCGCTATCCAAAGGTGGGTATTGGTGGCGAGTGCGCGGGGGCAATCGTTTAGCGATCAGGGCCGCTGAGGTCGGCGTGCCCGAGGTGATCAGAAAATCGGCCTTTGGCAGCCGCTGACCCAAGCGGTTGATCAGGCTCAGGACGGACAGACTTTCGCCAACGCTGGCGGCGTGAAACCAGATCAGCTGTCCTTTGGGGCGGGGCAGGCTGGCGTGGCCCAGCCGTTCCTGCTGGCGATTTTCAGGAACGCCCGCTACCTGCAGTTTGCTGCGGACTTTGCGCCAGATCAGCGGTTCGGCAAGTGTCATAGCACCGCAGTACAGCTTGTACAGCAGCGTCGGCTGTCCTTTGTGGCTGCGCAATTTAGCCGCCCGTGTGGCTCATGTGGCGGCTCATCTGTCCGTCGATGGCCTGCCGGGAATAGTCGAAATCGTGCCCTTTGGGCTTGAGGTTGATGGCCGCACGGATCGCATCCTCAAGCGGCTGTTCGGTGTCGGGATGGTCGCGTAGCGGGGCGCGCAGATCGGCCATATCTTCTTGCCCGAGGCACATATAAAGCTCACCCGTGCAGGTCAGCCGCACGCGATTACAGCTTTCGCAGAAGTTATGAGACAAGGGCGTGATGAAGCCGATTTTCTGGCCAGTTTCCTCAAGCCGGACATACCGTGCAGGGCCGCCCGTGCGCTCGGCCAGATCAGTGACCGAATAGTGATTTTCGTATTCCTTGCGGACGTCTTTGAGTGACCAGTATTGATCTAGGCGATCTTCATTGCCGATATCGCCCATGGGCATGACCTCGATCCAGGTCAGATCCATGTCGCGCTCGGCACACCATTCGGTGATCTTGGGCAGCTCAGGCTCGTTGAAGCCTTTCAGTGCAACAGCGTTGATTTTGACCCACAACCCCGCGTTTTGGGCTGCATCGATCCCGTTCAGCACCTGCTTTAAGCGTCCCCAGCGGGTCACCTTGGCAAATTTGTCCTCGTCCAATGTATCCAGCGATACATTCACGCGCCGCACACCTGCCGCATAAAGATCATCCGCAAAGCGATGAAGCTGTGAGCCGTTGGTGGTTAATGTCAGCTCTTTCAGAGCGCCGCTGTCCAGATGACGGGTCATGCTGTTGAAGAACGACATGATGTTCCGACGCACCAGTGGCTCACCCCCGGTGATGCGCAGTTTCTCAACACCCATGTTCACGAACGTGCTGCACATTCGGTCGAGTTCTTCCAGAGTCAGAAGGTCCTTTTTGGGCAGGAACTTCATGTCTTCGGACATGCAATAGACGCAGCGGAAATCACAACGGTCCGTGACAGAGACACGGAGATAGGTGATGGCGCGGGCAAACGGGTCAATTAGCGGAGCGGTCATGGCTCATAGGTAAAGCGCAGGTTGGTACTCGGCAAGAGCCAACTGCGTTTTAGGCTGGTGCAGATAGGCGCAGGTCTTTAGGATTTCTGCTATGAAATATGCGTTGATTTTGGCCTGCGCGCTTGTTGCCGGATGTGATGCGGTTCGGTCTACAACAGATCGTGTGTTTGGGAGTTCGCCAAGCGAGCCCGTACCGGAACCCGTTGCCGCAGTGCCTGCCGAAGAGGTTCCCGAACCGGTTGCAGCATCAGCCGGGTGGTCGGGTGCCAAAACGACGGTTGCCGGGCTGGGTGACCCCAACACGCCGGGGCGTTGGTTGCAAACGCCCCTGGTTGAGACTGAAATCAACGGTCGCGTGATTGTTCCGCGTACCGGTGCACAGGCCTATGTCACGCTTATTCCCGCACCGGGCCCCGCAGGCGGTGGCGGTCGGCTGTCGCTTGAGGCGATGCGCGCCTTGCTGGTCCCGTTTGATGAACTGGTCGAGTTGGAAGTTTATTCCGACTGAGCGCGCAGGTATTTGCCGGCTTCTTTACAGGCAAAGGGTTTCATGGCAGCGCCATGCATTTCGAGAAAAGTGACGACACGCTGCGGATCATGCTTTGACAACTCGCGCAGCCACCAGGCGATGGATTTCTGGATGAACCAATCGCGATCCGGGACATAGCCCGCCGCCCATCCCAGAATACGGTCACGGTGCCGAAGATCCTCGGGCTTGGGATGGTTCTGTTTGGTCCAGGGCAGGGTGGCGACCAGAGCGGCGCGCCGCGTCCACATATGGTTCGAACTTGTCCAGTTTTCGACCTGATCCAGGCGAGAAGGATTCGCCAACAGCCTTTTCTGCATCGCCGTACATGCGTGGTCGGCAATCGCCCAAGCATCAAAATCTGGCAGCCAGCTTTGCAGCAGATCCCAGACGCCCTCATCCGGTCGGATACGCGCTTGTGTCAGCAGCTTGCCAGCGGCCACGCGTGCCTCGTGAATATTGCTGTCCCACAGATGTTCGGCCAATGAAACACGTTCGGGCACCGTCAGGGATTGCCGCCAACCTTTGCTCAGATCATTCAGAACCGGATTGGCAACGCCCAGATAAGGGCGATCAACCTTGTGATAGGCCGCCATCTGAGCCGCCTTCGCGGGGTCGGCATGCGCCTTGATCTGATCTAAATAGGTGTCCAACACGATCAGCTCGGCACGCCGGTTGGCTTGCCATCCAGCGTTTTCTGGTTCTTCTCAGACCAATAGGCGCGGATTTCATCATCTGATTTGCCATCGACCCATTTCTGCATCGTGTCTCTTTCAGACTGGTATTCCATGAAGGGCACCGCATAGCCGCACGAGGTCTGCACCAGATCGATATCGACATCATAGATCTGCCGCGCACTGCGGTGGGTTGGGAAAAGCGCGGCCAATTCCGCCCAATCCTTGTCGCCATTATGCACTGTGCGGGCTGTTCCATACGTGCGCAAGATCAATGGGCGCGTGGTGAACGAACACCACATCAATGTCATGCGATTGACCTCAAGCAAGTGACCTGCCGTTTCATTGCCACTGCCGGTCAGGTTCATCCAGACGATCCGGTTTGGCCCCAGAACGCGTAGTGAATCCATACCTTTGGGCGAGACGTTAACCCGCCCATCCGGTGCGGCGGTTGCCACAAAGAACATGTGCTGGTCTTCGATGAAGGTGCGCTTTGCGTCGTCAAGGTCAGGAAATTGCTTGGCCATGGATCATTCCACCGTCACAGATTTCGCCAAATTGCGCGGCTGATCCACATCGGTGCCTTTGGCCACAGCGGTGTGATAGGCCAGCAGTTGCGCGGGTACCGAGTACAGGATCGGTGCGAGGCTGGTGTGGACATGCGGCATCCGGATTGTGCTCCACACCCCATCTTCAGCCTCTGCGATACCATCATCGTCTGAAACAAGAATGACCTTGCCTTTGCGGGCCATCACTTCCTGCATGTTCGAGACGGTCTTATCAAAAACCGCATCGCGTGGGGCCATGACAACCACCGGCATATTCTTGTCGATCAAAGCGATGGGGCCGTGCTTCAGCTCTCCTGACGCATAACCTTCGGCGTGGATATAGCTGATTTCCTTGAGCTTCAGCGCGCCTTCCATTGCCAGCGGGTACATCAGGCCACGGCCAAGGAACAGAACATCGCGTGCCTCGGACAGGCGTTGAGCTGATTGGCGGATGGCATCGTTCTGATCCAGCGCTGCGTTCAGCACCGTCGGCAAACCGCGCAGCGCCGCCGCGTGATCGGCCAGTTCTTCATCGGTCAGCGTACCTCGATCAGCGGCGGCTTTGAGGGCTAGCATCAGCAACACGCTGAGCTGGCAGGTGAATGCTTTGGTCGAGGCAACGCCAATCTCAACGCCCGCATGAATCGGCAGCGCCACATCGCTTTCACGCGCGATCGAGCTTTCCGCAACATTGACGACCGAGACAATCTTGTCTGCCTTGCCTTCGCAATAGCGCAGCGCCGCCAGGGTGTCGGCAGTTTCGCCCGATTGGCTGACAAACAGCGCCAGGGTCCGGTCCGAAATCGGAGGTTCGCGATAGCGGAATTCACTTGCAATATCGACCTCAACCGGCAGCTTTGCCAGCTGCTCGAACCAGTATTTCGCCGTCAGACAGGCGTAGAAGGCAGTACCGCAGGCCACCATGGTCAAGCGGTCGAGCTTGCTGAAATCCAGGTTTTCGCCGGGCAGCACGACCTGATCACCACCTGTGGGCAGGTACGAGCGGATCGCCTCGGCGACCACGATAGGCTGTTCAGCGATTTCCTTGGCCATATAGTGTTTATGGCCACCCTTGTCAGCGCGCGTCTGATCGATTTGGATCTGTCGCATCTCACGATTGGCGAGTTCACCGGTTTCCGTGCGGATTTCCAACGACGTGCGGGTCAGCACCGCGCGATCGCCCTCTTCAAGATAAGTGATGCGATCTGTAAGTGGGGCCAACGCGATCGCGTCAGAGCCGACAAACATCTCACCATCGCCGTGACCAATTGCCAAGGGAGAGCCCTTGCGCGCTGCGACTATCAGGTCTTCTTGCCCATCAAACAGAAAGGCAAGCGCAAATGCGCCTTTGAGCCTGTCGATGGTTTTGAATGCGGCGTCGACCGGAGACAGGCCTTCGGACATATATTGTTCCGTCATCAGGGCTACGGTCTCGGTGTCGGTATCCGTGACGAAGCCGACACCGTGCTCGGCCAATTCGGCCCGCAGCTCGCGATAGTTTTCGACAATACCATTGTGCACAACGGCGACCGGACCAGCCTTGTGCGGGTGCGCGTTGTTTACTGAAGGGGCACCGTGGGTCGCCCATCGGGTATGACCGATACCAGATTTTCCCGGTAGCGGTTCGTGCACCAGAAGGTCACTCAGGTTCACCAGTTTGCCAACGGCCCGCCGACGCCCCAAGGCGCCCTCGTTCACCGTTGCGATACCGGCGCTGTCATAGCCACGATACTCCAGCCGTTTCAGGGCCTCGACCAGAATAGGGGCGGCTTCGTGGCTACCCAGAACTCCAACAATTCCACACATAACTCAGGCTCCTTTGTCGCGGCGAGCCTTCTTCGCCTTCAACATATCAAAAAATTTGCGCGCGTAGCCGGGCTTGTTTTCCTGCTTGGCGCGTGCCACGGCCAATGCGTCTGGTTCAACATCCTTGGTCACCACGGTGCCTGTCGCAGTCATTGCGCCGTCACCCAAGGTGACCGGGGCGACCAGCATTGTGTTCGACCCGATGAACACGTTTTCCCCGATGGTTGTTTTGTGCTTCATCACGCCATCATAGTTGCAGGTGATGGTGCCCGCGCCGATATTTGTTGCCGCCCCAACCGAGGCATCGCCGATATAGCTGAGGTGATTCACCTTTGCGCCTTCGGCGATTTCGGCGTTTTTGATTTCGACAAAATTGCCGATCTTTGCGTTTTCCGCCAGTTCGGTCCCCGGGCGCAGACGTGCGTAAGGGCCGACCACGGATCCTCGGCTGACATGGCATCCTTCGAGATGAGAAAACGCCCGGATCGTTGCGCCGCTTTCGACCGTCACATCGGGGCCAAAAACAACATTAGGTTCGATCACAGTGTCGCGGCCAATGACGGTATCGGCGGCCAGATAGACGGTATCGGGCGCCATCAGTGTGACACCTAAGTCCAGCAGCGCGGAGCGTGCCTGTGCCTGAAACACCGCATCTGCCGCCGCCAGATCGGCGCGCGAGTTGATGCCCAAGGTCTGCGCCTCGTCACAGGCCACTGCGGTGACGTTTAGTCCGCGGTTGCGCGCGATCTCGACGACATCGGTCAGGTAGTATTCACCGGATGCGTTGTTGTTGTCGACCGCATCAATCAGCGAGAACAGAGTTTCAGCGTCGCATGCCAAAAGACCTGAATTGCAAAATGTTATTGCGCGAACTTCATCCGATGCATCCTTGAATTCAACAATTCGCTCTAAGGTATCGCCGTTCATGACCAAGCGCCCGTAACGCGCTGGATCAACGGCTTCAAAGCCAAGAATAACCAGATCATTTTCGGCCCGCGCATTGATCATCCGCTCCAGCGTATCGGGCTGCAAAAACGGCGTGTCACCATACAAGACGACCACATCACCTTCGAACCCCTCCAACGCTGTGTGCGCCTGCGCGACCGCGTGGGCCGTGCCCAGCTGTTCCTCTTGCACCGCAATGCTGGCATTTTCATCTTCGGCTTCTGCCACGCGGCCGACCGCTTCGGCGCCGTGGCCGGTGACGATAACGGTGCGCTCGGGTGACAGGACCGCTCCGGCGCGCATGGCGTGAACCAGCATCGGTGCCTGCGCAATAGGGTGCAGAACTTTGGGAATATCAGAGTTCATCCTTGTGCCTTTTCCGGCGGCAAGAATGACAAGGGCGGTGCTCATGAAATCGTTTTCTCTTTTGTTTTGTCGCGGCCCGTTTTATCCGCTGTGGGCAAAGGCGCAAGCGGTTCAGCCATCAAAGAAGATTGCCGTTTGCAACACGACATGGCGGAATCCCGCCGGTTCAGGAGGTGAGCATGCGTACGGTAATCTTCGATCTGGATGGAACTTTGGCGGATACATCCGGCGATTTGCTGGCTGCGGCAAACCATTGTTTTCGCCAGATGGGCCATGGGGATGTGCTGGTTCATGATCAAGATGCTGGTGTTGCACTGCGCGGAGGGCGTATGATGCTGACCCATGGTTTGAAGCGCGTCGGGGCCTATCGCGACGATACGGTATTGGCATATTATCCAGTTCTGCTTGAGGCCTATGCCAAGGCGATCGACACGCATACCTACTTCTATCCCGGCGCACTCGAAGCCGTCGAAGTGTTAACAAATGCGGGCTATGGCGTGGGCATCTGTACCAACAAGCCCGAAGGGTTGGCAGATTTGCTTTTGACCCGGATGGGCGTGCGGGACCGGTTCGCATCTTTGGTCGGTGCCGATACATTGCCGGTGCGCAAACCCGATCCCGCGCCTTTGCGCGAAGCGGCGCGGCGCGCTGGGGGGCACCCTGATCACTGCGTGCTGATTGGAGATTCGGATACCGACCGGAACACGGCCCGGGCTGCGGGCGTGCCGTCGGTGTTGGTGACGTTTGGCCCGTCAGGCGATGATATGGCTGCGCTGGAGCCTGAAGCCTTGTTGCATCATTTTGATGATTTACCGAAACTGGTCTCCGATTTGATCGGAGCAGCAGCGTGATCCCTTGACCCGCTTGAGACTCAGCATCAAAACAGACCTATGACCGAGATATTCACTGGCAATTTCACCCAGCAGGAACCCATCCCCGAAGAGGCGATTGAGGCGGCCGTGGCCGTCATGCGCCATGGCCGCTTACATCGTTACAACGTGGCACCCGGCGAGTTGAGTGAAACCGCACTTCTGGAACAAGAGTTCGCCAGCCAGATGGGGGCGAAGTACTGTCTGGCGGTCTCATCAGGAGGGTATGCTCTGGCCACAGCTTTGCGGGCTGTTGGCGTGAAAGCGGGTGATCCGGTTTTGACCAATGCTTTCACTTTGGCACCAGTGCCTGGATCAATTGCGTCGGTTGGCGCAAGGCCAATCTTTGTTGGCGTAACCGAAGCGCTGACCATAGATCTCGATGATCTTGAGGCCAAGCTGGACCAGGCCAAGGTGCTGATGCTCAGCCATATGCGTGGGCATCTGTGCGATATGGATCGCCTGATGCAGATGTGTGATGCGGCGGGGGTGATTGTGATCGAAGATTGTGCCCATACCATGGGTGCTGCATGGCGTGGACAATTGTCTGGGAGGCAGGGGGCCATCGGGTGTTACTCGTGCCAGACGTATAAACACGTTAACTCGGGCGAGGGCGGGTTGCTAATCACAGATGACCCTGAACTGGCGGCGAAGGCCACGATGCTGTCAGGGTCCTATATGCTTTATGAACGCCATCTGGCTGCGCCGGAACCGGAAGTGTTTGAACATATCAAATATAACACCCCCAATGTTTCAGGACGTATGGACAATCTGCGCGCAGCAATTCTGCGGCCGCAGCTGCGTGATCTTGACCGACAGGTGCAGCGCTGGAATGAGCGGTATAGCGAGATCGAGCGCGGTCTGCGGGAAACGCCTGGTTTGACGATCGTGGAGCGGCCGAAAGATGAGACGTATGTCGGTTCATCGATCCAGTTCCTGTTATTGGACTGGACGCCCAAGCGCATCGCCGAAGTTATCAAGCGCTGCGCCGTGCGCGGGGTTGAGTTAAAATGGTTCGGCGGTGCTGAGCCTTCGGGTTTTACCTCTCGCTATGACAGTTGGCGTTATGCGGATAGCGATCCGATGCCTGCTAGTGACCGGATATTGTCAGGGATCATGGATATCCGCGTGCCGCTGACCTTCTCGCTTGAGGATTGCGCTCAGATCGCACGCATCATTCGCGCCGAGGTGGGTGCGGTTTATCAGTCGTAATCCAGCGGAGTGCGCTTTCAGCGCACGCTCGATGTTTCAAAAACGCCGCCCTCCTTTGGAGGGCGGCGTTTTGCTTTGGTCCGCGCGTCGTCGTTGACCGGAGGCAGATTCGCTGGTATCTGGTTATTGAACACTTGTTCATTAATACAGTCGGAGGAGCCCAAGCATGTTTATGGCCACTATGCAATTCGATCTGGGCGAAGACGTGAATGCCCTTCGTGAGATGGTCCATCGCTGGGCGCAGGAGCGGGTTAAACCGATGGCGGCAGAGATTGACGCGTCCAATGCGTTTCCGAATGAGCTGTGGAAAGAGATGGGGGAGCTTGGTCTTCTGGGCGTCACCGTGCCTGAAGAGTATGGTGGGGCGGGTATGTCTTATCTGGCGCATACCATTGCGGTGGAAGAAGTGGCGCGGGCCTCGGCCTCGGTATCGTTGTCTTACGGGGCACATTCGAACCTGTGTGTGAACCAGATCAAGCTGAATGGTTCGGAAGACCAGAAGCAAAAGTATCTGCCGCGTCTGATCTCGGGCGATCATGTGGGTGCTCTGGCGATGTCCGAGCCCTCCGCGGGATCAGACGTTGTGTCGATGAAGCTGCGTGCCGAGAAGCGGAATGATCATTACCGCCTGAATGGCAACAAATACTGGATCACCAACGGGCCGGACGCGGATACTTTGGTTGTTTATGCCAAGACGGACCCGGATGCAGGGTCAAAGGGGATTACTGCGTTTCTGATCGAGAAAGAGATGAAGGGCTTCTCGACCTCGCCCCACTTCGACAAGTTGGGGATGCGGGGCTCGAATACGGCTGAACTGATCTTTGAAGACGTCGAAGTGCCGTTCGAAAATGTGCTGGGCGAGGAAGGTAAGGGCGTTGCTGTCCTGATGTCCGGTCTGGATTACGAGCGTGTCGTTTTGGCCGGGATCGGGACCGGAATCATGGCAGCCTGTTTGGATGAGGTGATGCCGTATCTGGCCGAGCGTAAGCAATTTGGTAAACCCATTGGCAGCTTCCAGCTGATGCAGGGCAAGATCGCAGATATGTACACCGCAATGAACTCGGCCCGGGCCTACGTCTATGAGGTTGCCAAGGCTTGTGACCGAGGCGATGTGACCCGGCAGGATGCGGCAGCCTGCTGCCTGTACGCGTCAGAGCAAGCAATGGTGCAGGCCCATCAGGCCGTTCAGGCGCTGGGCGGGGCCGGGTTCCTGTCGGATTCGCCGGTCAGCCGGATTTTCCGTGATGCAAAGCTGATGGAGATCGGTGCGGGCACCAGCGAAATCCGCCGGATGCTGATCGGCCGCGAAATGATGCATGAAATGCTGTGACGGAATACCCCGCAGTTCAGTGAACCACGGGGCTATTGAAAATGGATCAGAACCGATGAACGTAAGACAGTCCAACCAGGAACGGGTCGATCTCGGCAGTGCCAATATCGGCGCCGTTCAGTTTGACGTCCGAGTCGATGTCGAACCAGCGCACGTTCAGACGCACGGCGCCCATTTCGGTGACCATGTAATCCACACCAGCTTGCAGCGAAACGCCGAAGGAGTTGTCCAGGTCCAGATCGCCCAGCGGAGAGTCTTCTTCGAAGAATATGGTGTAGTTCAGACCAGCGCCGACATAGGGCTTCCATGCGCTGTTGGTCGGGAAGTGATAGTTCAACGACAGGGTGGGCGGCAGGTGTTTGACGCTGCCCGCGTCAACGCTGCCACCAAGCGTGACGTCATGCTTGTAGGGGGTCGAGGCCAGAAGCTCGATCCCGAGGTTGTCTTGAATGAAGTATTCGACGGTGAAGATTGGGCGGGTGTCCGAGTCAATCTCGGCGTCAAATCCGGCGAGCGTGCCATTCTCGGACTTGGGGTCCAGATAGCCGACACCGACGCCAACCGTCCAATCGCCCTGAGACTGGGCGAATGCGGGTGCGGCCAGCGCGATGAGCGCGGCGGAGAGGGTCAAAGCGGCGAGTTTATTTGTCATTGTCATGCCTTTGCTTGCGGTGATGCAGATGTTTTGGATGCCGCGGTGCAGAAGTGCTCTGATCTGCATCAAAAACCGGTGGCCGAGGGATTGAGTGGCCGCGCCGCAATCACCAATAAAATAAGGGGAATACAGCATGTACCCTGCTGAGGTCATACCGGGTTTGCACGGGGATCAAAGCTGGGCAATCTCTGATCGTTTGAACATGGCACGTCAGTGCCTGTCGCACCCATCCGAACAGGTTGCATTGCTCGATCTGACCCAGGGCGAGGTGCGCAAAATCACGTTTGGTGATCTGGAGCAAATGGTTGACGGTATCGCGGGTTCGCTGATCGAGCGTGTCCAACCCGGTGACCGTGTTGGTGTCTTGCTCAGCCAATCTCCCTGGTGCGCTGCCGCGCATCTGGCGATATGGAAGATCGGTGCAATCTCGGTGCCTCTGTTCAAATTGTTCAAGCACGACGCGCTTGCATCGCGGGTCGGTGATGCAGGTGCGCAGATCGTCTTAACGGATGCGGAGGGTGCCGCATTGCTCGGGGATTTGGCCCAGCCGCTTTTGGTTGATGAGATCGGTCAAACTGGCGGCCCAGTGTCTTATGCCGACACTTGCCCCAAGGATCCGGCGGTTCTGATCTATACATCTGGCACCACAGGCAGCCCCAAGGGCGCTTTGCATGGGCATCGGGTGCTGACAGGCCATCTGCCCGGCGTCTCGATCAGCCACAATCATTTGCGCGCGGGCGATTGCTTGTGGACACCCGCCGACTGGGCGTGGATCGGCGGATTGTTCGATGTACTGATGCCCGGGCTGGCGCTGGGCATCCCTGTCGTTGCCGCGCGGCTTGAGAAGTTTTCGCCAGAGGCTTGCGCAGATGTGATAGCCCGCGCAGGCGTGCGCAACGTGTTTTTTCCGCCCACCGCACTGCGGATGTTGAAGGCGGCAGATCAGTCGATTCCTGGGCTGCGCTCGGTGGCCTCGGGAGGGGAACCGCTGGGGGCCGAGATGCTGGCTTGGGGACAGCAGGCGTTTGGATTGACGATCAATGAGTTTTACGGCCAGACCGAGTGCAACATGGTCGTTTCGTCTTGTGCCGAGGATTTCCCGGTGCAGCCCGGCTGTATCGGTAAACCCGTGCCGGGACATGAGGTCGCGGTGATCGACGAGGACGGTGTGCCAACGGCAGAGGAAGGCGATGTCGCCATCCACCGCGGCTCGGCCTCGATGCTTTTGGCATACTGGAACCGGCCCGAGGCGACGGCCGAGAAGTTCCGGGGCGACTGGTTGGTCACCGGAGATCGCGGCATTTGGGAGGGAGAATATCTGCGCTTTGTTGGTCGAGATGACGACGTGATCACTTCGGCCGGATACCGCATCGGCCCCGCCGAGATCGAGGACTGCCTGCTGACCCACCCGTCGGTGGCGACGGTGGGTGTGGTCGGCAAGCCCGACCCGCTGCGGACCGAGATTGTAAAGGCCTATGTGGTTTTGAAGCCGGAGGCTGCGGCTACGGAATCCGAGCTGCAGGACTGGGTCAAAACGCGTTTGGCGCAGTATTCCTA
This sequence comes from Ruegeria sp. CE9, assembly GCF_056537425.1. Lineage (NCBI taxonomy): Bacteria > Pseudomonadati > Pseudomonadota > Alphaproteobacteria > Rhodobacterales > Roseobacteraceae > Ruegeria > Ruegeria sp. CE9. The sequence continues at coordinate 345,859 of NZ_JBQFRO010000004.1, read as the reverse complement.
TCCGCGTGAGGTCGCGTTTTTGGAGGAACTGCCGATGACGGTGACCGGGAAGGTCATTCGGAAGGAATTGAAGGCGCGGGCCGCGGGGGAAGTCAAATGAAACGTATTATTTTTGCTGTTTGTTTGTTGATACCAGTAGATGCTCTGGCAGATTGGGCACCAGAACCTGTAGCGGAAACGGAAATCTGGGATTGCGTAGAAGAAGCAGGCTCTGGCTGGCATGCGGGAGCTACATGTCTCAGACAGTTCTCGAATGTATGTATCGAAGATAGCGGAAGCTTTGACAGCATCATTGTAGCGCAATGCAATGATGCCGAGATGAAAGGCTGGGACGCGGTCCTGAATACTGCTTACCAATCCTTGATCACCGATTTGTCCGGGCCTGAAATTCCAACAGTTGCTGCCGAAGCGCTGAGGGATGCACAACGCGCCTGGATCGAATTCCGTGACGCCGAATGCTTGTCACGCGGAAATCTCACGACCGGGACCGGCCATTACGAAGATGGCGCAGATTGTTTCTTGCGGGTTACAGCTGATCGGGCTTTGGACCTCATCGGTTACGGGGGCACACAATGAGTAAGTTGAAATCCGGATATATCCCTGGCGCGGAAGCGGCGCAGGCAAACCGCAAAGCGCATCTCGACGCACTGTCTCAAATCTCTGCCTCCGCAGAAGCCGCGCGCATGGGCGGTGGCGAGAAATCCCGTGCGCGGCATGAATCCCGTGGCAAGATGCTGCCGCGGCGGCGGGTCGCGAACCTACTGGACCCGGGGTCTCCGTTTCTGGAAATCGGCGCGACGGCGGCGCATGGGATGTATGGCGATGCCGCGCCCTGCGCCGGGGTCATCGCGGGTATTGGCCGGGTACAGGGGCGTGAGGTCATGGTGGTCTGCAACGATGCCACCGTGAAGGGTGGCACCTATTATCCGATGACCGTCAAAAAACACCTCCGCGCGCAGGAGATTGCCGAGGAAAACCATCTGCCCTGCATCTATCTGGTTGATAGCGGCGGTGCGAACCTGCCCAATCAGGATGAGGTTTTCCCTGATCGCGACCATTTTGGCCGCATCTTCTATAACCAAGCGCGGATGAGTGCGAAGGGGATCGCTCAGATCGCGGTGGTGATGGGCTCATGCACGGCGGGCGGGGCCTATGTGCCTGCGATGTCGGATGTGACGATTATCGTAAAAGAGCAGGGGACAATCTTCCTAGCCGGGCCGCCACTGGTCAAGGCCGCGACCGGAGAGGTTGTGACGGCCGAGGATTTGGGCGGTGGAGATGTCCATACGCGCCTGTCCGGCGTGGCCGATTATCTGGCAGAAGATGACGCGCATGCGCTGGCTCTGGCGCGACGAGCGGTCGGGTCGTTGGGCGGTGCCGGCCTGAAGCCCGGCCTACAGTTTGAGACGCCCGAGGAGCCGGCATATGACCCCGAAGAGATTCTGGGTGTCGTGCCTGCTGATCTGCGCACGCCTTATGATATCCGCGAGGTGATTGCGCGGCTGGTCGATGGCTCTCGGTTCGATGAGTTCAAACCCCGGTTCGGCGAGACACTGGTGACCGGTTTCGCCCATATCAAGGGCTGCCCGGTGGGGATCATCGCCAATAACGGCGTGCTGTTCTCTGAGGCGGCGCAGAAGGGCGCGCATTTTGTCGAACTCTGCTCGCAACGCAAAACGCCGCTGGTGTTTCTGCAGAACATCACCGGGTTCATGGTCGGTCGGAAATACGAAAACGAGGGCATCGCGCGGCACGGGGCCAAGATGGTGACGGCGGTGGCGACCACTTCGGTGCCAAAGATCACAATGCTGGTGGGCGGTTCGTTCGGGGCCGGGAACTACGGAATGGCAGGCCGCGCTTATCAGCCGCGGTTCCTGTGGACCTGGCCGAACTCACGGATTTCAGTGATGGGCGGCGAACAGGCGGCAGGTGTTTTGGCCACGGTCAAACGCGATGGGATCGAACGGCAGGGTGGCACATGGTCGGCTGAGGAAGAGGCCGATTTCAAACGCCCGACATTGGAGATGTTCGAGGAGCAATCCCACCCGCTTTATGCCTCGGCGCGGCTGTGGGATGACGGCATCATCGACCCGCGCAAAAGCCGCGACGTGCTGGCCCTATCCCTGAGCGCCGCGCTGAACGCCCCGATTGAGGACACACGTTTCGGCGTGTTCAGGATGTGATTGATGTCCGATCTAGCCCGGCTTCACGCCCGACAATCTGACCGCACTGCCGCCGACATAAAACTTGGCCTCCACTTGCAACCCGACGGTTCTGAGCGCGTCCAGAACCGACTGACCGGTGCCGAAGTTTCTTGTATAGGCCCCGATCATAGTAAAGTCCTGCGCACCGTTGAGAAACAAACGTTCGACCTGAGGCAAAACGCCATCAAGATAGAACCGATAGAGCGGTCGCAAAGACCAACCCACCGGGTCCGTGGCTTCAATCAAAGAAAATGGCGCGCCGGGTTTGAGAATACGATGCAATTGGTGGGCAAAGATAAGATGTTGCGCCGCGTTGAAGGTTTTGAGGCCAAAGGTCGAAACCGCAAAATCGGCCGAGCCGCTGGGCAAGTCGGTGGTCAGCATGTTTGCGCAGAGATGGGCAATGCGGTCTTCCCGATCCTTGTGCAATCGCTCGACGGCCTGCCGATGCATTCCTGGGCTTATATCAATCGCCGTGACGTTACTGATACCCGGGAATTTGCGGAACAAATGCGGCCAGACCTCACCGGTGCCTGCCATCAGATCGACGCCAGCCGCTTTGGTGTTACCGGGCAAATTCAAACCGGCAACGCAGGCTTTGCGCCACGAATGTATCAAACCAAAGGAGGCAGCCGCGCTCCAGCGTCGGTAGGCGCCAGAGCATCTGTCAAAAACGCCAGCCACAAATTCGGGATCATAGATGTCATCACTCATGAGGGTGACCCTGATTTCATGAGGAGTGGAATGCAAGGGCTTGTTGGCGCTGAGGAAAAGGGCAGCGGAAACTATAGAATCTTGGTGGCAGAATCATGAATGAAGCATTGGAATTGATCAAATCTCGCTATCCCAACGCGCAGACATTCAAGTTTGGCGACAATCGGATGTTGTGTGATGAGTTGCTGGCGCTTGTGCGGGCGGGCGTCAAGACTGCCACTTGTGGGGCTCTGAGGGATTATCCCGAAGGCAGCCCGGACATGCCGCAACCGGGACGACGGGACATTGCGTTGGATTGGGATGATCAGCCTGCGCTGGTGATCGAAACCGTGGATGTCTCGATCCAGCGCTATTGCGATGTGTCCCCGGAATTTGCGTTGGCCGAAGGCGAAAATGACAGCCTCGAAGGGTGGCGAGAGGCGCATCGTCGTTACTTTGAGCGCAATGGCGGCTTTGATCCCGAGATGGAACTGGTGTGCGAGCGGTTTCGTCTGGTCGAGGATCTGGCAGGGGAAGGGAAATAGGTATGTTCAGCAAAATCCTGATTGCCAACCGGGGTGAGATTGCCTGCCGGGTCATGGAAACGGCGCAGAAGATAGGCGTGTCATGCGTGGCTGTGTACTCGGACGTCGATGCCTCGGCCAAGCATGTGCAGATCGCGGATGAAGCTGTGCATATCGGCGGCGCCGCCCCGGCTGAGAGCTATCTTAAGGGGGATGTGATCATACGGGCGGCGCTGGACACGGGCGCGCAGGCGATTCATCCGGGGTACGGTTTTTTGTCCGAGAACCCGGACTTTGTGGATGCGGTTGAGACTGCGGGCCTGACCTTTATTGGGCCATCGGCGGATGCGATCCGCAAGATGGGCCTTAAGGACGCGGCCAAAGTCTTGATGGAGCAGGCAGGTGTTCCCGTTGTGCCCGGGTATCATGGTGAAAACCAAGATCCCGAACATCTGGCAGGCGCGGCGGATACCATCGGCTATCCCGTTCTGATCAAGGCCGTAGCGGGCGGTGGCGGTAAGGGCATGCGGCTGGTTGCGGCGCCCGAGGATTTCCTGGCCGCTTTGGACAGCGCGCGCGGAGAGGCCAAGACAGCTTTTGGCAATGACGCGGTGCTGGTTGAGAAATTCGTTGCCAAGCCACGCCATATCGAGGTGCAAGTGTTCGGCGATGGCACCAACGCGGTGCATCTGTTTGAACGCGATTGCTCGTTGCAGCGGCGACATCAGAAGGTGATCGAAGAGGCTCCGGCCCCTGGTATGACCGCTGAGATGCGCGAGGCGATGGGGCAGGCGGGTGTTCGTGCGGCTGAGGCGATTGGCTACAAGGGCGCAGGCACGGTTGAGTTCATTGTGGATGCTTCGGACGGGCTGCGGTCGGATCGGTTCTGGTTCATGGAGATGAACACGCGCCTGCAGGTGGAACACCCTGTGACCGAAGCGATCACCGGTGTTGATCTGGTCGAATGGCAGCTGCGGGTAGCTGCGGGCGAAAGCCTGCCGCAGCAGCAGAGTGATTTGTCGATCAGCGGGCACGCGTTCGAGGCGCGGCTTTATGCCGAGGATGTGCCCAAAGGCTTTTTGCCCGCGACCGGAACCCTGACCCATCTTCAGTTTCCCTCGGCGTGTAGGGCTGACAGTGGTGTGCGGGCAGGGGATATGATCAGCCCTTGGTATGACCCGATGATTGCCAAGGTTGTCGTACATGGGCCGACCCGCGCGATTGCGCTGGAAAGCCTGCATCGTGTCTTGCGCCAGACCAAGGTTGCCGGAACGGTCACAAACCTCGCTTTCCTTGGTGCTCTGACCCGCCATGCCGGGTTTGCGTCGGGCGACGTGGATACCGGGCTGATCGGGCGAGACCTTGAAGAACTGTTGCAGGAGGCAGGCGCGAGCGACGCCGCGACGGTGGCCGCCGCGATGTCCGCGCTGGGCCTTACAGATACTGTTGCGGAGACCGGCTTTACCCTTTGGGCACCGTTGCACCGCGCAGTGCAGTTGCTGCGGGACGGAGAGGTTGTTGATCTGGATGTGCAGGTTGACGGGCCTGATCGGCAGGTTTGGGAGGTGGATGGCAATCGGCTGATCGCTCAGCGCCGCAATGGCTGGACATTGGATGGAAAGTCCATGCCCAACGTCGCCATCACAGGGTCTCAGGTCACGGTGTTCGAGGACTACGGGCAAGTGTTCCAAATTGTTGACCCGTTGGATCGCGATGCCAGTGCAGCGGGTGATACCAATGTGATCGAGGCGCCGATGCCCGGTTTGGTCAAGGCCGTCTTTGCTTCGGCAGGACAGGAGGTGAAAGAGGGTGATCGTTTGGCCATTCTTGAAGCCATGAAGATGGAGCATTCGCTGCTGGCCGCCCGCGATGGCGTAGTGGCCGAAGTGCTGGCGGATGCGGGTGCTCAGGTCGAGGCCGGGGCGGCACTGGTTCGGTTGACCGAGGATTAATCTGTTCGGGCCGCGCATTGCATGGCACAGTCATCCGTATTTGAAACAAGAAGAAACCGGGAAGGGATGCGCTGATGAAAGAACGGGTCGAAATATTCGAGGTCGGGCCGCGGGACGGTCTGCAGAATGAGAAGCGCGAAATCCCGGTGGCCGAGAAAGTGGCCTTGGTCGATTGCCTCAGCCGCGCCGGGTTCAACCGGATTGAAATTGCTAGCTTTGTCTCCCCGAAATGGGTGCCACAGATGGCGGGCAGTAGTGAAGTTCTGGCTGGGATCAGGCGCGCAGACGGAGTGCGCTATGCCGCGCTGACACCGAACATGCGCGGCTATGAGGATGCTTTGGTCGCCAAGGCGGACGAGGTCGCGGTGTTTGCATCTGCGTCCGAAGGGTTCTCGAAGGCCAACATTAACGCGACCATCGCGGAGTCGATCGAGCGTTTCGTGCCAATCCTTGAAGCGGCGCGCCATATTGATTTGCCGGTCCGGGGCTATGTCTCTTGCGTAACTGATTGCCCCTATGACGGCCCGACGCCTCCCGACAAAGTTGCCGAAGTAGCGGATGCGTTGTTTGCCCATGGCTGTTATGAGATTTCGTTGGGCGACACCATCGGGCAGGGGACGCCGGACAAGATCGCGCATATGCTGTTGGCGGTGCGCGAGCGGGTGCCTGTGACCCGGCTTGCAGGACATTTTCACGATACCAACGGGCGGGCGATCGACAACATAGATGCGTCACTGGCGCTGGGGGTCCGGGTGTTTGATGCTGCAGTCGGCGGTTTGGGGGGGTGCCCCTATGCGCCAGGCGCGGCGGGTAATGTCGCGACCGAAGCCGTGGCCGCGCATCTGGAGCGGTTGGGATATGAGACCGGTCTGGATGCGGCCGTTCTAGAACAGGCAGCGGACATGGCACGGGCAATGCGGGCGGACTAAGAAATGTACGAGACGATTACATTGAAGACTGACGAACGCGGCGTGGCAACGCTGATGCTGGATCGTCCGGAAAAGCACAATGCGCTGTCGGCACTGATGATTGCTGAACTGACACAGGCTGCCGCACAGTTGTCCAGCGATAATGCCATACGGGTCGTTGTGCTGGCGGCCTCGGGAAAAAGTTTCTGCGCTGGTGCTGATCTGGGGTGGATGCAGGCACAGATGGCGGCTGACCCGGAAACACGATTTGTCGAAGCGCGCAAGCTGGCCGAAATGCTGAATGCCTTGAACACATTGCCAAAGCCCTTGATTGGCGCAATGCAGGGCAACGCGTTCGGCGGCGGGATTGGGATGGCTGCGGTCTGTGATGTGGCGATTGGCGTCGACGGCCTGAAGATGAGTTTGACCGAAACCAGACTGGGCCTGATCCCGGCCACGATCGGCCCTTATGTCATTGCGCGAATGGGCGAAGCTCGGGCCCGACGCGTCTTTATGTCGGCCCGCCTGTTTGGCGCGGCGGAGGCGGTTGAACTCGGCCTGCTGGCGCGCGCAGTACCGGCCGACTCGCTGGCCGAAGCCGTTGAGGCGGAAGTTCAACCTTATCTGTCCTGCGCGCCGGGTGCAGTTTCGTCTGCAAAGCAACTGGTCCAGTCGCTTGGGCCGCGCGTTGACGAAGCTGTGATTGACCACAGCATTCAACAGCTTGTCGCGCGCTGGGAAACCGACGAGGCGCAAGAGGGAATCGCAGCCTTCTTCGACAAACGAAAACCTGCATGGAATAAACAGGTTTAGCCATCCGAGCCGAACTAACAACCTTCCCAACTATAGCCTGCTGGCGAATGACAATTATGCCTGCCTGCGCGTTTCTGCTTGGTTGACCCTCTGACCCCACAGGGATAGAGAATGTCCAGTCAAATCGCCAATTGACGGCGCACCCGTTCGGGACATGCGCAGGAAAGGAGCTATACGTGGAAGACCTGCTGCGGGAGTACCTCCCGATTCTGGTGTTTCTGGCCGTTGCCGTGGGCCTTGGAATCGTGCTGATTCTGGCTGCTGTGGTCCTGGCTGTCCGTAATCCCGACCCCGAAAAGGTCAGCGCATATGAATGTGGCTTTAACGCCTTCGACGATGCGCGGATGAAGTTCGATGTTCGATTCTATCTAGTCGCGATTCTCTTCATCATCTTTGATCTGGAAATCGCGTTCCTGTTCCCGTGGGCCGTCGGCTTCAAGGATATCAGCGATGTGGGCTTCTGGTCGATGATGGTGTTCTTGGGCGTGCTGACCATTGGCTTTGCCTATGAATGGAAGAAAGGGGCCTTGGAATGGGAGTGATGACGGGTGCAAACACCGCTGGCGTCGACAAAGAAGTCGCGACCCAGGCCCTGAATGCCGAACTGCAGGACAAAGGGTTCCTGCTGACTTCGACTGAAGACATTATCAACTGGGCGCGCACCGGATCTTTGCACTGGATGACCTTTGGTCTGGCCTGCTGCGCTGTTGAGATGATGCACACCTCTATGCCACGTTACGACGCGGAACGGTTCGGCATCGCACCGCGCGCCTCGCCGCGTCAGTCGGATGTGATGATCGTGGCTGGCACACTGACCAACAAGATGGCCCCGGCGCTGCGCAAGGTTTACGACCAGATGCCCGAGCCGCGATATGTGATCTCGATGGGATCCTGCGCGAATGGTGGCGGCTATTATCACTATTCCTATTCTGTTGTGCGTGGTTGTGACCGGGTTGTCCCGGTGGACATCTACGTCCCCGGCTGCCCGCCGACCGCCGAGGCATTGCTGTACGGACTGATGCAGCTGCAACGCAAAATCCGCCGTACCGGCACCATTGTGCGCTAAAGGAGAGGGCAGATGAGCGAAGCACTCAAAGAACTCGGCGCGCAGTTGGAACTGAAACGGGCCGATTGCGTTCTGTCCTGGGACGTTACTCATGATGAGCTGAACGTCGATGTGGCTCCGTCGAACCTTGTGGAATTCATCGAGTTCCTAAAAGCCGACCGTAGCTGCCAGTTCTCGACCCTCGTGGATATCACCGGCGTCGATTACCCCGAACGCGCCAAGCGGTTCGACGTGGTTTATCACTTCCTGTCGATGTACCAGAACCAGCGTATTCGCCTGCGAGTCTCGATCCGTGAAGAAGATATGGTGCCCTCGATTGTCGACGTACACCCCTCAGCCAATTGGTTCGAGCGTGAGGTGTTTGACATGTTCGGTATCCTGTTCTCGGGCCACCCGGACCTGCGGCGCATTCTCACGGATTATGGGTTCCGCGGCTATCCGTTGCGCAAGGATTTCCCGACCACCGGCTATACCGAGGTCCGCTATGACGAGGCGCAAAAGCGCGTGGTCTACGAACCCGTCAGTCTGGTGCAGGAATATCGTCAGTTTGATTTCATGTCCCCATGGGAAGGTGCGAACTACATTCTTCCGGGGGATGAAAAGCAGGAGTCGTAAGTCATGGAGTTCCTGATCTGGTTGGTTGTCACCGTCGCCACGATCATCCCGATGCTGAAACTGCTACCGCATTTCGGGATCGAGAAATACTGGGTTGTCGCCTGCGTCATCCCTATTGGAACGCTGGTCCTCATCTGGATCATGGCCATGAAACTGCAAGAGATGGAGCGCCGCTGATGGGTCTGGGGGAACTGATTGCGTTGGGGGCGCTTGGGGTTCTGCTGGCCGGGGCCGCTGCCAAGGCGGCTGAGGCGGAAAAGGTCCGGGTCCGGGCCGAAGCGAAAAAGAAACGAGGGCGTTGATGGACGGCTCAAGATACGATGACGGCAGCACGGACGCGCTGAGCGGGGAACAGAAGATCCGCAACTTCAACATCAACTTCGGCCCGCAACACCCTGCGGCGCACGGAGTTCTGCGTCTTGTGCTTGAGCTGGACGGCGAGATTGTCGAGCGTTGTGATCCGCATATCGGCCTGCTGCACCGTGGCACCGAAAAGCTGATGGAAAGCCGGACGTATCTGCAGAACCTGCCGTATTTCGACCGTCTTGATTACGTGGCACCGATGAACCAGGAGCATGCCTGGTGTCTGGCCATCGAAAAACTGACCGGGGTTGAAGTGCCGCGCCGGGGTTCGCTGATCCGGGTTCTGTATTCGGAGATCGGTCGTATTCTTAACCACCTGCTGAACGTGACAACGCAGGCGATGGATGTGGGCGCACTGACCCCGCCTCTGTGGGGCTTTGAAGAGCGTGAAAAGCTGATGGTGTTCTACGAGCGCGCCTGTGGTGCCCGCTTGCACGCCGCCTATTTCCGTCCCGGTGGTGTTCATCAGGACCTGCCGCCGGAACTGCTGGACGATATCGAGGCTTGGAGCCACGAGTTCCCCGCCGTTCTCGATGATATTGACGGTCTGCTGACCGAAAACCGCATCTTCAAACAGCGTAACGCCGATATTGGCGTAGTGACCGAAGATGACATCCAGAAATACGGCTTCTCGGGCGTCATGGTGCGTGGATCGGGCCTAGCATGGGACCTGCGTCGCGCACAGCCCTATGAATGCTATGACGAGTTCGAATTCCAGATCCCCGTCGGCAAAAACGGCGACTGCTATGACCGCTATCTCGTCCGCATGGAAGAGATGCGCCAGTCGCTGCTGATCATCCGTCAGGCCATCGCCAAAATCCGCGACTGCCCCGGTGACGTTCTGGCCCGTGGCAAGATCACTCCGCCAAAGCGTTCGGACATGAAGACCTCGATGGAAAGCCTGATCCATCACTTCAAGCTCTATACCGAAGGCTTCCACGTTCCCGCTGGCGAGGTCTATGCCGCCGTCGAAGCCCCCAAGGGCGAGTTCGGCGTCTATCTGGTCGCCGATGGTACCAATAAACCCTACCGCGCCAAACTGCGCGCCCCGGGGTTCCTGCACCTTCAAGCCATGGACCACGTCGCCAAGGGCCACCAACTGGCCGACGTCGCTGCCATCATCGGCACCATGGACGTAGTATTTGGAGAGATTGACCGCTAATGCTCCGCCGTCTTCACCCCGAACAACCCGAAAGCTTTGCCTTTACCGCTGCCAACCAGCAATGGGCCGAAGCGCAGATGACTAAATACCCCGAAGGCCGTCAGGCCAGTGCAGTGATCCCGCTGCTGTGGCGCGCGCAGGAACAAGAGGGCTGGCTGAGCCGTCCGGCGATTGAATCCGTCGCCGACATGCTGGGTATGGCCTATATCCGCGTGCTTGAGGTGGCCTCGTTCTACTTCATGTTCCAGCTGCAACCGGTTGGATCGGTGGCGCATATTCAGGTGTGCGGCACGACCTCCTGCATGATCTGCGGAGCCGAGGATCTGATTGCGGTCTGCAAGGAAAAGATCGCGACCAAGCCGCATGAACTGTCTGCTGACGGCAAGTTGAGCTGGGAAGAGGTGGAATGCCTCGGATCCTGCACCAATGCGCCGATGGCGCAGATCGGCAAGGATTACTATGAAGACCTGACAACCGATAGCTTCAGAAAAATTCTCGATGATCTGGTGGCGGGCAACGTGCCAACCCCCGGTCCGCAAAACGGGCGCTATGCGGCGGAACCCCTCAAAGGGCTCACAAGCCTGACCGAATATGACAGCGGCAGAACGCAGTATAACGCTAGTGTCCAGCTTGCGAGCGATCTGGGTGATACCGTCAAGCGCATCGATGGGACTGAAGTTCCGATCCTGACGCCGTGGCTGGGCAAGGATGGCAAAGCAGCAGCGACCAAAGCCGCGCCGAAACCTCCCAAAGCGCCTGCGCCAGCGAAACCTGCGGTGAAACAGGCCGCAGAGGCGAAAGCGGCGAAGGAGGATCAGCCGGAAACGCTGAAAGCAGCGCGGGGTGGCAAACCGGATGATCTCAAGATGCTCAAGGGCGTTGGTCCTAAGCTGGAAGAGACGCTCAATGGATTGGGCTTTTATCATTATGACCAGATCGCTGCATGGACGCCTGAGCAGGTGGCCTGGGTCGATGCACGGCTGAAATTCAAAGGCCGGATCGAGCGGGACGGGTGGATCGAACAAGCCGCGAAACTGGCTGCAGGTGAAGAAACCGAGTTTGCCAAACGTGCTAAAGAAGACGGCACTTACGAAGATTAAACGAGTGCCCGCCTAGGGCATCAGGACAAGATGGATACGGACAAGGAACTGGCCATAGCCCGTAAGGGCCGACATATCAGCATCGTCATCGCGGTGACGATGGTGATTTGGCTTGGAATGACCTTGTTCATTGGCCCTGCAATCGGATTGCCGGGGCGTTATGCGCTGCTGTTTGATTTTGCCGCTTTGGCAGGATTCATTTATGCGGGCGTCAATATATTTCAACTCTGGCGCATGCGTCAGGACAGCCAAAGGTAACACGCGATGCTGAAGGATCAGGACAGGATCTTTACCAACATCTACGGGATGCATGAGCGCACGTTGAAAGGCGCGCAGGCCCGCGGGCATTGGGACGGCACCGCTGGCCTGATCGAGAAAGGCCGCGACTGGATCATCCAGACGATGAAAGACTCAGGGCTTCGCGGACGTGGTGGTGCGGGCTTCCCAACCGGTCTGAAGTGGTCGTTTATGCCGAAGGAAAGCGATGGTCGTCCCGCCTATCTGGTGGTGAATGCGGACGAATCCGAGCCCGGCACCTGCAAGGACCGCGAGATCATGCGCCATGATCCGCATACGCTGATCGAGGGGTGCCTGATTGCGTCCTTCGCGATGAATGCGCATACCTGCTATATCTACCTGCGCGGTGAATACATCCGCGAGCGTGAGGCGCTGCAGGCCGCGATTGACGAAGCTTATGACGCGGGTCTGCTGGGCAAGAACGCCGCTGGTTCGGGCTGGGATTTCGACCTGTTCCTGCATCATGGGGCTGGTGCCTATATCTGCGGCGAGGAAACTGCCCTGATCGAAAGCCTTGAAGGCAAGAAGGGTATGCCGCGGATGAAACCTCCGTTCCCGGCGGGGGCGGGGCTTTATGGCTGTCCGACCACGGTGAACAATGTTGAATCCATCGCCGTTGTGCCTACCATCCTGCGTCGCGGCGCGGACTGGTTCGCAGGTTTTGGCCGTCAGAACAACGCCGGCACCAAGCTGTTTGCGATCTCGGGCCATGTAAACAACCCTTGCGTCGTTGAAGAGGCGATGTCGATTTCCTTCGAGGAACTCATCGAGACACATTGCGGCGGTATTCGCGGCGGTTGGGACAATCTGCTGGCGGTGATCCCCGGTGGCTCATCTGTTCCTTGCGTGCGTGGTGAGAACATGCGCGATGCGATCATGGATTTTGACTATCTGCGCGGTGAACTGGGCTCGGGCTTGGGCACTGCCGCCGTTATCGTGATGGACAAGTCCACAGACATCATCAAAGCGATCTGGCGTCTATCGAAATTCTACAAGCACGAAAGCTGCGGTCAGTGTACGCCATGCCGTGAAGGCACTGGCTGGATGATGCGTGTGATGGATCGCCTGGTGCGCGGCGAGGCCGAGCTGGAAGAGATCGACATGCTGTTCGATGTGACCAAGCAGGTCGAAGGTCACACCATCTGCGCGTTGGGTGATGCGGCAGCCTGGCCGATCCAGGGCCTGATCCGCAATTTCCGGGAAGAGATCGAGGACCGCATCAAGGCCCAGAAATCGGGCCGTATGGGTGCGATGGCAGCGGAGTAAACCTTATGGAAGTCTTTGCCGAATATTCTCACGCAATTGCGTCGCTGGTGATTTTCACCCTAATCGTTCTGTTCTTGTCGCCGTTTTCGGCACTGGCCAAGGCGGGCAAGGGGTTGGCACCGGGTGCCACTCCGGATCAGGATTATTCGGACAAAGCCTATCGCCTGAACCGCGCTTACCTGAACGGCACGGAAACCCTGCCTGCATTCCTGACTGTGACCGTTGCGGCGATCCTGCTGGGGGCGAGCCCGTTCTGGGTTAACCTGCTGGCATCGATCGCGCTGTTGGCGCGTATCGTGATGCTGGTGATCCACCTGCGTGGGATGGGCAAGCCGCATAGCGGTATTCGTTCTGTGGCGTATGTGGCTGGATGGGCCTGCATGTTCATCCTTGGCCTTATCGCATTGGTGGCTGCGTTTTGATCCAGCCTAACGAATATCACTTGGCCGAGCTGAATATCGGCCGTTTGTTGGCACCGACCGACGACCCGCGCGTGGCTGAATTCATGGCCAACCTTGATCGCGTCAACGGGCTGGGCAAGCGGATGCCGGGTTTTGTCTGGATGATGGAAGGCTCAGGCGAGCCGGGAACCGGCAATACCGAAAACAATATTGGCGGTGACCCGCAGTTTGTCGCAAATTTGACCGTTTGGGAGGATGTTGCCAGCCTTGAGAAATTCATTTGGGGGACCATCCACAAACAGTTCTACGAACGCCGCCAAGAGTGGTTTGAAGTTCTCGGTGAGCAGCATTTTGTCATGTGGTGGGTGCCGAACGGGCATCAACCCAGTTTAGCAGAAGCGCTGGATCGGTTGGAAAAACTGCGTTCGGACGGACCGGGTGAAGATGCATTTGGTTGGGCAGAATTGAAACAGGCCAGCAAGTGGCGCGACAATCGTTGCGCGCAGGTCGCAGCGGAGTGAACGGGATGTTGATGCACAAAACTTCCCGTACAAGCGAGCGACTGATACAAGCGCCAGCCACGAAACAGGAGTGGTCTTGATGGCGAAACGTGTTCGCGCAACGACGATTGTGGTGCTCGGAAGTTTGCTTGTAGCAGCATGTGGAACTGCGCCTTCGCGGGCGACGCGTGTGGCGTTTGACGGCATATACTTTAATGCCAAGGCCAAACATGTGGACAAGAAGGCAACGCCCACTGATTTCACGGTCACTGTGAACGGCGTTTCGCAATCGCTGGACGGCGCGCGCGAGGCAGGCCGCTATGAGGGGACAAAATTCTGCATTCAGAATTTTGGGTCGTCCAGAATAACGTGGAAGGTTGGCCCGGACACGGAACCGCAAAACCTGCGTCTTGAGAATGACAAGCTGACCTTTGCCGGAAGCTGCCAGAGACCATGAACGATCGTATCGCATATCACCATGGGACCGGTTCGCTGTTATTGCATAGCAGGGCCGTTGGCCGTCGTCTTGGGAAACCCAAGACGAAAGGAAATGTTATGTCTCTAGCAAAACTGATGGCCACGATTTTCGCGATTTCTGTGCCCGTTGTGGCCGAAGCCAAACCACCATTGAGGAATGTCAAAGAGATTGACAACGAACTCTACTACATCGCCATCGCAAACGAGATATCCGAGTATTGCCCCTCGATCAGCGGGCGGCGGCTTAAGGCGATTGGTGTGATGTGGGATCTGCGATCCAAAGCAAACAAACTGGGATATTCGGACTCTGAAATCCGCGCCTATGTCGACTCGGATGCCGAAAAAGACCGGATGCGTGCCAAAGGTGAGGCATATCTTGCCCAAAACGGTGTGTCGTACGGAAATCCCAATTCTTTCTGCACGTTGGGGTGGAAAGAGATTGAAAGAAACAGCGCCATTGGCGTGTATTTGAGGGCGAACTAGACCATGTCTGACCTCCGCAAAGTCAATATCGATGGGCAGGAAATCGAAGTCGATGGTGCGATGACACTGATCCAGGCCTGTGAGCAGGCCGGGGTCGAGGTGCCGCGCTTTTGCTATCACGAGCGTCTGTCGATCGCCGGAAACTGCCGGATGTGTCTGGTTGAGGTTGTGGGCGGGCCGCCGAAACCTGCAGCCTCATGCGCGATGCAGGTGCGTGACCTGCGTCCGGGCCCGGAAGGCCAGGCACCGGTGGTCAAGACGAACTCGCCCATGGTCAAGAAGGCCCGCGAAGGGGTGATGGAGTTCCTTCTGATCAACCACCCGCTGGATTGCCCTATCTGCGATCAGGGTGGTGAATGCGACCTGCAGGATCAGGCCATGGCATATGGCCTGTCTGGCACGCGCTTCAAAGAAGCCAAACGGGCAGTGGATGATCTGGATCTGGGTCCGTTGGTTGGTACTGCCATGACGCGCTGCATTAGCTGCACCCGCTGTGTGCGCTTCACCACCGAGGTTGCCGGGATCACTCAGATGGGCCAGACGGGTCGCGGAGAAGATGCCGAAATCACTTCGTATCTTAACCAGACGCTGGACTCGAACCTGCAGGGCAACATCATTGATCTTTGCCCGGTTGGGGCGCTGACTTCGAAGCCGTATGCCTTCACCGCCCGTCCTTGGGAACTGACCAAGACCGAAAGCATCGATGTGATGGACGCACTGGGTTCGAACATCCGCGTGGATACCAAAGGGCGCGAAGTGATGCGCTTCCTGCCGCGCAACCATGATGGCGTGAACGAAGAATGGATCAGTGACAAGACCCGCTTTGTCTGGGACGGGTTGCGGCGCCAACGGCTGGACAAACCGTATGTGCGTGAGAACGGCAAGCTGCGACCAGCCACTTGGCCCGAGGCTTTGACCAAAGCCGCCGAGGCACTGAAAGCGGCTGAGAAGCCAGCCGGGATTGTCGGTGATCTGGCTCCGGTTGAGGCCACATTCGCGCTGAAACAGATGATCGAAGGGCAGGGTGGCATCGTTGAATGCCGCACCGATGGGGCAAAACTGCCTGCTGGAAATCGCGGTGCTTATGCCGGGACCGCAGCGATTGAAGATATCGACACGGCTGAGCGTATCTTGCTTATTGGAACCAACCCGCGTGAAGAGGCTCCGGTTCTGAACGCACGCATCCGCAAGGCGTGGGCGCATGGAGCTGAGGTGGCTCTGGTTGGGCCTGCTGTCGACCTGACTTACGACTATCACCATATGGGTGATGACCGTGCCGCGCTGCAAAAAGCAGTCGATATGGGCGGCGATGATGAGATCAAGGGTAAGCCATCTCTGGTCATCGTTGGTCAGGGCGCGCTGCAAGAGGCAGACGGTGCTGCCGTGCTGGCCGCCGCGCAAACCATTGCGGCGAATACCGAAAGTGGCCTGATTGTTTTGCACACAGCAGCCTCGCGCGTGGGTGCGATGGACGTAGGTGCTACCAATGAAGGTGGCATGGTCGCCATCAGCGCGGCAGATGTGATCTATAACCTCGGCGCGGATGAGGTTGAAATCGGCGAAGGCGCATTTGTGATCTATCAAGGCAGCCACGGTGACCGGGGTGCACACCGCGCCGATGTAATCCTGCCGGGCGCGGCTTATACCGAGGAAAACGGGCTTTTCGTGAACACCGAAGGCCGCCCGCAACTTGCCATGCGCGCCGGGTTTGCGCCGGGTGAGGCCAAGGAAAACTGGGCGATTTTGCGGGCCTTGTCCGCCGAACTGGGCGCAACGCTGCCCTTCGACTCGCTTGCGCAACTGCGTACTGCACTGATCGAAGCAGTGCCGCATCTCGCTCAGATTGATGAAGTGATCGAGAATGAAGTTCAGGCGCTGAAGGCCGCTTCTCTGGGCAAGGCCACATTCCACTATGCGATCAAGGATTTCTATCTGACCAACCCAATCGCACGGGCATCGCAATTGATGGCCGAACTTTCTGCACAATCTCAGGCCCGCAAATCCGAGAAGATCGCGGCGGAATGACCCCAACCCGTTTCATATCGCGAACCAACGCAGCGGCGGAGTGGCAGCTCACCGCGCCAGAATTGTGTGTGAAACCTAAGATTAAGGGTGGCGCAATGACGGCAGATGCTGTTTACACCAACGCGCCGACCCAGCCGCAGATTGCGCAGGCAAATGGCCTTTGCATCGCACGCGGAAAACGGAATACCCACGGTGTGAGGACCAATGGCTGAATTCTTTAACACCCCAGGCGGAATAGCCATCATCATTCTGGCGCAAGTGCTTGCTGTTGTGGCCTTTGTGATGATTTCGCTGTTGTTCCTCGTTTACGGAGACCGCAAGATCTGGGCCGCCGTCCAAATGCGCCGCGGACCCAACGTGGTAGGGGTCTACGGCCTGCTGCAATCGGTGGCTGACGCGCTGAAATATGTAGTCAAAGAGGTCGTGATACCGGCGGGAGCCGACCGCACAGTTTTCATGCTGGCGCCGCTCACATCCTTCGTGCTGGCGATGATTGCATGGGCGGTGATCCCGTTCAATGATGGCTGGGTTCTGTCCGATCTGAACGTGGCAATCCTCTATGTTTTCGCCGTCTCCTCGTTAGAGGTTTATGGTGTGATTATGGGTGGTTGGGCGTCGAACTCAAAGTACCCGTTCCTTGGGTCGTTGCGCTCGGCTGCGCAGATGATTTCCTACGAAGTCTCCATCGGCCTGATCATCATCGGCATCATCATCTCGACCGGTTCGATGAATTTCGGCGACATCGTGCGGGCTCAGGACGGCTCGTTCGGGTTCTTCAGCTGGTACTGGCTGCCGCATTTCCCGATGGTCTTCCTGTTCTTCATCTCGGCATTGGCTGAAACCAACCGCCCACCGTTTGATTTGCCGGAGGCGGAATCAGAACTGGTTGCGGGTTATCAGGTCGAATACTCAGCTACGCCCTTCCTGCTGTTCATGGCCGGTGAATACATCGCCATCTTCCTGATGTGCGCGCTGACCTCGCTGCTGTTCTTCGGCGGTTGGCTGTCACCGATCCCGGGCTTGCCGGACGGAGTGCTGTGGATGGTCGCCAAGATGGCGTTCTTCTTCTTCCTCTTCGCGATGGTCAAGGCGATCACGCCCCGCTACCGCTATGATCAGCTTATGCGGCTGGGCTGGAAAGTGTTCCTGCCGTTCTCGCTGGTCTGGGTGGTCTTCGTGGCCTTTGCCGCAAAATTCGACTGGTTCTGGGGCGCGTTTGCGCGGTGGAGCGTAGGAGGCTGATATGACCCAAATCGACTATACCCGCGCTGCCAAATACTTCCTTCTGCAGGACTTTTGGGTTGGCATGAAGCTGGGGCTGAAATATTTCTTCGCCCCCAAGGCCACCGTGAACTACCCGCATGAAAAGGGACCACTGTCGCCGCGTTTCCGGGGTGAGCATGCCTTGCGCCGGTATCCGAACGGTGAAGAACGCTGCATCGCTTGCAAACTCTGTGAGGCGATTTGCCCGGCGCAGGCGATCACTATCGACGCAGAACCGCGCGAAGACGGCAGCCGCCGCACCACGCGGTATGACATCGACATGACCAAGTGCATCTATTGCGGTTTCTGCCAGGAGGCATGTCCGGTTGATGCCATCGTCGAGGGCCCGAATTTCGAATTCGCGACCGAAACCCGGGAAGAGCTGTTCTACGACAAGGAAAAACTGCTGGACAATGGCGAACGCTGGGAGGCCGAGATCGCTCGCAATCTGGAAATGGACGCGCCGTACCGATGATGAAGGTGTTCTTATCGCAGTGGAGGTTTTATCTCGTCTTGCTTACGGGTTTCTCGATACTTGCCTTAACCCGGTGGCATATGGGTTTCGCTGGGGCAGTTGAAGCAGTTCTTTTTGGGCTCGGATTGTGCGCGTTGTTCTTTGGGGCTGATCTAGTTTTGTCGAAGTTCAAGAAACGGGGATTAGACGTCTTGCTGTATATTCTCATTTTTGTCGCATCGACGGCTTACTGGTTGCGCCCCCAATGACTGATAATCCTACAAACCCTTTTGAGCTGATGATGAAGCAGGCTCAGGACATGGCCAAGGCGATGAACCCGGCGATGGAGAATTTCTCGCCCAAGGGGTTCGAGGCGCTGTGGCCGACCATGCCCAAAGAGGTCATGGAGATGATGTTTGGCAATACCGTCAACAAAGATGGTCTGGATGCCAAAACGCGCCTGCTGCTGACGCTGGCTGGGCTGACCTGTCAGGGCGCGCAGGCCGATAGCGCCGTGCGCCAGACCGTGCGTCATGCGCTGGAAGCGGGTGCGAAGAAACAAGAGATCGTGGAAACGATCGGTCAGATGTCGGTCTTTGCCGGCATCCCGGCCATGACCCGCGCGCTGGATCTGGCGCAAGAGGTTCTGGGCGATAACGAGGATGAGGATCAATGACCGTCTTTGCCTTCTACCTGTTTGCCATCAGCGCCATCACCGGCGGGCTGTTCACGGTGATCAGCCGCCAGCCGGTGCACTCGGTGCTGTGGCTGATCCTGTCGTTCCTGTCCTCGGCGGGGCTGTTTGTGCTGCTGGGGGCTGAGTTCGTGGCGATGCTGCTGATCATCGTTTATGTCGGCGCGGTCGCGGTTTTGTTCCTGTTCGTAGTTATGATGTTGGACGTGGACTTTGCCGAGCTCAAGGCTGAAATGGCGCGCTATATGCCGCTGGCCCTGCTGATCGGTCTGGTCATTCTGATGCAGTTCGTCATGGCCTTTGGGGCCTGGGACAGCGCACAGGGCGCGGCGGCCAATCTGGCTCAGCCGGTCCCGACCGACCGCCACAACACTGAGGCGCTTGGCGTCATTCTTTACGATCAATACTTCCTTCTGTTCCAACTGGCGGGCCTAATCCTGCTGGTCGCCATGATCGGCGCCATTGTGCTGACGCTGCGCCACCGTCAGGACATCAAACGTCAGGACATCGTCGGCCAGATGATGCGCGACCCGGCCAAGGCGATGGAGTTGAAGGACGTGAAACCGGGGCAGGGATTGTGAGAGACTCGATTTTTTCAAAAAAAATCGGCCTGAAATCTTTTAAAGATTTCGGCGTCGTGAGAGGGACAGGATCGTCAATATGATCGGACTTGAACACTATCTTACGGTCGCGGCGACGCTGTTCGTCATCGGCATCTTCGGTCTCTTCCTGAACCGCAAGAACGTCATCATCCTGCTGATGAGCATCGAGTTGATGCTCTTGGCGGTGAATATCAACCTTGTGGCGTTCTCCAGCTTTCTGGGCGATCTGGTCGGGCAGGTGTTTACGCTGTTCGTGCTGACCGTAGCGGCGGCCGAGGCGGCGATTGGTCTGGCCATTCTGGTCTGCTTCTTCCGCAACCGCGGCACCATCGCGGTTGAAGACGTCAATATGATGAAGGGCTAAGAGAACTATGGAAACAACCATCCTCTTTGCCCCGCTCATGGGTGCGCTGATCTGCGGATTTGGCTGGAAGTTCATTGGCGAAAAGGCGGCGATGTGGACCGCCACCGGGCTGCTGTTTCTGGCGTGTCTGCTGAGCTGGATCGTGTTCTTCACCTTCGATGGCGTCACCCAACAGATCGAAATCCTGCGCTGGATCGAGAGCGGCTCGCTCTCGACAAGCTGGGCTATTCGTCTGGACCGTCTGACCGCGATTATGTTGATCGTGGTGACGACCGTCTCGGCGTTGGTGCACCTCTATTCCTTTGGCTACATGGATCACGATCCGCAATGGCGCGAAGGCGAAAGCTATAAGCCGCGCTTCTTTGCCTATCTGTCGTTCTTCACCTTCGCCATGCTGATGCTGGTAACGGCGGACAACTTGGTACAGATGTTCTTTGGCTGGGAAGGCGTAGGCGTTGCCTCATACCTGCTGATCGGGTTCTATTATCGCAAGCCTTCTGCCAATGCGGCAGCGATGAAAGCGTTCATCGTAAACCGTGTCGGTGACTTTGGCTTTGCGCTGGGGATCTTTGCGATCTTCTTGCTGACGGACAGCATCAATTTCTCGGATGTCTTTGCATCGGCTCCGGCTCTGGCCGAGGAGAAACTGCACTTCCTTTGGGGCGAGTGGACAGCCATCGAAGTGATCTGTGTTCTGCTGTTCATCGGCGCGATGGGTAAATCGGCGCAGTTGATCCTGCACACCTGGCTGCCGGATGCGATGGAAGGCCCGACTCCTGTGTCAGCCCTGATCCACGCCGCAACCATGGTGACGGCCGGTGTCTTCCTCGTCTGCCGTATGTCGCCGCTGATGGAGTTCGCGCCGGGCGCGACTGGTTTCATCACATTCCTTGGGGCCTCGACTGCATTCTTTGCCGCGACCGTGGGTCTGGTTCAGACAGACATCAAGCGCGTGATCGCCTATTCGACCTGTTCCCAGCTGGGATACATGTTCGTGGCAGCGGGTGTCGGCATGTACTCGGCGGCGATGTTCCACCTGCTGACGCACGCGTTCTTCAAGGCGCTGTTGTTCCTTGGCGCGGGTTCTGTGATCCACGCCATGCATCACGAGCAAGAGATGACTGAGTACGGCGGGTTGCGGAAGAAAATCCCATATACGTACTGGGCGATGATGATCGGGACGCTGGCCATCACCGGTGTTGGCATCCCGCTAACCACCTTTGGTTTTGCAGGCTTCCTGTCAAAAGACGCGATCATCGAAAGCGCCTTTGCAGGTGGCACAGGCTACGCCTTCTGGATGCTGGTTATCGCGGCTGTCTTCACCTCGTTCTATAGCTGGCGCCTCATCTTCTTGACCTTTTATGGTGAAGAACGTGGGGACAAGCATACCCATGAGCACGCGCATGAGAGCCCGATGGTCATGTTGATCCCGCTGGGGGTCTTGTCCTTGGGCGCAGTCTTCGCCGGCATGATCTGGTATGGCAACTTCTTCGGACATACGGATAAAGTCGGCAAGTTTTACGGAATTCCGGTGGCCGAAGCGTCAGAGCATGGTGAGGCGCATGGCGATGATGGTCACGGCGAAGACACACATGCCGATCAGGGCCATAACGATGACTCGCATACCGATGACTCCCATGGCGACGATGCGGCGCATGGAGATAAAGACGACCATGGTGATCATCACTATGTGTTCGCTGGTCAACCGGGTGAGGGTGCGCTGTATATGGCGCCGGACAACACCGTGCTTGACGATGCCCATGCGGTTCCGAAATGGGTCAAGGTCTCGCCCTTCGTTGCGATGTTGCTTGGGTTCATAGTGGCCTATTGGTTCTACATCGTGAACACCTCGCTGCCTGCGCGTCTGGCTGCGAACCAACGTCCGCTGTACCTGTTCCTGTTGAACAAGTGGTATTTCGACGAGATCTACGATGCGATCTTTGTCAAACCTACTGTCGCACTTGGTCGATTCCTGTGGAAACGCGGTGACGGCAACACAATCGATGGCTTCCTGAATGGGGTTGCGATGGGCGTTGTGCCCTTCTTCACCCGCCTCGCAGGCAAGGCTCAGACCGGTTACATCTTTACTTACGCCTTCTGGATGGTCTTGGGCATCGCTGCCCTTGTCACCTGGATGTCGATCGGCGGAGGCGCACACTAATGGATCTCATCCTATCGATCGTAACCTTCACTCCGGCAGCGGCAGCGGCGATTCTGGCACTGTTTCTGCGCGGGGACGATCCTGATGCGCAACGCAACGCCAAATGGGTGGCTTTGATCGCAACGACTGTGACCTTCCTGGTCTCGATTGGCATCTATACCGGCTTTGATCCCTCGAACACCGGCTTCCAGATGGTGGAAGAGGGCGAGTGGCTGCTGGGACTGAAATACAAGATGGGTGTCGACGGCATCAGCGTTCTGTTCGTCCTGCTGACCACCTTCATCATGCCGCTGACCATTCTGGCCAGTTGGAACGTGACGGATCGGGTCAAGGAATACATGATCGCGTTCCTGCTGCTGGAAACGTTGATGCTGGGCGTCTTCATGGCGCTGGATCTGGTGCTGTTCTACCTGTTCTTCGAGGCCGGTCTGATCCCGATGTTCCTGATCATCGGCATCTGGGGTGGCAAGGATCGGATATACGCAAGCTTCAAATTCTTCCTCTACACCTTCCTCGGCTCGGTGCTGATGCTGGTGGCGATGGTTGCGATGTACGCTGATGCGGGCACCACGGATATCGAAGCGCTGATGAGCCATCAGTTCTCGTCGGATGGGTTCAGCGTGCTGGGCATCTATATCGTCGGCGGCATGCAGACGCTGATGTTCTTGGCGTTCTTCGCATCCTTTGCAGTGAAAATGCCGATGTGGCCGGTACACACGTGGTTGCCAGATGCGCACGTGCAAGCGCCGACCGCGGGTTCGGTTGTACTGGCGGCGATCCTCTTGAAGATGGGCGGCTATGGCTTCCTGCGGTTCAGTCTGCCGATGTTCCCCGTGGGCTCGGCCGTGATGACCGATCTGGTGCTTTGGATGTCGGCGATTGCGGTCGTTTATACCTCGCTGGTGGCGCTGGTGCAGGAGGATATGAAAAAACTGATCGCCTATTCCTCGGTCGCGCATATGGGCTTTGTGACCATGGGCATCTTTGCGGCGAACCAGCAGGGCATTGACGGCGCGATCTTCCAGATGCTCAGCCACGGGTTCATCTCGGCGGCGCTGTTCTTGTGCGTCGGCGTGATCTACGACCGGATGCACACCCGCGATATCGAGGCTTATGGCGGCCTGGTCATTCGCATGCCCGCCTATGCGCTGGTTTTCATGCTGTTCACCATGGCCAATGTCGGCCTGCCGGGCACGTCCGGGTTTATCGGAGAATTCCTGACCCTGATGGGCGCGTTCCAGGTCAACACCTGGGTGACGGCTGTGGCTGCAACCGGTGTGATCTTCTCGGCCGGTTATGCGCTGTGGCTCTACCGTCGGGTGGTCTTCGGCGATCTGATCAAGGAAAGCCTGAAGGCGATGACCGACATGAGTTCCCGTGAGCGCCTGATCTTCGCACCGCTGATCCTCATGACGATACTGCTAGGGATCTATCCGTCGCTGGTGACCGATGTGATCGGACAATCCACCGCTGCGCTGATTTCGAACTATGACACGGCTCTGACCGCGGCTGAGGCCGCATCCCAGACAGCCGCTTCGCATTAAGGAGGCTTTGGAGGCATGATCCAAGCTGATCTGACAATAATCCTGCCGGAAATCGTTCTGGCTGTATATGCGATGGCGGCGCTGATCGGAGCTGTCTACGCGACCAAAGACGGGCTTGCCCCGGTTCTGGTCTGGTCGACATCTGGTCTGATGGCCATTCTGGCGATCTGGATTGCGATGAATGGCGACGGAACCAACGTGGCTTTCAATGGCATGTTTGTGGACGACGGCTTTGCGCGCTTTGCCAAAGTAGCGATCCTGCTGTCCGCTGCTGCAGTTCTGCTGATGAGCCAGGACTACATGGCGCGCCGTGGTTTGCTGCGGTTTGAATACCCGCTGCTGGTCGCTTTGGCGGCTGTCGGCATGATGATGATGGTCAGCGCGGGCGATCTGATGTCACTTTACATGGGGCTAGAGCTGCAATCCCTGTCGCTTTATGTCGTAGCCGCGCTGCGCCGGGACAGCGCCAAATCGACCGAGGCAGGCCTGAAGTATTTCGTTCTGGGTGCGCTCAGCTCCGGTCTGCTGCTTTACGGGGCATCGCTGGTTTATGGCTTTACCGGAACCACGTTGTTCTCGGGCATCATCCAGACGGTGCATCATGATGATGTCTCGCTGGGGCTGCTGTTTGGTCTGGTTCTGTTGATCTCGGGCCTTGCGTTCAAGGTCTCGGCCGTGCCGTTCCATATGTGGACACCGGATGTGTACGAAGGTTCGCCAACGCCGATCACGGCTTTCTTCGCGACCGCACCCAAGGTGGCCGCCATGGCCTTGTTTGCGCGTGTCTTGCATGATGCCTTCGGGGGTGTTGTCCAAGATTGGCAGCAGGTGATCATCCTGCTTTCGGTTCTGTCGATGCTTCTGGGCGCTGTTGCGGCGATCGGGCAGCGTGACATCAAGCGACTGATGGCGTTTTCGTCCATTGCCCACATGGGTTATGCGCTGATCGGCCTGGCCGCAGGCACCGAAATGGGCGTCAAAGCCATGCTGATGTATCTGGCGATCTATGTGACGATGAACATTGGTACCTTCGCGTTCATCCTGATGATGGAGCGTGACGGCAAGCCAGTGACCGATATCGACGCACTGCGGCAATACTCGAAACGAGATCCGGGCAAGGCGCTTGCTGTTCTGATCTTGATGTTCAGCCTTGCAGGCGTGCCGCCGATGCTTGGTTTCTTTGCCAAGTTCGGTGTTTGGCAGGCCGGGATCGAGGCTGGGCTGACCGGTCTGGTGATCGCATCTGCGATCGCTTCGGTCATCGGCGCGTTCTATTATCTGCGCATCGTGTATTACATGTATTTCGGGGCCGAGAACGAAGACCCAATCGAAACCCGCTCGTCACCCGTTCTGTGGGGCGCATTGATGGGGTCTGCGGCGCTGATGCTGATCGGAGTATTCTACCAATTTGGCATCGAGGGCGCGGCGGCCGCTGCGGCGACAACGCTTGTCAATTGATCCCAATCCGAAACACAGCAAAGGGGCTCGGGCGTTGTACCGGGCCTTTTTGACATGAGCGACTGGCCCCAAGGATATGGTCTGCACGTGCTGCAGGAGGTGGACAGCACCCTGAACGAGGCTGCGCGGCTGGCTCCTTCCGCTGCGGGGCCGGTTTGGATCATGGCGCATCGACAGACTGCCGCACGGGGGCGTCGTGGGCGCGCTTGGGTCAATCCCACGGGCAATCTGGCCGCAACCCTGCTGATGCGCCCGCCGGGTGATCCAGAGCAGGCGGCGCTGCGGAGCTTTGTTGCCGCGTTGGCGCTATTTGATGCGTGTGTGGCGGTGACTGGGCGGGCCAGCGGCTTGTCCCTGAAATGGCCCAATGATGTACTGCTGAACGGCGGTAAACTGGCCGGTATCTTGCTTGAAAGCACAGGGCAGGGCCGAGGTGTTACGCATTTGGCGATCGGGATTGGCGTCAATCTTTCCGAGGCTCCAAGTGCTGACAATGTCGAAGCAGGGGCGGTGCGCCCGGTCTCATTGCTTTCGGAAACTGGTGCTTTGGTGACACCCGAGGATTTTCTGACCGAATTGGCTTCGGGCTATGCGCATTACGAAACGCAGTTCATGACCTATGGGTTCGAGCCGATCCGCATCGCCTGGCTTTCGCGCGCTGCGCGGTTGGGCGAGGTAATTACCGCCCGTACCGCTGCGTCAGAAACTGTGGGTACGTTTGAAACGGTGGACGTAGGTGGCAGCCTTGTCCTAAACACCGCCAAGGGCCGTGTCAGTATTCCGGCCGCGGATGTCTATTTCTAAAGGGGGCAAAGATGCTTCTGGCGATTGATTGCGGCAATACCAACACCGTTTTCTCGATCTGGGACGGTGAGAAGTTTCTGTGTACCCTGCGTACGTCAACCCATCACGCACGTACAGCGGACGCGTATTTCACTTGGTATTCAACCTTGGTGAAACACTACGGGATTGAGGCGGATATTACAGACGTGATCATCGCCTCAACCGTGCCACGTGTTGTGTTCAACCTTCGGGTTTTTGCAGATCGGTTTTTCGGATGCCGCCCGCTTGTCATCGGTAAACCAGATTGCCTATTGCCGGTTAATCCACGCGTCGATGAAGGCACGGTACCTGGCCCGGACCGATTGGCCAATGCGGCGGCGGCCTTTGACCGCCATGGCGGAAATGTGGTTGTGGTCGACTTTGGGACAGCCACGAATTTCGATGTGGTCGCGGCTGACGGCGCATATGTCGGGGGTATCATCGCCCCCGGTGTGAACCTAAGCCTCGAAGCATTGCATCAGGGCGCAGCGGCGCTGCCGCATATTGATATTACGCGACCCGACAAAGTTATCGGAACCAACACTGTTGGCTGCATCCAATCCGGCGTGTACTGGGGGTATTCCGGCCTGATCGAAGGTCTGATCTCACGCGTCAAATCCGAATACGGAATGGAGATGAAAGTCGTCGGTACCGGGGGGCTGGCGCCTCTGTTCGATCAGGCAGACGTGGGTTTTGACGCTATCGAAGATGATCTGACGATGCACGGTCTGACCGTGATCCATCGCTATAACAAGGAAAATAGCTCAACATGAGCAGTGAACGACTGATCTATTTGCCGCTGGGCGGTGCAGGCGAAATTGGCATGAATGCCTATGTCTACGGCTATGGCAAGCCGGGGCAAGAGCGGTTGATCCTAGTGGATCTGGGCGTGGCGTTTCCAGACATGGATACTTCGCCGGGTGTTGATCTGATTTTTGCCGACATAACTTGGCTAAAAGAACGCGCCGACCGGCTTGAGGCGGTGTTTGTGACCCACGCGCACGAAGATCATGTTGGCGCGGTCGCGCATTGTTACGAGGCTTTGGGCGCTCCGATCTATGCGCGCGCGTTCACGGCCAATATTGCACGCCGCAAAATGGAGGAACATGGTCATCCGACCGAAGCGGTGCATACCGTGTCGCCATGGCCGGAGCAGATCAAGGCAGGTCCGTTTACAATTGGTTTTCTGCCGGTATCGCATTCGATCCCCGAAAGTGCGGGGCTGATCATCGATACTCCTTCGGGCCGGGTGGTGCATACGGGTGATTTCAAACTGGATGCCAACCCAATCGTGGGTGAGCCGTTTGATCCCGACTTGTGGTCCGAAGTGGCCAAATCGGGCGTCAAAGCGCTGGTTTGCGACAGCACCAACGTGTTTTCGTCCCATCCCGGACGCTCGGAATCCGAAGTCGGGCCCGAAATCACGCGGCTTGTGCAGGGTGCCAGCGGTATGGTCATCGCGACAACCTTTGCTTCGAACGTGGCGCGGGTGAAGACGCTGGCCGAGGCGGGGCAGAAGGCAGGACGCTCGGTCGTGCTGCTGGGTCGTGCGATGAGACGGATGATCGAGGCGGCGACCGAAACAGGTATCCTTAGCGACTTTCCAAAGGTCATCAGCGCAGAAGAGGCGTTGGATGTCCCCCGCGCGAACCTGATGCTGATCGTCACCGGTAGCCAAGGTGAACGCCGTGCCGCCAGCGCCCAACTGGCGCGTGGCAAGTATCGCGGGCTTGAAGCGAAAGAAGGCGATTTGTTCCTGTTCTCGTCCAAGACTATTCCGGGTAATGAACGCGGCGTGATCCGCATCATGAACCAACTCAGCGAGAAGGGTGTAGATGTGGTCGATGACAGCTCGGGGCTGTATCACGTCTCAGGGCACGCCAATCGGCCTGATCTGGAAAAGGTTCACGCGCTTATCGATCCGCAGATGGTCATCCCGATGCACGGCGAACATCGCCACCTGCGAGAACATGCCAAGCTGGCCGAAGAAGGCGGGCGCACTGGGATTTTGGCAGTAAACGGCACCATGCTGGATTTGACTGGCAATGCTCCGAAGGTCGCGGACTATATCGAGACCGGTCGCACCTATCTGGATGGTACGGTCAAGATCGGTGCCCTGGACGGCGTCGTGCGCGATCGCATCCGTATGGCGCTGAACGGCCACATCACGATCACGGTCATACTGGACGAAGAAGACGAACCGTTGGGTGAGCCTTGGTGCGATACCATGGGGCTGCCCGAGATGGGATCGTCCCGCGCGGGGCTGGTCGAAGTGTTGGAAGAAGACCTGAACCAGTTCCTGATGCGCGCGGGTTCCAAGACTTTGCGCGATGACGACAAGCTGGAAGAAGGGTTGCGCCGGATCGCGCGTCAGACCGCGCAGGCCGAGATTGGCAAGAAGCCCGAGGTCACGGTGGTCGTCAGCCGGATGCGCTAATCCGCATAAGGCATCGGATATCCCCGAAGCTGCAAGAACAGGCTGGCCTCTTCGTCGTTGAGGAAGAAAGGCACGGTCTCTGGCGGCTTCGGGTCTGCGGTGCGTGCTGCAATCTCGGCCAAGACGACTTCGGTGATGAATGGCAGATCGAATTCGCGGGCTTGGCTGATCTTGACCCATTGCAGATGCGATAACTCGTCCGAGGCATGAGTGAAATCATCCAAATCGCCGTGAATCGCATCGGCATCGACCAAAAAAAACCTGGCATCAAATCGGCGAGGTCGCCCGGGGGGCGTAACGGCGCGAAAGACGAATTGCAACGCTTCGGCGGAAGGCAGATAACCCATCTGCGCAAAGCTTTGCCAATCGGGCGGGGCTGCCCCCGGCCATTCACCCGGTTGGCCAAGGATCAGCCCGGTCTCTTCCCACAATTCCCGGATCGCAGCAGCAGCCAGCGCATTCTGTAGGCCCGGTTGGGATTGCTGTGACAAGCGCTCGGTGCAGAGATCGGGCAGAGGTGTGCTGAGCGTTATGTCAGCATCGGCAGGATCGACTGCACCACCGGGAAAGACAAACTTGTTGGGCATGAACGCCGCCTTCGCGCCACGCTGCCCCATCAAGATCGAAGGATCGCTGAGCCTGTCACGCAGAACGATGACGGTTGCGGCGTTGCGAATGGCGGTCTTGTCTGCGCTCATGCAGTTTTGCCGAACCCATGCATCCGGCGCGCCCATTGATAGGCGACCACCGCACCTTTCAGGCGGGGCAGAAGGTACAGTGACAGCGCGACGCAAGCGATCGAAAAGCCAATCGCCATGACCCATGGATCTGGGCGCCAGTGCACGTACGACATATGCAGCGCGGGCGCCAAAAGGTGACCGACGATCAGAATGGTCAGGTAGGCCGGGCCATCATCAGCGCGATGGTGAAACAACTCCTGCCCGCATTCGGTGCAGGTATCGTTCACCTTGAGATAACTGTGCAACAGCTTACCTTCGCCGCAATTTGGGCATTTGCAACGAAACCCACGGATCAGTGCGGGTTTGGTTGGGCGGTCTTCCTCGACCGAGGTGTTGATCGTTTGAGCAGTCATTTGAGTCTCACGCGTTTATCCTTGGGCGATATAGGCGGTATCGAACCCGTCGGAAAAGGGGGGTGCGTCGCTTTGTGGCGATCACCCGCAGCCTATCAGCTTGTCGCTGCTTTTCAAACTCGGTGAAAAAAGTTGCCACCATGGCGACGGAAAGCCGTTCGGCCCGCGTTTGACTAAGTATCAACAGCGGTACTGGGCCGCTAAATTCAAGGAACTTTGTAATGAAAACCACTACCTTCATCTCGGCCGTCGTTCTTGCAGCAGTCGCCGTAACTGGCACAATGGCATCGGCCAAAGGGCCGCGAGCAACATTTCAGGAACTTGATGCCGACGGCGACGGGCAGGTCACTCAGGCCGAGATCACCGCGCATCGCAACCAAAAGTTCACCGCTGCAGATGCGGATGGCGATGGGCAACTGAGCGTTCAGGAGATGCAGGCTGCTGCACAGACCAAAGCGACTGAGCGGGTCAACAAGATGTTCGAAAAGCACGATGCAAATGCTGACGGTTTCCTGAGCGAAGATGAATTGCCGAAACCGCGCCGTGCCTCCAAGATGTTCGAGCGTATCGATGCCGATGGAAACGGATCGATCTCGGAACAGGAATATGCGGATGCAAAGGGCAAAATGGGCCGGAAACACAAGCGGCAACAGCAGTCGGACACCGACAACAACTGATAAGGGATGGAGGATCTGACCTCTTACCCGAACACGGCGCACGGCGGAATTTCCGCCGTGCCCGAGCCCAGCGACAATGAGTTGCTGGGCCGATTTGCTGAGGGGGACGCGGCGGCAGCCCGTTTGTTGACCGGACGTCTGGGACCGCGCTGCTATTCCGTGGCCTTGCGCATGCTGGGAAACCAAACCGAGGCCGAAGATGTGACCCAAGAGGCGATGATGCGGCTGTGGAAGATGGCACCCGATTGGATGTCGGGACAGGCGCAGATATCGACCTGGCTGTATCGAGTGACGCTGAACCTCTGCGCGGATATGCGGCGAAAAAAGCGGCCTGAAGCGTTGGATAATGTGGCTGAGCCCGAAGATGGTAGGGCCAGCGTGGTTGATCAGATTCAGGATGAAGCACGTAAAGATGCCTTGCAGGGGGCATTGGATCAACTACCGGACCGGCAGCGGCAAGCGGTGGTTCTGAGGCACATTGAAGAATTGTCCAATCCCGAAATCGCGGGGATCATGGATATTTCGGTCGAGGCCGTTGAAAGCCTGACCGCGCGTGGGAAAAGGTCCCTGACCGCCATACTGGCGGGTCGCCGGGATGAACTGGGGTACGAACATGGCTGATCTGGATAACGAACTCGACCAACTGTTTGCACAGGCACGCGCAACGCGGAATGAACTTCCGGACGATCTTGCTGTTCGAATCGAAACCGACGCCGAAGCGGTTCGGCTATCTCGAATTGCCCCGAAAGGCCGTTGGCCGTGGCGATCCAGCATTAGTGTGATTGGTGGTTGGCAGGGTTTGAGCGGCCTTGTAGCTGCAAGCGCAGCGGGCGTATGGATCGGGTTTTCTGCCCCAACCTTTTTGCCAGATCCCGTTGACTACTTTCTGTCGCAAGAATCGAATTACCTGATGGCAGATCTGAACCTGGACGAAAACTATCTGGAGGACGCAGAATGAGCGATAATCCTGCACCCAAGCGTAAATGGATACCGATTGCGCTGGCCGTCTCGCTTGCTCTGAACCTGTTGGTTGTCGGCATTGTTCTGGGCGCTGTCATGCGTTTCAAAGGAAATGATCGGGTAGACACCCCGCCGGGCTTTGGCCCAGCGTTGTACTACGCCTTACCCAAGCCGGATCGAAAAGCGCTGCGCGGCGAATTGTCGGACTTGCGCGGCAAGCGATCACATGGCCGCAAGCAGGATTTCTCTGCGCTCAGCCAGGCATTGAGGGTCGTTCCGTTTAACCCAGCGGCGGTTGAGACTTTGCTTGAACAGCAATCGAAGGCGACTGCTGATTTGCAAACAGCCCTTCACCGGCAATGGCTGGCGCAGATTACCACTATGAGCGATGAGGAGCGCGCCGAATACGCGGACCGGCTGGAAAAAGTGGTCAAAAGGGGCCCGCGCAAACCAAAGAAGCAGGATTGATTCCTTACGCCGCGCTCTTTTGAATCTGCACCCGGTTGCGGCCTGCCTTTTTAGCGGCATAAAGCGCTTGGTCCGCCGAGTTGATCAGGCGCCCCACCGCGTCGTTTTCGTCGCGCGTTGCGAGTTCCGGCGGCGCGCAAAGCTTCACCCCGACACTGATCGTGACGGGAACAAGAGTAGGCTTGTTAGGCAGTTGAAAGGGCTTTTCATGGATGGCCTTACAAACCTCTCTCGCTTGTTTCAGAGCCAGTTCCGCTGATGCATTGGGAAGCCCTATCATAAACTCCTCCCCTCCGATGCGCGCTACGAAACCGGATTCCCCAACTACCAGGCGCAGCCTTCGGGCGGCTTCGGTCAGCACCAGATCACCAGCGGCGTGACCAAACCGGTCATTGATTGCCTTAAAGTGATCAAGATCGGCCAGCATGATTGCGAACCCGTGTTCTGCAGCCGGTGCCTGATGTGCAATCTGCTGCAAGGCCCTCATGGCATAACGTCGATTGTGCAACCCGGTCAGTGGATCGGTCAGCGATTCCGCCAAATCCTTCCGCAAAGCCGCACGTAGCCGGTCGTCTCGGGTCTTGCGGGCAATCAGGGTTTCCAACCGCAACGAAATCTCGTCCGTGTGAAACCCGCCCATGCAGATCGCATCTGCACCGTTGTCCAATGCTTCGGCTGCGCGTACGGGGTTTTCATCTGGCAACACCCCGATCAGCACCGTATTGCGCGTTGCGCTGCGGGATCGAAGATCAGCCAGAAGGTTACGCCCAGAGGCGGTTGGCATAAGCTCGACGACGATTGCATCCGGCGTGGCCCCGGACAAAACACCTTTGAGATCAGGAAGTGTATGGCTGGTCACGTTGTGCCGCGTTTGACTGGCCAGAGTTTTGCCCCACAACGCGCCGGTCCGTGCTGAATGCGCCAAGATAGCGATCTGTGCGGTCGCTGGCGGAGCCAGCAGTACTTGTGGCGGTTCGCCAAATCCGATGGGCTGAGACTCACTTTTGAGGCTTAGATCCTGCCTGTCTCCTCTCGCGCGTAGCAAGCTGCGTATCCGGGCGAGTAACAGTGTGTCTTTGAACGGATAGCCCAGAACATCATCCAGACCATCAGACAGTGCTCGTAACCGCGCGGCTTTGTCGTTTTGGGGTGCAATCGCGACAATTGGTACATCGATCAGCGCAGGATCAGACGCCATCACTTTCTTGACATCTGCCGCTGTACCGTCCGGCAAAGTCTGGGCTGTCAAAACCAGATCAGGACGGGTCCGCCTGAGTAATGCGCCAAGCCCGGCGAGTCTTTCCCCTTGCACGACGTGATACCAGGCTGCCGTCAGTTGAACCTTAAGCATTATGCGATTGGTCGAAACACCGTCGAGGACGAGTATGGTGCCTTGTACAGACATAGCCATTCACCGTTTGATTGCATGCGTTGCCAAAGTGTTTATGACTCTGGTTAACAAACCCTTTCCAAGCCAATGCCCGAGGCCAATTTATGCCGATCTCTGCCAATTCCGCTGAAACGCTGGCTATAAATGTGCTGAGTTGGCTGGTTGGGAATGAGGAATTGTTACCTGTTTTTCTTGGTGCGACCGGGGCCTCTGCTCAAGATCTGCGCGACCGAGCGGGCGAGGCGGAGTTCCTGGGATCGGTATTGGACTTTCTGTTGCTTGACGATTCGTGGGTGATCGCTTTTTGTGACGCCAATTCTGTACCTTACGATGAACCGGGCCAAGCCCGCGCGGTATTGTTTGGCAATTCGGACATGCACTGGACTTAATCCACAGGAGCCTTTTTCATGGCAATAGACGCCCTCGTGTTCGACAAGGACGGCACACTTTTTGATTTTGCGGCCACTTGGGGGGCGTTCGGACGCATCGCGCTGGAACAGCTTGCCGATGGCGACGCTCAGCGCGCCTCTGAGTTGGGAAAGGCAATCGGGTTCGATATCGAACAAGAGACCTATGACGCAGACAGCATCGTTATCGCAGGAACAGTTGATGAGGTTGCTGGCGCGCTGAAGCCCAACTTGCCCGAAATGTCGCATGAGCTGTTGATTGAAACGCTCAACCGCGCATCCGCCGAAGCACAGCAGATACCCGCAGTTCCCTTGGCGCCGTTCCTGGAAGAGCTGCGAGAGGCCGGGTTAAAGCTGGGTGTCGCCACCAATGATGCTGAAATGCCCGCTCTGCAGCACCTGCATTCGGTCGGCGTGCGCGATCATTTTGATTTTGTCGCCGGTTATGACAGCGGTCATGGCTACAAACCCGGTCCTGGGCAGTTGTTGGCCTTTGCGCAACAAGTTGACGTAGAGCCCGCGCGAATCGCGATGGTTGGCGACAGTCTGCACGATCTGGAAGCAGGGCGCGCGGCGGGGATGGTGACGATCGGGGTTTTGACCGGAATGGCGGCGGCCGAAACTCTCGCTCCTTTGGCGGATGTTGTATTACCCGACATCGGCCATATTCCCAATTGGTTGTCCAAGTCCTGATCGTCCAATGTTTTGAAACGCCGGGTTGAATGGCAAAACCGACATTATCTGTCGCAGACAGAGCGGCGAAAACCTGATCTTCGAGGCTTTCTTGAGAAAGAAAGTGCGCGGAGAATAACTATGGCTGACACAAAAACACGCAAACGACGCGGTGGCGGACGGGCAGGGGCAGCGGCCCGGCGCGGCGGTACAGTGATCGAGCAGATGCCGTGGAACCCGCCCATCAATATCGACAAACCTACCGAGCCGTTGGGTCCCGAAGGGATCGAGGCGATTCACGAGGGTGCCATGCGTATCCTCGAGGAAATTGGCATCGAGTTTTATAATCAGGAAGCCATCGGCATTCTGCGTGAGGCGGGGTGCACGATCTCGGGTGACAATATCCGTATGGGTCGGGACTTCGTGATGGAAATGGTGGGCAAGGCCCCCAGTTCGTTCACCATCACACCGCGCAATCCGGATCGTAAGATCGAGATCGGCGGCAGGAATATGGTGTTCGGCAACGTCTCTTCGCCTCCGAACTATTGGGATATGGAAATCGGTAAGAAGGTGCCCGGCAATCGCCGAATGTGCCAGGATCTGCTGAAGCTAACCCAATATTTTAACTGTATCCACTTTGCGGGTGGCTATCCGGTAGAACCGGTTGATATTCACGCCAGTGTTCGGCATCTGGATGTGCTCTACGACAAGCTCACTCTGACTGACAAGGCGATGCACGCCTATTCGTTGGGCAAAGAGCGTGTTGAAGATGTGATGGAGATGGTGCGGATCGCGGGCGCGCTCAGCCATGAAGAATTTGAAGCCTCACCTCGGATGTACACCAACATCAACTCGACCTCACCGCTCAAGCACGATCATCCGATGATCGATGGCTGCCTACGCTTGGCGCGGCGGGGGCAGGCGATTGTGGTGACACCCTTCACACTGGCCGGTGCGATGGCGCCAGTGACCATGGCGGGCGCGGTGGCGCAATCGCTTGCCGAAGCGCTGTGTGCAATCGCACTGTTCCAATATGTGCGGCCCGGCATACCGTGCGCGATCGGTACGTTTACATCAAATGTCGACATGAAATCGGGCGCGCCCGCATTCGGGACACCGGAGTACATGCGCTCCACTCAGATGACCGGGCAAATGGCACGGTTCTATGGCTTGCCGATGCGGTCTTCGGGTGTTTGCGCTGCGAATGTGCCGGATGGGCAGGCGGTCTGGGAAACGTCGAATTCGCTTTGGGCGGCGGTTCAGTCGGGGACCAACATGGTTTATCACGCGGCTGGCTGGCTAGAGGGAGGGCTGATCGCGAGCCCTGAAAAGTTCATCATGGACTGCGAAGTCCTGCAGCATATTCAGCGCTATATGAACCCTGAACTAACAGCGACAGGTCCGGATGAGATCGCACTCGAAGCGATCAAATCGGTTGGGAATGACGGGCATTTCTTTGGCATCCAACATACGCAGGATCGCTATACGACAGCATTCTATCAACCGTTCCTGAGTGACTGGAAGAACTTCGAGGCATGGGAAGTGGCCGGAGGCATCTGGACGGCGGAACGCGCGCACCAAATGTTCAAGGAGATCGTCAACAACTTCGAAGCCCCGCACATGGATGAAGCGATCCGTGAGGAACTGGCTGAGTTTGTTGAACGTCGCAAGGCTGAAGGTGGTGCACCAACCGATTTCTGACCTTCGTGATTACCTGAGTTTCACTTTGTAACTAGATTGCATTCTCATGATCCCATTGCGGATTTTGGGCATTTGTTAAGCTTTCTGGGATCACCTGAGGTTGAATCTCAATCTGGGGCGACTCATGCACGGGCTGATCAACAGGGCGATCCAATCATTTGTCTGCGCCACTTATGGCCGACAATGCTGGCTGCGTGCGACCCAAGCGGCTGAGCTGGGGTTCGACGAGTTTGAGGCAATGTTGATTTATGATGCAGACATTTCGACCCGTGTCCTGGACGTACTCTGTCTGGACTTGAAACGTTCAAAATCCGAGTTTCTTGAAGACCTTGGTACATATCTGGTCTCTCACCCGAATATGGAAGATCTGCGACGATTGCTGCGTTTCGGAGGTGTGACCTATGTTGAATTTCTGCATTCGCTGGATGACTTGTCGGATCGCGTGCGTCTTGCTGTTTCAGACCTTAAGTTGCCGGATTTGGAATTGCTGGAGCATTCAGCAGCAGAATATCAACTGCACTGTGCTCCGGGCTTACCGGGATACGCCAGTGTCATGACTGGCATATTGCGCGCGATGGCAGATGACTACGGGGCGTTGGTTTTTCTTTCCAATCAAGGCAATCAAAGCGAGACCGAGGTTATTTCAATCACATTGATTGAAAGCGCATTTACTGAAGGGCGTGATTTTGATCTTGGGGCGCGAAAACCATGATCAAGACTGAACACCTTGGCTCTCTGCTGGATACACTGTGTCCGATGTATGTCCTTGTCGATGACGCGGGGCTGATCGGTCGTGTCGGTCCAACGTTGCAGAAATTACGCCCGGATCGGCCATTGGCCGGGCGAAACTTTCTAGACATTTTTGAGCTCGTGCGGCCCAGATCCATCACTGCGGTGGCAGAGATGATGGCGCTGTCGGATCGAATGCTGCGCCTCAGGTTCCAAGACCACCCTCAGACCGCGTTCAAAGGGCTGATCGCCCCGTATCCGTGCGGCCGAGGCGCGGTGATCAATCTGTCTTTCGGTATTTCCATACTCGACGCCGTACGGGATTACGCGCTGACCAGTGGTGATTTTTCTGGCACCGATTTGGCGATTGAATTGTTGTATCTGGTTGAGGCGAATTCAGCTGCGATGGAGGCTTCACGCTCGCTGAACCTCCGTCTGCAAGGTGCGCGGCTTGCTGCCGAAGAACAAGCTTACACCGACACATTGACCGGGCTGGAGAACCGGCGTGCAATGGATCATATCCTGGGGCATCTGATCGCGTCTAAATCGACCTTTGCATTGATGCATCTGGATCTGGATTTCTTTAAATCGATCAATGACCGATTGGGCCATGCGGCGGGGGACTACGTGCTGCAACAGGCCTCGCAAATCATGCTGGATGTTACACGAAGCGATGACACGGTTGCCCGTATCGGTGGGGATGAATTTGTATTGATCTTCAAAGGGATGATTGACCGCCCAACGCTTGACGGAATTGCCCGGCGGCTCATCTCGCGCCTGTGCGAGCCAATACAGTTTGAGGGGGCAGACTGCAGGATTTCGGCAAGTATTGGTACGGCGCTCTCTACTCAGTTCGAGGTGCCGAAAGCGCACGATATTCTGCATGCTGCTGATCTTGCGCTATATGCGGCGAAGCGAAATGGGCGGTCCTGCCATCGGTTTTATTGCGAATTGTCGGATGCGCAGCAATCCGGCTGAATTTGCGCGGAACTGTGTGGTGCCGCTAAATGGCATCAAGCCTTGCCGCAATGTGCCGCTCGACCTGGGGGAGCTCCGAGATCACCGGCATGACATGACCCGAGAAGTTGGCGCGGGCCAGTTCTTGTGGAACGTCCTCCAGAACATGTCCACCGGTGCAGGCAAAGAAGGGCAGACAGAGTGCATTGGGCCCACAATTGGCGGCCGCTTCGGCAATGGTCGGAGTTTGCTCAACAAACCCGGTGCGGATGCTTTTGTATTTGACTATTTGACCCAGCTTTTCTGCAAAGCCCATTGCGATAACTGCAGGGTTGGCGCTGCGGCCTGACCCATGTGCCGCTATCACAAGGTCTGTGTCTTGGGCGTCCCAACCACGGGCCATCAGTTCTTGATGCACAGCCGTCGAAACCAGCTTAGGCAGTTCCGGATCGATCCCTAAAGGATCCAGGATCTTTACTGGCCGTGATCCGACCCGCTTGGGTAGGGTGCTGGTGACAAACCAGCCACGCGCCATAAACAAAGGGTAAATTGCTGTGCCTTCGGGCAGATTATCCAGGCAATTTTCTAACGCCTGAGGGGCCGCCAATGTGGCCGATGACACTGAAACCCGTTCACATAAGGCATCAATTTCCCTGGCAAAAGCTGCCAGCGATGCCTCGGCGGGGGCCGGGTCAGAAGGCTGGCCATGGGCGACGATAACGGCGTGTGGCATGCAGGGCTCCGAATGGGTTCAGCGATAGATGTCTTTCGGGCGAACAGAGTCAATGAAAGCTTAAGAAAATTGTTATCCCAATAGGGTCAACCAAAACCACACGGTCAATATCGAGACGGCAGTTCC
Source organism: Ruegeria sp. CE9 (assembly GCF_056537425.1). Taxonomy (NCBI): domain Bacteria; kingdom Pseudomonadati; phylum Pseudomonadota; class Alphaproteobacteria; order Rhodobacterales; family Roseobacteraceae; genus Ruegeria; species Ruegeria sp. CE9. The sequence continues at coordinate 307,298 of NZ_JBQFRO010000004.1, read as the reverse complement.
GATCAGAACTGACGAAGCCGCCACTCGTTTCGCCCGTCCATACATATTGGCAAAGATGTAAGCGTTGAACCCCGGGGCCATCGCGGCTGTTACGACACCCGATCGGAACAAATCCTGAGGCAAAGCAAGCGCTGATCCGAACAGCCACACCAGACTTGGGTGCACCATCAGTGAGATACAGCAGACAAACAGAATTGTCCGCAGATCGCCTTCTGGCCGGTACTTGACCAGAACACCACCTAAAGCGAACAATGCGCCCGGCAGAGCAGCGCGTGTGATCAGATTTAGGGCTTCATCAACGACTGCTGGTATCATGAACCCTGTGAGGTTCACTATGAAGCCCAATGAGATGCCAAGAATAAGCGCGTTCTTGAACATGGCCGACAGAACCGACGTCACCATCCGCGTCCCACCGTGGCCGCGATTTCGAAAAACCTCCATCACGGTGATTCCGACGCAATAGCAAAAGGGCGAGTGGAAAGCGATAATCGCGAAATTGCCGGTCAGATTGTCTGGCCCATAAGCGCGTTCCGTGATCGGCAATCCCAGTAAAACCGAGTTTGAGAACAGGCAGCAGAAGCCGATGGCTACGGCGTCCTCCCATTCGCGCTTGAATATGAAACGTGCACCAACCATCCCTGCGATGAAACACAGCCCCGCTGCTGAATAGAAACTGGCCAGAAGACGGGGATCAAAACTGGCGCTTAGATCAAGATTAGCGATGGCCAGAAACAACAGACAGGGAATGGCGAACCCCTGCGTGAAGTGCATCAGACCGTCGACATAGGATTCTTTGAAATAGCCGGACCGGGTAGCGGTGTACCCGGCTCCAATGACCAGAAAAACTGGCAGAATGACATCAATCAGGCTTTGGAACATGGCGGTGCCAAACGGGGTATCGCAAGAAAGCCCAGCGGCTTGCCCTACAGAGGTTGCCAGATCACCATGCCGTCAAAGGCCGGTGTGATGTGATCCGGTGTTTCGGAGTCGACCGTCGCATAGTCCAAATCGATATGCATGTTGGTCAACACGGCGCGTTCAGGTTTCAGTTGCTCAATCCAGCCCAGCGTTTTGTCCAGATGCGCATGGGTCGGATGAGGAGAGCGGCGCAGCGCGTCGATGATCAGACAATCCAAGCCGGTCAGCTCGGCCATGCTGTCGTCATAAATTTCGGCAACATCAGGCAGATACACGGCATTTCCCATCCGGAAACCAAGGGCGTCAATTGAGCCGTGATTTACGCGAAATGGCCGGAATGGGATTTCGCCACCGGGGCCAGAAATCTCAAACGGGCCATTTATTGTCTTGAGGTCCAAAATAGGGGGATAGGGCGATCCTTCGGGTTGAACGAAAGCATAGCCAAATCGGCTAAGCAGGTCGTTCTGCGTATCACCATCAGCCCAGATAGGCACACGGGTTTTCATGTTGAAAACGATCATACGTAGGTCGTCGATACCGTTGGTATGATCGGCGTGCGAATGGGTGTAGATTACACCATCTAAACGCCCGGTCCCGGTGTCCAGCAATTGACTGCGCATATCCGGTGAAGTGTCGATCAGAACCGATGTCGTACCATCCGGCCCATCGCGTTCAACCAACAAAGAACAACGCCGGCGGTTGTTCTTGGGGTTCTCGGGATCGCAATCACCCCAGACGCCGCCCAATCGGGGAACGCCGCCAGAAGACCCGCAGCCAAGTATTGTCAGGCGCAGTTCGCTCATGCAGCCGCCTTATATGTGGCTGCTTTGGTGAAAAGCCGATCAAAGTTTGCCTGCGTGTGCACAGCGAATTCAGCGTAGTCGAGGCCAAAGACCTCGGCCCCTTTGCGGGCCGTGTGTGCGGTGTACGCAGGCTCATTCCGCTTGCCGCGATAGGGCGGCGGAGCAAGGTAAGGCGCGTCGGTTTCGACCAGTATGCGGTCGATCGGGGCTGCGGCGAAGATATCGCGCAGCTCCTGACTTTTGGGGAAGGCGGCGATTCCGGACATCGACAGGTAGAACCCTAGATCGAGCGCAGCCCGGGCCAGCTCTGCCGACGAAGAAAAGCAGTGCATGACACAGGAATAGGCGGCGTTGCGATGCTCTTCGGCCAGAATGCGGGCCATGTCATCGTCTGCGGCGCGGGCATGGATGATCAGCGGCAGCCCAGTGCGCTGGGCTGCCTCGATATGAACGCGTAGCGACTGTTTCTGCACATCTGCCGACTCGGCGGTGTAGTGATAGTCAAGCCCGCTTTCGCCAATGCCTACGAACTTTGGATGCTGGGCAAGGGCGACCAATTCATCCACGTTCGCCATCGGCTCTTCGGCCGCGCTCATCGGGTGGGTGCCTGCAGCATAGAACACTGGGGCGTGGGTTTCGGCGATGGCGCGGACGGAAGGTTCATTGCGAAGCCGGGTACAGATCGTCACTATGCGGGTCACGCCAGCTTCAGCCGCCCGAGCGATGATGTCGTCCAACTGACCATCGAAATCCGGGAAATCCAGATGGCAGTGGCTGTCGGTAATTTCGGGGGTGAGGCTCATCAGCTGTGACCGGCGGTTTCCTGTATCTTGAACACCGTATCTAGGACAAGCGAGGCAGGGTCAAGGTTCACCGCCTGCCCATGCCGCGCGCGCGCCGTGATGAGGGCGGCGACCTCGGCCCATTGGCGCGCCTTGTGGGGTGAATTTGATAGACGCGCGAGGGTTTCGGCCTCGTTCGGGGCGGCTTCGGGCACTGGGGCCGCACCAGTTGCGCCCGTCAGCGCCAGACGTGAAAGCGCAACATCGATCAGCGAAAGCAGTAGGTCGAACCGTTCGGCAGCGCCGCGTTGCGCGGCGCTTTCAGCCAGCTTTAGCGCACGCTGCCGGTCGAGCCGGGGCAGGGTGCCTAAAATGGCGATCAACTCAGCGTACAATTCGAGCCCACCCAGATTGATCAGTCGAACCGCGTCGCCTACGGATCCGGCGGCAAGTGCCGCCAGATGATCGGCCTGACCGGGGGTCTCGGTGCCGGTCTGGGCTAAGGCCGCCTGCATGTCGTCGGGCCCAAGCGGAGCAAGCCGCAACGTCCTGCAGCGCGATCGGATCGTCGGCAGCAGGCGCGAGGGTTGATGTGATACCAACAACAACGTCGTGCGCGCGGGCGGCTCTTCAAGCATCTTCAACAGCGCATTGGCCGCGCTGACGTTCATTTCATCCGCAGAATCCACAATGACAATACGTCGACCGCCATCGGCAGAGGACAGGCCGAAGAACCGTCCGAGTTTGCGGATGTCATCGACCACGATCTCATTGCGTAACCGCCCCTGATCGTTGACAGAGCGCGTGATCGCAGCAAGGCCGGGCTCAGCCCCTGCCATAATCCGGTGCACGACCGGATGATCCGGGTCAACATCCAGAGTGGTCGGAGGCGGCGGAGCGCCAAACAACCCTCCATCATCTGCCGGAGGTGTCGCCAGCAAGAACTGTGCAATACGCCATGCGAGCGTGGCTTTTCCGACCCCGCGCGGCCCTGTCAGCAACCAGCCGTGATGCAACCGGTCCGAGTTATATGTGCTTAAAAACGCTTGTTCTGCCGCATCCTGACCGAACAACCGCGCCGTTTCGCGCGGATGCGGCGCTCCAGGGGCTTGGTCCGGGGTTGGGGTGTCGTCGCTCATGTCCGGTCTATCGCATGTAAGTCATAGCAATGTCTGTCACATCCCGTGCGACGCTGTCCATGTCTCGATTGCCATCAACGACGCGAAACCGGTCGGAAAACTCATCTGCGAGGGACAGAAACCCGGCACGCATCTGCTGTTGCAGGTCCAGTCCGAAGTCTTCGAACCGCTCTTCAGCTCCCTGACGCCCCTTGGCGCGGGACAGACCGGTTTCCGGGTCCATGTCGATCAACAAAGTCATGTCGGGTTCCCGCCCGATCATCAGATTGTGCAACTGATCGACCAAGCCGCGCAGATCACCGCGCGACAAACCCTGATACATCCGCGTGCTGTCAGCGAAACGATCGCAGATCACCACTTTGCCTTCGGCCAGCGCCGGCTCGATCGTGCGTTCCAGATGGTCGCGCCGGGCAGCGGTGAACAGAAGGATTTCGGTCTCGGCCGACCACCGGTCGGGATCACCCTGCAGCACAAGGCTACGGATTTCCTCGGCCCCGTCAGAGCCGCCGGGCTCGCGGGTCAAAACGACATCGCGCCCTTCGCGGCGCAGGTGCTCGGCCAGAAGGCGGGCCTGCGTAGACTTGCCCGATCCGTCAATGCCTTCAAAGGTCAGAAACGTCCCGCGTGTGGTCACATTTGCTCCAGCGGAGTGTTGATCACGTCTTTCAGGACAATGCCACCAACCGTCATCATGCGCACAAGGAAACCGCCTATGGGTACGTCCTTGTCCGCCACCAAAGGACGGCGAATCTCAGGCAACCCCTCGGGTTTGATGACCAACTCAGCCAATTGCTGCCCTTTGCGAACAGGCGCATTGATCGGGCCTTCATAGACAACTTCGGCCTCGATATCCTTGTTTCCCAACACCGGAAACAGCAGGGTCAGATCGCCCTCGGGGACCAGCCCAACCGTCTTTTCCGCCCCCATCCAAAGTTTGGCCTGGGCTACCGGTTCTTCCGCTTTGGCAACTGTCTTCTCGACAAAATTTCGAAACGACCAGTTAACCACGGCCTCAGCCTCCTCTGCGCGCTTGGCGGTGCTGTCGAGACCGGAGAGGACGAAAACAACGCGGCGATCACCTTGTTTGGCCGAACCAACCAGACCGTACCCGGCCTCTTGCGTATGGCCTGTCTTGAGGCCATCAGCCCCGATATCAAGCTTCAGTAGCGGGTTGCGGTTGCGTGCGTTCGAAGGTGCGCGGCCATCAAACTCGAACTCTTCTTCGGCGAAGAGCGGGTAGTATTCGGGAAAATCCGTAATAAGCCGATCCGCCAAGACCGCTAAGTCATGCACCGACATCATGTGCCCGGCTGCGGGCCAGCCGTTGGAATTGGCAAAGTTTGAGTGATTCATGCCCATCTGCTGCGCACGTTGGGTCATGAACCGGGCGAACCCGGCCTCGGTCCCGTCGGGGCTAAGCGCTTCGGCGATTACCACGCAAGCATCGTTGCCCGACAGTACGATAATTCCTCTTAGAAGATCCTCGACCGTCACGCGATCTTGTGTATTCAGAAACATGGTCGAACCGCCATAACTCATGGCGTGCTCCGACACGGGCAATGTCTCCTGCAAGGTCAATCGCCCATCCCGCAGGGCTTCAAAAGCCACATAGAGTGTCATGAGTTTCGACATGGACGCCGGGGGCAGAGGCTGATCAGCATCTTTGGACAGCAGCACTGTCCCGGTTTTCTGGTCAATCACATACGCCGCGCGCGCAGTCGTATCGAACGCATGTGCAGGCAGCGCCATCAGCGCCAACCCAAGGGCCAGAGTGGTTGATCGCAAAGCGGAAAACATCATGGGCCTCCTGTTCTGTCAGTTTTTGGCCGTGAAGGCGTCGGTGAACCCGAGGTCTTTTACATCGTTCAACATCGCCCGACGTTCAGCGCGAGTCGCGACTGGCCCGACCAGAACGCGCCAGACCGATTTGTCCTCGCTCTTAAGCTCCAGCACCTCGGCGGTCATGCCGTTGCGGCGGATCTTTTCGGCGGCACTTCGGGCGTTGGATTCAACACTGAAGGTTCCCGCCTGAACAAACGGTTTGACCAATCCGCCAGCCGTCGTGGCGCTCGCTGCGACCGGAGCCGCTGCAGCTGTTGGTTCAGACGCTTCTATGGCCGCCGCTGCACCGGCAATTGGGTCCAGCGGTGTTTCGGTGATTTCGTTGGGGTCTTTCTTCTGCCACCACTTCCGTTTTGCAGGCTTCTCAGCCGGTGGCGTCACCTCGGGCTCTGACAATGCGGCCGTTTGTGGTTCCTGCACGGCGGCCGCTTGCGTTTCTTGCGAAGCGGTCTCTGCCTCAGCAACTGCTGCAGCCGTAGCGGCGGCCGCTGCGGGCTCGTCGCTTGGTTTCTTTTGCCACCATTTGCGTTTGGCCGGTTTCTCAGGTGCCGGGGCTTCGGCTGCTGCCAGATCGGTGCTTGCAACGTCAGCGGCGGGCGTATCGGTATCAGTGGAAGCGACCGTTTCCCCCGCTGCTGCACCCGCAACTACGGCTGCTCCGGCCGCTGTTTCTGTGCTGGGCTTTTTCTGCCACCATTTGCGCTTTTGTGGCTTTTCCACCTCAGCCGCGTCGGTATCCGGGGTGTTCGACGCTTCGGCGGTTTGGGTATCTTCCGTAGCCTCTGCGTCTTCGGTCGGCTCCGCCTCAGCCGGCGCAGGGGGCTCTTCAATAGCCTCTCGCCGTAGGGCGACGACCTGAACCTTGGTTGGCGCACCGGCAAGCATGCCCAATTTCTCTGCTGCCGAAGACGAAACCTGCAGCGCAGGTCCGGGCAAGTTCCGTTCGCGTCGGAACAGGGCTCCGGTGACGGTTTTGTTGTTCGCCGTGTTTTTGATGACAACACGCTCAGGTTGCGTCACATCGGGGTGCGCGACCCAAATGCCACCCAGCGAAGGCCGTCCGTCCCAAAGACCCGCTTCTGTTACCTGAAAGATCTCTGGCGCTTCAACATCGCGCTGTTGCCCCGAGGCCGCTTCGGGGAACAATTCAAACCGATTGGTGTTATCTGCATTATCTACAGCGGTGTCTTCCGGAGGGTCTTCCGAAGTGAGGAACCCTTCTTCGCATCCAGCCAGTGCTGCCATGGCCACGACCAGAATTGCCAGCCGTTGTGGCCCAAAGCGTGTGCCCGTAGCTCGCTCCATTTTTCTCAATCCCTTGCCTGACAAGGCCAAATTGGCCGCGCCCCACCGCGTATTGCTGGTTCTTGTTGCCAGTCTCATGCGGTCTCTGCGTCGGATCATAGCGTGAGCGCCCGGTCATGGAAAGACTGCTGCACTCGCTTAGGCAATATTTCCCCGTTTATGGCTTGCCTCTGCGCTCAACTCGCCTTAGACCCTGCCTCACGCGGGGAGGTGGCAGAGTGGTCGAATGCGGCGGTCTTGAAAACCGTTGAACGTGAGAGCGTTCCCAGGGTTCGAATCCCTGTCTCCCCGCCACTCATATGTTCCTCCGCTCAGAATTGTTGTCGCTCTATCAAGAGGACTCCCACCAATCAGCTGGTTTTGTGCGTTTTCCTCGGTTGCGGTCAAGCCAGAGGGCGAATTTGCGAAATGGTGAGAGCGCCAGTTTCAACCAGAAATGGTGCTGCCAAGTCGAAAAGTCTCGATTGAACGGGCAGACGCGCATGCAAATCGCGCAGTCAGATGACAGTTTGGCCCAAAATCCAAAACATTTCGCAGCGTCAGAGGTCCACTTGCGCACGCCTTTGATGGCCGATGGATCATCGGTTGTTTCTGGCGGGCCGTAGGGCAGCGCTTTGACAGGACAGGCATCGGCGCATTTGGTGCAGATGTCGCAAAACGCACGAACGCCAAGGGGTTTAGGTGCATCGTGGGCCAGCGGGAGGTTGGTGAACACCTTCGAGAACCGCAGTCGCGGACCGAATTGCGGTGTTATCACCATCTGATTGCGGGCATATTCGCCCAAGCCGGCCTTGATCGCGTAGGGGATCACAAGGCCTGTGTCGTTCATTGAGGCTGTGGCCTCATAGCCCAGATTCCGAATGTAGGCTGCAAGCTGCATAACGATGCTGGCTTCGTGAGAATATTCTCGACCAGTGGCGGCTCCGGCCAACGCAGATGGATAGGTGGCCACGAGGTCCTCATCCATCTGGTGGCCCATTACAATGACCGATGTCATGCCTTCTGGCAGGTCGTTGGGCGCGTCCGAGAAATCCCGGGTGTCCACGCGGGTGGCATAGAGCCACCGTGTGTCCAGATCCGTGATGCCACAAAGGTCAGCCCCAAAGAATTTTGCGATGCGTTTGATTTCATCTGCCATCGCAACAGGATCGTCGACCTCTTGCTGCGTTGGGGCAACCGGTGTGTCGTTGTTGATAGGTGCTTGAAAGCCCTCGCGTCTGCCGGTCTCGCCCCCTCGTTCCGAGATCAAATCTGAAATCAGCCAGGCTGCATTTCTGAGTGCAAAGTCGCGTTGGGTGAAACCGTCACCACGTCGTGGCGTCGCCTCCATCCGGTATGAGGCAAAGAAAGCGTCGGTTTGTTTGGTGCGAATCCGTTCATCCCAGAATGCTCGGGTGAAAATATCATTGCGCTGCTGAAAGCGTTCAAAGTCATCCGTGACCTCAATTCCTGCGTCAGAATCGTCGGGTCGTTGGGGGTGATTGGAAGGGTAGTTCATAGCGGGACGATGCGGTGAGGCGGGGCGGTTGTCAAAGGGTGTCGGGCGCAAATATCTGACGATAGGTGCCTCATACGCCCGTTATTTTGCTATTGTTCGCCATGACGTTTTCAAATCGATACGCATTTCGCAAAGTAACACCGGCGGATTTTGAGATGATGTCGGTTTGGCAGTCCCGCCCGCATGTTCGTGAATGGTGGGATTCCGATGAGCCGAGCACGGTCAAGGAACTAGAAGACACGCGTGTTGAACGGTGGATCGTGTCACTTGCAGAACGCCCGTTCGCCTATATTCAGGACTACAACGTTCATGGTTGGGATGATCATCATTTTCTTTCTCTGCTGCCGGGGTCGCGGGGGATCGATCAATTCATCGGTGAGCATGACATGATAGGATGTGGGCATGGTCCGGCCTTTATTACAGAGCACATCAATCGATTATTTGTTGCCGGTGCCCCGGTTGTCGCGACTGATCCACATCCTGATAATGCGCGTGCGATTGCGGCATATAAGAAGGCTGGTTTTGCTGCATTCGGTCCTGCGCGGCAAACCCCTTGGGGGCTGATATTGCCGATGAAGATCAGCCGATAGGATTTATCTCACTCGTTCGGTACAACGATTGTGTGCTCGGGCTTCCAGCTCAGCCAGATCTGGCCACCTTCTGGCAAATCCGGGATGTCCTGATCGCGTGCGATAACCTTGAACGTGTTGTTCTTGTGCTCCAGAACGCAGGTTGCCATTGCACCGGCGAAGATGCGACGCACCAAGGTTGCGGGGAGTTTTGATATCTCGTCGCCGTCGGGTTCTGAGTTTGATATGCTCATGTTCTCGGGTCTTACAGCCAGCGTCGACTGCGGCGTTGCGCCGTGTGGTAGCTTGATACGCGCGCTTTCGGCGGCCAGTTGTCCCGTCAGGATATTGGCTTCTCCCAGGAATTCGGCGGTGAAGACGTCGACAGGATTATTGTAAACCTCACGCGGCGGGCCAGCCTGAATCATAGCTCCCTGTCTAAGGATGCCGATCTTGTCTGACAACGTAAGCGCTTCTTCCTGATCGTGGGTCACAAAGATGGTGGTGATGCCAATCTCGCGCTGAATGCGCTTCAGCTCGATCTGCATGTCGACGCGCAAGGATTTGTCCAAGGCGGACAAAGGTTCGTCCAGTAGAAGCACTTTCGGGTCCGTGACAATTGCGCGCGCCAAAGCCACTCGCTGCCGCTGACCGCCGGACAGCTGGTGGGGCTTGCGGTCACCCAATTGTCCAAGCTGCACCAATTCTAGCGCTTCGCCGACGCGGCGGCGTTCCTCGGCTGCGCCGACTTTTCGCACGCGCAGGCCAAATCCCACATTGTCGGCGACGGTCATGTTCGGAAACAGTGCATAGTTCTGAAACATCATCCCGATGTCGCGCTTTTCTACGGGAACGTGTTCGACCGACTGATCCCCGATATGGATCGAGCCGCTATCCGCAAAAATAAAGCCTGCAATGGCGCGCAACAACGTCGTCTTGCCGCTACCTGATGGGCCGAGAAGCGCAAAAAACCCACCGTCCGGGAAGTGCATTGTGACGTCGTTCAATGCCTTGAGCGTCCCAAAGGTTTTGGTGACGTTTTGAACAGAAACATCAGCCATCAGCGTTCTCCTCCGAAATTTGAGAACCGGGCCGCAAACAGCATCACGGCCATCGAGATTACGATGATGATTGTCGAGATCGCGTTGATTTCCGGCGTAAAGCCTTTGCGGATCGACGTGTAAATCAGCACAGGTAATGTGCTGTCTCCGGGTTCGGAGAGAAAGTAGGATACGACGAACTGATCAAAGCTGACCGCAAAAGCGAACAGCGCACCAGCGATAATCCCCGAGGCGATCCAGGGCAAGGTGATACGGCGGGTCACGGTCCAGCTGTCGGCCCCCATGGATCGTGCGGCCTCCTCCAATGTGGGATCAAATGTCGCCAAGCGGGCGCTGACGACGACGATTACGTAGGGCAGGGCCAGGGCGACATGGCCGATCAGAACCGAAGGTGTGCCGCGGCCAAGACCGACGCCATAGAAAAAGATCAGCATTGCCGTGCCGGTGATCAGCCAGGGAATTGCAATCGGCGGGAACAGCATCACTTGCAGGAACCGCTTGCCACGAAACTCGAACCGGAACAGGGCCAGTGAGGCGGCTGTTCCCAAGATGGTGGCAATCACCGTTGTGGCCAGCGCAATCAGGACGGAGCGGGTGGCAGCGTTCAGGATTTCGGTATTCTGGCCCAGTTTTTCGTACCACTTCAGCGAGAACTCGAAGGGCAGTTGATAGTATTGGGATGCGTTAAAGGACATGAACGCCATGACGATGATAGGCGCGTAGAGGAAGAACAGGATCAACCCCAGCCAAATCTTGCCTGCCCAAACCAGATAGGAGTTCCTCATGTCTGTGCCCTCCGCAGCGCCGGGCTGGCGGTGGCCAGGATCACCAAAACCACTGCCAGCAGAATGAAGGATAGCGCTGCCCCCAAAGGCCAATTGAACACGGCCACGAACTGATCCTCGATGACGGTGCCAAAGTAGGTTCCGACGCGTCCACCTAATATGCGCGGCTCCATGAACGAACCGACGACGGGGACAAATATCAGGACTGCACCTGCCAATAGTCCGGGCAGTGACAAGGGCAGGATGATGCGCCACAGGATCGTGAGTTTGTTCGCACCCATTGATCGGGCGGCGTCAATCAGATTGTCGTCGATGGCCTGCAGGGCCAGATAGGACGTCAGTATCACGTATGGCAGATACGAATGCACCAGACCGATTACGATTGCAGGGGTTGAGAACATCAGGTTCACATCAACCTCGAACGGCAGGATCGCGTTGAGGCCGAGTTCTAGCACCCCGTTTCCACGCAATACGATGGCCCAGGAGAATATCCGGACCAGAGAATTCGACCAGAAGGGCAAGATGACCAAAAGAAAAAGGGCTTCGCGCGACTTGCCCTTGATGGCCTTGGCCAGAACATAGGCGCAGGGAAAGCCGACCAGCACGGAAATCACCGTCACGGTCAGACCCAGCTTTATGGATTTCCAAAGCAGTGTTGCGTAGGTCGATTTCTGGATAAAGGCCTGATAGTTTTCAGACGTATAATGCCATTCGGCATCGCCAAATGGCACGTCGGACAGAAAACTGAAGTAAAGCATCGCTGACAGCGGCAAAAAAATTGCCACCGTCAGCCAAATGTAGGCCGGAGAAAGCAAGCTGACGATTTTTAGCCTGTCTTGCCGGGCGAGAACCGTTGACATGTCTGCTTTCTCCTTTGGGCGCTTGCGCTTACTGGGCGGCTTTCAGCCCCTGCCAAAGCTCAAGGTATTTTTCGCGGTTTTCATCAGAAACCGGGCGCTGGAACTGGACACGCGCTACAACGGAGGGATCCCCCAGAATGCGTTTGTTGAAGGCGTCATCAGGCAGGGCTGCGGCAGCTTTTGCATTGGCCGAAGCCGGGGCGCCGCTTTCGGCCCATTTCACATAGAATTCCGGATCGATCATCCAGTTGATAAAGGCGTGCGCCGCCTCTTTCTTGGTGGATGAGGTCGGGATGGACAGGCCGTCCAACCAGCCGATTGCACCTTCATCCGGCACGATGAACTGCACCGGCAAACCGGACGCCATCGAACGGCTGGCAGAACCGGACCAGAAGGTAGCCACATCCAGATCGCCCGCGGCCATGAACTGGTTCCAGTCGTTTTCCGAGCCCCAATAGGTTTTGATCTGCGGCATCAGCTCGGCAAGTTTGGCCTCGATCGCATCAAGATCCTGAATGTCGTTTATGTTCTGACCTGTGGCGATTGCCGCGAATTGTACAGCTTCCAACGCGTCATCACGGATCGAGACTTTGCCTTCGTGCGCCGAGTCCCAGAACACTTCAATTGATGTCGGCATCTCGCTGAATTCATTGGTGTTCACAGCAAATGATGTCAGACCCCAGGTCCACGGCATTCCATGCAGCGCACCACCTGCATTGAGGTCCTGATTGGCGGCAAGGTTTTCGGGCACATCTCCGAAGTTCGCAACCAGCGCGCTGTCCACGGGTCCAATCAGCCCCTCGGCCTGCGCCTGCGGTGTGAACGCCGCGTTGATCAAAACCACGTCATAGGCGCCGGGGTTGGTCCGCAGTTTGGTCAGCATCTCTTGTTCTGAATTGAAGTATTCATGAACGACGGTGTGGCCGGTGGCTTCGGTAAAGGCGGCGATGGCCCAGTCTTCGTCGGTGCCATAACCTTGCCAATTGAGAACTCGGATCTCGTCGGCCAGAACGGCCGCGCCCGTTGTTGTCAGGGCAACTGTGGTTGCCAATAGGATATGTTTGTTCATCGTGATCTCCCGGTTGAATGGTCTTTAGCTTTGGTTCTCGATCAACCCGCCTCTTTTTTGTTTAGGGCCGCTGCCACGACCGCGTGGGTCGGGGCGGTTGCTGGCCCTTGTTGTGTTGTTGACAAAGCCGCCGCGACGTTTGCGTAAGTGATGGCTTCATTTGGGGTGTCACCAAGCGCCAATCGCGCGATAAAGCTGCCGATGTGGGCGTCTCCGGCACCATTGGTGTCTACCGCCTGAACGCGGTAAGGCGGGATATGGTGAAGGGCATCGGGCAGCGCCAGAATGCAGCCTTCTTCCCCCAGCCGAACAACTGCACCGCCTTCATTGGGGCGCGTGGCAGCAAGCGCTTTGGCGGCGGCAACAGGGTCTGTGTGACCCGACAGAACAGCCGCTTCGCGCGCATTTGCACTGATCCACGTGGCCCGCTTCAGCGCTGTTTGCAGCATTTCACGAGGGAGAGAGGCGACAATGGGTGAGGGGTCAAAAACCAGATTTTTGATGCCCTCGTCTGCAGACAGCCACTGGCACAACGCATCCCGCGAGCCGGGATAATGCAGCGCGTAGCCCGACAACAACGTCCAGTCGAACTCGGCAAAGCTGATCTGCGCCAGGTCTTCGGCAGTAACGTGCCCCTCGGCACCGTCGCTGGCCACAAATGTCCTCTCACCCTGAGGGTCGATCATCACGGTACAGCAGCCCTGATCGCGCGTCAGGTCTTGCGATCGCAGAAAAGGGATACCTTCGGTGTTAAGACCTTCACGCACGATCTTGGCAAAGGGGCCTGACCCGATCGAGCCACCATAGAACACCATCATGCCGGCGCGCTTTGCGGCCACCATGGCGTTAAACCCGCCCCCGGGTGTGATGGAAAAATCTTTGACGATGGCTTCTTCGCCTGCCGCCGGAACAGCTTCGATCTGATAGAGCAGGTCAGCCACAACACCCGACATCTGCAAAAGACGGTTCGTCATCTCGCGACCCTCATCTTTTTCTCAGACGAGTCCCGAAGCGAAAGCAACTGTTCCGCAATCGCTTCGATGGGCAAGGAGTTGGCAGCACGAACCGGGGCAAGAACAGCGGGCGCTATGGAGTCCATTCCTGTGCAGGCTCCGGTCATTGCACCGGCAATCGCACCGATTGTATCGGTGTCATCACCGATGTTGGCCGCGATCCGGGCGGCTTTCCAGACATCACCTGCCGCCATCCGTGCGATTCCAAATGCCGCCGGAACAGATTCAACCGAGGCGACCGAAGTTCCGACAGCTTGTGCAAAGTCAGCCTCGGATAGGCCTTGATCGGCGAGGTCCAGCGCGTCTGAAAACCGACGACGCATGTTTGCCTCGCCAACTGGATAGCCGCGTTTCTGTCCTTGCTCTGCTGCGTCCAGCGCCGGGCCGAGCGCCGCGTCGAAATCAAACCCGTCCACACCACAGCTGACAACCGTGGCGACAGCCGCCGCGGCCGCGATGGCCTCGCCCGTGTTGTGGGTCATTCGACAGGCCAGTTCCACGCGGTCCAAAAAATCGGACATAGGTTCACATCTGCACGACACCCCAACCGGCGTTATTCGCATCGCGGCACCGTTCGTGGTTCCGTTTCGCCCCGTTTCGCTGGCAGGCTCTCCATTCAACATCGCTGCAAGGGCCGCTTTGGAGGATGGGCCCAACAGATCGCGCAAGCCCCGCGCATGAACGTCGCGTTCCCAATCCATAAGGTCTTGGGCCCACTGGGCCTCATCGAACTCACTACCGTCTTTTACAAGCCTTTGGGCCAACAGAATTGCCTGCTCGGTGTCATCTGTTACCTGCGCTGCCTGAAGGCCATGTGAGACAGGATGGTCGGGGAATGGCGTAACATAGGTTGTAATCTCGCCATAGTGACGCGCGATTTCAGGACGCGACAGTGTTTGCGACGGCATTCCTAACGCGTCCCCGATGGCCATTCCTGCAAGAGCACCACAAGCTCGATCATATGCTATGTCCCGGGCAGTCACGGTCGTCAAAACTCCATGTGCAAACCAAACAGGTCCGGGTCCAGAATGCTCTCGACAAATTCCAGCGCGTCGCCATCGGCCGAACGTGTCAGTCGGCACAACCGCAACATCGGTTCCCCTGCCACGCGTCCCATAAGCGCGGCATCCTCAGTGCTCAGGGCGGGTAACACGCTTGCCCATTCGCTGCCGCCGTTGACGACCAATCCGCGAATACGAAGCGTTTCGGTCAAAGACCCGTTTTCAAGTCCTGTGTCGATGATTTCGGAAAATTCCGAACGCCAGGGAACTCGGCTGCGCTCCAGCGAAACGCCCTGACCGGTGTTTACCCGAAACCGCAAACGATCAACCATCAGGACATCGTTGCCAACAGTTTCAGGCGCGTCCGCAAGATCCATTTCTCCGCGTGCGAGTCGTAGAATTCGCGTGCCAAGCTCTGTCTCGCCCGAGGAAAGCGCAACGCTCCACCCCTTGCGGTCATCGATTGTTTTACCCCCGAAGGTAACGAACGAACCGATGCCGCGCCGGGTGGTGATCAGACCTTTGCGGCTGAGGATATCCAGACTTTTGCGAATCGTGTTCCTGCTGACCGAGAACCGCTTGACCAGCGCATTCTCACTGGCCAACGGGGCACCTGTATCCAGCCCGCCTGATCGGATCTCTTGCTCAAGCTCAAGCGCGATCCTGACGGATTTCGGCGCGCCGATCCGATCAGTGCTTGTTACCTCATGTTCAGACATGTTCATGCTTGTACCTTATTCCGATTCGCCCATCTGTCAACTCAGGCGCTTGGGGACTTGGTTCGGGTCCTCCTGCGATGCATATCCAGCCGCGAATGTTCACGGGACAGTTTTGTTGACTTTGGTAAACTTCCACTTCTATCATTAGTACGCTAACGAAAGTGGATTAGTGCATGGCTTACTCTCAACCAAGCTTGCTGCCAGATGCGCTGGGACTTCTTCAGCAGGCTGGGGTCCGCGTTATTGCGGGCGGCACAGATTTTTACCCCGCGTTGAAAGCAGGGCAGCATCTCGAGAATCTTTTGGACATCACCAGAATTGAGGGTTTCGGGGACATCGCTCAGTCTGAAGGCGTTATTAGGATTGGTGCGGCGGTCACATGGTCGGATGTGGTGAAGGCGGATCTTCCTCGGGCTTTCGATGCGCTGAAGCAGGCTGCCCGTGAGGTGGGAAGCTTGCAAATTCAGAACGCAGGCACAATAGCTGGGAATATATGCAACGCATCTCCAGCGGCAGATGGTGTTCCACCACTGCTTGCACTGAATGCTGAGGTAGAGATCGCAAGCGCAGCGAAGGGCCCGCGCGTATTGCCCCTTGGTGCATTCATAAGGGGTGTCCGGCAAACGGCGCTGAAAGAAGACGAGTTGGTAACTGCGATCATTGTGCCGAAACTGCCTGCTGGTATGACATCTGGTTTCGAGAAATTGGGCAGCCGCCGCTATTTGGTCATCTCCATTGCCATGACAGCGGCAAACATCCTATTGGATGTGCACGGAAGGATTGCCGACGCGCGCATCGCCGTTGGCTCCTGCTCCGCCGTCGCTCAGCGGCTTACGGCGCTAGAGGCGAGACTGATCGGCCAGAAACCCTCGGATGTCAGGATTTCACATGATGATGTTACGGCGTTGACGCCGATTGATGACGTAAGAGGATCGAGCGCGTATCGGCTCGATGCCGTGCGGCACCAGATTCAGCGGGCCATTCATAGGGCGGTGTCGTGATGAACAAAGCGCTTTCAGGTACTCCGACGCCATTTCGCCTAAATGGGCGCGATGAGGCCCCGTTGCATTACCCAGGCCAACGTTTGTCTGACGTTCTGCGCGAAGGTTTGAGTCAACGCGATGTAAAGATTGGCTGTGATGCGGGGGATTGTGGGGCGTGTACCGTGCTGGTTGATGGTGCGCCTGTTTGCGCCTGTTTGACCCCGGCGCATCAGGTTGCAGGGCGCGAAGTTGAGACAGTGCAGGGACTGCATGCTCATGATCCGGTCGCTGCCAAGCTAAAGCAGAGCTTTCTGGATCATGGAGCCGCGCAATGCGGGATCTGCACACCCGGTATGTTGGTATCCGCGGTTGCCTTGCTAAGGAACGTGACCGAACCCACCGAAGCGCAAGTGCAAGATGCCTTGGGGGGTGTGCTGTGTCGCTGCACAGGCTACCGTAAAATCATTGACGCTGTCATGGGTGCGCCTTCGGTTGCCACCGCGACAGCGGGGCAGGTGGGTGATGCGGTCCAGCATCTGGACGGGATCGAAAAAGTGTCGGCAACCGTCAAATACGGGGATGATATCGCACCTGTGCGATGCCTCGAAATTCTGGTTATACGTTCGCCCTTTGCCCGAGCGGCCTTTGAAATTGGGGACCTGAAGGGGTTCGCGCAGGCGGCTGGGCTGGAAGCCGTTCTGACAGCTTCAGACGTGAGCGGAGAGAACAATTTCGGCGTAATACCGGGTTTTGAAGACCAGCCCGTTTTTGCCAAGCGGGAAACGCGTTTCAGGGGCGAGGCCGTTGCGGCCCTGATCGGCACGCGGGACGCATTGCGCGTGGTTGACCCGGAATTATTGCCGATCACTTGGACCGAATTACCCGCGCTAGAGGACATGGGTACAGCCCAGGACGAAGAGGCAGTGCAGCTCCACGATGGGCGCGACAACAATGTGATGTGCACGGGGTTTGTAACCTGTGGTGATCCGAATGCAGCCTTGGCGCGTGCGCATGTAACAGTCGAAGGTCGGTTTGAAAGCGGGTTTGTTGAGCATGCCTATATCGAACCCGAGGCCGGTTTCGCCGAAGTTGTGAGCGGTCGTGTTGAGGTGCACGCCTGCACCCAGGCCCCCGTTATGGATGTCGAGGGGCTTGAACGAGTTCTGGGACTGGATCGATCGGACATACGTGTGATCCCAACTGCGACCGGCGGGGGCTTCGGTGCCAAGCTGGATATGAGTGTGCAGCCTTACTTGGCGCTTGCCGCGCTGAAGACGGGTAAGCCGGTGCGGCTTTGCTATACACGCGCTGAATCCATGCAAAGCTCGACCAAGCGACACCCCTCGGACATCACGCTTAGGATCGGCGCGGATAAGGCGGGAAAGCTCTGTGGCTTTGAGTTTCGTGGCAGCTTCGACACAGGCGCCTATGCCAGTTGGGGTCCAACAGTGGCCAATCGTGTGCCGGTCCATGCTTCGGGACCGTACCGCGTGGCTGACTATATCGCGCAGGCCAAGGGCGTGCACACCAACAACCCGCCGTCCGGGGCGTTTCGCGGTTTTGGCGTACCTCAGGCAGCCATCGCGCAGGAGAGCCTTTTTGACGATCTGGCTGAAAAGCTGGGAATGGATGCGCTGGAATTTCGCATTTTGAACGCATTGGACAATGGTGTGCCGACCGTTTGCGGACAGGTTTTTGACCAGGGCGTTGGGATCAAAGCCTGCCTTGAAGCATTAAGGTCTGCCTGGGTGGAAGAGCGCGCAGTTGCCGAAGCATTCAACAGCGAAAATGATACGGTGAAACGCGGTGTGGGTATCGCCAGCGGATGGTATGGGTGTGGCAACACGTCTTTGCCCAACCCCTCGACCATCAAATGCGGTATTCGCGCAGATGGCACAGTAGTATTGCATCAGGGTGCGATGGATATCGGCCAAGGGGCCAATACCGTTATTACACAGATATTTGCCACCGCGCTTGGGGTTGAGGCAGGCCAGATCCTGCGCGTCGGCGCGGATACGGATGTGACACCTGACGCAGGCAAAACTTCGGCCTCGCGCCAAACTTTTGTGTCGGGCAATGCGGCGCGATTGTCGGGTCAGGCATTGCGGGCGATGATCCTAGAACGCTTGAACGTTGCCGAAGATGCGATGTTGGACTTCAGGGCCGGAGAAATTCAGGCAACTGATTCCGTGGGGATTCAGGTGCTTGACCTTTCCCTCCTTGCCGCAGATGCGGAAGGCTATGTTCTGCGCGCAGAAGAAACCTATGATCCGCCGACCAAACCCTTGAACAAGGACGGGCAGGGGCATCCTTACGCGCAGTTTGGCTATGCCGCGCATCTGGCCGTGGTCGAGGTGGATAGAGCGCTGGGCACGGTCAAGCCGGTGAAATTCGTGGCGGCGCATGATGTTGGTCAGGCCATCAATCCAATGCTGGTCGAAGGTCAGGTGCATGGCGGCATTGCACAAGGCCTCGGCATGGCCCTGATGGAGGAATACATCCCGGGCCGAACCGAGAACCTGCATGACTATCTGATCCCGACTATCGGGGACATTCCCCCCATTGAGACGATT
Source organism: Ruegeria sp. CE9 (assembly GCF_056537425.1). Classification (NCBI taxonomy): domain Bacteria; kingdom Pseudomonadati; phylum Pseudomonadota; class Alphaproteobacteria; order Rhodobacterales; family Roseobacteraceae; genus Ruegeria; species Ruegeria sp. CE9. The sequence continues at coordinate 288,378 of NZ_JBQFRO010000004.1, read as the reverse complement.
ATCATCGAAGAAGCTGACGCGCATGGTCCGTATGGGGCCAAAGGACTGGGGGAACATGTGTTGATCCCGACCGCACCCGCTTTATTGAACGCCATCAAGCATGCGACTGGTGTTCGGTTGTTCAAAGGGCCGGCTATCCCCAGTGTCGTTCATGCGGCCCTCAAAAAGAGAAATTCCTGATGACGGATGTTGCAAAGCCAGAAAAGATCCGCTGCGATGCGTGCCCGGTGATGTGCTATATCGCCGATGGCAACTCCGGAGCCTGTGACCGCTATGCAAACCACGACGGCGAACTGGTTCGGCTTGATCCGCTGACCATCATCCAAAGCGGGCAGGATCTTGTCCCGTTCATGGGCGAAGGCGCGTCCGATGAATGGGATGGCGATATCTTCAAGGGTGAGCGTCAGTTTGTGACAGCCGTAGGCGCAGGAACGACATATCCGGACTATAAACCTGCGCCCTTTATCGCCAGCCAAGAGGTTGAGGGTGTTGATATGGTCACGGTCGTGACCGAGGGCATCTTCAGCTATTGCGGTGTGAAGGTGAAAATCGACACTGATCGGCATATCGGTCATGAGCGCGATGTGGTGCGGGTGGATGGAGAACCTATCGGTCATGTGATGACCTCGGAATACGGTTCGAAAATGCTGTCGCTAGGTGGGGTTGAGCACCTGACTGGTGGAAGCAAGAAAGAAGGCCGCGTGACCTGTGACGCATTGTTGCGGTTATGCAACCGTGAGCCGGTGACGATGGTGATCGGCGAAGAAGACCATGCCACTGAGGTTGTGATCGAGGCGGGTAAAGCCCCAATCATCAACGGCGTGACGGAAAGCTTGATGCGCGTCGGCTGCGGTTCAGCCACGATTGGCATGTTCCCGAAGCAGTGGATCGGTCATGTAGATGATGTTGTGGTGGTGGATGACCACATTACCGGGGTACTCAGTGAGCACGAGACAGGCAAGCAACTTGATGTCTCTGCAACCGGGATCAAGATCAAAGGGCGCCGCTCGACCCCTGGGCGATATTTTCAAGTTGCAGAGCCCGGCACAGGTTGGGGTGGCACCGATATCGAAGACCCGCTGGCAATCCTTGGTCCCTTCAATCCCAAAACAGCCTGGGAAGGGCTGCGGTTGTTTATGGTGTCCACCACAGGTGAGCAGTTTTCTTATTACGAGCTCGACGCTGATCTTGTTCCGCAACAACGGGATGTGCCCGAGAAACTGGCGGCATCGGCGGCGTTGATTGCAGAAAACTGCGAGCCTTCGGTTTGTTCGGTTCTGTTCATGGGCGGGGCCGGGGGATCGCTGCGCGCAGGCGTTACCGAAAACCCTGTGCGCCTGACCAAATCGGTCAAGGACGCGCTGACACACGTGTCATGTGGCGGGGCTGATGCCTATGTTTGGCCCGGTGGCGGGATCACAGTGATGGTCGATGTGTTGGACATGCCAACCAACTCGTTCGGCTATGTCCCGACTCCTGCGCTTGTTGCACCCATCGAGTTTACCTTGCGCGTCAGAGACTACGCTGCCTTGGGCGGGCATGTGGACCACATGCGGCGTGTCAGCGACATTAATTCTGATCAGGCGCGTCACGTACGTCAAAACCCCAATGCTGGGGATCCGATGGACCTTGGAAACTTCAATTGGAAGGCAGATGCCGAATGACGCTGCGCGCGTGCCTTTTGCCCGATGGCCAACGGCTGCATTTGCAGCATGGCCCAAGCGACCTGATTGTTTGGGCCGAAGGAGATCGTGATCGGGCGTATCGGGCCGCAGCAAACCGGTTCGAAACGATCATTGCTGAGGTTGTTGATGAGCTGTCAAATCTCCGCGCGATGTTATCACCACTTAACAAGCGCCCGATGGGCACGGTCGCACGTCGGATGCATGACGCGTGCTTGCCACTGGTTCATTTTGGATATGTCACGCGGATGGCTGCCGTAGCCGGAAGCATCGCGGATGAGGTTCTTGCCGCTATGACCCAAAACGCAGACGTCGCGCGTGCCTATGTCAACAATGGCGGGGACATCGCGTTACATCTGACGCCGGGAGCCGCCTTTAAAACCTCGATCATGGCGTATGATGGCGAAGAACTGGGCCGGATTGATGTAAAGCACAGCGATGGCATCAGGGGTATCGCGACCTCGGGCCGTCACGGGCGCAGCTTATCTTTGGGCATTGCGGACAGTGTGACGGCGCTGGCCAAATCGGCGGCTGCGGCCGATGTGGCCGCAACCCTCATCGCCAACGCGGTGGATCTGCCGGGCCATCCGTCCGTGACACGTCGCGCCGCCTGTGATGTTGACGAAAACAGTGATCTGGGGGAACTGCCGGTCACAGTCGGTTGTGGTGCGCTGTCGGCCAAAGACTGCGACCGCGCCTTGGCCCGTGGCCTCAATCGGGCAACTGCCCTTCAGGCCCAAGCGCACATTGCGTCTGCGGGCTTGTTCCTGCAGGGTCGTGCCGTTTCAACCGGCGCGCACATACTACCGTTCCAACAAGAGAAACAGCATGTCCAAGCTTAATGTTCGAAAAACAGCCTATTCTGTCGAAGAAATATTCCACGAAGGCGGCCCGGCGCCCGAAATCCCGCTGTACCGCGCAGCGGCAATTGCCATCATCCAGAACCCTTTTGCCGGGCGGTACGAACCTGACATTCAGTGGTTCATGGAAGACCTCAAACCTTTGGGGCTGCAAATGGCCCAACGCCTGGTCGAGATGCTTGGCGGTGCGGATAAGATCGAAGGTTACGGCAAAGGCGCGATGATCGGCGAGGCGGGAGAGCTGGAGCACGGAGCGCTGTGGCACGCCCCAGGCGGTTATGCAATGCGCGAGCTTTTAGATAACTCAAATGCAATTGTCCCTTCGACCAAGAAGGTCACGGGAGTAGGCGGGCGGCTTGATGTGCCAATCACGCACATTAATGCCTCTTACGTGCGCAGCCACTTTGACAGTATGGAGCTTGGCTTGAATGATGCGCCCAAAGCCAATGAAATGGCCGTCATTCTGGTGATGAGTACGGGGCCTCGAATCCATGATCGAGCCGGAGGTCTGGCTGCCAAAGATATCAAAGGAGAGGACGGCCTGAGATGAGCGCCAAGATTCGCAAAATCGCTGTTAACATCGAAGAAACGCATTCCGAAATCGGGCGAAAGATCGACCCGACCACGCGCAAGGCTGTTGCCGTCGCGGTCATCGAAAACCCGTTTGCAGGTGCCTATACCGAAGACCTGAGCGCGTTGATGGAGATCGGTGCAGAACTCGGCACATTGTTGGGCCGCAGATGCGTAGAAGCGCTTGGCATCACTCCAGAACAGGCAGAGAGCTATGGCAAATCGGCCATGGTGGGCGAGAACGGCGAGTTGGAACATGCCGCCGCAATCCTGCATCCCAAACTGGGTGCGCCCCTGCGCAAAGAGGTAGAAAAAGGGGCTGCCTTGGTGCCGTCATCGAAAAAGATGGGATCGCCCGGTCAGGTGCTGGATGTGCCACTTGGGCACAAGGATGCGGCCTATGTGCGCAGCCATTTTGATGGAATTGAAGTGCGGCTGAACGATGCGCCGCGTGCCAATGAGATCATGGTAGCCGTGGCTGTGACCGACAGCGGGCGGCCTTTACCTCGGGTTGGCGGCTTGACCCACGATCAAGCAGAGGGCAAAGACGGGCTTCGTTAGGAGCAATTATGTCAGACAGCGTCGAACCCTACCATCTTGAAGACCAGGTCGGATATCTTTTGAGGCTGGCCAGCCAGCGTCATTCGATCATTTTTCAGAACAGGATTTCCAAGGATTTGACGCCTACGCAGTTTTCAACACTGATCCGTGTGGCCGAGAAGAAAGAGGTGTCGCAGAACCAGCTGGGCCGCCTTGCAGCAATGGACATTGCGACGATCAAAGGGGTGGTCGACCGGCTGAAGGCTAAGGGACTACTGCAAGCGACCGCCGATCCCGGGGACAAGCGCCGCTCGATCATTTCATTGACCGAAGCGGGTGCCGAGTTGATGGAACAGCTTTATGCAGATGGATTTAGTATCTCGCAGGAAACTCTGGCACCCCTCAAGAAGTCCGAGCAAAAAGCGCTTTTGACATTGCTAAGAAAGATCACTTGACCGGCGCTTGGTTCCCGTAATCCAGCCAACTCACCCTAGCTTCGGACCTAAAGTATGCGTTCCGGCAGGCGTTGCGCTGGTGGAGTGTTACGAGAACGTTCCGAGCAGATTACGCCATCAATGATCGTCATACCTACGCCGGGCAAGTTTCCTTGCGCCACGCTCTCAAGCATGTTTTTCCCCGGCGCGTGCTGGGCTTGGTCCAACAGGACGAAATCGGCGCAACGCCCCTTTTCAATCAGACCAACATCCAGATCGCGCTGCCGCGCGGTGTTCCCATTGCCAAAGCAAAAGGCGATCTCGGCGGGGACGTTTCCGAAGGCCGACAGCATGGCAATCATCCTCAAGATACCAAGCGGTTGCACACCTGACCCTGCTGGCCCGTCGGTCCCCAGGATCACTTGATCAAGCTTGCCCAACTCGCGCGCGGTATTCACCGTAAGAACAGCAGCGCGTTCGTTGCCATTGTGCACGATTTCAAAAGCTTGCTTGGTGCAGGTTTCGCACAGGCAGATGATCTGATCATCGGGCAATGCCGAATGGCCTCCGTTGATGTGCCCGATCACGTCAGTGCCCGTCTCAATCACCATATCCGCGTCGATAAGGCCAGAGCCCGGAATCGAAGGACCGCCGGTGTGGATCGTGGACTGAATCCCGTATTTTCGGGCCCATTCGACCATCTGGTTTGCGGTTTTGCCATCTTTGACCGAACCCAGACCAACTTCGCCTAGATATTTCACTCCGGCGTTGGCCAGTTCGGCAAAATCCTCTTCGACCATACCATGCTCAATGACAGGGGCTCCGGCGTGGACTTTGACGCCAGAGGGTCGAAAATTTTCGTACCAGCGCTGAGCCGCGATCGACATGGCCTTCAGGCCGATCACATCTTTGGGGCGCCCCGGCATGTGAACCTCTCCGGCCGAGATCATCGTGGTCACACCGCCGTTCAGGGTGGAGTCGATCCAGTGGAGCTGCTGCTGGCGGGGCGTGTAGTCACCCACAACCGGGTGCACGTGACTGTCGATCAAACCGGGGGCAAGCGTCACACCATGAGCGTCTACAATGCAGGTCGCGTCGTCGGTATCGAGGTCTTTTTCATTACCCCACGCGTCGATCTTACCGTCTATGGCAACCAGGCAATCGCCATCGAATATCGGTTCTTCCATCTTTCCTGACAGGATCATACCGATGTTTTCAATGACCAGCTTTTCCATAAGATCCTCCCATTATTCATTAGTATACGAATATAATAAGGATGCATGCGTCAAGATAATTATGACGCAAGATTTAAAGTTACTCGACAATTTACAGGCCGGTTTGCCTCAGTATTGTCATTTGTGTTTAAATGAAGAAAGCTGGCGCTCCAAAGCTGAAAAGAAAGGCCTGATGGTTGGTGTCTCTGACGACAGCGCCTAACCTCATAGACTAAATCTATAAGTGACAGCGATGGGCGCGCCATCGGACATGTAAGGGCGGTGGTCATTGGAATTCAGCGCCACTGTTAGTTCATAATCGCCTGGCGTCAGCGAGCCGACCTCGAAGCTGTCTTCATAAAGTCGGCCAAGCTTCACTCCGTTCAGATAGATATGGGCATGGCCCTGGCCATCGACATGCGGCGCACTGTCCTCGACGATCACGAACTCGAAGTTTTTGACGCTGATTTGAACGGAAAACCCATCAGCGCTGACGTCCGGCTCCTGAACCAGTGTGATTGCCGGGCTGGGCGAGATTTCGATGCCGTTGGTAACGCTGTGGTCCATTGCTGTCGCGCCACTGGTTGTCTCTGTATGGAAGATGCGCGCCACGACTTCGCTGCCATCGTCAAATGAAAGCGCCAACGCGTGGTAGGTGCCTTCGGGAAAGCTGCCGTCCGGCACTTGCAACATGATATGAGCACCATCCATTGCCAGTTGCACTGTATCACTGCCAGGGACTACAAGAGGCCTGTCATGGCCAGGGTTCATCAATGACGTTTGGGCTCCAGACGGCGACGTGACGCTTTGAAGAATGCGGGGGTCACCGTCATTTTGCAGGTTAAGAGTGACCATGAACCGCGATCCCGACGCCCCCATCGGCACGGCGCGCCCGTCGCTGGCTTTCACATCAATTTGCGGCGTGCCCGTGAAAATGTAAGCGATACTCAGCGCGGCTGCGATGCCCGCCACAGCAAACCAGCGTTTGCTCATCTGAGATGCCTCCTTACAAGAAGTTGTGTGCATGCTAACGAAGTGATGCCGATTGTGAAGCTCATTCTAGCTGCATTTATTGTTGCCCTCTTGGCTGCAGGACCGGCTTTCGCGCATGCTGCCGAGCAAGGTTTTGTACTTCTCTTACCCACTACGGCTTACATGACGGGCGGCACATTGACTGTGGTTGCGACCATACTATTACTCGTTTGTCTGAGGCCGGGGCAGCTTGAAACCATTCTGCGACCCGTCGCGCTGATCCATTGGCGCGGCGGGGGAAAATGGCACCACTGGGCACAGATCGCGGCCTCGATCTGTCTGGCGTTGCTGATCCTGATTGGCCTGAGAGGGCCAACCGATCCGCAAGCAAATCTGATGCCGTTGGTATTGTGGACCATTTGGTGGATGCTGCTGTTTGTTGTTCAGGCATTGATCTTCGATGTCTGGAAATGGGTCAACCCTTGGCCTGGCCTCCACCGCCTTTTGGCCCCAGACCACAAATCACCTTGGACCCTTCCTGAACAGCTTTCTATCTGGCCAGCGGTCATTCTTATGGCGGCGTTTCAGGGTTTTATCCTTGCTGATGCGGCACCGAACGATCCGGGTCGGCTTGCACGGTTTGCGATCGGGTATTGGGCGTTTACCCTGTTAGGTATGACGCTGTTTGGGCGCAGGTCTTGGCTGCGTCAAGTTGAGTGCTTTTCGGTTTTGTTTGCGTTGATCGGCACGATCAGGGCAGCCCGCGGCGGCACTTTCGGTTTGCCTGGATGGCAAGTCTTTGACGGAACGAGGTTCGATCTGAGCCACGCGGTCTTTGTGCTGGTGATCCTTGCGGCTGGTAGCTTTGATGGCCTTTACGAGACTTTCTGGTGGCTGGATCAGATCGGGGTCAACCCATTGGAGTATCCGGGGCGCACAGCACTGATCTGGCCGACAACACTCGGCCTCTATGGCAGCATGCTGCTGCTGACATGTGTTTTTGCATTGGTCGTGTTTTTGGGAACCGCACTGGTCCGCGAAGCTGTTCCCTTCAAAACCGCTTTCATTCAGTTTTCCATCACCTTGCTGCCGATTGCGATCGGCTATCACTTTGCACACTATTTTACGACGTTTTTGGTCCAGATTCAGGTCGTGATAGCAACTCTGGCCGATCCTTTCGCGCTTGGCTGGAACCTGTTCGGGCTTGGTGATCGACGCGTCATGGTTGGGTTTTTGACAGTGCCAGGAACCGTGAAGCTCATTTGGCTCACTCAGGCGGGTGTTGTGGTACTGTCTCATGTCCTCGCGGTCATTCTAAGCCACCGAACGGCTGAGGATCTTTGTGTGTCACGCAGGGACATCTTGGTGTTGCAATTGGGCCTGTCGATCTTGATGATTTTCTATACGATTTTCGGGCTGTGGCTGCTTGCCAGCCCGCGCGGGGCTTAAAATATGTAGACAACTCGTTAGCATACATACAAACTAAATGAAAAATGAGAGGCGAAACATCGCCCCAAAAACAACAGAGGAGATGAACGCCATGACAAAGATTTCAAAGATCAGTCGCCGTAGTACACTGCTTGGCCTGGGGGCCGGTGCAGGTGCTCTGGCCACCAGCGGCGTGTTACCGGGATCTCTTGGTTTTGCGCAAGCTCAAAGCTCGGCACCGATCAAGATCGGATTCCAAAAGCACGCGACTGGCATCGGGGCCGCTTATGGTCGGTGGTATGATGTGGCAACGAATGCCGCCGCTGCGCGCATCAACGAGATGGGCGGCATCAATGGTCGTCCGGTTGAAATCATCACAGAAGACGACGCGACTGATCCCGGGCGTGGTGCCGAAGTGTTGGAGAAATTTGCCAACCAACATGAGGTTGACGTTGCCTTTGGCACCTTGTTCAGCCACGTGGTGATCGGTTCGGCACCCCGTGCGGGCGAGTTGAAACTGCCTTATTTTGTTGTGTCCGAAGGTCACCACGTCGCCAGCGGCATGCTAAACCGATATACGCTGCAACCCGGCATCACCGATGTGAAAAGCCAGGTCATTTCTATGGCACCTTTTGTGGCTGATAATCTGGGTAAGAAGGTCACAATGATTTATCCTGACTTTGCCTTTGGTCACGATCATCGCGATTTCTTCTCTCAGGCGATTGAGGCGCAGGGCGGCGAAGTCGTCGCGAAGATTGCGATCCCGCCCACCGAGACAACGTTCACCCGCTATTTCCCAAGCATCCCGCGCGAAACCGAGGTGATTTATCACGTGATGGTGGGTCCGGCCGTGCTGACGTTTGTCAAGGAAATGGGCGAGTTCTTTGGGCCCAGCCGACCCGAGATTTTTGGCTTCATCGACAGCCTGGAAGCGGTTGATGTTCAAAGCCCGGGGCTTGAGTTTCTTGAAGGTACATATTTCTGGGAAGGCATGCCGCGCTACAAACAGGCCAACGAATCAGAGGCGGCCACGGCCTACCGTGCCGCTGTTGGCGTGAATGATAGTGGGGCCGCGATTGATGACCCATCCAATGTCGCCACATACGCCCATATGTTCGGATGCTGGGAAACGATGCATATTATCAAAGCTGGCATGGAAGCGGCGGATTACCAAGGCCCTGCAGATCGCGCCAAATTGATCGAGGCGGTCGAGGCTATGACTGACATGCCGGAATCCATCGAACATCCGCAGGGTGAAAAGGTCTTTAACGGCAAGACCCATCAGGCCTTTGGTAAACAGTATATCTCGAAGGTCGGGGATGGTCGTCTTGATGTGGTGCATACCGCGTCCATCGAGGATGGCCTCTACGAGGATGAGGTGGACTACACCACGCAATCCTTCTGATCCCAACTTCAGGCTAAAGCGAGACTGGGTATGGACTTTGGGCCTCACCTGATGCTCGCCTCCATCGAGGGGGCGGTCATCTCGGCTATTCTTGTGCTTACCGCAATGGGGCTCAGCATTGTGTTCGGCGTCATGCGTGTTGTGAACGTGGCCCATGGCGAGTTCTTCATGCTGGGGGCAGTTTTTGCCTGGGCGGTAAGCACGACGATCGGAGGCCACGCTGCTTTCGGTTTCGTGGCGATGCTGATTATCGTACCAGTGTTGGTCGGTTGCATCGCGGTTGGAGTTGATCAGTTGATCCTCAAGCGGATCGACTATGACGTGGACCGAACCATCGTTGCGACGATTGGCGTGCTGTATATAGTTCAGCAATCCACGCTAATGCTCTACGGGCCTGAGGCACGGCCTGTCGCGCCACCGTTCAACACCCGTTTGGCGCTGCCCTGGTTCGAACTTGGCACGGACGGGTTCCAGCTGATTTGGCCCTGGGGGCTGAGTGTAACGACCTACAAACTGTTCGTGATTGTCGCCGCGATTTTCGTTCTGGGCGTGCTTTGGTTTGTGCTGACGCGTACCAGGATCGGGCTGATCATGCGGGCGACACAACAGGACCGCGAAATGGCTCAGGCCTTTGGAGTGCCCGTTAACCGCGTGTACTCTTGGGTCTTTGGCCTGGGTGCAGGGCTAGCTGCACTGGGCGCCGTGTTGGTGGTTCCGATCCAACAGGCCCATTATCTGATGGGCGGAGATCCGTTACTGCTGGCCTTTATCGTGGTGATTATTGGAGGTCTCGGAAGCCTGCCGGGCACGGTGATTGCTGCGGTGCTCATTGGAATGAGCGATGGCATCATATCGGTCTTTTTTTCACCAACTCTGGCCAAAATCATCGCGACCTTCCTTGTCGCAATGGTGCTGGTGTTCAGGCCGCAAGGTCTGATGGGGCGGGTGGCGGCTTGATGAACGTGTCCAGAACAACCGCTTTGCATCTAGGTACCTTGCTTGTGCTTTTTGCGCTGTTTTTCGTGCTGCCCGCCTATCACGTCGGAGCTTTCTCGCGGATCATGGTGCTGGCGATCTATGCCATCGGATTTAACCTGCTGTTTGGATATACCGGCCTGCTGAGCCTTGGCCACGCCATGTTCTTTGCCGCCGGAATGTACGGGTTCGGGCTGAGCATGAATTTCGGCGGGCTGACAGTGCTGCCCGCTTTCACGGTTGGCATCCTAGCCGCCGGACTGCTGGCCCTTGCCGTCGGCTTTCTGGCGCTGCGGACCATCGGTGTGGCGTTTATGATCGTCACGCTGATGTTCGCGCAAACCTTCTATCTCGTAATCCTCTATTTTGGCGAATACACGCGAGGTGATGAAGGTTTCATCATCCAACAGGCTCAGCGCAACCTTTTTGGAATTGACCTAACGACAGAAACGGCGCGGTATTTCACGGCGTTTACCCTATTCGCCATCTGCTTTCTTATCATGGCCCGTTTGGTTCAAAGCCCATTTGGCAAGCGTCTGGTCGCGATCCGGGAAAACGAAGAGCGTGCCCGGATGCTGGGCTATGATGTCGGGCGGCTGAAGCTTAACGCGCTGGTCGTATCAGGCCTGTTTTCAGGCGTGGCAGGGGCCGCCTATGCGATGCTGTTCGGTTATGTCGGTGCCAGTTTTGCCGCGGTGCACTATTCGATCTTCCCGCTGCTATGGGTCTTGCTGGGTGGGGCGGGGACCACGATTGGGCCTCTCATCGGCGTCATCTTCATGTTCTATCTGATCGATATCTCCAGCAGTTTCACCAACGCGTATATGCTTGTTGCGGGCATTGCTCTGGTTCTGCTGACTCTGTTTGCCCCCCAAGGCATTGCAGGCACAATACGCAAGAGAGCTGTGTCATGGTTGCCGTGAATATTCTTGAAACCAGAGGCCTGACCAAAGTCTATGGTGGGCTGCACGCCAACACCGACGTAGATTTTTCCCTGCGTCGAAATGCAATCACGGCGTTGATTGGCCCAAATGGCGCCGGCAAGTCGACCTTTGTCGGAATGGTCAGTGGACGAACAGTGCCGACCCGTGGCAGCGTTTCGTTCGAGGGCAAGGACATTAGCCACTTGCCTGCACATAGACGCATCCAGCTTGGGATGGCCTATACGTTCCAGATCACCTCGATCTTTCCCGGGCTTACGGTTGAAGACAACGTTGCCCTTGCGGCAGGTCGCAGGCTTGCGCACGACAAAGCGGCCCATGCCGAAAAAACGACCGCAGTCTTGCAGAAAATCGGCTTGGAAGATCGCGCAGATCAAATCGCCTCGGACCTCAGTTATGGTCACCAACGGGTTCTCGAAATTGCCATGGGCCTGGCACAGGACCCCAAGCTGTTCATCCTTGACGAGCCAACCCAAGGACTGGCTGAAGGCGAAGTTGAGGCCTTCGTGAAGCTGATGCGGACGATGGCCGAAGAAACTACGATCCTGCTGATCGAACACAATATGCGGGTGGTTGCCGAAACCGCTGATCATGTTGCGGTGCTGGATCAGGGGCGGCTTCTGGCATCAGGTACCTTCGACGAAATGCGCGCGAATGCCGCCGTACAAGCCGCGTATTTGGGGACGCCCGCCGATGTTTGAGGTCAAGAATATCCACACCGGCTATGGCAAGGTGAAAGTACTGTTCGGAGTGTCTCTGGCCGTCAATGCCGGGGAAATACATTGCCTGATGGGCCGCAATGGGGCGGGCAAGACGACGCTTCTCAAGGCAATCATGGGGCAACTGCCGTTAAGCCAGGGCGAGGTTATCCTGGATGGTGAACGCCTGAGCGGTCTGCCTGCGCATCTCGTGCCAAAGCGTGGGATCGGCTACATCCCACAAGGGCGGCGGCTCTTTCCCGAGCTTACAGTCGCAGAAAACATCGAAATGGGGCTTATGACGCGGGGTGAGGGCGCGGATACGCGGGATTGGGTGCTTGAGCTCTTTCCACGTCTCAAGGAACGGTTGGGTCAAGTTGCTGGCACACTCTCAGGTGGTGAACAGCAGATGCTGGCGACAGCCCGCGCGCTATGCCTGCGCCCCAAGGTCTTGCTTTTGGACGAACCAACCGAGGGCCTACAGCCTTCGATGATCGAACAGATCCGGCAGGTCGTGGTGAAAATGAAGGCTGAGGGCTATGCCATCGTTCTCGTCGAGCAACGGATTGATGCGGTTTTGTCGATTGCTGACTGCATTACATTTATCGAAAATGGCCAGGATCGCGAAACTGTCGAACCCGCGGATGTCGCAGCAGATAAAACGATCCTTACAAAATACCTTGGTGTCTGAGATTGGTTCAAAAGCCGCTAACTCGCTCTATGAGCCAATACATTGAAATCGAGCCGATACCATAGGCGGCAATGACGGTTGCCCCCTGTCGCATGGGAATCGCAATCAAGCGCCAGATCGCGACGACTACCGCCAATGCACTGACAAAGCACAGTTGACCAGCCTCGACCCCAAGGTTGAATGCAAGCAACGCCGCAGGAATATCGTTCGCGGGCAACCCGATTTCAGCCAAAGCACCAGCAAAACCAAGACCGTGCAAAAGCCCAAACCCGAAACACACAATCCAGGGTTTCTGTTCAGAAAGCCGGGAACGACCGTCGCGGCCTTTGACTATCTCCACTGCCAGAAAAACGATAGATAGCGCGATGACGGCTTCAACCGGTGGACCGGGCACATTCAATACGCCGAAGGTTGCCAGCGCCAGCGTTATTGAGTGGGCCAGAGTGAAGGCTGTTACTGCCCCTACCAACCTCCAAGGATCGCGCACCAGAATGAAAAGCGCGAAGACAAACAAGAGGTGATCCCAGCCTTCCAGTATGTGTTCAAACCCCAGCTGGAAGTATCCGATGAAAACGGACCATGTCGTCTGCTCATAAGGGATGTTCTGGATAGCTGTGTCAGGCGTGAAGCGAAGGGTTGTGGGCGCGGAATTTAATGGATGCACGCGCACCAACACATCATTCCTTTGTGCCTCCAGCCCTTCAATCGCTATGGGGTGCCCAGCGATATCTTCGCTGCATTCCATGACCCAGGATGCTACCCAAGCCCGACCATCTGATATTGGCCCAGGCCCGCGCGCCGGAGAGCAACCATTAGGCAAAACCGCATCAATCGCCATAGGTTGGCCGTTAACGTCCGGTTTTCGCCATTGAACGCTCCATTTGTCTGATGCGATTTGGCGTATTTCCAAATAGCCAGGATCAAGCGCATGCGCGTTGGCATAGCTTCCCGGCCATGTAAGCAGCACAAAAAGCAGACAGATTAAATGCTTCATTTCGCTGGGCCCGTGAGGTCGGGGGCCACGATCTCGTAGGTATCGGCAAGTATTTCATACTGTGCCTGCGCCAAATCTTCGCTCATTGCGCGACGCCAATCCCTCAGCACGTCTTCACGGATCACTGACAAAGCGGGCGTTTGACTGGGCTCAATCGCGGTCACCTGAACAAGGTGGAGCCCATAGCCTGATTGAAACGGACCAGTCCACAGACCTGTTTCGACTTCTGTGAGGCCTTCTGAGAACCCTGCTCCAAATACCGAGTCCACAACTCTAGTAGCGGTCAAAGGCATTGAAGAAGGCAGCAGAGTAGGGTTGCCCACCTCAGATATTTCACCCGTTTCGTTGATTGCCTCCAACGTGCGCGCAATTTCATCCTCGCTTGGCGTTTCACCCAGAAAGACCTGCGTGAACGCCACTTTGTCAGGTGTCGCATAGCGTTCGGGATTTTGGTTCAGAAACGCCTCTAATTCCTGGTCTTCAGGAACAGCCGATGTGGCGACCGCTTCGGTCAAGAAATCCATCTTCTGACTCAGCCGGGACCTGATCACGGTATCCCCGCGATCCAGTCCAAGTTTTCTTGCTTCGCGAACCAGTACCTCTTCGCGAATTGACGCATCGACCAAGGCCTGTAATTCTGCATTGTTTGGACGGCGTTTCCACCTCGCTTCAAACTGGGCAGACAAAAGCGCAACAGCTTTTGCGTCGACCGTTATCACCTCAGGATCTTGGGCGATCGCACTTCCCGGCGTAACAATTTGGAACCAATAGAAAATAGCCGCCCCGATCAAGAAGAAATGGAACAATGGTTCTCTTAGAATGCGCATGAAGGCTCCTGCGTGATACGCTCAGGTTCTAGGGGTCAATTTCGACATCGGCGGGTAGGGCTTTGCAAGAAAATTGATGCTTTACGCGCTTGCTATGCTTGTTGCAAAACCGAGGCAGTTTTCACTACCTCGGTTTCCCAATAGCCGCGAATGGCCAATCACTCGGCCGGTGTGTACCAAATCGGGGACGAATACGCACGTTCCTGATGTGTAAGCACTGCACCCTCTGGTAATTCAGCGCCGAACCTCAGTTTGTCATACAAGATCCAGCGCGGGGTCGGGATTTCGAGGGCGCGGACATAATAAAACGCCCGTGCATTTGGATCGAAATCAGGATCAGACCAAACGGTCACAAGCTCCGCAGTACCGATTGTGTTAGTCCAGCTGGCAGTGTCCACATCGACCGTATTTCCGACCGCAGGAACCTTTCCATTTTCATCGGCAACACGGTTATCCGACCACGCAACGTCATAGACCTTTTCCTGCAACGCGCCTTCTGAGTCGAGCCACCCCTTGATCACCTGAACGCGATCCAGATTGGCACCAATCGGGTCGCGCAGCGCAGCGATCATGAACGAGGGCGCACCGTCACCCTCGCGCGGGCGCAAATCCGAGCCCATCGGGACACCTTTGGTATACCCAACATCAGCAATGAAGCGGGTTTCCACGTCAGCGTCGCTAAAGTCCCATCCGCCAAAGAACCGTAGGCCGATCCGAGGGCCGGTGGTTGCGTAGGTTTCGCGCCGCTTGAAAGCATCAAAGATCGCAGCACGCGTATTATCGGAAGCCCAAACCGCCGTGTATCCGGATGCAACCAGCAGGTCACCGGGGATCTCACCAAGATCATTCGCGATGAACGGATGCTTGATACGAGTGGCTGAGGGCTCGACGCTAACGGACTTGCCAAAGAAGTTGTCTTCCTCAGCAGTCGCCAAAGAGGTATGGCTGTCCGTTGCGCCACCCATGCCGAATTTGTAGGGGTTCACGCCGAATTTTTCTTCCAACATCAAGCCGCGCTTCAACGCCTCTCGGGCATATTCACCAGCCAGCATGTCATCTGTCTTGAGCTCGGTAATGTCGAGATTGCCGACGTCCCAATTTTCATAGTCGGCAAATTCGTCATCGGGGCTTAGGAAGGGATGCGCTTCGCCGTCGCCTTTTATTTGCGTGACCTCATAATGGGGCTCCCATTTCGCGCGTGCGGCTACGTATTCCTCATCAACCTTGCCGCCGTGATAGGTGTCTTCGGTTGGGAACATCCATCCATTTGACAAGTTGCCATTATGCGCAAAGGCAACCGCACGACCGCCTGTTTTTTCTTGATACTCTTCAAGCCAAGCATAGAGGGATTTGGGGTCGGTATCCCCATATGGCGGTTGCGTGACGGGTGGCACCATCTGCAAAGCCCGGATTGGTCCGTCACGCAGCATAACGTTCCGATGCAGGTTGAAACCCTTTGGCACCGAGGTCCATTCAAATCCGATGAACGCCGTAAAGTTGCCGGGGTCGTTGTGACGTTCAGCCGCCTGAACAATATGCTCCCAAGTAAAGGCAAAGGCGTCAGCGCCGGGGCTGTACGATTCCAAAAGGACTTCTGGCAGTGTCATTTGCGAGAAATTCGTGATGATATCAAAGGCAGTTTTTCCGGCCTCTTCACCACCCGCTTTATAACCTTCGTACCATTCCAAACCTTTTGGATCAGCAAGAACGCCGGGTTTTCCGGCTTGTAAGTCCGGGGCAAATCCCATGAGGTCTGTGTGGTCTGTCAGAACCATCCAATCCAATGGCCTAGCCAGCCTTACAGGTTGTCCTGTCGAGGAAATAACCTGTTCGCCCTTGGCAAAGCGCCAGGCTTCATCCGGAAGCAAAGTGTTCCCAAACGCCCCAGCATCAAGCGACAACCCAGTGTGCAGATGTGTGTCGCCCCAGAGCGGACGTTCCGGGAAAGAGCGCTGCGCATAGGGGGAGTATGGTTGATCTGAAAACAGACCTTCTGCGGCTTCTTCGCTTGGGACGGCGTCGGCAAACAAAGTTGTCGGTGTGAGTAGTAGCGATAGTATAAAAGCGGAAGTTCGATACATAGTGGCCCCCCAAAGCAATATGACCTAACGAAATCACAGAGCCTATCACGGCCCTATTATATTCGATTTTGTTTATATCACATCTGGAGTGTGCGTGTTGAATTAATTCTCAACAGGTCTTTCGCTATGTTCAGGTCGTTTGACCTGTGCGTTCAGCAGCATTCTGAGCGGCCAGGCATCTCTCTCTTTGTGCGGCCGTTTCGAGCGAACGGGGACGAAGCGCGAATAAAGACATAACTCATGCCCGAGCTAATCGGATGTTACGTCAGTCCCAAGAACCATTTTTACTGCAAATTGCGTCGCTGGATCAGTTTCTTCCTGCGTAGCTAAAGCCCTGAATTGTTGATGCAGCACCGCTTCGCTCCAACTCCGCGTCTCAAGCGCAATTTGGAGGGCCAATCCTTGGTCACGCTGCAGCGCCTCGGACAGAATTGGTGCTATCTTTGGCCTTAACCCCGACTGTGCTGAACCAGCGTCAGTCAAGGCGCGTATCAGAGATTTTCTGTCTTCCGATGTCCGCTGCAACCTTCCAAGCGTGAGACCAATTGCCCCAATCGCCTTTGGACCTTCCACTTCTATGCCGGCAAGCGCCCATGCGTGGGAGTCAAGACCGCCAGCTTTCAACGACTGCGCAAAGCGCGAGCGCACGATTGAAAGGGCTTCCGGATCAGTCTGCAACCCAAGTAACCGGATTGCGACCGATCTGAATGCAATACGGCTTAAGTCACCCAGCTCTGAAAGAATCTGACCAGTTGAAGATTTGATTTCAATCGAGCGCACGAACGCATACGGCGCGCGATCAAGTTCGATCAACGCCAAATCATGAAGCGCTTGATCAGGGTGCCACAAATAATCAGCAAAGAAGGAAACCCGCTCGGGCTTATCTGTTACGCCATCAGCCCAAAATGAGCTGGTGGTCCGAAGCCTTTCAAGAAACTCACTTCTATCTGGATTCATAATGAAAATGCGCTGCCAAGCCATTGAAAGGCCACGTTTTGGGTCGTTGCTTTGGTTTGGTCCGTAGGTCAGCAGAACAGTCGTCGTCGGTTCAGACTTAAAAGCACGTCGAGTGACACTGTCGACCAGAAACGGTATATCAGGCGCAGCTTCGAGGTTTGCGCTAGTCCCCTTTAGAATCTTGCGAGTACCATATCGGAATGGGTTATCTGAGGCGGGGCCTGCCAACACGATAACTTGGGCTGATAGTATGTGATCGGCGACTGATGCCTCGGGAAGCTCAAAACAGACCCCGCATGCGTACAATGCCCGAGGCGTCGTTAGCCCGAGAATGAAAACCGTGATTAGCAGGACATTTCGCATTGTCGAAAAAACGAACCTGAAGGACTAAGCGGCAAACGCACGCTCTGCTCTATTAAAGATCATTTGGTGCGTAACTTCCATCTTCTCGATGAACTTCACGCCCGCTGAGTGGAGGGGTGAACACGCAGACGAGCCTCAAATCGGCCACGGTAGCCCGCACAATGTGTCGATCATGTTGATCCAGTGCATACAGGGTGAATGGTTCGAGAGAGTGCCAGGTTTCATCATCTGCAGCTCTGATCTGCCCCTTACCCTCGATGCAGTAACAGGCCTCCAGATGATGCGTGTATTCAAGCTCAAGCACGGTACCTTGCTCGATGATTGTATCCGTCATCGTATACCCCATTCCATCCGAGGCAAGCAGTAGCCTTCTGCTTCTCCAGCCCGGGCCGGAAACGTCCCGATCGGTGCCAAGTACATCGTTGAGGGTTGTAACAATCATGCTTTGCTGCCTTATCGCTATCGAACCGCGCGGTTCATCCCGCCGTCAGACAATATACTCTGCCCATTGATATATCGAGCGCCGTCGCTGGCGAGGAACACACAGGCTTGTCCTATTTCTTCAAACGTGGCTGGCCGCTGCGCCGGGATTTCTTGGCGTGCCCTTTCTGAAAGGTTCACGTTCTCGCAGAATCCAGGCAGAAGGTTGTTCATTCGAATGTTGTGCCGCGCATAACGATCTCCGTATAACTTTGAGAAACTGTGCAAGGCACCGCGCAACATGCTCATGGGGTAGGGCGCGCGCGGTTCGATTGTGTTCATGGATGAGATGTTTACGAAAGCGCCACCGCCTTGTTCGATTAATATGGGCGTGACGATCCGGGCGATCTTGACGACATTCAGCACGTACATATCCAGACTTTCGTGCCACAACTCGTCGCTCAATTCCAAAAGCGGCCCGTCAAAATCAGGATCGAAACCAACCGTTTTTATTGCTTCCGGCACCGTTCCACCGTGACCCATATTGCTGACGATTGCATCAATCCGGCCATATTTGCTCATGGTGTCGTCGATCATCGCTTGCAGATCTTCAACATCCAAAACCGAGCCGCGGCGACCAATGCCTCCAAGCTCTTCGGCCAGTTCTACCGAACGATTGGACGGCGACATCAGCGAGACCTTGTAGCCAGCTTTGGCCATTTCGATGGCACAGCCCCGGCCTATGCCCTGTCCTGTACATGTCATCAGCGCGACTTTGACTTGGGGCATGGGGTTTCCTTTCTTCCAGCCTAAGGCGGTGTGAGGTTTTTCGGACTGGCGTCAGTGTAACGTCTTTGAAATAAAACCACCTATCGAATTTAAGGGGCATTACTGTTAGATTTTCTCATATGGCTGAAAACCTCAGACACCTTCGTGCGCTTCAGGCATTTGATGAAACGGCGACCCATTCCAGCCTGACGAAGGCTGCGGATGTGTTGAACGTAACGCATGGGGCAATCAGCCGGCAAATCAAGCTGCTGGAGCTTCACCTTGGTGTGACACTCTTTCATCGCCGCCCCAACGGTGTAGAACTGACCAACGCTGGGGAACGGCTGTACCAATCAACGCGCGGTGCGTTTTCAGCGTTGCAATTGGGCGTAATGGAGGTAAAGCGGCTGCATCACCGGCAGTCGATTACTGTGTCTTTATCCACCTCTTTGGCGCTTAAGTGGCTTGTGCCTTCGCTCAGTTCGTTTCAACAGGCGCACCCCGGCATCTCATTGTTGCTGGATACCAACGATACCTTTGCGGATTTTGACAATTCCGAGGTCGATGTCGCGTTGCGGTTCGGAGAACCTAATTGGGGCGGGCTATATCACGAGCGAATTAGACAAGAAGAACTTATTGTTGTCGCAGCACCCTCAATTGTTGAAGACAGACAGCTACCAATGAGGCCCGAGGATGTGGCGAATCTTCCACTGCTACACGATGCATTCAACGTCGGTTGGGAAAGCTGGGCCGCGCAGGTTGGGCTGAGCGCTGATCGGGTCAGATCGCAAAACATCAAATATGTGGATAGTGCGGTTCTTTTGGAGGCCGCGATAGACGGGCAGGGCGTTGCGCTGGCAAGGCATCTCTTGGCCGAAAGGGATTTGGAACTCGGCCGGTTGATCCGTCTGGACGAAAGCCGCGTTCCCTTGGATCGCGGGCTCTATTTCGTCTGTCGGCCCGGCGACCAAGATCGGGTCAACGAGAGATTATTCAAAGAATGGCTCATGTCGATTTAACCGTCTGATTTCCTAAGTGCCAAGCCGATCCTTCGGCGCTGCAATCATGCAAACGTGAGCAAGCGACTAGCAACGAAATGGACAGTTGTAGGATTTGCAAGTCTTCGCGCGTCCTTGCACCATGTGAGCAATGCAGGGAGACAAGAATGTTATATGCAATCACAATCTATGGAGAGCCGGGCGTGTTCGAAGCGCTGCCCAAGGAGCGACAGGACGAAGTAATGTCAGGCCATGGCGCGCTGCAATCGGCGCTATCCGAACGCGGGGAGTTCGTATCGATGAAGCTGATGCCGCCGACCTCTGCTGTAATGGTCGAGCCCGCTTCGTCAGAAGGCGCAATGCCGCTGATCACCGACGGCCCATTTGCCGAAACCAAGGAGAACTTCCTTGGGTTTTATGCTGCCGAATTCAAAGACCTGGACGAGGCATTGGAATTCGCAAAAATGATTTCGTCCCCTGTTGCAAGGCTTGAAGTGCGACCAGTGGCCTGGGCTGGCGGCGTGATCTCGTCGGAATAGATCATGTCTGACTGGCTTGAGGCCACTTTCACTCTGCACCGTCCGCGTGCGCTTGCGGCCCTGACCCGGTATTTCCGGGATATCGACATGGCCGAAGAGGCGTTTTCGGATGCATGCCTCAAGGCGCTGACGGTTTGGCCCAAAGATGGGGCCCCTCGTGATCCGTTGGCGTGGCTGCTGACGACTGCGCGTAACTCTGGCCTTGATCATGTGCGCAAATCACAACGCCGCGCCGCAATCCTGTCCCGTCATGTAGAGGAGTTTCAGCCGATGCCAACTGAGACACCAGATCCTGACGAAATGCGTGATGACGTGTTGCGGCTTCTGTTTATCTGCTGCCATCCGGAGTTAGACCGGCGAGACCAGATTGCCATCGCATTGCGCGTGGTTTTGGGGCTGAGCGTGGACGAAATCGCGAGCGGCTTCCTAATCAAGCCCAAGACCATGGAACAGCGGATCACCCGTGCCAAAAAGAAGATTGCGAGCAATCCGATTGCTTTCGAAACACCCAGCCCGGCAGAGCGGGGGGCGCGCTTGGGCGAAGTTTCCCTGATGGTCTACCTGATGTTCAGCGAAGGATGGTCAACCTCGGCCGGTCCAAAACAAATCAAGCTTACCTTGTGCGAAGAAGCGATCCGGCTGGCCCGTCTACTGGCGGCGCTGTTTCCGGCGATGGGGGAACAGGCCGCCTTACTAGCATTATTGCTTTTCCAGCACGCTCGGCGACATGCGCGCATTGATACAGACGGAAAGCTTGTCCCGTTGGATGATCAGGATCGCAGTCTTTGGGACCGCGCGGACATCGCCGAGGCGACGGGTCTTTTACAGAAGGCCCAGCGAACCGGTCATCATGGTGTTTACATCACACAGGCTGCAATCGCTGCAACGCATTCCCGTGCGGCTTCTGTGGCCGACACGGACTGGGCTTCGATCGAAAGCCACTACGCTGCCCTATATGTGTTGCAGCCAACGCCCGTTATCCGTCTCAACCAGATCGCGGCCCAGGCCAAGCTGCACGGCCCGCATTATGCGCTGAAAGCGATGGAACTTCTGGCGCAGGATTTGTCCACCTATCGCTGGTTCCATGCAATGCGTGGAGGGCTTTTGCAGGAAACCGGTGAACACCAGGCAGCGATCGCAGCCTTTGAAACGGTGATGTCACTTGGCCCAACTGCGCCCGAACGTGTTGCGATCATGGAAAAAATTGCAACCAGCAAAGAAAATTTGCGCCGCATGTAGGCGTGGCCACGCGTCGCGCGTCCTTGGATCAGACCCGTATGTGACGGGCGAAACCAAGGGAGATACCCATGAGTATTTTAGAAATGACCACCGTCGGAAACTCTGGCTGGATCGGACATTCCGGCCCAGATCAGGGTAAAGCCAAAGCCTTTTATCAGGAAGTGCTGGGCTGGACGATCAACGACATGCCAATGCAGGATGGGTCGAGCTATTCTGCTGCTGTCGTCGGCGAAACTGCCATTGGTGGCTTTTCCCCAATGCCAGAGGATCAGGGAAGCTGGACCATCTTCTTTACCGTGGCCGACGTGGACGCCAGTGTCGCAAAGGCTAAGGCCAAAGGTGCCGCGATTGTTCAACCTGCCATGGACATGCCGGGGGTTGGCCGCATGGCCACTCTGACTGACCCGCAGGGGGCACGCTTTGCTTTGATCACCTACGAAAGCATGGCGTCCTAAGCACGGCCGGAAAGGAGGCATCATATGGAACAGGTTCCGCAGATCGCGCTGGTTGTCATAGCCATTTTCGTTTTGATGAGCATTCCGATGGCGATAGCCGTTGGTGTGCGCCGCACCAAGACCGGGATTTCTCTGCTCCACGGCGAGGATGAAAGTTTGCTGCGGCTGATGCGGGCGCATGGCAACTTCATCGAATATGTGCCACTTGCGCTGCTGGCCCTAGCAGGGGCCGAGATCGCGGGAACTGCGCCCTGGCTGGTCGCGACCTGCGGTGCAGTGCTGCTGCTTGCTCGCCTTGTCCACTATTTCAGCCTTAGCACTTCGGTGAACGGCAAAGGCCGTGCGGTTGGGGCGGCGCTGACGACCTTGTCCATGCTGGTACTTGCGCTGGCGATACTCTGGCAACTCTGGTTGGGCAACTGATGCCAGTGGATGAAGCACTCAACGCCCGCATGCGAGACGCTTTAGCCTCGCATGTGGGCATATCAGAAAAGCGAATGATGGGTGGTACGTGCTTCTTTTTGAACGGCAACATGCTGTGTGGTGCACGGCGTCAACAGGATGGCGTGGGCCGTTTCATGTTCCGGGTGGGAAAGAATAACGAACCTGCCGCATTGCAGGACCCCACCGCAGAGGCTGTGATTCATGGAGCCCGCAAGCTGGGTGGTTTTGTCCGCGTGGACGAAACAGATTGCGATGATGCGGCCTTGCTGCGGTGGCTGCACCTGTGCCTTGAACACGCTGCGGCGCTGCCCATGAAAGATTGAACGGAGAAACTTATGGCCCAATTCGATTGTTTCGCTCCAGAAGCGATAGGCTTCCTGCGAGAGTTGAAGGCAAACAACACCAAGGACTGGTTTGCAGCGAACAAAGCGACGTATGAGACCCAGCTTAAGGCGCCCGGCAAGCTATTCGTCGAGGATATGGAATTGGCCCTGCGTGACCTGACCGGGCAGGATCATGGCAGCAAGATCTTTCGCATTCATCGCGATGTTCGATTTTCGAAGGACAAGACGCCCTACAACGCGCACCTGCACATAGCATTCATTCCGACCGGACAGGCGGTTCAGCCTCCGATGTGGTTCTTTGGCCTTTCGCCAGAAAAGCTGTCCCTCGGTTGTGGGGTGTTTCAGTATGGCAAAGGGGCTTTGGACACGTTCCGCGATGCGATGGCAGGTCCTCTGGGCGGCGAGTTGATCGAGACCACCTTAGAGATGCAAAAGCAGGGTTTCCGGATCGGTGAGCCAGACTTGAAACGCGTTCCTTCTGGCTTTGACAAAGATCATCCCCATCAAGAGGCGTTACGGCGCAAAGGTTTTGCGGTTTGGAGGGACATAGATTCCACCACTTTCGTTCTTGAGCCGAAACTTACAGAGCGAACAACCGCCGCGTTCGCCGAGCTTTTGCCGGTGTTTCAGCTGCTTTCGCAGATCAAGTAGCCCGAATGCATGCACTCTATGAGCAGCAATAGCTGCAGGTTGCAGCTGGTGAAGCCGTGGATCACGGCGGCCCGACGCCCGGTGTTGTCTCCACACGGCGTTCAAACCGGGTACCTAGCCCAAGGCGATGCCCATAAGTGACGGAATTATGTTGATTGGGACGGTCTCGCAGTGGTTAATCAACGTATTAGAAATGCCGATCCGACAGAAGATACCGTTATTGTTGGGTTAGAAACCCTTGATGTTTCACCTCTGTTTCCACGCAGCCATTTACTTTGCTGCCTGAGATTGAAAGCGCGACCAGTAGGTCATTCTGACGGTTTTCTGGGATTATGTTGGAATAAATTGAAGGAGCGAACTGATGTACTACAAGTATTTTAGATCAGCAGTTGCTGTTGCCGCGATTGTCGCAGGACCTTCGACAGCACAAGAGATTGCTGACACCATCTACACGGGTGGTCCCATCTTAACGATCAATGATGAACAGCCGACAGTCGAAGCCGTAGCCGTCAAAGACGGACGTATCCTTGCGGTAGGTGATCTTGCAGAAGTCATGAATGCCCAGGGTGATGCTACCGAACTGTTCGATTTGGATGGCCGGACGATGCTCCCGGGGTTTGTCGATAGTCATGGGCACGTTGTGTTTGGTGGTTTGCAAGCGCTCTCGGCCAATTTACTGGCTCCGCCTGACGGAGGTGTAACGGACATAGCAAGCCTTCAGGATACGCTGCGCGATTGGTTAAGCGAAAATACCGAAGCAGTCGAACGTACAGGTGTTGTTATTGGCTTTGGATACGATAACGCGCAACTTGCAGAGCTGCGGCATCCGACCCGTGCGGACCTGGACACAGTTTCGACTGATCTGCCTATCATCATAGTGCATCAATCCGGTCATCTCGGGGTCGCCAACTCCAAAGCGCTTGAACTTGTTGGCTTTGATGCGTCCACTCCGGATCCGGCAGGTGGCATAATACAACGAGACGGCGACGGAGAACCGAATGGAGTTCTTGAGGAATATGCGTTCTTCGGTGCGCTTGTCCCAATTCTGGGCCAACTAGGGCCGGAAGCCCTGTTGGCATTCGCCGAAGCGGGCGCCGAGCTTTGGGCGAGTTTTGGGTATACGACGGCGCAGGATGGGCGCTCTTCGGCAGAGGTTGTTGAAGCCCTCAAAGCCGTTGCCGCCGAGGGCAAAATCCCGATCGATGTCGTGGCGTTTCCCGACGTTTTGGAGGCACAAGACTATATCGCCGAAAACGCCTCAGCCGACTACTCAGACGGTATTCGCGTTGGCGGCTGTAAGTTGACTATTGATGGGTCACCACAGGGTTTTACGGCGCTTCGGGATCGGCCCTACTACAATCCGGTGGGCGACTACCCGGCAGGCTATGCCGGCTATGCTGCGGTAACGATGGAACAAGTACAGGAGGCTGTAAACTGGTGTTACGAGAACGGCTTCCAGATCATAACGCATGCCAATGGCGAAGGTGCCTCGGATATGCTGATCGCGGCGTTGGAGGTTGCACAAGCCAAATACGGTGACCCGGGAAATCGCCCGGTACTGATCCATGGTCAGTTCATGCGGGAAGATCAGGTGGATGCCTACAAACGCCTTGGCGTGTTTCCGTCGCTTTTTCCGATGCACACTTTTTATTGGGGGGATTGGCATCGGGACCACACTGTTGGGCCAATCAATGCGGAAAACATCTCACCCACAGGTTGGCTCGTTCAACGAGACATGAAGTTCGGATCGCACCATGATGCCCCGGTGGCGTTTCCGGACAGCATGCGCATTCTTGATGCAACTGTCACACGCCGGACCCGTTCAGGGGACATTCTTGGGCCGCACCAGCGCGTTGATGTAATGACCGCCTTGAAGGCTTTAACGATCTGGCCTGCCTGGCAGCATTTCGAGGAGGACCAAAAAGGCTCGATCGAGGTGGGAAAGCTCGCGGATTTTGTCCTCCTGGCACAAGATCCTACCGCTATTGATCCTGAAACGCTGGATCAGAACCGGGTCGTTGCCACAATCAAAGAAGACGAAACAATCTTCGAAGAAGGAATACGAGAAGGACATCTGAACTATAGACCACGCGGCAATGGCAACGATCCCTATGCGGATTTCTTGCGGTCGTTTGCAATTGCCCAAGAGATGCAAAACTCGCCCGGCGCGCTAAGCCGGATACGTCCATCAGTTCTGTCCCGCGCACCGCATTCGGGTGCTTGTGTGGTAGGCACGCTAGGGGACATTGTTACGGCATCGCTTATTGTAACAGCTAGTGATAGCCAATAGCTGAACACAGGGAAGCCAAACTGTGCTGGTCGCGCATTGATCTTCAATGCCTGGATAGGGGGCGCCTACTAGTAAGCAATGAGGCCTCTTGAACAGTCGAGGCATAGAACACAGCTTAGGCAGCGGATACTGCTCTTAGTAAAGTCGCTATCGGTATTGCCTCAAAGCGACATGGGGCCTTGCGCACGCTTGAAATTCGACAACTTGCAGATGACTGTAACCTGTTGGCCTCTACACAGTGCGATGAGCGCCCAACGACTGACGCAACCGAATTTCCGTTGGAAGCTCAACGCTCTGAGCATTCGTACCATCCCGCAACATCTGGATGAGCATGCCGGCTGCCCGACGGCCCATATCGCGGTGCGGGACATGGACAGTCGTAAGTGCTGGTTCAGCTAGCATTGCAATTTCGATATCGTCGAAACCTGTGATTGAGATATCCTTGGGCACCTTAAGCCCCATTGCTCGGGCCGCGCGCAATGCCCCTACAGCCAGAACGTCGTTCACACACATTACGGCTGTCGTTTGAGGTGCTCTTGCCATGATGTCGCGAAAAGCGATTTCGCCAGTCTCGACGCCGTAAGGAGTTTCAACGATTAGCAGCGAGCCAGGGTTTTGTCCTGCCTCGGCCTTTGCTTGGCGAATGCCTTCTACGCGTCCCCGTGCCCGATCATTTGAACCAATCGGCGCAGAAATACAGGCGATGTGTTGGTGCCCTTGTGCGATGACCTCTCGCGCAAGAGCCGACATCGCGGTTCGGTTATCAAAACCGACGGCTGGACGCGCCTCATCGGAGTTGAACGACCAGGAGATAAGTGTCGGAACCTGCCGCTTCTCCAAGAATTCATAGATGCCAGGCGCGCGATCATATCCGATCAGCAAAAGCCCGTCTGCACCCCGTGCCACCAAGGCGCGCACCTGTTGCTCTTCAAGTTCGGCATCGTAGGCCGAAGATGCGACCAGCAGGGTTTTTCCGTGCCGCACCAGTTCTTCCTGGAACGCCTGCAAACCACGCGCGAAAACGGCGTTTTCCATAGTTGGGATCACGGCAGCAATGGTGTTTGTCTGGCGCGCCGCAAGGGCCTGCGCGCCGAAATTTGGCGCATACCCAAGCTCGTTTACCGCCGCGAGCACGCGTTCGCGTGTGGCATGTCCGACCCGGTCGGGTGAGTTCAAGCAGCGCGAGACCGTTGCGGTCGACACGTTTGCCAGACGTGCGACATCAGCAAGGGTCGGGACTGGGTTTTCGTTTCCGTTCTGAGCCATGATCAATCTTGTCTTTATGGACTGGCTCCTAGCCCAAGTCACGTTTCAGCAAAAGGATGAAGTTATTGACAAGTGTGCCATAGTCGCAATGTAAGCGCTTGCATCATAAAATGTAAGCGCTTACATTGCGTGCGACTCAGTGCGAGACCGTGGATGGGTTTGGGAGGACACATGCCATACTTGATAGCAGCAATATTACTGCTCGCGTTTGTTGCGAACGTGGTGATCGGAGCGGTCACGAAAGCGCCTCTGGTCAATAATGTCTGGGAAATGCTGATTTTGTTTGCGGCGGCCATCGCCTTTTCGGTCGGCATTCTTCGCAGCGAAGCACAAGAAATTTCGGAGGAAAAACCAAAGGAATAAATCCGAAAAAGTCCAAACGGGAGGAGAACACACATGGACAAGACCAAACAGGAGCTCGCGTCGGCCGAGCGGCGAAATTTTCTAAAGCTAGCGGGCACGGGTTCGTTCACAGCTGCCATGGTGGCGGGTGCAGCCGGGACTTTGTGGTCCAGCGAGGCAGCAGCTCAGACGGCCGCCGAGGAGCGTGATCGCGAGAACGCTGCTGAATTCAAAATGACGTTGGCGACGGCTTATGTACTGGGCGCATCTCGTAGTTATCCGATCATGCAGCTGGACCTGAAAGAAAACATCCAGAACATGACGAATGGTAAGATCTACGTGAAACTTGCCCCCGGCGGTCAGCTGGGCGCTGGCGGCGCTTTGGCGCAGGCTGTGCAAGGTGGAACCATTCAAGCCGCGCAACATTCGCTTTCGAATTTCGCGCCTTTCGCGAGCGTGGTTGATCTGATCAACCTTCCGTATTTCTGTGGATCCAATCAGCGGTTCACCAACCTGACTTCATCTGAAGCGTGGAAAGCAGAAGTTGACCCCAAGATCGCGGCATCAGGGTTCAAGGCGCTGATGTATATCGTGATCGACCCACGAGTCGTCGCGGTTCGCAAGGGGGGCAACGCGATTATCACGCCCGGAGATATGTCTGGTGTGAAATTCCGCGTGCCTGGCTCGAAAATGCTGCAACAGTATTACGGGATGGTGGGTGCAAACCCGACGCCTGTTGCGTGGGGTGAAACGCCGTCAGCGATCCGGCAAGGCGTCGCAGATGCGCTTGATCCCTCAGTGGGCGCGCTGCATGTCTTTGGCTTTGGTGAGATCCTCAGCCATGTGACCTTCACTCAAGCGGTGCCTGACAGTCAGGTCTATTCGATCAACCTTGAATGGTTTGATAGTTTACCGATGGACGTCAAGGAAGGTATCGAGTTTGCGGGCGAAGTCACCCAGCAGCAGAACCTGTCCAAAGTACCTTCGGCACGGGCCTATGCGATGTCTCAATTGATCGCAAACGGTGTGGAGTTCCACTCGCTCAGCGAAGATCAATTGGCCGAATGGAAAGAGGCCGGTGGTTATCAGCGCAGCGAATGGGACAGCTTCAAGACCGAGCTGGCCGGATCGATGGATGCGTTCGCCAAGCTGGAAGAAGCCGCAGATACGCGTGCGAAATACTACGTGCACGACGCCTGATCGCGTCTCTGGGTCGACGCCTTGGGCGTCGGCTCACCAGATGTTTGCTCACCCAAAACACCACTAGAACACGTCGGCCCCGCGCGGCGGTAGTGAGGATGCTATGTCTCAGCTCTTTCGAGCGATTGATAAAAATGCTGAACGTTGGCTGCTGTTAGTCTTCTACGTCATGCTCGTCGGCACGATGTTCATCGAAGTGGTCCGGCGCGAGGTCTTTGCCTACTCGTCCATCTGGGGCGAAGAAATCGTCCGGTACGCGTTTATCTATCTCGCATGGATCGGTGCTGCCGCCGCGGTCAAGGAACGCGGGCATATCCGCATCGATGTTCTGATGCACTATGTCCCGCGCACGGTCAAAACGCTGCTCTACATCTTCGGCGACATCGTTATGTTCATCGTGGCGCTCGTCGCGATCTACTGGTCGTGGGAGACGGTTCACGTGTCCTGGAAATTCGGATCCGTCACGCACGGTCTACGGATCAGCCAGGTCTTTTTCCTCATGGCGGTGCCGTTTGGTTTCGCACTGGTCATCTTCCGGCTGGTGCAATCTTTCCTCCGCGATGTTGCCGACCTTCGAACGGGCCGTCCCGTTTACGAAGGCGACAAGTTGTTCGATTAAAGGGGGGCCTAAGCCATGATGTGGCAACAACTCGGCGGTCAAACGCTGGAACTTGGATGGGACTTCTACGCCTCTGTCATTCTTTTCGTCGCTCTAGTGGCGCTCGCCGTACCGGTTTGGGCCGCAATCGGTGCAGCTTCGATCACGATGCTTCTCATGTCGGGCGCGCTTCCGCTGAGCCTCGTTGGTGAAAAGCTGTTCTCAGGCATCGACGCCTTTGCACTAACGGCTGTGCCGTTATTTATCCTGACAGGTGACGTGCTTGTCCGAACCGGGCTCAGTCGGAAATTCCTTGATGTGGCCGAAGCTTTGACCTGCTGGGCTAAGGGTGGGTTCGGATCGGCCACTGTTCTGGTCTGTGGTATGTTCGCGGCGATCTCAGGATCGGACGCAGCAGGTGCGGCTGCGGTCGGACGCATGACCATCGACCGACTGGTTGAGAGCGGTTACCCTCGCCCATACGCCTGTGCGCTGGTCGCGGCGGGGGCCTGTACCGGAATCCTTATCCCACCCTCCATCGCCTACATCATCATTGGCCTCGTGCTGGGTATAGCAGTCTCAACCTTGTTCCTCGCCGCGCTGATCCCCGGCCTTCTGATCCTGACGGCGATCCTCATCACCAATGTTGTGATGAACCGACTGAACCTTTGGGAAGGTGGCGGGATGATGACCGCAGCCGAATGGCGCGCGAACCTGTGGAAGACGGTTAAGTCCGGCTGGTACGCTTTCCTTGTCCCCGGCATCATCTTCTACGGCATCTTCTCGGGTAAACTGACCCCGACCGAGGCAGGCGCTGTGGCGGTCGTTGTGACCATATTCATTGGGTTTATCCTTGGCACCCTGAAGCTTTCGGATTTCCCGGCGATGCTGGTCAGTTCGGCCAAGGTCAACGGCGTAATTCTTCCGATCATCGCCTTCTCGATTCCGCTGGCCGAAGCGTTAGCGATCATCGGCGTGCCGCAGGGATTTGTCGGAGCTCTGACCTCCGTCAGCAGTAACGAATTCGTACTGATTGCTATGATGGTTCTGATCCTGATCATTGCGGGCTGTGTCATGGAGACGACGCCCAATATCGTGATCTTGGCGCCGATCCTGTACCCATTGGCGCAAGAGATCGAGATGAACCAGATTCAGTTCTGCATCATGATGATCACGGCGCTGGGTGTGGGCTTCATCACGCCGCCATTGGGGCTGAACCTGTTCGTTGTGTCGGGGATCACGGGGGAATCGATCCTCAAGATCGCCTACCGCGCCATCCCGTTTGTTTTCTTCATGCTGATCGTGACGTTGATGATCGCCTATATCCCGGCGTTCTCTACTTCGCTGTTGCCTGATGTCTATCGATAAGCCGCCGAAAGACGCGGTAAGAAAAGGACCTAATTAATGACCCGTGAATACCTGAAGAAAGCCACGCTGACCGCGCGCAGCGGAGCGTCGGATGTCAGCGAAATTGTTCAGGGAATCCTGACTGATATCGAAACAGGTGGCGATGCTAAGGCATTGGAATACGCCGCCAAATTCGACAATTACGAAGGCAACGTCATTCTCAGCGATGACGAAATTCAGGCTGCGATGGATGCTGTCCCGGAAAAGCTGAAGCGTGATATCGAGTTCAGTCACAGCAACGTCAAACGCTTTGCCGAGGCGCAAAAGGCATCAATGACCGACATCGCGGTCGAGGTCGTGCCGGGCCTGACTGCCGGCCAAAAGATGATCCCGGTGGATGCAGCCGGTTGCTACGTCCCAGGCGGACGCTATAGCCATATCGCCAGCGCGATCATGACGGTCACCACGGCAAAGGTGGCGGGATGTAAGCACATTGTCGCGTGCTCACCGCCGCGCCCGGATGTTGGTATCGCGCCTGCGATCGTCTACGCGGCGCATATCTGTGGCGCGGATAAGATCATGGCCATGGGTGGCGTGCAGGGCGTTGCGGCTATGACCTTCGGGCTGTTCGACCTTCCCAAAGCCAATATTCTTGTGGGCCCCGGCAACCAGTTTGTGGCCGAAGCAAAGCGTATACTGTTCGGGCGTGTCGGCATCGACATGATCGCGGGGCCGACCGACAGTCTTGTGCTTGCGGATGTCACCGCTGACCCGATGGTTGTTGCGACCGACCTCGTTGGGCAGGCCGAGCACGGGTATAACTCACCGGTCTGGCTGGTCACCGACAATCGCGATCTGGCCGAAGAAGTCATGCGCCTGGTGCCCGTCTTGATCGAGGACCTGCCCGAGGTGAACCGCGAAAACGCAACCGCTGCGTGGCGTGACTATGCCGAAGTCATCCTGTGCGTGGATCGCGAAGAAATGGCCGCGACATCGGATCAATACGCGCCGGAACATCTCACGGTGATGGCGGATGATCTTGATTGGTGGCTGGATCGACTGACCTGCTACGGGTCGCTCTTTTTGGGCGAAGAGACCACGGTTGCCTTTGGCGACAAGGCCTCGGGCACCAATCACGTGCTGCCAACAAGTCGAGCGGCCACGTACACGGGTGGTCTCAGCGTGCACAAATACATGAAGATCGTAACGTGGCAGCGCTCGACCGTCGATGCGATGAAGCCGATAGCGCAGGCGACCGCCCGTATCTCGCGTCTTGAAGGTATGGAGGGGCATGCGCGTACCGCGGATATTCGGCTGGCCAAATTCTTCCCCGATGAAAACTTTGACCTGACAGCCGAAGACTGACCCAACCCGTGACCTATCATCCTGATCTCACTGGACATACCGCTCTTGTGACCGGGGCCAGCTCCGGCCTTGGACGCAGAGCGGCAGAGGTATTGTCGCATGCCGGCGTTAAGGTCGTGGGCGTCGCGCGACGTGCAGAAGCGTTGGCCGAGCTGGATCAGGTTCATGCGCTGCCATGGGATCTTTCGGATCGCGATCGGTTGGCAGAGCTGGCCGCTGCCGCATCACAGCCGTTTGGGCCCCCGGATATTCTGGTACATGCCGCCGGGATAAACACGCGCGAGGCTGCGGATGATGTATCGCCTGAAGGGTGGGACATCACACTGGGATTAAACTTGACGGTTCCTTTCTTTTTGTCGCAGCACCTTGTGCCTGAAATGAAGACCAAGGGTTGGGGGCGGATCGTCAATTTCGCTTCGCTTCAATCCAGCAGAGCCTTTCCCGGAGGGCTTAGCTATGGCGCGTCGAAGGGTGGTATAGCGCAACTGACACGGGCAATGGCCGAGGCCTGGTCTTCAAGCGGGATATGCGTAAACGCAATCGGCCCGGGGTTCTTCCGAACCGAGCTGACGGCTGCGGTGTTCGATGATCCTGAACGTGCCGCCCGCAACGCTGCACAAACCTGCATCGGTCGAAACGGTGAACCCGAAGACCTTGATGGCCCACTGCTTTTCTTTTGTTCCGATGCCTGCGCCTACGTGACCGGACAGGTTCTGATGGTCGACGGGGGGTTCACGGCGAAATGAAAGCTCTGGTCTACACCGATGTCGAAACGCTTGAATACCGCGATTTCACAGATCCGGAACCAGGCCCCGGTGAAGTTCTTGTCCGCATCGCCAGCGTCGGGATATGCGGGTCCGACATGCACGCCTATCTGGGCCATGATGACCGACGACCCGCACCGCTGATCCTCGGCCATGAAGGGGCAGGGGTGACGGCTGATGGTCGCCGCGTGACGATCAACCCGCTGGTGACTGACCCTAGAAGTGCCGCAAGCCGGTCCGGGCGCGAGAATCTGTGCCCGTCGCGACAGATCATCTCTATGCCACCGCGCGAAGGCGCTTTTGCCGAGTATGTCTCGGTACCAGAGCGCAATCTGATTGAAGTGCCTGAACACGTCACGCTTGAACAGGCTGCGCTGGCCGAACCGATAGCCGTGAGTTGGCATGCGGTGCGGCTTGGGCTCGCAGCCTTGCACCCGGCAGATGAACGACGGGCGCATGTGATCGGCGGCGGCGCCATTGGTCTGGCAGCAGCGCTGGCGTTAAACGCGATGGGGGTCAAGAAAGTCACTCTGTCAGAACCGAATGCAGTCCGCGCTGAATATCTGCGCGAACACTGCGGGATCGACGTGGTGGACCCGCCAGAGCAGGACATCCCCTTGGTGATCGACGCTGTGGGTTTCGCAGCCACCCGCGCCGTTGCCTCGGCACTCGTTAGCCCCGGCGGGGTGATCCTGCATATCGGCCTTGGCAGTTCTGAAGGGGGCCTCGATATCCGGCGTATTACGCTGCAGGAAATCACCCTGATCGGCACTTACACTTATACCGCACAGGACTTCCGCGACACCTGCAGCGCCATGTTTGATGGCCGCCTTGGCCCGCTTGACTGGGTCGAAACGCGTGGGCTGTCCGACGGGACCGCTGCCTTTGCAGACATTCGCGCAGGCCGAACGCTTGCGCCGAAAACCATCCTTAAACCATAGCGAAAACCGGAGACGTTGATGTCAAATCCAGCCCCAAACGAAATACCGCACCTTTTGGTGCATGAAGATGAAGACAATGTCGGTGTTGTGGTGGTCGAAGGCCTGACCGCGGGCACTGACATGCTGTGTTGTATTACTCACGACAATTCGACCTTTCGCCTGACCGCAGGCGCGGATGTTCCGATTGGCCATAAGATTGCGCTCAAAGACCTCAAGGACGGGGATACCGCGATCAAGTACGGCGAGGACATCGGCAAAATCATCGCAGACATTCCGCAAGGCGGGCATGTCCATACGCATAACTGTAAGACCAAGCGCTGGTAAGGGGCTAATATCATGAGCAAATATTCGAACATGACCGTCATGGGCTACCGGCGCGAAAATGGCCGCGTTGGCGTGCGAAACCACGTGCTGATCCTGCCCGTCGATGACATTTCCAATGCTGCGTGCGAAGCGGTGGCCAATAACGTCAAAGGCACGCTGGCGATCCCGCATGCCTATGGTCGACTGCAGTTTGGCGAAGACCTCGAACTTCATTTCCGCACGATGATCGGCACCGGAGCCAACCCGAATGTGCATTCGGTAGTCGTCATCGGGATCGAGCCCGGATGGACCAAGCGCATTGCAGACGGCATCCGCGAGACCGGCAAGGAAGTGGCCGAGTTTTCTATCGAACAGAAGGGCGATTTCGAAACCATCCGTCGCGCTTCTTGGGCGGCCAAGGACTTTGTCCATAAGGCAACCGAGGTTCAACGCGAGGAATGCTCGATCAACGAGCTGTGGATCTCGACCAAATGTGGTGAGAGTGACACGACGACGGGTCTGGGTTCTTGTCCGACCGTTGGCAACATGTATGACAAGTTGCTGCCTGAAGGGATCACCGGGTTCTTTGGTGAAACATCCGAGATTACTGGTGCGGAACATATCTGCCAGAAACGTGCCATCAACGAAGAGGTCGGCGAGCGTTGGTACAAGATGTGGAAGGCCTATCAGGACGATGTGATTTTCGCGCATCAAACCGATGACCTGAGCGACAGCCAACCGACAAAGGGCAATATCGAGGGTGGCCTGACCACGATTGAGGAAAAAGCGCTGGGCAATCTCGAAAAGATTGGTCGCACCTCGCAATACATTGATATTCTGGAACCAGCCGAACAGCCGAGCTCGGGCAAAGGGCTTTACTTCATGGACAGCTCTTCGGCGGCGGCGGAATGCGTGACGCTGATGGCCGCAGGTGGTGCGGTGATCCATACCTTCCCAACAGGGCAGGGGAACGTGGTGGGCAATCCAATCGTTCCGGTCATCAAAATTACCGCCAACCCGCGCACGGTGCGCACTATGAGCGAGCATGTAGATGTTGATGTCTCGGGCATTCTGCGCCGTGAGCAAACCATTGATGAGGCTGGCGATGCGCTGATCGATATGATCCGTCGAACCGCAAACGGTCGCAACACAGCGGCGGAAGCACTGGGGCATCGAGAGTTCTCAATGACCAAGCTGTACCGCAGCGCCTAAGAACCCGCGCGGCGGTCATCTGCAATTGCAGTGGCCGCCCGTATCTTTGGGAAATCCCATTGAAATAGCAATAATGCCCTGGTCTTGGACGTCACCTCAACCCAGTAGGAGTGCCCTACATGTACAAATCCATCTTGATCCCCGTTGCAATCGATCATGAAGAACTGGTTGCCGACAAAATCGCCACGGCGCGCAAGCTCTTGGCCGCAGGTGGAAAGATTACATTGCTCACTGTTTTGGAACAGATACCGGGCTTTGCTGCAGAGTTCGTGACCGTAAAGTCCGAGAACCATCTGACCGACAAAATCATGGGGTCTCTCAAATCGATTGCCGGAGAAGAAACCGATGTTGTTTGTCAGGTCGAGACTGGTAAGCCCGGGGTACGTATCACCGAAGTCGCGCGCGAGATCGGCGCTGATCTGATCATTGTCGGGGCACATCACCCTTCGGCGATGGACTATTTCCTTGGTTCTACAGCTGCGCGCGTATCGCGCCGGGCATCGTGTTCCGTCTTGATCCAGCGCCCTCAGACCTGAGGGAACTGCTAGGCGTTAGGTAGCACTTGTAATCAAGCCAGCCGAGAAGGCTGTCGTTTAGGCGACTTCAATCCGATGTAAGCCCAGGCGGTGTCTTTGCCGATTGGTTCGAACTTGGTGCTCGATATAGGGTAATTTCATCGTCCCAGATATTGTTGGCATTGATAAGTCAATCGGCATTTAATCGATCTGAATTCAATGATCCGGGAGAGCCAGCATGAATGTTTTACCTCTTACGGGTGGGCTGGGGGCCGAGATTACCGGGGCGGATGTCCGGTGCGAAGATCAGTTTGATGAGATCCAATCCGCCTTCGCTGAGCATTCCGTCATTGTCCTGAGAAACCAACACATCAGCCCGAAAGAGCATCTGGAATTTGCACGCAGATTCGGACCGATCAATGTGAACCGCTTCTTTAAGCCAGTGGATGGGCATCCAGAGATCGCGACGGTTTTGAAAGAGAAAGATCAGAAAGAGGCAGTGGGAGAAGGGTGGCACACCGACCACTCTTACGATCAAGAACCTGCGATGGGGTCGCTCCTGCACGCTTTGGAGGTTCCGCCCTATGGTGGTGATACTCTGTTTGTTTCCATGGCTGCCGCTTACGAGGCTTTGTCGCCTGCAATGCGGGGTTTTCTGGATGGACTATGGGCGGTGCATTCCTCGCGCCATGTGTTTGGCGCCAACACTATGGACTCAGAGGCTGCTAAAAGCGGTCGGCTGGGCAATGCCCAAGCGGCCACGCAAGACGCTTTGCATCCTGTTGTGATTACGCATCCGCTGAGCGGTAGGCGTGGATTGTTCGTCAATCCTGTTTTCACCACCGACATCAAGGGGTTAAATATGGATGAATCTGCTGCGGTGCTGAATTTGATTTATGATCATTGCAGACAACCGGAATTCCAATGCCGTGTTCGCTGGCAAGCAGGGGATATCGCGATTTGGGACAACCGCGCCACCTGGCACAAGGCGATTAACGACTATCACGGGTACCGACGTCTAATGCACCGGGTCACGGTTGAGGGGTGCGGCCTGTCCTAGTGATCCAGAATCTTGGTTTCTGCGATTCAGTCGGGACTTGGCTTTAAAGCGTTCCCTCGATTCGTGGCGGCATGTTGAATGAGGCGTCACGCATCGCATTGAGGCATTATTTCATGGAGCCGGAGCGCTCGCTGAGTTTTAACTTGCATTAATTGGAACGTTCCACTAATAAATTTGGAACGTTCCAACTATTGGGGAAGAAAAAGATGAACTGGGTTTTTGTCGGAGCGAGCACCGTAGCTTCGCAACAGATGTTGGACGCGGTACGTCAGCAGGGCGGCAACCAAGTAAAGTGGATCGTCAGCAATTCTTCTGATCGGGTTCAAAACTGGGCCAAAGACCACGATATTCCTAACGCCACGACAGACCTGAACGCGGCGCTTTCAGATGAAGCTGTGAACGCCGTTTACATTTCATCCACCAACGAAAAACACCATTCACAGGCGATGGCAGCCATTTCGGCTGGAAAGCATGTTCTATGCGAAAAGCCGCTTGGGATGACCCAAGCTGAAGCTCTCGAGATGGTGAACGCTGCCCAGGCTGCAGGCGTGACGTTTGGTACAAATCATCACCTGCGCTGTTCAGGCAGTCATCGCGCCATTCGCGACCTCATTACCAATGGACGTATCGGCGATGTTCTTTCACTCCGCATTCATCACGCTGTGCATTTGCCTGAGAGCTTGCAAGGATGGCGTATCAATTCTGCCGATGCTGGCGGTGGTGTGATCCCCGATATCGTCGTCCATGACGCCGATGTCACCCGTTTCCTGCTTAACGAAGACCCAGCTTCGGTGGTTGCGCAAATGGCTAGTTCGGGGATGGGGCAGGGGGTCGAAGATTCCTGCATGTCTGTCTGGACCATGCCTTCGGGCGCGATGGTTATGGCCCATGAAAGCTTTACGCACCCATTTGCCGGGACAGGTCTTCAGGTGCATGGAACCAAGGGGTCGATCTTTGCGGAAGGAGTGATGACGCAGCGCCCGGTTGGAAAAATCGAACTGGTTACAGATGCTGGTCGTGAAGACGTCCCATTTTCTGATCACTCGCTTTACGCTCAGGGCGTGTCAGAGTTCGTTGCCGCGACAGTGGGTAGTGGGCGCCCGGCGGCCGATGGTCCGGATGGGATAAAGTCACTTTCCATAGCTCTCAGCGTTCGTGAGGCTGCAGCCTCAGGCCAGCGCGTCGACGTCGATTATGGTGGCTTCTGATGTCCAAGCTTGTGTCAGTCACGCAGGCCGTTTCCCGTATTCCCGACGATGCGGTTGTGACCGTGTCGTCGTCCTCGGCTCTGGGATGTCCAGACCTTGTCCTCAAGGCGCTGGGCGAGCGGTTTCGCGCTGAAGGACATCCTCGCAATATCACTACGCTTCACCCGATTGCCGCCGGAGACATGTATGGGGTCAAGGGGATGGACTATCTGGCGCAGGACGGCTTGTTAAGCCGCGTACTGGCCGGGTCATATCCCTCGGGCCCCTCAAATCTTGAGATGCCGGAAATCTGGAAGATGATCGTCGAGGATCGGGTTGCGGCCTACAACGTGCCCTCGGGTATCTTGTTCGATATGCATCGCGAGGCCGCCGCGCATCGCCCCGGTGTTTTGACGCAGGTCGGGCTTGAGACATTCGTGGATCCCGTGCGTGAGGGTTGCGCGATGAATGCGCGTGGCGCGGCAGAGCCCATCGTGTCCAGAAGAGAATTCGACGGTCAGACTTGGCTGCACTTCCCCAACATCAACCCGAATGTCTGTGTGCTGCGCGCGACAACGGCGGACGAGTTCGGAAATCTGACATATGAGCACGAAGGGGCCTATTTGGGTGGGCTG
Organism: Ruegeria sp. CE9; assembly: GCF_056537425.1. NCBI lineage: Bacteria > Pseudomonadati > Pseudomonadota > Alphaproteobacteria > Rhodobacterales > Roseobacteraceae > Ruegeria > Ruegeria sp. CE9. The sequence goes on along the minus strand of NZ_JBQFRO010000004.1, from coordinate 249,863 downwards.
GAACAGGCAATCAGCACGCGCAATCACGGCGGGCTGGTGATCGCGCAGGTGCAGCGCGTGACAGCCGAGGGCAGCCTGCGCCCGCATAACGTGCGTGTTCCGGGTCATTTGGTCGATCTGATCGTTGAAGACCCTGAGCAGATGCAGACAACCGAAACGCCTTACGATCCTGCCATTTCCGGCCAGATTATGCGCCCATGGGATAGTTTCTCGTTGGCCGAACACGGTGTGGAAAAGATCATCGCCCGCCGTGCCGCGCAAGAGCTGCGCGCCGGCATGAGCGCCAATCTGGGTTTCGGCATCAGCGCAATGGTACCGCGCATTCTGCTGGAGGAAGGTCATCCAAAGGCCGTGACTTGGGCAATCGAACAAGGTGCCGTGGGTGGTGTACCATTGACCGGATTTGCATTTGGGTGCGCATCCAACGCACATGCATATGTGCCATCCCCGCAGCAATTCATCTACTTTCAGGGGGGCGGGTTCGACATGTCGTTCCTCTCGTTCCTCGAGGTTGATGTCGAAGGCAATGTGAATGTCTCGAAACTGGGTAAAAAGCCATATCTGACCGCAGGGTGCGGTGGCTTTGTCGATATCACCGCGCGCGCCAAAAAAATCGTGTTCTCAGGATGGTTCGAAGCTGGTGCCAAGATTGATCTGACTGATGACGGCATCAAGGTCGGTGCGCCCGGCAAGTTCACCAAGATGGTGGATAAGGTGGAGCATGTCACGTTCTCTGGCAGCCGCGCGCGTGAAACCGGTCAGGACGTGCTTTATGTGACCGAACGGTGCGTCATTCGCTTGACGGACGAGGGCTTGGTTGCAACGGAAATCATGCCAGGCATCGATGCGCAGCGCGACATCGTTCAAGCGTCCGATGGGCGGGTCAAGGTCGCCGAAAATGCTCTTCAGATGCCGATATCTCTGTTCACCGAAGGTCCGATGGGGATGAAGCTGTGAGCAATCTTGGGTTTCATATTGAGGATGGAACTGCTGTCCTTACGCTGGACAATGCGACCAAGTTGAATGCCCTGACCCTTGATATGCTGGATGCATTGGAAACTCGCTTGGTTGAGGTTGAGCGCGACACTTCAATTCGTGCTATCGTCTTGACCGGAGCTGGCGAAAAGGCGTTTTGCTGCGGCGCAGATATCGGTGCATGGGGCGGCCTCAGCCCAGCAGAGTTCGCGCGCCACTGGGTGCGCGATGGTCATCGCATTTTCGACCGTCTGGCCCGTATCGGAAAGCCGACGATTGCGGCGATCAATGGACATGCTTTCGGGGGCGGGCTGGAGCTTGCAAGTTGCTGCGATTTGCGCCTGATGGCACCCCGCGCCACGCTTGCCTTGCCTGAAGCCCGTGTGGGGATCGTTCCGGGATGGTCCGGCTCTCAGCGGCTGACGCGGCTGATCTCGGAAACTGCGGTGAAGGAAATGGCTTTGTTCGGACGCCGGATCGGCGCCGATCGCGCCCTGGCCTTGGGCTATGTGACAGAATTGGCGGAAGCCCCCCTTTCACGGGCGCTTGAGATTGCATCCGAACTTGTCTCGCTATCGCCGCGCGCGACAGAAATCTCAAAAAACATGATCCATGCTGCGGTTGGTGAAGACGCCCACGCGGTTGTCGAAGCTTTGGGCAGCGCCGCAATTGCTGCCTCAGCCGACCGCGAAGAAGGTGTTGCCGCCTTCATGGAAAAACGAAACCCCAATTTCTCGGGTCTGTGACAACATGAAAGATATCACCATTAACCCTGCCATCCCGTTTGAGTTGCCGCCGTTGTTCGAAGGCCGTCATCTCATTGATGGCGTTTGGCAAGACAGCGCCTCGGGTCAAAAGTTCGAGCGCCGCTCGCCTTCGCATGGGCATATTGTCAGCCGTTCCGCTTTGGGCAGTGAGGCAGATGCCGAGGCGGCGATCAATGGTGCACGCAAAGCATTCGACAGCGGGGCCTGGAGCCGCGCGTCAGGTAAGGAACGCGCAACCGTCTTACTGAAGGTTGCAGACCTGATCGAGCAAAACGTGGAGCGGATCGCCCTGATCGAAACGCTGGAAAGCGGAAAGCCGATCAGCCAGTCGAAGGGCGAGGTCGGTGGGGCAGCGGATCTCTGGCGTTACGCCGCTTCACTTGCGCGCAGCACCCATGGCGACAGCCACAATACGTTAGGCGCTGACATGATGGGTGTCGTGCTGAAAGAGCCGATCGGTGTGGTGTCAATTATCACGCCCTGGAACTTCCCGTTCTGGATCCTAAGCCAGAAACTGCCATTTGCGTTGGCTGCGGGATGCACCGTTGTCGTCAAGCCATCCGAGATGACGCCATCAACAACCTTGATACTGGGAGAGTTGCTGATCGAGGCGGGTCTGCCCGCGGGAGTTTGCAACATTGTGCTGGGCTACGGCGTTCACGTCGGAAGCGTGATGTCCAGCCATGAAAGCGTGGATATGATCAGCTTTACCGGCTCAACAGCGGTGGGCAAGAAGATCAGCGAAGTTGCATCGGATACGTTGAAGAAAGTCGCACTGGAGCTAGGAGGAAAGAACCCGCAGGTTATCTTTCCAGATGCCGATCTGGACGCGGCAGCCGACGCAGTGGTTTTCGGGGTTTATTTCAACGTTGGCCAATGCTGCAACTCCAGCAGCCGCATCATCGTTCACGAAGACATTGCCGATGAGTTCCGCGAACGCATCATTGCATTGTCGCGCCGGGTCAAGTTTGGCGATCCCTTGGATCCGACGACGCAGGTCGGAGCGATCGTTACACCTGAGCATAACGCCAAGATTGATGCCTTCGTCAAAGATGCTCAAGCGGCAGGCGCAACGGTTGAGCTGGGCGGTGATACAATACAAGTCGAGGGGCTGGGCAATCAGTTCTATCAGCCTACCATTGTTACCAACATTCAACCCGATATGCCGATTGCCCGCGACGAGGTTTTTGGACCGGTCCTGTCAGTCTTGACGTTCAAAACACTGGACGAAGCGATCGCGCTGACCAATGATAGCGCTTACGGTCTGTCGGCAGGGGTCTGGAGCGAGAACGTTCATACCTGCCTGGAATTTGCCCGTCGTGCAGAAACGGGAACGGTTTGGACCAATACCTGGATGGACGGATTCCCCGAGGTTGCTTTCGGTGGGTTCAAGCAATCCGGGCAGGGGCGGGAAATCGGACGCTACGGGTTCGAGGAATTTTTCGAAGTGAAATCAGTGGTCATGCGCATCGGCAACAGCCGCGCGCCATGGGTTCCGCAAGACTAAGACAGGGCACTGAATTGGGTCCGAAAAAGAAGAACGCATTAAGGGAGGATACAAGAATGCGTAATCTGCTGAAGACAAAATCGTTGATTGTGGCGGGTCTGCTCTGCACGACCAGCCTGGCGCAAGCCGAAGAGGTTGAGGTTCTGCACTGGTGGACCGCCGGTGGCGAGGCCGCGGCACTGAACGTGCTGAAAGAGGACTTGGCTGGGCAGGGTGTCGGTTGGACCGATATGCCGGTCGCAGGCGGAGGTGGCGAGCAAGCCATGACCGTATTGCGCGCCCGCGTTACTGCAGGGAATGCGCCAACCGCCGTCCAGATGCTGGGTTTTGACATTTTGGATTGGGCCAATCAGGGCGCGCTGGCTGATCTGAACGAGGTTGCTGCCAAAGAAGGATGGGACGATGTCGTTCCGGACGCACTGAAGTCGTTTGCCAAGCATGACGGCAAGTGGGTTTCTGCCCCGGTAAACGTGCACTCAACCAATTGGGTTTGGGCGAACAAAGCAGTTCTGGACGCAAACGGAATTGCGCAACCGACCAACTGGGACGAATTTGTCGCGGCAGTTGATGCGCTGAAAGCCGCAGGTATAACGCCGATCGCACATGGTGGTCAGGCATGGCAGGACGCAACCATATTCGACGCGGTCGCAATGTCGACGTTGGGTCCAGATGGCTATAAGGCGGCCTTTGTTGATCTGGACGAAGCGACCTTGGGTGGCGATGCCATGAAAGAGGCTTTCGACCGGATGGCTTTCATTCGCGACAATGTTGATGAGAACTTCTCGGGTCGTGACTGGAACCTGGCGACCGCGATGGTCATCAATGGCGAGGCTGGTTTCCAGATGATGGGTGACTGGGCCAAGGGCGAATTCCTGAACGCGGGTAAGGTGCCCGGAGAAGACTTTTTGTGCTTCCGTTTCCCCGGTACAGCCGATCAGGTGACATTCAATGCAGACCAGTTTGCGATGTTCGACCAGGGCGGAGAGGTGTCGGCTGAGCAGGCCGCACTAGCCAGCGCGATCCTGTCGCCATCGTTCCAGATTGCCTTCAATAAGGTGAAGGGTTCGGTTCCTGCTCGTACTGACGTGGACGGCAGCGATCTGGATGCATGCGGCCAACAAGGCATGAAAGATCTGGCGGCTGCGGCTTCGTCCGGCAACCTGTTCGGATCGATGGCCCACGGCCACGCCGCACCGGCGTCGGTGAAGAACGCGGTCTATGACGTGGTGACCGCACACTTCAACGGTGAATATGACAGCGAAACAGCCGTGGTTGAACTGGTCGACGCTGTGTCTATCGCCAAGTGATCCCAAAGTGATCCTCCCGACGGGGCGGCGGCCTGGCCGCCCTGTCACCCAAAGGGCGCATAAGCTCTGATCTTGCAAACTCGAACGAGGAGGGCGCGCCATGGCTGCTTCAGCCGACGCGGATTTCAAGACACGCCTTCAGAACTGGATACCCAAGCTGGTCCTGTCACCATCGCTGGCGATGATGCTGGTCTTTGTCTACGGATTCATTCTGTTTTCGGTCTACCTGTCCTTCACCGACAGCCGCATTCTGCCGACCTATGGTTGGGTCGGTTGGGAAAACTATGACAAACTTTGGCGCCTAAGTCATTGGGAAACCTCACTGATCAATATGGGGATATTCGCGAGCCTTTATATCGTGATCTGCACCTGTATCGGACTTGGGCTTGCCATTTTCCTTGATCAGAAAATCCGCGGTGAGGGGCTGTTGCGTCCGATTTACCTGTATCCGATGGCGCTGAGTTTCATCGTCACAGGTACCGCCTGGAAGTGGTTCCTTGACCCCGGTATCGGCCTTGAGAACGTGATGCACACCTGGGGTTGGACGAGCTTCGAGTTCGACTGGATCAAAAACCGCGACTACGCAATCTATACTGTCGTTCTGGCCGCCGTCTGGCAGACCAGCGGCTTCGTGATGGCAATGTTTCTCGCCGGTTTGCGCGGGATCGATAACGAAATTCTGCGCGCAGCACAGATGGACGGAGCTTCGAACTGGAACCTCTATCGTCGGATCATCATTCCACAGTTGCGACCAGCGTTCCTGTCGGCCTTCGTGATCTTAAGCCACCTCGCGATCAAGACCTTTGACCTTGTGATCGCTCTGACCGGAGGCGGGCCAGGACGCGCAACCGAACTGCCCGCAACCTTCATGTATTCCTACACGTTCACGCGGAACCAGATGGGTATCGGCGCGGCCTCGGCCACCATCATGCTGATGACCATCGCGGCGATCATGATCCCCTACCTCTACGCCGAATTGCGGGAGAAACGCTGATGTCCCAAGCAACTCAGGATACCGCAATTCGCACGGGCCGGGTCACGCGCACGCTGATCTATCTGGTGCTGCTCTTGTTCGGTCTGTTCTACCTGCTGCCGCTTTATGTGATGCTGGTGAACTCGGTGAAACCACTGGAAGAAATCACCGGTGGCGGCATGATGAACTTGCCGCAGGTCTTCACGTTGGAGCCATGGTTCAAGGCGTGGTCTTCGGCCCAGATCGGCGTCGATCCAACCGGGTTGAAGCCCTATTTCTGGAATTCGATTAAGATGGTGGTTCCGGCCGTGATCGTCTCGACCATTCTTGGTGCGTTGAACGGTTATGTACTGACCAAGTGGCGGTTTAAATACGACACCATTCTGTTCGGCCTGATGCTGTTTGCATGCTTCATTCCCTTCCAGATCGTGCTTATTCCTATGGCGCGGATGCTGGGTATCATCGGGCTGGCAGGTACCACCTGGGGGCTGGCGCTGGTACATGTGGTCTACGGGATCGGCTTCACGACGCTTTATTTCCGCAACTACTACGCCGTCTTCCCGACTGAATTGATCCGGGCCGCCCAAATCGATGGCGCCGGATTCTTCCAGATTTTCTGGCGCATCCTGTTGCCCAGTTCCGGGCCGATCGCGGTGGTGTCGATCATCTGGCAATTCACCAACATCTGGAATGACTTCCTGTTTGGTGCGTCTTTTGCAGATGCCAACAGTCAACCGATGACGGTCGCTCTGAACAACCTGGTGCAGTCGTCAACCGGTGTGAAAGAATACAATGTTCATTTCGCAGGCGCCATTCTGGCCGCCATGCCAACTCTGCTCGTCTACATCGTGGCCGGTCGATACTTCGTCCGCGGCCTGATGGCGGGTTCCGTGAAAGGATAAGGCCTGATGGGTTTTCTGGACATAGATAACGCGACTAAATCCTACGGTTTGGTCGAGGTGCTGCACAAGGTCGACATCTCAGTGCAGGAAGGAGAGTTCCTGGTTCTTGTCGGTCCGTCGGGCTGTGGCAAATCTACCTTGCTGAACATGATTGCCGGGCTCGAAGAAATCACTAGCGGCGAGATTCGCATCAAGGATCAAGTGATGAACGGGGTGCACCCGTCAAACCGCAACATCGCAATGGTGTTCCAAAGCTATGCGCTCTATCCGAACATGACGGTCGGGCAAAACATCACCTTCGGGCTTGAGATGCATGGCGTCCCCAAGTCAGAGCGTGACACTGCGATGCAGGAAGTCGCGAAGCTATTGCAGATCGAACAGTTGCTGGATCGTAAGCCCGGTCAACTTTCGGGCGGTCAGCGTCAGCGCGTAGCGATGGGTCGTGCTTTGGTGCGGAACCCCGATGTGTTTCTGTTCGACGAACCGCTCTCGAACCTAGATGCCAAGCTACGTGTCGACATGCGGACCGAGATCAAGAAGCTGCACCAGAATCTTGGTACCACCATTGTCTACGTCACGCACGATCAGATCGAAGCAATGACTCTGTCCAGCCGCATCGCTGTGATGAATGGCGGCTATGTGCAACAGCTGGGGACGCCACAGGAAATCTATGACACCCCGGCCAATATCTTTGTGGCAACGTTCATGGGTTCGCCCGCGATGAATGTGGTTCCTGCGAAGGTTACAATGTTGAACGGACGCCCACATGCCGAGGTTGCTGTTCATGATGGGTCGATGGCGCAGCTTCCGTTCAGTCAGGACAATCTGGCCGCCTGGGATGGACGCGAGATTCTTTTGGGCATTCGCCCGGAAACGATTACTGACATGGATGGTGCCGACAGAAAGTCTTCGAACATCGCACAGACGACCAATCGGATCGTCGTGACCGAGCCTGCTGGATCGGATACTTTCGTTTCAATGCAATTGGGTGGGCGCGACGTGATCGCGCGGATGCGTTCGGATGCCGAAGTTGCTCCGGGTCAGGATTTTGCCTTTGCCGTCAACATGGAAAAGGCGGTGGCCTTTGATCCCGAAAGCGAGATGCGGATTCTTCCGTGACACGTGCCGACGTCATAATTATTGGGTCCGGAATGGGTGGTGCCACCTTGGCGGCTGCCTTGGCTCCGTCGGGCCGCCGCATCCTTGTTCTGGAAAGAGGGGAGCGCCTGCAGCCCTCGCCACAAGATCGGGATCCGCAGGCCATCTTTGCCAACGGACACTTTCGCCCGGATGAAACCTGGTTGGATGGGGCAGGGCAGTCCTTCAATCCTGGAAACTACTACTGCGTCGGTGGAAATTCCAAATTCTACGGCGCGGCTTTGATCCGCTACAGAAAAGAGGATTTTGAGCCGCGTCAGCATATGGGCGGTCAAGCGCCGGGGTGGCCAATACACTACGACGATTTGGAAGCCGACTACTCAGCGGCGGAAGCATTTTACGATGTGCGTGGAACCACCCAAGAAGACCCTACCGAACCGCCACATAGCGGGAACTACCCATTCCCGCCCGTGCCAGATGAACCGGACATCGCGGACCTGAGGGTTCGGTTAAGCCGTGCTGGTCTGAATCCATCTTCGGTTCCGCTGGGAGTGGACATCAAAAAGTGGCTGGCAGGGGGCCAGACAACCTGGGACGCTTATCCAAACACATGCGGCGGCAAAATGGATGCCGAAACCAATGCGCTTTCTAAGGCTTTGAAACACAAGAATGTTGAGCTGCTTACCAACGCACGCGTTAGAAAGCTGTATGCGGGCGATGACGGTCGGATAGCGAACGTAGACGTCGATGGACTCGGTACATTTAATGCGCCGATTGTCGTCCTCGCAGCGGGTGCGGTACAGTCCTCAGCCTTGTTGCTGCAATCTGCGAACGACAATTGCCCAACGGGCCTTGCCAACCGGTCCGATCAGGTCGGGCGGAATTTCATGAACCACAATTGCTCGGCCGTGATGGCGTTGCATCCCTTTCGTCGAAACAGAGCCGTCTATCAAAAGACGTTGATGTTCAACGACTATTACAACAGCGACGGGCGGGGCGGCCTGCCCTTGGGCAACATTCAGATGCTGGGCAAGATCACCGGACCGATCCTTGCGTCACAAACCCATTTGCCCAGACCAATCGCAGCGATGATCGCCAACCGCAGCTTTGATTTCTACACCATGTCCGAAGACTTGCCCAACCCCGATAGCCGGGTGACGGTCGAAGGCGATCAGATACGGCTTGATTGGAAACGTTCGAACTGGGCGGCGCATGAGGCACTTGTCGCGCGGCTTAAAGGCCACCTGAAGCAAGCAGGATTCCCTGTGGTTCTGTCTCGACCTTTTGATCGGCGTACACCGTCACATCAATGTGGCACGGCCCGGATGGGAAATGACCCTACGGCCAGCGTTGTCGACACCTATTGCCGCGGCCATGACCACAAGAACCTGTTCATTGTCGACGCGTCGGTTCTCCCGACCTCAGCAGCGGTCAATCCGGCACTGACGATAGCCGCACTGGCCCTCAGGGCGGGCCGCCACATTATTGAAACGGAGTTTTCCGCATGACCTCAACAGCATTGGTGACCGGAGGGCAGCAGGGCATTGGTCTTGGGGTCGCGCGCGCCTTGATTGCGGCAGGCTGCAAGGTAGCGGTGGCCTCACGCTCTGCCCCCGACAAACCGGCTGTGCAAGCGGCGTTGGCCGAGCTGGGTCCAAACGCGATCTATCTGCAGCATGATGTGTCCGACATCGATCACGTGCCTGCATTGCTGGATCAGGTTGAGGCGCAACTGGGACCAATCACTGCATTAGTCAACAACGCAGGTGTCGGGGCACCGGTGCGCGGTGACATGTTGGATCTGAAGCCCGAGAACTGGGACTTTGTGCAGAACATCAATCTGCGCGGCGCATTTTTTCTGGCGCAAGACGTCGCGCGGCGCATGCTGGAGCAGTCGGGTGATGCCTATCGGTCGATCACTTTTGTTACGTCGGTCAGCGCTACGATGGTGTCGATCGAACGGGCCGAATACTGCGCGTCCAAAGCGGCCGCGGCGATGATGGCGCAATTGTTTGCGGTGCGCATGGCCCCGCATGGCATCGGCGTGTTCGAGTTGCGGCCCGGTATTATCGCCACCGAAATGACCGCAGGCGTGCGCGACAAATATTCCGACCGCATCGAAGGTGGCCTTGTTCCGGCTGCGCGCTGGGGTGAGCCCGAGGATATTGGGTCCGTCGTCGTTCCGTTGGTACAGGGCCAGATGCATTTTGCGACCGGTGCAGCCATCCCGGTGGATGGTGGCCTGTCGATCTCACGTCTTTAGCTTAGGGCGCATCAGCATGTCTGAAGGATTTGATTTCATTGTCATCGGGGGTGGATCGGCGGGTTCGGTCATCGCCGCGCGCTTGTCCGAAGAGCCCTCGGCGAAAGTGCTGCTGCTTGAAGCAGGATCAAATGATCGCCATCCGTTTTTCCACTTGCCAGCCGGGTTCGCGAAGATGACCAAGGGCATTGGCAGTTGGGGCTGGTCCACAGTTCCGCAAAAGCACATGCAGAACAAGATCTTCAACTACACCCAAGCCAAGGTGATCGGCGGAGGATCAGCGATCAACGCGCAGATCTACACTCGGGGCGCAGCCCAGGATTATGATGACTGGCGGCAAATGGGGTGCGAAGGCTGGAGCTATGCCGACGTGTTGCCTTATTTCAAGAAGTCCGAGGACAACGATACCTACGAAAATGAGTTCCATGGCAAGGGCGGGCCACTGGGTGTGTCCATGCCCGCAGCGCCTTTGCCGATCTGCGATGCCTATATCAAGGCCGCTGGGGAAGTGGGAATTCCCGAAACGCGCGACGTGAACGGCGCGAAACAAGATGGTGCGGGATATTATCAGCTGACCCAGCGCAACGCTCGGCGATCATCTGCCGCAATGGCGTTTATCGCACCCAATCGTAGTCGCCAGAACCTCACGGTCCGAACAGGGGCTCAGGTACGCCGTATCATTGTGGACAAGGGCCGGGCGACCGGTATCGAGATGATGAACGGCGACAAGATCACTGCCTCTAAAGAGGTCATCTTGTCGTCTGGAGCCATCGGCTCGCCACGCTTGCTGCAGCTTTCGGGTATTGGCCCGGCGGATCACTTGGACAGCCTTGGCATCGATGCAGTCTATCATCAGCCTCAGGTGGGCGCGAACCTGCAAGACCATCTGGATTTATACTCGATATGCGAAGTAACAGGGCCGCATACCTATGACCGTTTTGCCAAGCTGCAACTATCGGCATTGGCGGGTCTGCAATACCTGTTCACACGCAAGGGACCAGTGGCATCCAGCTTGTTTGAAACAGGCGGGTTCTGGTACGCCGACCCTGATGCGCGCTCACCAGACCTGCAAATGCACCTTGGGCTCGGCACCGGGATCGAAGCGGGGGTCGAAGCAATGCCCAATGGCGGCGTGACCCTCAATGCGTGTTTCCTGCGCCCTCGGTCCAGAGGTACCGTCCGGTTGCAAAGCGCTGATCCTACGGCCATGCCGCTGATAGACCCGAACTATCTGGCTGACCCATATGATCGCGAAATGTCCATTCGGGGTCTGAAACTGGTGCAGAACATATTGGCCCAGGACGCGCTGAAACCTTACATCCTTGCTGAACGGTTACCGGGGCCGAACGTAAAGTCCGAGCAAGAATATTTCGACATTATCTGTGTACACTCCAAGACTTCTCACCATTGTGCAGGAACCTGCCGGATGGGCAGCGATCCCGAGGCAGTCCTGGACCCGCGATTACGTTTCAATGGGATCGAGGGGCTGCGTGTCGCCGACGCATCGATCATGCCGACCGTGAATTCTTCGAACACCAACGCTCCAACCATCATGATCGGCGAGAAGGCTGCTGACATGATCAAACAAGACCAAGGTTTCTGAAAATGATCCGTCATATTGTACTGACCAAATTTCGACCCGATGTGACTGAAGAGACCATCGGGACCATCTACAAATGTCTCGCTGATCTGTCCGAGGCCCTGCCGGGTGCCAGCGGATTTACCGGGGGTCGGAGCAAAAGCCCCGAACAGATAGAGCGCGGATATATGCATGGCTTCGTGATTGATTTCGAAGATTGGGCCGCGTTGGAAACCTATCAGAATAACGAAACGCACAAGGCACTGGGTGCGCAGCTCGTCGAAAACGCCGTGGGCGGTATCGACGGTATTCTGGTTCTGGATTTGGAGGTCTAAGTCGATGCAAGTGGTATTGCCAACACAGGATGGACGGCTGGAGACATATGCGTTGACTGGTACCCCGCTGATACCGCGCGCGCCGAAAGTTCCCCTGACACGGACGGCTTTTGCTGCGGCGCATGTGGTCTCGGATCCTCTAGCCGAACGCAACCCATGGGATGGCCGACCCGCAGTGGATTGGGACACGACCCTGCAATTCCGACAGGGTCTGTGGGATCAAGGGTTGGGTCTGGCCGAGGCCATGGACACCGCGCAACGCGGTATGGGAGTCGATTGGGAAACAGCATTAGAGTTGATCCGGCGCACCATGAAGGCGGCGCGGGCACATCATTTGTCACCACGGGTCGCTTGCGGGGCAGGCACCGATCACCTGCCGCTGAGCGCGCTGAATACCGCAGGCGAAATCCTGTCAGCCTATGAGCATCAAGCAGCGGCGATTGAAGCCGCCGGAGGGCAACTGATCTTAATGGCGTCTCGCGCATTCCCGGCGATTAATGCTGGCCCGGACACCTACCATGACGTCTATCGCGCGTTGATCGACGGGGCGGCTGAACCGGTCATCCTGCATTGGCTGGGGGATATGTTCGATCCCGCCCTGACCGGCTATTGGGGCAGCACAGATGTCGACGCGGCAAGTGATTTTGTGCTGTCATTGATCAATGAAAACCCTGCCAAAGTGGATGGGATCAAAATCTCACTTCTGGATCAGGCGCATGAAGAAGCCTTCCGCGCGCGGTTGCCGGAAGGTGTTCGCCTATATACCGGCGATGATTTCAACTATGCTGATCTTATTGCCGGGGATGGGGATCACTACTCCCATGCGCTTCTGGGGATTTTTGCAGCCATCGCCCCGGCGGCAAGTCAGGCGCTGGAAGCACTGGCGCAGAACGACATGGATCGCTACCATGCACTGTTCACACCAACTGTGCCTCTCAGCCGTGAGATTTTTCGCGCTCCAACCCGGTTCTACAAGGCTGGAATTGCCTATTTGGCGTGGCTCAACGGATCCCAATCTCATTTCATTATGCCGGGTGGTTTTCAATCGAGCCGCGACATTTGTCACTATGCACAGGTTTTCCGGCTGGCGGATCAGGCCGGTTTGCTATCGGACCCGGAACTGGCTAAAGCACGAATTACGACGCTTCTCAGTTTGCACGGAGTCGAACAATAGCCTGAATGCGCAGACCGACGATCATAGATGTTGCTCGCACAGCAGGCGTTTCAAAATCGACGGTCAGCCTTGTGTTGCAAGGCAGTTCGCAGGTGAAGCCAGAGACGCGCAAGCTGGTTCATGCCGCGATGAAACAGATTGGGTATGTCTATAACAGGTCTGCGGCCAATCTGCGATCGACGGGAACCGCGTTGATCGGTTTGGTCATCAACGACCTGACCAACCCGTTCTTTACCGAATTTGCAACGTCGCTGCAGATGGCGCTGGGATCTCGGGGCTATGCAGTTGTCGTTGCCAATACAAATGAAGACCCTGAAATCCAGGATCAGGTTGTGGGCGCGATGCTGGAACACGGCGTGTCGGCGCTCATACTTTCCCCGGCATATGGCGATGTGTCAAACACCCTATCGACCGTCGAGCGCGCGGGCATTCCCGCCATGCAGGTGCTGCGGCAAGTTGATCGCGAAACGGGCAGGTTCCCTTTTATCGCTCCTGATTATGCCAAGGGCGGGCAAGAGGCCACTCAACACCTGATCGAAACCGGTTCACGACAGATCGCGTTTGTCGGAGGGCTTGAAGGCGCTGAAGTCACGCAGGAAAGGCTTTCAGGTTATCTGAAGGCGATGAAGGAAAATGGCCTGCATCCTATCGTAATAACAGGAAAATCAAGCCGATCATTTGGGCACTCTGCCGCGACCGAATTGTTCCGCCAGCATCCGGAATGCGATGCTGCGGTTTGCTTCAACGATCTGGTGGCTTTCGGCATGATCAATGCCTGCCATGAAACTCAAATTAAGATTGGTGAAGAGTTTCAAATTATCGGTTTCGACGACATCAAGGAAGCCTCAGAATGCTGGCCAGCACTGTCTACTGTGCATTGTGGAGTTTCTGAATTCGGAGAACTGGTTGCGGATACCGTATTGCGATGGCTGCAGGATGGAACGACGCCTTCAAAACACAGGAAGTCAGCGACCCGTTTGGTATTGAGGCAAACCACCAAGGCCATCGAACCGCCAAGGTAAGCTAAACCAAACGGTGTGAGGTGGGATTATCAAATTCTGGAATTAAACGTTCTACAATTGACAAAGAGTCGCTCCATAGCAAAGCATTGATCGGTCCTCATTAACTGCGAAGAATACGGATGCGACTCTTTCTGACCCTTCTTGTACCCGTCCTTGTCGTTGTTCTGGTCATTCTACTCATCAGCAGTCTTACGCCACCCGACAAAATACGTCTTGCGACCGGGCCTAAGGATGGAGGCTATTGGAAGATAGGAGCAGAATATCGAGCTAAGCTTGCCAAAGATAACATTTCTTTGGAGTTGATCGAGACAGCGGGCTCAATTGAGAACATCCAAAAATTGGCAGACGGAGAGGTTGATGTCGCCTTTGTGCAGGGGGGTATCCCGCTTCCTAAGGGACACGATCTTGAATCTCTCGGGGCGCTTTTTCCGGAACCTCTGGTCATTTTCAAACGTACCGCGGCGCAGGTTGGCCGGTACCCTGGCGATTGGCGTGGGCTTCGCTTGGCTGCGGGGCGAGAGGGGTCAGGCGCGCGGGCCGCAGCCCTTGCGCTAATCGAGGCTGCAGGCCTCCAAGATTCTGGGATTGTATTGCAGGAAATTGGTGGGTTTGAAGCTATCGATGCACTGCGCACTCGGGAAGTGGACGCGGCTTTGTTCGTGTCGCCGCTTGAGGCGCCATACTTGACCGAGGCAATCATTGATCCAGAACTGGACATGATCAAGATGGCCTTGATTGATGCGCTTTCATTCAGTTTTGCCAGCGCCCATTCTGCAGTGGTGCCAGCAGGATCAACCATATTGGCACCGCCACGACCGGTTGAGGATGTCAAAATACTAACGTTGACCGCGTCCATGATTGCGACCAGCCAGATACATCCTGCGATTGTTGACCGGCTTGTTCACAGTGCGAATAAAATTCACGGCGATCGCACCGTGCTACAAGAGGCAAAAGAGTTTCCCAACACCAACTCACCACCGGCTCCAATTAACGATGTTGCTTGGCACATGATTAACTCTGGCCCAAGCATTCTTCATGACATTTTTCCATTTTGGATTGCGGCCCAGTTTGGCAGAGTATTGTTGTTTCTTTTGCCACTGGTGTTCCTTGCGCCATTGCTGAGATTCGTTCCGGCAATTTACGTATGGTTCCAAAACAGAAGAGTTTGGCGTCATTATCAGCGCATATCCGCGCTTGAGGCTGCGATTGAAGATGCGACCACGACGGATGAGATCGATGCCGTCGCAAAAAAACTGGACGAGGTTGCGGCAACACTCGCAAGTCTGAATTTGCCTCTCGCCTATCGCCAGAAAGCCTATGACGCGCGACTTCATATTGAGTTGATCAGTCAAGATATTGAGCGGCGGCGGTCGAGCCAGCTTAGTGAACCGGAATTGCGTAGTAAAATGTGAGGCAGACACGGGATTGGCGCTCGGCAAAAAGGGTGTCCAAAACACAAAGCCATTTGTCATCACGACCTGACTTGAGCTGGGTGTTGATCTGTTTGGTCAAGGCTTCGACCATCAGCATCGGATATCAAACTAATTCGGGATTATTCGCCTCCTCACCCGTCATTGTTGACGCAACGCACGTTTAACGGCAGTCTTTAGGCATTCGTGCGAGTATTTCATTCTATGCGATTTGAATGCGTTTCGTTTTTAAGGGAGCGAATTCATGACTGTTGATAAAACTTTTTTTGACCGCAAAATTTCATGCGATCCGCTGCCGGTGGCGATTACTGAAGGCCCACTGCTGTGTCATAATTTGGTGATGTCCTGATGGCGCATCGGTGGATCAGAAGCCACGCGATTGATGGTAGTGCGGCAATATTGGCGTTGTTTTGCGCCGACTTGATCGTTCGAACAAGTTATCAGATCGGTAAGGCTCCGGTTCTGACAATTGTAGCGATCGACCTGAACATGGCGCCGCTGTTTTTAGGGACCATTGCGTCGATTTCCACGGCCACCGGTTTCTTTCTCAAACCCGTATTCGGTGTGCTGTCTGATCGGATTGGGCGTCGGATCTGGCTTATCATTGGCGCGTCGCTCTTTGCCGGGGTACCGCTGCTCTACAATTTTGTCGAAACGCCTGGTGACCTTGTTGCGCTGCGTTTGTTCCACGGTCTGGCCACCGCAATATATGGCCCAATCACGCTGGCTTATATTGCTGCGACGCGCCGTGTAGGTGTGGCCGAGACATTCGGATGGTTCGGCCTTGCGCGTACTGCTGCGAATATCTCGGGTCCCATGATCGGCGGTGCGGCGTTGATGATCGCCGAACCAGAAAGCATCTACACCGCCACCAGTTTCTTTGCAGCGGTTGCCTTTTGTTTCCTGCTACCGCTCAATGAACCTAAACGGCAACAGGAGTCGCGTCTACGCACCGGGCTGCGTGGCGGATGGCGGCAGTTGAAAGCGGCCAATCGCACCATCATTTTAATCGGTACAGTTGAATTCACGGTGCACATTGCGATCTATGCTGTGAAGGGATTTGCCCCTGTCCTGATGCTATTGAGCGGGGGCCATCCCATCGCTGTCGGGACCTTCCTAGCCACCCAAGAGGCGGTAGCAGCGATCTTACGCCCGGTCATGGGGCGCTTGTCTGATCGTATGGGGCCAAGAACACCTATGGTTTTGGGTCTGATCCTTGTGTCGGCGGGGTTGTTGACTATCGCCGCTACTGGACAAGGTGCATCGATGTTGATCGCTGCGGTGCTGATCGGAAGCGGGCAGGGTGCCTTTGGACCCGCTGCATTATCGAGTATTGCCAACACCGTACCTGCTCCACATCTTGGTCTGGCATATGGTGTCATTGGGTCGCTGCGCAATGCGGGAAAGATTGTAGGCCCAATAGCCGCGGGTGGCCTCACGACATTTTTCTCCGCTCCATTTGCCTTTTCAGCACTGGCTGTTGTCCCGTTGATCGCTCTCGCTCCGATGGTTTATCTGAAGCTAAACCTGCTCAGTAGATCAGAGGCTGAACCCGCCAAGCTGAGAGATGGATGATCCTGTCTGAACGGCCGGACATTGGCAGGGATTGAATGGCGGGTTTCATCGGTTAAAGAACGGAGCGTAAGTGTCTTATGTGCAGACAATATTGCAAAATGTCCCGAATCGTGATAGGGTATCTAGATTAATTTTTTGTTAAAAGTACATATATATCAGTTACTTATGGTATCGTTTCCAACTATTTAACCGCCCCTTTGCTGAGAATTCGCAAGTCGTGCTCGGTGGGGCAATGGGGGATAGAATGGCCGATAAGAAAGCACCGACTGTTGCCGCACAAATCCGGGCTGCGAAGGCTCCGAAAGGCAGCAACCTAGAGACGCTCATACGCGACAATCAGGATTTCGACGTTCTGGGCGCCACCGAGTTCGACGACGATTACTCTTTGCCGTTGTGGTTGCGTGTTTTGTGGAGAAAGCAGCATCCTGAAATCACGATGCCCGACACAAATCCAGGTGCGGCGTATCCAGAGGCTCTGTCGCAAATCCATAAACGTATGGTCGCCGAACCAAACAAGGCTTGGCTTAATCTGCCGGATAAATCCGAGCAGAAATAAGCCCGGGTGCACAGCCCAATCGTAATTTTTATTCAGCGAGAAATGTTATGCCCGATTTCAGAATTTCCGGCGCGTCCAGCAACGATCGCAGTGAATCAGACATTCGACTAAACATATATGATTCTGACCGTGTGATTGCCGCTTCGAACGATTTGAACGATACGACTATGCCGCACTTCGTCTCGACCGATGGCGGTGCAAATTGGACCACGACCAATTTACCCGCGCAAGCAGGGGACATAGCACAATCCGACCCCGAGGTGGATTGGGCCTCGGACGGTACAGCCTGGTCACTGGCCTTGGGTATTGATGGCTCATTCAATATTCGGAACTATGCGTTTAGCTCACCAGACAACGGAGCGACCTGGAATTTTGACGCAACCGTCTCGGGCGCACAACTGGCTGCTGACCGGCAAATCATCTGGGTTGACAAAAGCCCGACCTCGCCGTTCCGCGATCAGGTCTACTCGGTTTGGCACAATGGCACGCCTGTCTTCTTTTCGCGCCGTACCCCCGGACCCGGAGGCACGTGGTCGGCGCCGGTTCAGATCAGTGGTGCCGAGACAACGGTGGTTGGTATCGGCGCGGATGTACGGACCAACGCAAATGGCGATGTATTCGTCTTCTGGCCGGATGCAGATGGAAGCAGGAATATCGTCTTCGTGCGCTCGGTCGATGGTGGGAATACTTTTACCGCGCCTCAGGTGATTGCGACGACATTCGCCAACACACGGCGGTTGAACATCCCGGCCGGCAGTTCGCGGCGGCTGCGTGTCTATGTCTCTGCTGACGCTTATCGCACCGCGACCAGGAACATGGTTTATGCCGTCTGGTCTGATCTGAGTGGGGAAACCGGATGTACCACCGGAGGAGGGCCCGGCTCGGATGCCACGTCCACCTGCAAAACCAGGGTTTGGTTCACTCGTTCCACTGATGGGGGTAACACCTGGTCAGCGCCGGTGATGATCAACAACCAGTCAGGGTTGAATGATCAATTCCATTCCCGTCTCTGCGTTGATCAGTCCAATGGATTGATCGTCGTGACCTATCACGACACGGTGGCAGATTCGGACCGGATTGAGAGCCATGTCTACTATCAGACCTCGTCTGATGACGGGCAGACCTGGAGCGCGGCAACTCAAATCACGACCCAACCCAGCGATGCGACCGGTGCTGCGGTCGACCCGAATGGGTTTGGTTATGGTGACTATGACGGGCTGCACGGCCATCACGGCACCTTCTACCCATGCTGGACCGACTTTCGTAATGGCGTTGAAGAGATTTGGAGCGACCGGCTATCGCTGGTCCTTAAGCAGAGCTATTTCATTCTGGATCGGTCATCGCTGGGTCAGGATGAGGTCAATGCGATGCTTGCGCAGGCGAGCCCGTTCAACTTATCGGCGAGCGTCTATGTCGTGGTGGATGGTTTTACGGCATCCGAATTGGGCATTACCGCGTCTGATCTAAGCGGGGTACCGACGACCAGGCCAAATCTCACGACGACTCCGGCGTTGAGCGGAATTTCCTTCGGTGAACCCACCCAACTGATCGCCGAAGATTCCTCGCTGCCAACAAACCTGACCCAGCGGTTCACGTGGGTCTATGACATCACGGTAAGCAGCGATGCTGATTTCACTGCAACGCTAGTGAACGTTGGTCTATCGGCTTCTATCGGAGGCACCACAGCGGCGGCTGTCTTTGAGCTTCGGCAAGAGCCCAACCCCTATGAAGTGGATGGTCAAACCCACTGGTTGTCCACCGACCTGCGGGTCTTTCAGGTCAAAGATGGCGACGGCAGGTTTGGTGCGACGCTATCAGGGTCATCGATCGGTGCGGCCTCAAATTACATCAAGGCGGCGATTTCCAATCTTAACGACGGATCGACGACCGATGACTTTGACAACCTCCCGACCAATTCCGCAAATGAGATTGCGCTTTACCAAACTGATAGTTCGGGCACTGCAGTTTTCAACTTTGCACTGGCGCGCGTGCGTTACCGCGCATTGGTTGATGACGCCGAAACGGTCCGGGTGTTCTTCCGTCTGTTCCCGGCGCTTGCCGTGTCACTGGACTTTGATCAGAGCACAACTTACCGGCGGTTCTCGGATGGCGCGCTGAATGGTCAGGCGATCCCGCTGCTTGGACAGGTTAATAGCAATATCCTTTCCATTCCCTGCTTTGCAGAGCCACGGGTCGACGCATCTTCGGTCAGCATGACAACCCAGACCGACCCTGCAAATGTACAGGACATCATACATGATCCCACTGGGGTTGAGGTTGAGGCTTTCTTTGGCTGCATCCTGGACGTCAATCAGCCGGGGCAGACAGAGTTTCCGTTGAACCCAACGAATGATGGGCCCTTTGGCGGCACGCTGCAGTCGATTCTGGCGCTGACACGCAACGCACACCAGTGTCTGGTGGCCGAGATCGCTTTTGACCCTGATGCCATTCAGACCGGGCAGACGCCTTCAACCTCAGACAAGCTGGCGCAGCGCAATCTGACACAGGTCGAATCCGACAATCCCGGCGCGATTGGCTCTCGGAGAATTCCAAATACTTTCGAGGTGAAGCCGACGCCAACCACACATGCCGCAGCCGGTTTCCATGACGAATTGATGATCGACTGGGGGAATGTGCCTCAAGGCGCTGTTGGGCGTGTTTACCTGCCGGGCACGGCACCGGATGAAGTGCTGGACCTCGCCAAGCGCCTCTATCGGGCACGTGATCTGACGCGTGTGGATGCGCATACCATCCAGCTGAACGCTGGGGGTATCAGCTATATCCCCATCCCGCCGGGAACTTCGTTGCCTCAGGCCGGATTGTTGACGATCGATTTGCCCGAAGGTGTGAAACGCGGTCAGACGTTCCGCGCGGTCGTGCGTCAGCTCACCCATAAGGCACGTGCGCGGAAGTCCACCAACGGGGCAGTCGACACGGCAACCGATGCCGTTGTCGGGCTGGCAGCGGTCACGACAACCGCCACAGTCGCCGCCGCGACGAAGCCGACAAGCAGATTTGCGATCTGGGAGGAGGTTACAGGCGCCTTCGAAGTTGCGATCCCTGTTTCCACCCGAGCCTTGTTATTTGAACCCGAGACGAGGCTTCTGTCAGTCCTGCGATGGATCTTAGGCGGCATTCCTGCCGGTGATCGCTGGTTCTTGCCCTTCAAGCGCTATGTTGCCGAAATCGGACAACGAGTTGGGGGCTTTGGCGGTGATCCGGGATCGGTGAAACCTGATCCAAACGGTCTGCCGGGCGGGTTCGGCATCAAAGATCCAGACGGCCCAGATCTGACCAAACCGCGGCGATCTGCCGAAGGTAAAGTGATCTCATTGCTTTATGATCGTTGGGGGGATTTCGAAGGGTTTGTTCTGGACACCGGCGGTCGCAAGTTACGGTTCGAAAGCCGGGAGCATACCATTGAAGACCTAGCTGAAACAGCGTGGCGCGAGCGTATTCTTGTTGCGGTGTTTGCTAACCCCGATGATCACAGACGCCCCGAGAAGATTGTGTTCCGGTATGCGCCGAGGCCCCACTGGGGTTAATGGCTTATCGATGCTAAGGCGTTATGAAGCGTTGAAGAATCCTGGGTGAAACCCAACGCGTTTTCTGGTTCCGCATTCTCCGACCACTTCCACTTGATCCCCGATAAGGTCGAGCGATCGGATGGCAGACCCCGAGGGCCAGGCGATGGCGCCAATCGCATGTTTGACAATTCTTGTTGTGCTATCGGAAAGAGCCAAGGCACCCGGTCCACCAAGCGATACATCGCGATCCGGGCCTAAGATATGTTCAGCAGACCCTTCCTCGATTCCCAGGCATCCGTAATGGCGGCCCGACCAGGGCGGGAAATCCCGCCCGCCATTTGAATGCCACAGCATCGTCATCGGGAGCGAAGTTGAATGTTTCAGTGAGATGAACACGTCGCCCTCAACCGGTCGGGTTACTGCCGTCCATCCCAGTTCTTGGCCTGGTGCATCTATTCCGACCACAAAGTCTTCGTGTTGTGGAAACCAAGGATAGCGTGTCAAATCTGCGCTGCCATCAATCGCCGGGAACTGAGTTGGGTCCTCACTATATGCGGGGTAGATCAAGCCTGATCTTCCGCGTTTCGGATCGGATTCCTGCGGTGTCGGAGGCGTCATCCAGCAGGATTTAGAAGACGTGCGGATTAACCCCCCGTTTGGCAGTGAGATATTCGCATGGTTTGCCACGGGAACTGATCCGGCGCCGCCTATGAAACTGTGTTCCTGATAGACAAAGGGATGACCTGGGGAAAGCCATAGCTCTTTGATCACCTCAGCGTCATTCACTCGATGCTCCAGTCGGGCCGAAAGTCGATCGCTGGATGAATCCGTGACTGACCAGGGCGCGTTGGCAGGCCACCCGTGCAACGGAGCCCCATCTTTTTCCTGCCCAAATGGGGCACAGAAAAAATCACCCCCGAGTTTGTACAAATGCGGCGCTAAACCTTCTGGCAGAGCTTCGTCTGATCCGACCCAAGTGGCGCGATGCAGCGGAGAAATTTCGGCTTCGCCATCCGTCACGGTAAAGCTATTGATCATGCCGATTTCGGGATCGAAGGACAGTCGGATTTTGTTCGTAAATAAGTCTATCATCACAAGGGGTTTCCATCCGAATTAGATGTAACTTTCTTGGTGCTGCCCGGCACAATCGCTTTTACCGCATATCTGTTCATGGCCGTGTCAGACAAGGATCATAACCTTACCGTTTTCGATCTTGGTTGGGTAAGTTCCCAGCTTTTCACAGGCGGGGGCACGTAAAGCTTCACCTGACCGATAATCGAATATCCCATTGTGCCTTGGGCATTCGATCTCATTGTCCATCACAAGACCATCGGCCAAGTGAACCTGCTCGTGCGTACACAACCCATCGGTACAAAAGAACTCCTCATCGGCGCTGCGGACAATCGCGTAGGTCTTGTTGGCATGGTCCCAACGAATAACATCTTCTTCCTCAACATCATCGACGGCTATTGCTTCGATCCAAGGCATTGGTCCCTCCAGCCTATGGAATTTCTAATCCTCACCGCTCCGATCCGGCACATGCGCATGAAGATGGGCTTTGTATGGTCGCGCGGTCGTGGGGAGCGTTCTGACCAGTGTATAACTCGGGTCCGCACGCTGCCGCATCACTGCGCCCATCATCTCTTTGTAACCCTCCCAGATTGAGGCATTTGCAGCAGGCAGATCATCCTTGATTTCCTCGTGCAAGGCGGGAAGCGCATAATATGGCACCATCGGAAACATGTGGTGTTCAACGTGGTAGTTCATGTTCCAGTACAGCCAGCGGCTGATGGGGTTCATATAGACCGTGCGGGAATTTAACCGGTGGTCGATGACATCCTCGGGCAGACCACCGTGTTGAAGCAATCCGGTCATGACAAAATGCCAGCAGCCGTAAATTCTGGGGCCTCCGATCAACAAGATTGGGATCGTTGATCGCCATCCCATGCCGCTTGCGAACATGGTTCCCGAAACGACTGAGACAACTGCGTAGACAAGCATGTGAACCCGGGCCCAAAAGACGACCTTTGGCCATTCGGACTTGGGGATGTAATCCATTTCGTCCGGTGATAGATGGCCCAACGCATTGCGAAATAAGACCCCGAGCGATTGCCAAGTGTCATAAATGCCGACAAAAGCGATTGCCTTCAGCATCAAATTGATTGGATGCATCCATGCGATTTCCGGATCACGGCCAACGATCAACGTGTCAGTGTGATGACGTGCGTGGCTCCAGCGCCAGTTCACTGGGTTTCGCATAATCTGGAATGAGGCGATGTGGTACACAACGTCATTCATCCAGCGTGTCCGAAAAGCGGTTCCATGACCGCACTCGTGCCAGCGACTGTCGCAGGCAGAGCCATAGACCACCCCATATGCCAGCCAAAACGGAAGCGAGAGCCAGCTTCCCCAAAAATATATGCCGCCTGCGGCGAACACGAAATGAAGCAAAAGCCAAATTGCCGTGTCGCGCAAGGCCGGGGCATCGCGGCGTTTCATAAGGGACTTCATCGTTTTGCGAGGGAGTTCGCTGTGGTACCACTCTGCCGCTGCAAGCCCGATTTCTTGGGCTTTTTTGCCAGTTGCACCCGTTAGCGCATAGTCCCGGTTCGCGACCTGCCTCGAAACTGGTTGTTGGATATCAGTCATATGTACAGGCTCAATGGATTTCAGGGTTCTCCCAAGTCTGTTAGCTCTAAAGAGCCAACGATAGCGGCTGGCGTACAGACAACCAGTTTTGAAAACCTGTGCCAAAGCATCAAGCCCAACCTCCATCAGATTACATCAAATTGGGTCACCGATCACGATTGTCGCGAGCTATTTCAGACCAACTTTTGGCGCCCAGTCCTGATTACCGATGTAATCTGACGTGTAAGGATCAAGACGAATTTCCGTTTCCGTGTAAGATGGGAATTTATGGCCTCACAGAAATGGGATTCTCAAACGCATGGTGCGCGCCACAATCGCAGATATATCTGAACGGGCGGGGGTTTCTACGGCAACGGTTGACCGGGCCCTGAACGGGCGCAAAGGGGTCAGCGCGGCCAACCGGCAACGCGTTATGCGCGCTGCGCGGCTTTTAGGATATCTACCGTCCGAGGGTTTGCTCGCATTACCCTCGCGACCAGCGCGCCTGACTTTTTTGATCCCCTCAGCCGGGAATGCTTTCCTGCAAGATCTCGCAGATGCGATAATGCGGTTCTCCGAAACGCAGCCCTTGGTCGCGCGTTGCACCGTCTTGGCCGTCAAAGGCATAGGCCCTGATGCGTTGATGGAGGCGCTGGATGGCCTTCCACCCGACACAGATGGGCTTGGCGTAGTGGCAACCGACGATCCGCGAAGTCGTGATGCTTTGCGCCGGGTCTGTGAATCTGGGATTTGCGTGGTCACGCTGGCCTCGGATGTGCTGGCAACCCCCAGATCGGGCTATGTTGGCGTCGACAACTTGGTGGCCGGGCGGACAGCCGCTCAGATCCTTGGCATGTTCGCCGGGGGTAGGGCAGGTGAGGTGGCAATCTTTTTCGGGAGCCCTGCCTATCACGGTCACAGCGAACGCGAGGCTGGATTTCGATCATGTCTGCCCACTTACGCCCCGAACCTACATGCGTTGCCCTCGGTCGAAACCGGTGAAAAGGGAGAGCGATTGAAGCGGGAGCTGACCCGTTTGCGTCGGACGACTGCCAATCTGGTCGGTGTATATTGCGTGGGCGCCGGTCGGAAAGGGCTGGTGCAAGCGCTTGAAGAGGTGCCTCAACCAGAAAGGCCCTTTGTCGTAACGCATGATTTGACTGAGGAATCGCGGCGATGGCTTGCTGATGGTTTGATCCATGCGGTAATTGACCAGAACGCTCATCTTATCGGTGAACAAGCGGTTATAAGACTGTTGGGCGCAATAGCATCGGGTCCAGTTCAATTGCCGATGGAACATGTCGAGCCAAGAATTATCCTGAGAGAGAATATACCTGTTGGTCGGGTGTCCGTGTGAATGAGCAACTGGAAAATATGTCTGTTGTCGTCACCGGGGCGGCCAAGGGCATCGGTCGGGCAATCGCTCAAGAAGCTTCCCGACAAGGGGTTCGTGAGATTGTAATAAGTGACAAAGATGGTGCCGGACTGCAAAAACTTGCACAGGAATTGTCTGGCGTTGCGTGTGTTGAAGCCGTTGTTGTGGATCTGGCCGAGGTTGACGCGTGTGCCGACATCGCATCCGCCGCACGAAAGGCATTTGGGCGGATCGACGGGTTGGTGAATGCCGCAGGTATCACGACCAGGGCTGGGTTCATTGATGGGAGTGCTGAAGACTTTGACAAGATTTTCTCGACCAACACCCGCGCGCCATTTCTGCTGATGAGCGAAGCAATTCGAGATATGAAAGCGCGTGGTGCGAGTGGTGGGATCGTGAACATCCAGTCAATGAATGCCCATTGTGGCGAACCTGACTTGGCGGTCTACGCTGCTTCAAAAGGTGCGCTGCAAACTCTGACCAGGAATGCTGCCAATGCACATTTATACGATGGCATTCGGGTAAACGGTATCAACTTGGGCTGGGTCCTAACGGAGTCAGAACATGAAACTCAGACCAAGTCACTGAGGCAGGGAAAGGATTGGGCGGAAAGGGCAGGGCAGAGCCGTCCGCTGGGGCGCCTGTTGATGCCAGAGGAAGCGGCGCGTTTGGCTGTCTTTCTATTGAGCCCCGCATCATTTCCTATGACGGGCGCAAACATCGACCTTGAACAGGCGGTCGTGGGGGCGCCGCGATAGCCTAATTATTGCTTGGCTTGGGCGCTGCCGTGCTGGCGCGCTTGATGAGTTCGACTGGTATTGGTGCTTCTGACTCATGCGTGCTCAGCCCCGAAGACAGGCGGTCGAGCAACAGTTTTGCTGCGCGTTGGCCTAACAGATGCCTATCCTGCCGGATGGTTGTCAGAGCGGGTACGTAATATTCCGACATCTCGATATCGTCGAATCCGACAACAGAGATATCTTCAGGAACACGCACACCGCCAGCCTGCAATCCAGAGATCAAACCAAAGGCCACCATATCAGCCGAACAAAAAACAGCCGTGGGCCGGCTTTGCATAGCCAAAATCTTCGTTGCGGCCTCAAAGCCGGATTCGAGGGAAAAATCACCGCGGATGATCCATTCGGGTGGAGCCGGCAGCCCGAGGCGAGTGCGTTCCGATACCATTCCTTCGCGACGCGCAGCTGTTAGAACATTGCCCTGCGGCCCAGTGACATGGGCGACTTTTCGGTGTCCTAGATCGTATAGGTGGCGAATGGCCAAGCGCGCGCCTTCGACATTGTCGCTTTTGATGACAGGAAAGGAATGATCTTCAACCCATTCACACAAAAAGACAATCCGATCTTTCGCCCCGGCTTGGATGCATGTGCTCAGCACGGCATTGGAAAGCTGACCATCCAACGAGATAGCACCATCAATGCGCCCATCAAGGAAATATTCGGCCAATGCTGAATCTTGGATGGGGTTGCTTTCGGTATCGGTGATCAACACAGCATAGCCCGTGCCTGAAAAAGCCTCGCTGATGCCTGCAAGGATGCCGGAATAGAAAGGCTTGCCAAGATTCGGGACCAGGACAAGAACGGCATTCGCCCGCTGCATTCTTAGGTTTCTAGCCGCTTGATTGACCCTGTAGCCGGTACTTTGGATGGCCTGTAAAACAGCCTCTTTCGTGGATTTTTTGACAAGATCGGGGCTGGACAAAACCCGGCTGACCGTGGCCGTGGATACGCGAGCCTCTCGGGCGACGTCCTGAATGGTTGCTGCTTTCTGAATCATGTCCCTGGTCGCAGAATGAGATTTTAGTTGACTCGAATCTCTGGTGTTGTCGATTATGTAATCGATTTCATTTCGTGAAAAGGATGAATTTTTCAAAATGTAATCGTTTGCAGCTTGTTTCTGCTGCAATCTGGGGAGTGTGGTGATTGATGCTGCAATCGCTGCGAATTGCACATTGACGACGGGGGAAAAGGTTTGACGGCTGCCGCTCAGTTTGACTATTCCGGCGCAAAGGTCACCGTGATTGGTGCAAGTCGTGGTGGTATCGGGGCAGCAATCTCGCGCGCGTTCCAAGACGCAGGAGCCGAGGTTGAGATTACCGGCGTCGAGGAAAGCTGCCTGCCCGAAGATGCGGCGCGATTTCCATACACACAGCTCGATATTGTCGACACCCAAGCGGTTCAGGCCTTTGGTCAGGAGCGTGACGAATTGGACGTTCTGGTGAATTGCGCATCCATCACGCGGCGTGGCGAGGAGATGGAGCCGAGTTTTTTCAGTCACGTTCTGGATGTGAACCTTGCAGGGACAATGCGTTGCGCTCAGGCTTTGCACTCAGCCTTGTCATCGCGTCGTGGCCGCGTGATCAATATCGCATCCATGTATGCTTTCTTTGGCTCACCGCAAAACCCGGCTTACGGGTCGTCCAAGGCTGGGGTGGCGCAACTGACCAAGTCTCTGGCTGCTGCATGGGCTTCGGAAGGTATACGCGTCAATGCAATCGCTCCGGGCTTCGTCATCACCGAGCAATCCGCCCGGGCCAGACAGGACCCGGAATTCACAAAGGCGATCGAAACCCGAACACCCATGGCGCGGTGGGGGGTGCCTGATGACATTGTGGGCGCGGCTCTCTTTCTGGCCTCTGATGCGGCCGCTTTTGTCACAGGTGTCTGTATCCCCGTAGACGGAGGATATTCGGTTGTTTGAGGGTGGTTTCACATGACTGATTTCACACAAATCCGCGCCGCAGTCATCGGAACCGGATTCATTGGGACGGTACACATTCAGGCATTGCGTCGTTTGGGTGTCCAGGTGGTCGGCGTTCTTGGTTCATCCGCCGAGCGTGGATCAAAGCGCGCCGGTGAAATCGGCGTAACCAAAGCCTATCCGACATTGGAGGACATGTTGGAGGATGACAGTATCGACGTCGTGCATGTGACATCTCCGAACCATGCGCATTACCCGCAGGTCATGGCGATCCTTAAGGCAGGCAAGCATGTAATTTGCGAGAAGCCCCTGGCCATGACCAGCACGGAATCGGCTGAAATGGTCGAGATGTCAAAGGCGTCAGGCAAGGTATGCGCTGTGTGCTACAACATCCGGTTCTATCCTCTGAACCAGCAGGCTCACGGTATGGTTCAGCAGGGAGAGCTGGGAGACATCCTGTTTGTCACAGGTCGCTACCACCAAGATTGGCTCGCGAAGCCAACCGATTGGAACTGGCGTCTACAATCCGAGATCGGTGGCACCTTGCGTTCAGTTGGGGATATTGGAACCCATTGGGTGGATCTGACCAGCTTTGTCACCGGGCTGAAGGCCAAGTCCGTTTTTGCCGATCTCACGACTTTCCTGCCTACGCGGCAGCGCCCCAAGGGTCCGGTCGAGACGTTTTCAAGCGCAGAAGGAACGACCGAGCCGGTCGCTGTAGATACTGATGATGCCGCCGCCATCATGCTACGCTACGAAGGCGGGGCGAAAGGGGTGATGACCACATCTCAGATCAACGTAGGGCGTAAAAATTCGCTTGTCTGGGATGTTGCTGGAAGCAAAGCAAGTGCTGCATGGGATAGCGAAACGCCAGATCACCTGTTTGTCGGTCATCGTGACGCCGCCAATCAGGTGCTGATGCGCGATTTCACCCTCATGAACCCCACCGGGACACGGGCGGCGACCTTGCCACCCGGTCATGTCGAAGGGTTCGCCGACAGCTTTCTGAATTTCTTTCGCGCCGTCTACACCGATATTTGCGCCGGACATCGCGGTCCTGACAGCACTTGGGCCAGCTTTGAAGATGGTCACTATGAAATGCGGTTCTGCGATGCGGTTGTGAAATCTGCCCGCGAAAGCCGCTGGGTCGAATTGGACGAGGTGTAGGGGGTTTGCGATGAAACTTGGGCTGTTAACTGCGCCATTTGAGGATACCGAACTGACCGAGGTTGCCAGTTGGGCTGCTCACAACGGATTCTCAGCTCTTGAGATTGCATGCTGGCCGTATGCGGGTGGTGAAAAGCGGCGCTATGCAGGGACCAGCCACATCAATGTCGACGGTCTGACAGCGGTGCAGGGAAAAGACATCGTTGACGAATTACACGACAAGGGCATCGAGATTTCAGGTCTGGGTTACTATCCTAACCCGCTGCACGCGGATGCATCGCACAGGGATGAGGTGATCGAGCACCTCAAGAAAGTGATCACGGCCGCAGGGGCGATGGGTCTTTCCATTGTCAACACTTTCGTTGGTGGCGACCGGACGTTGAACATCGACGAAAACTGGGCGCGTGCGACAGACATCTTATCTCCGGTCGTAGATCATGCCCGTGGGCAGGGTGTTCGGTTGTGCTTTGAAAACTGCCCGATGATCTTCAGCTATGATGAATGGCCTGGGGGACACAACATAGCCTACTCCCCAAAAATCTGGCGCAGGATTTTTGATCAATGGGAGCATGACGTCGGGATGAATTTTGACCCGTCCCATCTGATCTGGCAGTTCATCGATCAAACCCGGTTCATCAAGGAGTTCGGCCCGCACATAGCACATGTCCATGCGAAAGATCTGATGGTAGATCGCGATGGGCTTTATGAACACGGGATTATGTCGGCGGGCATGGGCTGGCAGGTGCCACGCCTGTGCGGGTTGGGCGATGTTGATTGGTCTGATTTCTTCTCAGGCCTTTATCGCGCTGGCTATGACGGCCCAATCATCATCGAACACGAAGACAGGCTGTTTGAAGGAACCGACGAAAAGGTAAAGCGCGGATTTCTGCTGGCGCGCGACGTGCTGCAACCGTTCATCAAGTAGAAGGTCGAAAGGCTTGGAACATAGCAAAGACTGTTCAAATGGGAGGTACTAACATGAAAAAGCTACTCACAGGTGCGGCGGCGATAGCTGTTGCTGCGGCGTTTACTCCGGCGGCGTTTGCCGCTGATTACACGATCGGCGTGTCCAACACCGTTCAGGGGAATGGATGGCGCGAACAGATGATCTGCGCGATGCGCGCGCAGGCTCTGGTCGAAGCGGATGTTTCAAATCTGATCGTCGCTCACCGCAATACCGATTCAGCGGGGCAGCTGGAAGATATCAACAACCTGATCGAAGCCGGTGTGGACGCCATCGTTTTGAACCCGTCAAACCCGGATGCGCTGAATTCCGCATTAGATGCGGCGATGGAAAAGGGCATCGTGGTCGTTGCCGTTGACGCAGGCGTGACCGCGGACGGAGCTTACATTCTATCCAACAATCAGGAAGAATACGCCTATCTTGGTGCCAAATGGTTGTTCGAGCAGCTGGGCGGTTCCGGCGATGTAGTCTATATGCGCGGTATTGCCGGTGTGTCCGCCGATACCGACCGCGATAACGGATTCAAGCGCGCCTTGGCCGAATATGACGGCATCAATGTGGTTCACGAAGTTTTCACAGGCTGGCAGCAAGATCAGGGCAAGCAGCAGATGTTTGACTTTCTGGCGACGGGTATTCCGTTCGATGGTGTTTGGACCAGCGGCATAGATAACGTCATTGTGGATGCTTTCGTGGAATCCGGCGCGCCGTTGGTGCCCATCGTCGGTGCGGATAATGCCGGATTTGTGCAATATTTGACCGAAGTCGATGGTTTGCAGGGGGCTGCGGTAACCAATCCGGGATCCGTAGGCGGGGCTGGTATTGCCTTGGCAGTCGACATTCTGAATGGCAACGCACCTGGCGATAAAACCGTTCTGGTGGACCCGGTGCTTTGGGAAAACGCCACCGATGACGGTGTCGCAACGATTACCGCCGCCCAGAACCCGAACCTTGATCCTGAATGGCCCGTCTCGGTCACGGTGCCAGGTTGGACTGACTATTCAATGGAACAGATCATCGACTGCAAAGGTCCAGGCGACAGCTAAGCCATTGTGAAACCTGTAAAACGTCTCCCTGCCCAATTCGGGCGGGGAACGGCTAATGTGGAATAATGCGTGCCGATGACAGTGACAATCCTCCTCGATGCTTCGGGTATTGCCAAAAGTTTCGGCGCCGTCCGTGCATTGACTAAAGCCAGTCTTCGCGTCTCAGAAGGCGAGGTTGTCGCTTTGATGGGGGCAAACGGGGCTGGCAAATCCACCTTCGTGAAAATCATCACTGGTGCCTTAAAGCCAGATAGCGGTCAGGTGCTGATCCGGGGGCAAGTGGCGCGGGTCGGAAGCCCGGGAGAGGCGCGAAAATCGGGTCTTGTGCCAGTGTATCAGGAACCCTCGCTGATCCCCGATCTGGATGTGGCCGACAATCTTCGCCTTACAAATACACCGACTGAGCCGTTCAGGCATTGGGTCAGCGAACTTGGAATTGGCGAGCTGAACCTTTCGGACATGATCGCCGACCTCCCGCTGGCCACGCTGCGTATTCTTGATCTCGCGCGCGCTCTGGCGTCCAAGCCCGACGTGGTTTTACTGGACGAGATGACGGCCGCTCTGCCCACCGATCTTGTCGAGCGGGTTCTCAAAGTCGTGCGCGAGCAAGCGAACAAAGGCATGGGCGTCATCTATGTCTCGCATCGGTTCAGCGAAATCTCAGAGCTTTGCGACCGCGCCTCGGTTTTACGTGACGGGATGACCGTTGGTGACCTAATGATTGAGCCCGGCGTCGAAGAAAAAGCAGTTGAGCTTATGCTTGGACAAAAGCTGGACCTGGGCGACCGTGAAGACAGGGCGGCACACTCCATCGCAAAAGAACGCCCGCGTCTGTCCGCGAAGAAGCTGGCGATAGCGCCGAAAGTTTCAAACATCTCGTTCCAGTTGTATCCCGGCGAAGTTCTTGGTGTTGTGGCGCTTGAGGGGCAGGGCCAGGACGAGCTCTTCGAATGTCTGGCCGGATTTCTGCCGCCGACTTCGGGTGAGATCAAAGTCAACGGATCGCCCGCAGAATTTCGGCATCCCGCCGATGCAATTGCCGCCGGGCTGACCTTTGTGCCGGGTGATCGGGCCGAAGCATTGCTGGCGCAACGTTCGGTACGCGAGAACATTGCCCTGCCGTTTTCAGCGCGGCTGCGGAATTGGGGTCAACTAAATCTGCGGCGCGAGCGTGAGCGGGTCGATTATGCCATCGAAAAGTTGCAGATCGACACGCGTGCGCAGGGCGAGGTGCAGCGTTTGTCTGGGGGTAACCAGCAAAAAGTGACCATCGGCAGATGGCTTGCCACCGGCGTCGAGACGCTTTTACTGTTCGACCCGACCCGAGGAATCGACGTGCGCACCAAGCGCCAGATCTACCCGCTTGTACGCGAATTGGCCCAGAACGGGGCCTCGGTACTGTTCTACACCTCCGAATTGGAAGAGGTTCCGCTAGCCTGCGACCGTGCATTGGTCATTTTCAATGGCCGCGTTGTGGATGTCATCGAAGCAACAGACGCTGACGAACAAACCTTATTGCGCGCGGCCTATGGGCTAACAGAGAACGAGAGTGCAGCGTGACTGAAGCTTTACGTAAACACGCGTGGCTAATTGGTTTGGTTGCACTGCTGCTCGTTCTTTTGGCGATCACTAAACTCATACAGCCTTCTTTTGGAGCATCCGGGCTTGAAAGCATCGCACGCTCCGCATTGCCCTTTGCTTTTGCAACGGCGGGTATGGCCGTTGTTGTTATCGTCGGTGGGATTGACCTGTCAGTCGCGTCTATGATGGCGGTGTGTGCGGTCTCTGCAGCAGTGCTCATGGAGAGGCTGTCCGGGTTGCCGGCAATTGTGATCGTGCTGGGTATCGGGTTGGCCATGGGCCTGATAAATGGCGCTCTCATTGTATTGACGCGGGTCCCTGACATTGTGGTGACACTGGCCATGCTGTTTGTTTGGGAAGGGATCGCCCTGTTGATCCTTGAGACGCCAGGCGGATCGACGACCGATTGGGTACAGCAGAGCATTCGCGGCAGGATAGTGCCCGGATTGCCGAGTGCGCTGGCCATCATGATTGCTTGCACCGCCCTGATCTGGCTTCCTTTGCGGCGATCCAAACTGGGCATTTCGATCTACGCCACAGGATCAGATGAGCTTGCGGCCTTCCGCTCGGGCGTATCCGTCGGGCGCGTGAAAATCGCGGCCTATGGGATCTGCGGAGTATTCTGTGCCTTCGGCGGGCTAAGCCTTGCCGCCTTGACAGGGATCGGCGAGCCGGTGCCAGGCCCCTACCTTCTTGCCTCGGTCGCGGCAGTCGTTTTGGGCGGCGTTGTTCTGGGCGGGGGACGTGGTGGCTTGCTTGGTCCAATCGTCGCTGTTTTCATTCTTCGGATCGTCAGAACGATCCTGACCTTTCTGGCCGTCGATCCCAATGTCACCACAATCATCGAAGGTACGATCATGGTGGCAGTCGTGTTGCTTGGAACAGCAGCAACCATGCGAGGAGCAAGGCGATGAGTATGGCTGCAAACGACCCGTCCATGGTGCGCATTGGCCGATATCTGCGGGATAACCCTGTGATCCCGCTGATCGCCTTTCTGGTGTTGTTGATCGCTGTTCTAGAGATCATGCGACCCGGCATTGTCACCCCATTTCGTGCCGGGCGCGATGGGCTGGTCTCAACCTTCTGGGTCGGTAACCTGATCAAGTTTGCGATCCCGCTGGCGATGCTGTCAGCCTGTCAGGTGCTGACCATGCTAACTGCCGGTATCGACTTGTCGGCAGGCATCGTCGCGACTGTGGCGGCCTTCGTCTGTGCGACCTTAAGTTCGATTTGGGGTGTCGCCCCGGCGGTGCTGATCGCTCTGGCATCCGGTTTGCTCGTTGGGATCGTCAATGGCCTGGGCGTCGGGTTGGTACGGGTGCACCCGTTGATCATGACCTTGGGCACTGGCCTAATCGCCACCGGGTGTCTGCAGGTGTATCAGCGAATGGTGATCAACGCGGGGTCCGAGATACCAGCCTTTCTGGCCTGGCTTGGAACCGGGCGCACTATGTCTATGCCCAACGGCCTGTTTCTGTTCGTTCCCTTCGCCTTGTTCATCTTCTGGCTAATGCGGTTCACTGGATTTGGCAGGTTGCTGTTCGCGCTCGGTTCGAACGAAAATGCCGCCAAGCTGTCGGGGGTCAAATCCTGGCAAGTGTACCTTGCTTTGTACGCGCTTTCGGGCGTGATCGCGGCGGTCGCCGGTTTGCTGTATCTTGGCATGATCCGGCAAACTTCGCTTAGCCTTGCCAATCCGCTCTTGCTGCCCTCTGTGGCCGCAGCGGTGATCGGCGGAACCTCGATTTTTGGAGGGCGTGGAAGCTTTGCGGGTGCCATCGTGGGCGCGTTGATTATCAGGGTATTGGATACAATGCTGACGTTGATGCAAATGCCCGAAGGCGCAAGAACCGCGCTGTTTGGCCTGATCATTTTGGCGGTCACTGCCATCTATGTCAGGATCACTGGAAACCGGTAAAAGGGAGGAGGGCCCATGTCCAGGTTTCGAATTGTTGGAATAAGCTTTGATCACATGCACATGGGCGACCTGCTTCGCATGGTGCACGACCATCCCGACGCCGAGATTGCCGGGATATTTGATCCAGACATGTCCAAGATGGCATCGGCAATCGAGACATTTGACATATCAAGCGACCGCGTGTTCACCGGTTTTGATGCCTGCATGGCAGCCGGACCGTACGACATGGCCATACTCTGCGTCGCCACCGCGTCCCACGCCGACTACACTGAAAAGCTGGCAGCTCATAACCTGCATGTCTTCGTCGAGAAACCATTCGCGGCGTCGGCGGATGAGGCCCGCCGCATGATAGCGGCCATGGAAGGGACGGGCAGGCAACTGATCATCAACTGGCCGCTGCGATGGGTGGAAAGCCATGTCACAGCCAAGCGTTTGATCGACGAAGGAATGATCGGGGAACTGCGAGAGGTTCATTTCTACGACGGCAACCGGGGGCCATTGTTCCATCTGGCCGACAAGGTTGAGGTCAGCCCTGAAGAGGTTGAACAACAAAAACCAACTTCTTGGTGGTACAAGAAATCTTCGGGGGGCGGCTCGCTGCTGGACTACCTGGGGTACGGGGCGACTCTGGGAACCTGGTACATGAATGGCGAAGCCCCGATCGAGGTGACCTGTACGGTTGATGAAACTCAGGGCATCGAAGTTGATCAACATGCCATCGCCGTGTGTCGCTATGCGCGCGGATTGTCGAAGATGGAGACCCGCTGGGGAACTTTCACTGATCCCTGGACCACGCAACCACAACCCACCTGCGGCTTTGTATTCGTCGGGACAGACGGAACGATCGCTTCACCCGACTACGCTGACCACATCACTGTCCAGACACGGGCGCGGCCCGAGCGGCACGAGATTCCTGCTGATCCGCTGCCAAAGGGTCAGACCAATACGATCGAGTATGTATTGGGATGTATCGAACGTGGTGAGCCGGTGGCTGGCCCGCTGCATCCGCAATTATGCTTAACGGCTCAGAGGATCGTCGATACGGCGGTTCGGTCATCCGCTCAGAAACGCACTCTGGAGCTGTTGCCATGAGTGAGGACGCCGCCGATACCGACACCTATGCATTGAAGTCGAAAGAACTGGCTGAAATTCCTGCTCCAGATGTCGACTATTTTCCCCCAAACCCAACGACCTATCGGCCACGCATCGGGATGATAGGAACTGGCGGGATTTCTAACAGTCATCTTGATGCCTACCGCACTGCCGGATGGGAGGTTGCGGCGCTGTGGAATCGCAGCCGTACGAAGGCCGAAGAGAAGGCCGCTGAATTCTATCCTGACGCTCGCATCGAAGAAGAATTTCAGGACCTACTGGATGATCCCGAGATCGACGTAGTGGACATTACTCTGCCAACCGAAATTCGTGTGCCCATAATCAAAGCTGCGTTGAAGGCTGGAAAGCATGTGCTCAGCCAGAAGCCATTCGTGTCCGATCTGGAAACCGGGCGAGCATTGGTCGAATTGGCGGATTCCCAAGGTGTAAAGCTCGCCGTTAACCAAAATGGGCGGTGGTCTCCTCACATGGCATGGATGCGTGAAGCTTGTCGTGCAGGCCATGTTGGAAAGGTTCAAACCATCCATACGGCCATTCATTGGGATCATGGTTGGACGGCAGGAACACCTTTCGATGAAATCGAAGATTTGATACTTTACGACTTTGGGATTCATTGGTTTGATTTTGTTTCGTCGATCGCCGGCAAGCGGACGAAATCGGTTTTCGCAAGCGCATCGCATGCCTTGGACCAATCCAACAAGGTGCCACTCTTGGCGCAAGCCATGGTTCAACTGGACGGCGGGCAGGCAAGCCTTGTCTTTGACGGCAGCACGAAACATGGGCCAATGGATACTACATATATTTCCGGAACCGACGGAAGTATAGTTTCTCAAGGACCCGACTTGGGGCAGCAAACCATTACTCTGACAACCGCAAACGGAGTTGCCCGGCCCGCGCTCCAAGGAAAGTGGTTCAACGATGGATTTCAGGGTGCAATGGGTGAATTGCTCTGCGCCATCGAAGAAGATCGCTCACCCGACAATTCGGCAAGGAAAAACCTGCAATCTTTGGCGCTTACCTTTACCGCGCTCAAATCACAGCGCTGTGGACAACCGGCAGCGGTTGATACTCAGGCATAAGCTCAGGTCATGCGCCAGCGGAGCAGATCAGATCATCTCCCGCCAGATGATCAATAAGCGCGCGCACCCGTGTGGTCAGTCGACGGTTCTGGGGAAACAGCGCGGCTACGACGTAGGGGGTGACGCGGTGCTCGGCGAAAAGCTCGACCAATTCTCCTGATTTCAGAGCATCAGCGACGGTATAAGCGGGACATCTGGCTATCGCCACTCCGGCCGCCGCAAGACGAGCCGATGCTGCAGGTGCGTTTCCCTGAAGCCGCCCGTTTACCGGAACCGCCAATTCCTTGCCCTCGATGTTGAAACGCCAGATCGTCGGCTCAGTGGCGTTGCCGTCCAAAATGCACTCATGCGTTGCTAAGGCACTCGGGTGTTCGGGTGTACCTGCACGCGCCAAATAGGCAGGTGAAGCACAGATAGCCAAAGGCATCGGACCGAATTGGCGAACTTTGAGCGAGCTATCGCGCATCGGGCCGATTCGGATCGCAAGGTCCAGACCCTCGTCAATAATCGATACACGCCGGTCCGACAGGTTGAGGTCGATCTCGACCTCTGGGTGTTTCGTTGCGAAGGCAGCAAGGGATGGGGCCAGCCGCACCGACCCAAATCCAGTTGGAGCGGATATTCGGATGACACCGCGCAATGATTTTTGCGCGTTTTTAACCGTCTCTTCCAGTTCATCAAACCCGTCGAGAAGTGGTTCGCACATCGCCAGATAGGTGGCGCCTGCGTCTGTCAGGGACACGCTGCGCGTCGTGCGGTTTAGTAGTTGAACGCCCAACGAGTCCTCTAGATCGGCGACATATTTGCTGATCAGGCGTGCTGACCGACCCAGCCGCCGGGCAGCCAGGGTGAACGAAGCGTGTTTTGCAACCAGCGCAAAGGCGCGCATGCGGTCAATTTTATCCATGGCAATTACGCCCTTTCAGGGCTTAATGATCCGCCAAAAGTGGCAATTATCATCTATGTTGGCAAGCGATATCTGTGGCGGCAGATCGCAGTTCGAAAATGACAGGAGCTCAACAATGTCCACCGCAGTTCGTATCCACCACTTCCCAAAATCCGGCCATGCCCATCGTGCCTTGGTTTTTGCCAAGCTCGCCGGGATCGCGCATGAGCCCATCTTTGTCGATCTGGCTGCCGGAGCGCATAAAACGCCCGAGTTTCTGGCAATGAACCCAAATGGGCAGGTGCCCGTTCTGGAAGACGGTGATGTCGTTGTATCGGATTCGAACGCCATTCTTGTTTATCTCGCGCGGAAATACGCGCCGGATTGGATCGCCAATGATCCGGTTGGTGAAGCCGAGATTCAGCGGTGGCTGACCCTCGCCGCAGGGGAAATTGCGTTTGGCTCAGCGGCGGCGCGGCTTATCACAGTATTTGGTGCACCTCTGAGCCCTGAATTTACGGCAGCGACTGCGGCCAAGGCCATGCAGAAGCTTGAGATGGGGCTGGAGGGGCGCGAATGGCTTGTAGGTGAGCGTCCGACCATCGCGGATGTTGCGGCCTATTCCTATACGGCACATGCGCCCGAAGGGAATGTTTCGCTTGATCCATATCCCAATGTGCGCGCCTGGATTGCTCGCTTCGAGGCATTGGATGGGTTCGAACCGATGCCCGCCACTGCCGCTGGTCTGGTCGCCTAGCGCCATATTGACCGGAGGTCGGCTTTCCCGGCCTCCAAGCTCTCCACTCTCCATCGTTCTTAGGCCGTTAGGAGGCCCCCCATGACATCCGAAGCGCCTCGGCATCCCGTTCCTTCATTCACGCGTGAGACAGCCATCCAGAAGGTCAGACTGGCCGAAGATGGCTGGAACAGCCGTGATCCAGCCAAGGTCACGCTGGCCTACACACCGGACAGTCAGTGGCGTAATCGGGCCGAGTTCCCCAAGGGGCGTGCCGAGATTCAGGCGTTTCTGACCCGCAAATGGGCCAAAGAGTTGGATTATCGCCTGATCAAAGAATTGTGGGCCTTCGAAGGCAACCGGATCGCGGTGCGTTACGCCTATGAATATCACGACGATAGCAGCAACTGGTTCCGGGCCTATGGCAACGAGAATTGGGAGTTCGATGCACAAGGGTATATGGCCTATCGCTTTGCCAGCATCAACGAACACCCGATCACCGAAAACGAACGAAAGTTCCGCTGGCCCTTGGGTCGGCGCCCGGACGATCACCCAGGTCTCAGCGATCTTGATCTGTGACGTTTTAGAAATTTAGAGAGGGCAGGGCGATGTCGACCCGAGATAACCCATTCCATTCAGGTGAACTTGCCGCGCAGCACCGCGCCGGTGTAGGGGAAGTTGCTGCCAAGATTGCCCCCTTCATTCGCGATTTCATGCCCGATCAGCATCGCCAATTCTATCAGGATCAGCCATTTTTGGTTGTGTCCTCCAGCGACGCGGACGGTCGGGTGTGGACGACAATACTTGAAGGGGCTGATGGCTTCATTCAGTCCCCCGATCCGCGTCGACTGACCCTGGACACCAAGATCGATCCCACTGACCCGTTGGCGCAGACCTTTGACGAAGACGCTGATATCGGCGTCATCGGGATCGAGCTGGCAACCCGGCGCCGCAATCGCCTGAACGGCAGAGCGCGGCGAACGGAAAGCGGAATCTCTATCGACATTCAGCAATCATTCGGGAACTGCCCGCAACACATCAGCGAACGGGATTGGTGGCGGGTCAGTCATATACCTCAAGCTCAACCGGTGGTGTCTGACCGTCTGAGCCCGGAGCAGATCGCGCGCATCAGCGCGGCGGATACGATGTTTGTCGGGTCCGGTCGACATGGGGCGAAAGGGGCCGCATCGAATGGATATGATGCCTCGCATCGGGGGGGCGAGGCGGGGTTTGTTCGTGTCATGAGCCCATCCAGGCTGCGCATACCTGATTATTCGGGCAACAATTTTTTCAATACGATCGGTAACATCATCGAAGATCCGCGCATCGGGCTTCTTTTCATCGATTTCGCAACCGGAGGGCTGTTGCACCTGACCGGGCGCGCCAAGATTGATTGGACACCGCCAGAGGCCCGTGATCCAAACATTTTTCGTGTGATCGACGTCGAAATCGACGCCGTGGTCGAGCGGAACGAGGCGCTTTCACTCAGATGGTCAACCGATCCGACGCCATCGACCAGGTTGGTCGTCGCCAAGAAAGTTGTAGAAGCCGAAGGTATTACATCGTTTCTCCTGGCCCCGTTCCAGGGCAACGCGCTGGCATCATTCAAGGCAGGCCAGCATTTGCCAATCGCGCTTGATATTCCCGCGCAGGCCACGAAAGTGAGGCGGACATATTCATTGTCTGGGAAGTCAGGCGCGGATCACTATCGGATCACTGTAAAGCGCGAAGCCCGTGGTCTCGCGTCGCGCTATCTGCACGATCAGATCAAAGTTGGGGATGTAATTGAGGCCAAGCCGCCTGCAGGTGATTTCGTGGTCCCCGCTGGGGATGAACCATTAGTTCTTGTCAGCGCAGGTGTTGGTCTTACTCCGATGCTTGCGATGCTCCACCAGATTGCGGATCACGATCCTGATCGCCCGGTTTGGTTTGTTCATGGAACCCGCAATGGACGCCATCATGTCTTGAGCGATGAGGTTAGTGGACTGATCGCAGCCAGTTCGAATGTAATGAAACGGGTCTTTTTCAGTCGGCCTGATGACAGTGATATTGCTGGGCAGGACTTCGACGTTGAAGGCCGGATTTCGGCGGAATATCTGTTGGGTTTGAACGCCGGTGTCAGGGTCCATTATTTGTTGTGCGGCCCATCAGGCTTTTTGACCGAATTGGCAACAGGATTGGAAACGGCTGGGATCAGCAGAGACCGAATAGCTTTTGAAACCTTCGGCGCAACAGCATGACAAGGAACGGTTTATTCCCTGACGAGCATGGCTTTTGAGGCGGACTGTTTCGGGCGATCTAAGTGAGCAGGGCCGGTCGCTCTAGCTCTTGTCGGTCAGACTCCAAACCTCTTGTTCACCAAATCCTCGAATCTCGCGTGGGCCGACGTGCTCAAGGTCAAACTGATCCTTGAGAACCTGCGCAACTTCGTCTTGGACCGTGATGTTCATCGGATCAGAGAATTCCTGAAGCCTTGACGCCAAGTTCACTGCCGGTCCGAAGATATCGTAAACGTATTTCTGGATGCCCACGACTGATCCGACAACAGACCCGGTGGCCAATCCAATTCTGCAACGCCACTGATGCGGATGGCTCAGGTTGCGGCGGTTCAGATAGCGCACGAAGCGAATGGCTGTATTCGCAATCGATTTGGCGTGATCCGGCGTCGGATCGGGTAGACCTGCAACCGTGATGTAGGCATCACCGATGGTCTTGATGCGTTCGCAGCCGAATTGCTCACCAATGCGATCAAACGCGCTGTAGATGTCATTCAACTCGGTGACGGTGACGCTTGGATCTTGCGAGGCAACCATCTCGGTAAAACCGACGAAATCCAGCATCAGGACGGAGACCGGATCATAGAGCTGAGGTGTGACGACGCCAAATGTCTTGTACTCTTCGTACACAGATCGCGGCATCAGGTTGAGCAGCAGTTTTTCAACTTGCTCTTTCTCCCGCTTTAGCTCGCGTGTGTTCCGCTCGACCATCATCGAATATGAATCGATCATGGACTCCAGCTCTTTGATGCGGGTGATGTTCTGGCACACCAGTACAAGCACATCATCATGCGCGACCGTGAAATCGAGTGCGATCACCAGCGTTCGGCGTTTCTTTTTGAATGTGATTTCGGATGTGTGTCTGCCTGTGCTGGATAGGCTTGTCTGAACAGTATCGATTTCGAGATCGGGGAAAAGCTGCTGCAATTGATCCGCAGGGCCATCAGCGCTGAACCATTCATCAAAGGTGTCATTGCGAAACCCGAATTTTAGCGACTGGCGATCCAGAAGGGCAACGCCCACGCCAATTGCACGAAGGAGCTGTTCATTAATGGCTTCGATGGTCATGGTTTACCTAACAATCAGGGGACGGCGTTTGCTGAATTCCGCGACGACGACATCAATATCCTCGGCATCCACGCTGTGTTTCTCCAGCGCATCGCGGAGTACTACTTCCAACTCGTCGAAATGGTCATCTGTGATTGTGAGATGCGAGTGTAGCTGGCGCAGCTGATTGTCTGTGTAGGAGGCGGGTCCACCCAGCAACGAGGCAATGAATTTGGTCTGATGATCGACCATGCGGCTCATGTCCACGTCGTCGAAGAAAGGGCCAACCTCATCATTGTCCAGAAGGATGTCATAGAATGAGAACACGATCTTGCTGATCTGTGAAAACCCACCGTATTTTTCGTAAAGTGTGCGTTCAGCCATAACAAAATCCCCCTTAAACCAATTAATAACAAGAAAATGGTGGATCGCCTACACTCGGCATCTCTCATCGTTCTCTGCCATCAAGGTCAAAGAACGATGAGCGGGTTAGTTGCGGTATCAACCACGTCGCAGTGTTATTTCTGCATATTCGGATGAAATGCAAAGCGTGTCATTGGTCGAAATGTCAAATTTCTCGATCAATGCCATGATATCGCTGCGCAGCGCCTCTTGCCCCGCATTATCCAGTGCGTCGAAGGCCTTTTGCATCGGGCCATAGAACGTCCGGAAATAATCCAGGAAGTGTTCAGCAGACCGGTAGCGGAACATAAAGTTTTTGCGCCGGAACGAAACGATATCGCACTCAGCACCGAAGGTATCTTCTACCCAATCCCGACTACCCCACTGTGCCGGAGAGCTCACGCCAGCCGGCGGAGGCACATGCTTGCCAATCGTCTTAAACAGCAGGCCAATGAAACTGTCTGGCGTCCAGTTGGCCATGCCAATCTTGCCGCCAGATTTCACCACACGCTGCAGTTCTGCTGCAGATTGCTGTTGGTTCGGCGTGAACATCACCCCGAATGTGGAGACAACCGCGTCAAACGACTGATCCTCGAACGGCAGGTCCTCGGCATCGGCAACCTTGTAAGAGACGAAAAGGCCTTCTGCTTTGGCACGTTGGCTGCTGGCATCCAGCAGAGCCTCGACGTAATCGGTCGAGGTGACGTCGCAAAACCGGCGGGCGAAGGCCAGCGTGGCGTTGCCATTCCCGGCGGCCACGTCAAGCACTTTGGCGCCGGGCATCATATCCATGGCCTCGGCCAGTTCTTCGCCGGTGATTTGCAATGTCACGCCAACCTTGCTGTAATCTCCGGACCCCCAGGCGACATTTTGCTTTGCTTTGATCGCGGCAAAGTCTGTGGTGGTATTGATCGATGTTTGAATACCCATGTTCTTGCTCCTTTTGATGTAGTTCTGGTTCAACACCAGTGGTTTGATGAAGTGCCGCATCGCGAAATGCGGGTAGGATTACGCAGCTTGCTGCTGTGGCCAGCTGACGGCTTCGATGGGCCGTTCGACATTGGCCACATGTTCGAAAATTCGCGCGTTGACCCACTCGGGCTGGAAAACCGGCGCCATGTGGCCAAGCTCTGGCAGAAGCGCGATCCGAGCATTTGGCATCGCTTTTGCGATCTCGACTGAAACGTGCTGAGCGATCTCAGGCGACTCCAAACCGGTCATCACCAGAGTCGGAATTTCGAGCTCGGACAAATCCTTCAGGCGCCAGCTTTCAGCAAAGCCATTGGCAAAATCGGACATGACCGAGGGGATCATTTCAGCGAACCGATCCTGAACCTGCGCGGGCAGTGAATCCCAGAAACCATCTTCGTTCCAGAAGTCCAGAAATTGCTGCATCCCTGCGGCGGCATTGCCGTCCGCTGCCGCCGCAGTCACCACACCCGAGAGGAGTTGGATTTGCTGGAACAGCTTTTGGCTGACATTGTTGCCGTCTTTGAGGAAATGAAACGCTGCAGGCTCGTAGACTGTCAGGCTTTTGATAAGATCGGGGCGCATCAGCGCGACCTTGATGGCAACACCGCCGCCGTTGGAATGCCCGACCAGATGTACTGGACGTCCGAAAGCCTCGATTTCCCGGATAACAGCAACTGCGGAAATTGCAGCACCTTTTTGGGACATGTCACCATTCAACGGTGCGCGACCGTAACCGGGCATATCGACAGCATGAACCTCAAAACGACCTTCAAGATCATTAATCAGTTGGTCCCATTGTCCGCTATTGGACGCCGAAGAATGCAACGCAAAAATAGGTGCGTTGGTCATCTCAGTAATTTTAAAAGAAATAGTCATCGTTCTTACCCACTCGTATTTAAGATGGGTAATAACTGAC
This sequence comes from Ruegeria sp. CE9, assembly GCF_056537425.1. NCBI lineage: Bacteria > Pseudomonadati > Pseudomonadota > Alphaproteobacteria > Rhodobacterales > Roseobacteraceae > Ruegeria > Ruegeria sp. CE9. The sequence goes on along the minus strand of NZ_JBQFRO010000004.1, from coordinate 206,052 downwards.
CTTTCTATGTTTCATTGTGATGTCTGGAAGCGGTGCCCAGTGTTTCAGTTGTTGCTCTGTGAAGCAGGTTACACAACGCGCTATGGGGTTCGAAAACAAACAGGAATTTAGACCGGTGCTTGGCGGATTTGGCACTTACTGAAACAATTGAAACACACGACACCGATTTTGAAATGGCATTGAAACAATGATATCTTAAAAATTCAGGATGACGATGGGCATGGCGAACGATCTTGAAGAAATCGAGAAGGCGAGGAACCTTCTTCGTGATGCGATCGAGTCTCTCAAAGAAGGGTTCGCCCTCTATGATGACGACCGCCGCCTTGTCCTGTTCAATCAACGATATGCCGAAATGAACAAGGGGGTTGCCGACCTTCTGGAACCGGGGCTGGACTGGGAAATCCTGATGCGTGAGACGGCACGCCGCGGGATATACGCGGACGCCATCGGCAATGAACAGAAATGGGTTTCAGACAGGTTGGCCAATGGGGTCGAGTTCATTCAGGATTTTGAACTGACTGAAACGGACGGGCGCACCTATCTGGTTTCTGTGCATCCAACCAAATTCGGTGGTTTCGTTGTAACACGAGAAGACATAACCGAACGCAAACAGGCCGAAGTTGAAGAGCGTGATGGCGACCTTCTGATCCGCAAGGTGCTGGATGCCAGTTCGGCAATCGTGACGATGGCGCGGATCGGCGATGGCCAGATATTGTATCGTACGCCGGCTGCGTTGCAGATGTTCGGTCCATCCAAATCGGCACGACAGCACTATCTGAATCCCGAAGAGCGGGCGGATTTTGTAACCCAGCTATTGGCCGATGGTCGCGTCGACGACTACAAACTTGATCTGTTAAGAGCGGATGGAACTCCTTTTCCAGCAACGATTTCATCACAGCTGATTGACTACAAAGGTGAAGAGGTGATCGTTACCAGCGTCATCGATTTGACGGTCCAGAAAGAAGCTGACGCCCTGATCCGGCAAGTGATGGAGGCCTATCCTGCTGCCATCAACATGACGCACGCTAATACAGGCAAGGTGCTGTTTGCGACGCCTGAGATAAAGGCACTTTTTGGCGAGGCCGAGAGTTCAAAATCATATTACGCGGACCCGAATGAACGCGAACGGTATCTAAGGGACCTTCGGCAAGCCGGTGCGCTAAAGGATCGGCGGATGGAGTTCGTCGACGCAAATGGGCGTAAGTTCTGGGGCGCGGATTCGTCCCGGTTGATCGAGTTTAACGGCGAAGAGGTCATCGTGTCCAATACACGTGACCTGACAGATGAATTGGCCATCGAAGCTGAGTTGGAGAAGCAGCGCGAGCTTCTGTTTCAGAACGAAAAGATGTCGGCGCTGGGTGAATTGCTAGCTGGGGTGGCACATGAGCTCAACAACCCTTTGTCTGTGGTTGTCGGTCATTCGTTGATGTTGAAAGAAGAGATTACCGATCCCGAGCTAACGACGAGGATCGAAAAGATCGGTAATGCGGCAGAGCGCTGTGCGAAGATCGTCAAAACCTTCCTTGCGATGGCGCGCCAGCAACCCAGCAAGATCGAACAAGTTGACGTGACCGGCATGATCGAGACAGCAGCCGATGTGGCAGGGTATGGAAGTACGTCGGGCGAAATTCAAATCAAACGAGATTTGCCTGATGATTTGCCGCCTGTTGAGGGGGATACTGACCAACTTACGCAAGTCGTGTTGAACCTTATTTTCAACGCTGAACAGGCGATGGCGTCATCTGGAATTGGCGATCACATCCGAATCTCGGCCGAAGCCAAGATTGACAAGGGCCTGGTTGAGATCGCGGTTGAAGACAATGGGCCGGGAATTCCCAAAGCTATACGCCCCCGTATTTTCGAGCCGTTTTTCACCACGAAAGAAGTTGGTGATGGAACCGGGATCGGCCTAGCGTTTTGCCACCGGATCATTCTGTCTCATGGTGGGCACATCAGGCTTGATCAGACCGCGAAATCGGGCACCTGTTTCCGTATCACCTTGCCGGTTGCTGTGCCGCAAAACGGCGTAACGGAAGAGGCGCCCGAGCCAGTCGTGACACAAAGCACACACCGGGCTCTGGTGGTCGATGATGAGATCGAAGTGGGTGAGATCAATGCCGAGATTCTCAGGAGAGATGGTTTTCACGTTGATTTCGTCTCGTCGGGCGAAGAGGCGCTGAATTGCCTGCAATCCAACACTTATGACGTGTTTCTGAGTGACATGAACATGCCCGGTGTCGACGGGCGCAAAATCTACGAAGCGTTGACCACGCGCTTCCCGAGCATGTTGCAACGAACCGCTTACATCACGGGCGACACAATGGGCGAAAGCTCTTTGGGCTTACTCAAGGAATCTGGCCTTCCTTATCTGGAAAAGCCGGTATCGCCATCCGAACTCAGAAGTCTTGTCGCAAAACTTCTCGCCGACCAGAAGGACCAAGCAGATGGATAATCAACAGACCCATATTTTGGTCTGCGACGATGAGGTCGACGTGCGTGAGATGCTTCAGGAATACCTGAATAAGCGCGGTTACAAAGTCTCGGCTGCTTCTGGCGGAGATGAGCTCAGGTCCATCATTTCGTCGACTGTGGTCGACGTTATGATCATGGACATCAATATGCCAAAAGAGGACGGGCTTTCCATTCTCAGGTCTCTGCGCCCGGAAAACACAACGCCAGTGATCATGCTGACTGCAGCAGGGGATGTGGTTGACCGGATCATCGGGTTAGAGATGGGGGCCGATGATTATCTGGGTAAACCAGTGGACCTTCGTGAACTGGAAGCACGGATCAAGGCAATCCTGCGCCGCGGGGCGATCAACGATCAGGGGTCAGGCGACAGCTCTGGCGGCGATCAGGCAAGTTTCGGCGACTACACGCTGGACAAGGAGGCAGCAAAACTCCTTGCGTCCGACGGCTCCGAAGTCCCGCTGACGGCGATGGAATACAGTTTGCTCAAGGTTTTTGCCGAAAACAAAGGGCGCGTGTTGAATCGCGACCAGCTTCTTGAACAAGCGCATGATCGGTCCTGGGACCCATTTGATCGCAGCATCGATATCAGGATTTCCCGGTTGCGCCGGAAACTTGAAAGCAACCCGGAAAAGCCCGAGATCATCAGAACAGTGCGCGGAATTGGATACCTGTATGATCCGAAATAGGTGTGGTTCCCGACTCGGTTTGGCCGGGAACCGCTATTTCTATCAGTTTGATGGCTAGCTGCAGCAATCGCTTCAGATGCAGTCGTCAGACGCGTGCTTTTTCAAACGCTGTCCACGCCTGTTCGAAAGCATTGAAATCAAAGCCGGGCTTTCTGGCCGCGTCCAGAACGATCCGCTCGGTCGACAAGAGCTTTTGAATCGCGCCTTCCAGTTGATCAATGAAGTCTTTGGGCATCACCAGCGCGCCGTGACGGTCGGCATGGATCAGCTCGCCTGGTTGGACGGTCAGGCCGAACAAAGAAACCGGCGTGTCAATCTCGCGGATATGCACGAAACCATGACTTGGCCCCACAGAACCGGCGACAACGGGGAAGCCTTCGGGTACGTCCCCGAGATCACGCATGACGCCATTGGTCAATGCGCCGGACATGCCGAACCCTTTGTGGACCGTTGTGTTGATCTCACCCCAATAAGCGCCGATGCAATCGGGGAAATCCAGATCCTCGATCACGGCGACCGATGGGCTGGGGGCCTCGGCCATGTATTTATAGTACGCCATGCGACGGGCCTTGATGACATCTGCGGCTTCGGTCGGCGGGTTGACCGCAGCAATTTTGGCGGTGCGCGCATAGCCGACGATTGCGGGCTCTTCTGGGGCCGAGCATAGCATTGTGCCGCGCGTAAACCGGTCAAACCCACGCTTGCCTTGCGCCACTTCGATGGCGTTGCAGACGGTTGGTGTATCGACTTTGCGGAGCAGGGTTAAAAGGGACGGGGTCATGTGTCCTCCAGCCAGCGGAACAGCGCCGCTGTCGTTTCATTGGGTTGTTCAAGTGTGGGCAGGTGGCCCGCCCCTTCGATAATCTCGAGCGTGCTGTTGGATAGTAGGTCGTGCATCAGCTCGTGGCGTGTAACCGGGCACAACCCATCGTCGCGCCCGCATAAGACTAGCGCTTTGCTAGAGTAGGCCGCCAAGGTTTCACACTGGTCGGGACGGTTCATGAGGGCCTGCGACTGGCGCAGGAAAACCTCGGGGCCCAGATCGGTCGCCATTTCCATGCAAAGGTCCAGAATTGCGCCCTGCCGCGGCCCATCAGCCAGATAGTTGGGCTTCATCTCGTCGCGCATGACATGCCGCAAACGCCCCTCGCACACTGCGGCCATTTGGGGTAGGCGGCGTGCCTTTACCTCGGGCGTTTCCGCCAGCGGATTGGTGTCAAGCAACGCAAGGTGTGAGACTCGGTCAGGCGCCTGACGCAGCACCTCCATGGCGATGATACCGCCCATCGACAGACCCGCGATAGCGAACGATGGCGGGGCATTTCGCAGGATGTCGTCAGCCATTGCCTCAACGCTGTCATGCTGGCTTAGCGGAAAGGTCATCAAAGGTCGGCTGTTTGACAGCGCGTTTATCTGGGGGCCAAACAGCCGCGCATCGCACATCATGCCGGGCAGAAGGATGAGGGGTGTCATGCCGATGCCAGTTTTGCCCCTTCGGACAAGCTTGCCAGTTTGGCGTAGGCAATCTGCGGATCGACCGCACCGAAGCCCGCAAAGGTACCAAACCCGCAATCGCTGCCTGCAATCACGCGATCGGCGCCCACAATCCCGGCAAACCGTTCAATCCGCTGCGCCACCAGTTCAGGGTGCTCGACGAAATTGGTAGTGGTATCGACCACGCCGGGCACCAATACTTTGTCATCAGGTATTTCGGCCTTGCGGTCTCGAAACACGGTCCATTCATGGGCATGGCGAGGGTTTGAGGTCTCGAACAAAACATAGCGCGACTTGGTCGCCATCAGGGTGCTGAACACTTTGTCCATCGCGATATCGCAGCAATGTGGGCCTTCGTAGTTACCCCAGCAGATATGTACCCGGACCCGATCCTGCGGGACGTTCTGTAGCGCATGGTTCAGGGCCTCGACATGCATGTCGGCGATCTTGAGGAATTCATCATCAGACAGATCGGTAAACAGCATATGGCGTGAGAGAGCCAAATCCGGGCAATCAAGCTGGAGATCCAGCCCGGTGGCTACGATTGTTTCGTATTCCTCTTTCATCGCATCGGCCAAGGCGGCCAGATAAGCCTCGCGCGTGGGGTAAAAATCATTCTGCAGAAACAGAGAGATCACGCCGGGCGATGCGGCATTCATAAAGCCGCGTTCAACCCCATGCTGTGCCATAGCTGCTTTGAGGTTGGCGATATCCTTCTCCAGCTCACCTTGCCCTTTCGAGCGGACCTCGCCGGTACACATTGGGCGGGCATATTGGGGTGTGCCACCATCGTCTGCCAGCCGCTGCAAGAAACCGGGAAACATCTTCAGGTCCGCAGGTGCGTTGCGTGGGCTATCACCCGAGAATCCGGTATAGCGGTCCTTGACGTAAGTCGCATATGAGATCTTTGAGGTCTCGCCATCGCTCACGATATCGACCCCGGCCTCGGCTTGTTTGCGGACGGTTTCAGTGACGGCATCGGCCATACAAGCATCAAATGCGTCGGCGTCGAAGGCTTCTTCGTTTTCGCGGGCAAAGATGAAATCCACGACCTCTTGCGTTCTGGGAAGAGACCCAACATGTGTGGTTTTTATGGTCATAAGGGTACCTTAGTTCTTTCTTGCCATCAGGATCGTATGGCTTTGTGTTTCAGGGTCTTCGGCCAGAAAGCCAGTCATATGCAGCCCGTTTTCTTCCAGACACATGGCATAGCCAGCAGGGGACAACGAGGCGTGATAAACAGGCTCTGTGCCAACAGTGCCGGTAACCTCACCGGCGCGAGGACCAACAGTCAGCATCAGCATACCACCGGGCCGCAGATGACGCGCCATCCGTGCGATACAGACCTGTTGTTCATCTGCCGTCAGATGGAAGAAACTGTTCCAGGCAATGATCCCGTCGAATTGCTGATCCAGTTCAAATTCCCGCATATCCACTTTGCGCCAATCCCCGTCCGGCCAACGGTCGCGCGCGATCTTTAGCATCGCTTCCGAAAAATCGACACCGGTGACAGTAAAACCCTCGGCCATGAACCAGCGGGCGATCGGATCGCCCGTGCCACATCCAAGGTCCAGCACGTGGTCACCCGGTGTAAGGCTGGCGGTAAAGCGCGCCAACCAGCGCGCTTCGAACAAAGCCTTCGAGCGACGTTTGTCATACTCTGACGCCTGCCGCTCATAGACACCGTGCGTATCGTCAGGACCTGCGCTCATCCTGTCCAGGTTGCCCCGGCAGGATCATCGGTTGCAGTGATCCGGTATAGACCTGCCTGTCCTGTCATCGAAGGTTGGACACTGTAGGATTCACCCGGCATAACCACGGCCGTATCGCCATTGGACAGGGTAGTCTCAAACCCGTCGACCGACACTAGCCAATGACCGCTGGCGGGCATCAGAACCACCGGCTTTTCGGCCTTGACCGCCTCGGTCACGCTCGAGCCGCGCCCGAGAAAGTCGACCTCAAACCCCGGTTTGTCTTTGATCATGCCAGTTTCGCCGATCACCACGGCCGGTTTGTTGGCTGACAGAGCCATCAGGTCCCAGTAACGTGCGACGTACTTGCCCACCACATCCTCAACCGGAACCTCAGGGTAGTCTTTCAACTGCTCTTCAGTCAGCAGCGGCATAGGGCGCACGTTATGTGGCAGTTCCTGACCTTTTTTGGAATCATAAAGAACGCCATTGTCACCCAGCATCAGACCATGCGCCTGCGCGTCCTCGATCACCTGCGGTGCCCAGGTCACGCCGCCGCCTGCGTCATCTCCGCCAAGGATCGACATGATCATGCCGTAGTCCTGACCAACATTCTCGAAACCCCGGAAGATACCGGTCGGGATATTAAAGATATCACCCTCTTCAGCGATGAACTCACCTGCTGTGCCATAACGGCCCCAGAAGAACCGCCAGCGGCCCTTGGCGACAAAGAAGACCTCGGCAGTTGTGTGGCTGTGCAGTGAGTTGCGGCATTTCGGAGGCTGACCCGCCGCGCCGATGTTAAAGCCGATCTTGTCAGTGATGTGCACGTGTTGGTCGGGTGATTCCGACACGCCACCACCGACGATGGTAAAGTTCTCTTTCTGATCGCTGCCCGGTGTGTGGGCGTCGATAAACGCGGTTTTACAGGGCTTAAGCTCACCGTAGCGGACGATGCGTTGTTGGATAGTGCTCATAAATCTCTCCATTGATTTGGTGCATGCGATAAGGAATTGACCTATCGCGCACCGGGAGGACGATTGTTCAAACGTTTGGCCCGCAGCGACGCCCGGTGGCAATGATACCGGCGGGTCGCTTCACGGGCGTCAAGAAAGTGAGGCACCGAAGGCATCAAACGTCTCCGGTTGCCAGCGCAAGTTGTTTCCAGATCGCGGTTTCATCAAACAGCGTCCATTCGCGGCGCAGCCTGATGTCACCGCCGATCAGCTCGCCCCATTCGGCATGACTGATGCCCAGCACATACAGCTCAGCCCCGGTTGGTGCCCCAAATGCGCCCCATCCGTCGTGCTTGCCGTGCAGGCTCCAACGGATCGCGGACCGCGGTGGCATATTGGGATCGTCACGGCCAATCTGGTGGTGGATGGTGAATGTCGCACTTGGAAGAGCCGAACGCAGAGACATCCAGAACTTGTCCACTGGCTCGCGCCCATATCCGGTTGCGCCTCCGGGATACTCCGATTGCACGGCGCGGTCATAGGACCGCTCAACAGTGGCCATGTCGGCCTCCATCATGGCCGTCAGCAATTCGGCATGACGTTGCCCCCATTCGTTATCATTGCCACGACCCGAATAGGGGCCCGCGATATCATTGGCCGGCGTCAGAGGCTTGACGCAACTCTCTGGGCCACCTTCGCGCGCAATCAGATCGCGGGCATACTCTTTCGGATCCCATCCCATCTGCCGCACGATTGCACCATTGTCTCGGATCAGCCATTCGTCATCAATCGCGTTGTTGACGGCGTGGCAGTCGGCCAGAATTCGGTAGTGCAGCTTTGCGCCTGTTGCCTGCCCGAATGCGCCATCGCCCAGATGCGTTGCGGTGGACATGATGCGATGGCTCGACAGCATCCCGTCTTCGGGCGTGCCAGACCAAATCACATCTTCCCCCAGAAGCGTACGGTCTGGAAACTCAGCCAAGGTCGCCATGGTTGAGCCGATGACACCCAAGTTTCCGGTGGACACGCTGCCTGGCATGCGCACGACTATTTCCGGGGCATAGTATTCGTGCAGCGTCGAAATTCCGCGGTCTTCCCAGATCTCTTTGGTGATCCCGATGATGTAGTCGGGAAAGTCTTTGAATTTGTTGGAAAAGCCTCTCATCACCTTGTCCTTTGTGGTGTCCAGCCCTTTGGTAACCGAGCGGATGTGCGCACGATCAGCGGCCCATCAATGGCCACTTTGCGCGGTTCGGCTGTCTCAGGGGTGTCGATATGTTCAAAAAGTGCTGCAACGGTTTCCGCCACCATCAGGTTTGCACGCTGGCGGATCGTTGTCAGATTATAGGCAGGCCACGCGGCAGGTGGCACATCGTCGTATCCCACGACCGAGACATCCTCGGGCACCTGCAGGCCCAACTCAAAACGGAGAACATCCATCACCGCAAGGGCCATGTGGTCGTTTGCGACCAGCACAGCATCGGGTCGATCATCAGGTGCGACGTCGAACATGCGGCGCGCGGCGGCACGTGCATTTTCGGTGTGGAACTCTCCGACATCATGGGCAAAGAGGGTCTGCCCGGCCTCTTCTAATGCAGCCCTAAAGCCTGCTTCGCGATCGCGCTGGGTCGAAGCGCCCTGCCAACCCGCAATATAAGCTATCCGCTTATGCCCACCAGCGACCAGAAATTCAGCGACCTTGCGACCGCCTGCATAGTTGTCTGAGGTCACCGTGGTAATGCCTTCGATGTCCTGGCTACGGTTGAACAGAACAACCGGCACGCCCGCCTGTTGGCAGCGCATCGCAATATCAGATGACATCGGGACCGAGGCCAGGATGACCCCATCGACCTGATAATCCAAAATCTCGTCCATCACGTCGTCGATATTCCCGGCAGAGCGTGAGGCCATGAAGATCAACACATGATACCCTTGTACCTGCAGCGCGTTCGAAAGCTTCTCAAGCGCTTCGGGGTAGAAGTAGTTATCCAGATAGCCGACCACCAGGCCAATGATCCGGCTTTTGCCCGATACCATCGCCCTTGCCAGAACATTGGGGCGATAGCCCAGCTTAACGGCTGCTTTGCGTACTTTCTCTTCGGTCTTCTTGCTGACCGATGCGCCGGGCGTAAACACCCGGCTGACCGCCGACTGGCTGACGCCAGCCAGTTGCGCAACTTGAAGAGAGGTGACTTTTTCAGCCATCAGTCCGCCGTCCATCCCCCGTCGATAAGCATCGAAGTGCCAGTGACCAGGGCAGAGGCGTCCGAGGCCAGATACGCGACTGCGCCCATGATATCCTCGACCTCACCGACGCGATCCAGCTTGATTTTCTCCATTATCCACGCGGCCCGTTCGGGATTGTCGAAGGTGGATTGTGTGAGCGGTGTGCGAATGAATGTCGGGCAAACGGTATTGATCCGCACGCCTTGCTTTCCCCATTCGATCGCCATGGCTTTGACCATCCCCTCAAGCCCGTGCTTTGTGGCGCAATAAACCGCGCGGTCGATGCCACCCACATGGCCCATTTGGCTTGAGATATGGATGATCGAGCCCCGCTTGCCCGCCGCCATCAGTGCTTTGGCCGCATAAGACGACAGGAAATAGGCGGATCGAAGGTTAACCGTCGTTACCGCGTCAAAGTCTTCGGGTGTTGTTTCGACAGCTGGGCCATGGCGCGCCAGACCGGCTGAGTTCACCACGACCTCGAAGGCACGACTGTCGAACAGGGCTTGCATGGCATCCAGATTGACTTGATCCAGAACTTGCGCCTCGGCCGACCAGCCCTGCGCTTGCAACGCAGAAACAGTTTCGTTCAAGCGATCAGCACCACGCGCGGCACAGACCACATGTGCCCCAGCTTCGGCCAACGCAACGGCACAGCCTTGCCCAATGCCTGAAGACGCCCCAGTCACAAGTGCGCATTTCCCTTTCAGGGAAAACGAGGGTGTGCGCGGAAGGTCGGTCATCAGCTCATTCCATCCGGTATTTCAATGCGGCCCAGGTTTCGGGCCTTGTTGAATTCCCGCAGGCGGGCAAACACGTCAACACCAAGCTGCCGATAGGCGTCCAGCAAATCGACCAGAACCCAGTTTTCGCGGATTCTGCCATTCTCCAGCCGCCAGAAATCGAGGCTGCGCATGGTGATTTTCTTGCCCGATGGTGCGATGCCCATCCAGCCGTCATGTGTGACGGTCTGAATCATGTTGGGCCAGCCGGTCACAGCGGCATATTCACCATCACCGAAGAAGTGATAGGCGATCTCATCCACATACTGACCGCGATCAGGCATCCCGCTCAGGAATGGGATCTGGTGCCAGTTGCGAAAACCTGTATAGCCGCGCCCGGTTCCGATCCCCGATGGGCCGTACCAATTCATGCGCGGATGCCAGAACCGCTCCATCTCCATCACTTCGGGACCGCCTTGTGACGGGTGTTTCTTTAGGTGTTCCAACATGTCGATGATGTGCTGGCAGGTCGCTTTGCCTTTCGCAGCATCATATGGCCCGGGTACGATCCCATCCTGCGTTGCAGGGCCGGGGACATGCCATTCGCTCCCCAGACTGGGTGCCATCGGCCATGCGTTGGCTTGCATCATCACTTCGGGAATGTCCCAAAGCGCCTGCATCTCGACTACTTTGCCGTCCACAAATCGATAGAACTCGTGGAAGCGCATCGTCACCTGATGACCTGTTGGCGGAATGTCCAGCCATGGTCCTGTAAAGGTGCCTGTGTAATAGCCACCGGCGCCGACCCAGTCCGCACCAGCCTCGTCCGGGCCAGCCATGACGATGTAATCGCGGCGCTCCAGATCGGGCCAGGCAGTCAAAAGGTCTTTGTAGGTGCTGTTATAATAGGCATCGCTGCCTGTGCTGTCCCCGAACGGGTGACATAGGTGAAACACAGCGTCCGGTTCAGTCAACCCGGCCAGCGTCTTACGAACGCCGGCCTCTGAGAAGTCATACATGGCGGCCCTGAGCGGAGCGATCAGGGCCTTGTGCTGCGTGTTCCTGTCAGTCATTCAGCGGCGTCCCTATATGGCGCGGGTTCGCCATAGGGTACATTGATACCGCCATAGCGACGCACGCGGACATTGCATTGTTCGGCGTGACCCACAAAGCCTTCCAACATGCACAGGCGCGAGCCGTACTCGCCGATCATTGTCGCGGCTTCGTCCGTCAGAACCTTCTGATAACTATGCGTTTTCAGGTATTTTCCAACCCAAAGGCCACCAGTATAGCGGCCCGCTTTCTTCGTCGGCAGGGTGTGATTTGTGCCAATCACTTTATCACCGTTCGAGACATTGGTGCGTGGCCCAAGGAACAACGCGCCGTAACACGTCATGTTTTCAAGGAACCAATCGTCGCGATCCGTCATGACCTGGACATGTTCAGACGCGATGTCGTCGGCGACTTGCAGCATCTCATCATAAGTATCGCAGACGATGACTTCACCGTATTCTTCCCACGACACTTTCGCGGTCCCAGCAGTCGGCAGAATGCCCAGAATGCGGTCGACTTCGGACAGTGTGTCCTCGGCCAGTTTACGCGAGTTGGTCAGCAGAACGCAGGGGCTGTTGTACCCATGCTCGGCCTGTCCCAGCAGGTCGGTGGCACAAAGCTCAGCATCAGCGGCGGTCTCGTCAGCGATCACCATCGTCTCGGTTGGGCCCGCAAACAGATCGATGCCCACGCGGCCAAACAACTGGCGCTTGGCCTCGGCAACGAACGCATTGCCGGGACCGACCAGCATATGCACGGGATCGATCGTCTCGGTTCCCAGAGCCATGGCACCGATGGCCTGAATGCCGCCCATGACGTAAATCTCATGCGCTCCACCCAGATGCATCGCCGCGATCACGGCTGCGTTGGGCTTGCCGTTGAACGGAGGGGTGCAGGCGATGATACGCGGAACACCGGCAACCGAGGCTGTCGCCACAGACATGTGTGCCGAGGCCACCATTGGGAACTTGCCCCCGGGCACATAGCAGCCAACCGACTGCACCGGGATGTTCTTATGGCCCAGAATGACACCGGGCAGGGTTTCGACCTCGATATCCAGCATCGAATCGCGCTGTGCCTGTGCAAAGTTGCGCACCTGTTCCTGCGCGAATTTGATATCAGCCAGTTCCCGGTCAGTCAGCTGACCGATCAGCTCATCAATCTGTTCCTGAGACAGGCGAAACGCCTCGGGCGAATAGTTGTCGAACTTCTCGCTCAGCTCGCGCACGGCTGCGTCGCCACGCGTTTCAATGTCCTTCAGCGTTGCTTCGACCACTGCACGGGTTTTGGCGTCATCTTCAGCCCGGTCAGCGTCAGACTTACCGCGTTTCAGATACTCGATCGTCATTTTTCAATCCTCAGTTTTCGGGCCGGGGCGGAACCTTTTCCCCCCGGTCAAATGCTTCCCAGCCTTCACCGTTAAACAGGTCGACACCCAGCTGAGCGGCGACATGGGCGAAATCGACATTCACCCAATTGTCGACGATCTTGCCGTCGACCACTTTCCAAAAATCCATATAGCGGATCTCGACGCGCTTGCCGGTGGGGGCGATACCCAGAAATTCGCCTGAATGGGTAGCTTCCTGACGGCCAAACGCGGCCGCCCATTCGCCCATGTAAAGACGTGCCTCATCGATGCAGGTCTTGTCTGAAAACGCCGCTTGAAATGGGCGCTGCCAGTTGTCCTGAAATTCCTTCAGGCCGGTTTTGGTACCGCAGCCTTGATTGCCTATCCAGCGAAAGCCTTGCGAAAAAAACTCACCGATGTCGTCAATCCGGTGGTCGTTCAGACCGTCCACCATGGTCTCGATAACGCGGCGCGTATCGTCAGTCTTGCTCAGGTCCGTATCGCGGGTCAGTACCGCCTGTTCGGGACGGGAACCTTTCATGTCTATGTCCTTTCAGGATTTCCAGGGAAGAGATTGGGGGAGTGGTCCCCCAACGCTCAGAAAATCCCTGGGCATCCTGTTCAGCGCCGGATGGCGCGACATGGCGTTATGGCGCGCGTGATTGCTCATCAACCTTTCACCGCACCGGCGGTCAGACCGCTGACAATCTGGCGCTGGAAGATCATCACAAGGAAGAACAGAGGTGCAATGATCGACACAGCTGCGGCAACAGCGACAACCTGGTCTGTGGTGGTGGTTTCACGGTTGAACATACCGACGATGGCCGGAACCATGGTCTGGTTCTGCGCATCCAAGAGCAACGAGGTCACGAGGAAGTCGTTATAAGCCAGCAAGAAGCTGAACAGACCCGTGGTGATCACACCCGGCCACATGACTGGCATAATTACACGGCGGAACGCCTGGAAGTGGTTGCAGCCATCAACTCGGGCGGCCTCATCAAGTTCGGCAGGAATGTTCTGGAAGAACGAACGCAGCATCCAGATCGTGAAAGGCTGATTGATCGCAACCAGAACCGCAATTACGGCAAAGGGTTTTCCGTACAGAGTTGGTGCATTTTCGCCTAGGATCGGCGACAGCCATTCGGCCGAGTTGATGAAAACCGGCAGGTAGCCTGCAACCAGAACCGAATGCGGCAGCGCGCGGAAGATCAACGCGACGATCAACAGCCAGAATGCCAGCGTCGAACCCGACCGCGCAAGGCCATAGCCCGCCAGAGTACCCACAGTCAGTGATACAGTCACAACTCCAGTCGTCACGATCAGAGAGTTCTTAAAGTTGTTCGTAAACCCGCGATCAATCCATACGGTTTCGTAGTGTTCGGTCGTCAGGCCCAATACGTCACGACCAAGCGGTCCCAACAGGGGGTTTAGAATGTTGAGTGCAGTGGGCAAAAGTACGACGAAGACCAGCAACAGCGCGATCAACGTGACCAAGACACCGATAACCCAACCCAACCACTCTTGCCCGGGTTTGCTGTAGGATTTGATCATCGATGGCAGCTTTTTCATGACCAGAAGCGCGGCTGCCCAGATCGCCGCGATGCCTATGATGATGTCGAGTATCGATAACCCATTGCCCGTCGCAAGCGTCGCAGGGCCCAGGATCACGTTGAGCGCGTTGCTGTCGTAAGCATCAACCGGAGACTTAAAGCTCATCACCGTGATCCACACGATCGGGAAGGCGGCAATCAGACACCAGATCACGAGGAAGATGTTCGAGGTCAGCCGCAGGCTAAGGGGTTGGCGAAGGGCGCGCGAGGACATGTTAGTGACCTCCTTTGTGATCGCGCCAGGTCCGGCGCAGCGGAAGGATAAGCAGAATGACGATACCGATCATGGTCAGCATCGCGCTGGCCGAGGCCCGGCTGATTGACCGGTTTCCAGCCTGATCCGGCACAAGGAAATCAAAGGTCAGCCACTGCAGCGAGATGACGTAGCCCTGGCTCGAGAAGCCGACGACTTCTTCGAATACCCGATACGAGTCCATCAGGTGGATCATCGAGATGAAGATGATCAGTGGCATCAGGTGCGGGATCACGATGTATTTCATGCGCTGCCAACGGGTTGCCCCGTCAATGACAGCACTTTCCAAGCTGTCCTGATTGACGGTCTGCAGGCCAGCATAGAAGACGATGGCGGCAAAAGGCGCTACGTGCCAGACGCGGTAGAACATCATCAGCACTTCGATGGTCCAGGCCTGAGCGAACAATGCGATATCGCGTTGCAGCCACCATTCAAGGAAGGCCGTCATGATACCGTCGCCCCGGAACAACCAGTTGATCGAAAGGGCGCCAATAACAGGCGTGATGATGAACGGAAGCAGCGAAATAAAGATCACCGGCCCTCGAATTGATTTCGCCGCATTGTTGATCAACACCGCGATCCCCAGGCCACAGACTATCACCAGGGGTAGGGTGATCAGCGTGAAGGTCAATGTAAACCGCAGCGCCTTCCAGAAGTTGATCGTGGACAGAACGCTCCAATTGCCTTCCGTCACCGCGCGCCAGGCACGCTCGGGCTCAAGCACGTTCCGATAGCTCTGCAGCCCGACATATTCGGTTCGGGTGACAATTTCGCCATGCTCATCCAGCACGGGCTGCGAAACTTCCTCGGTCACGCAGGTCTGGGTCAGGAAGCCCGGTGTACAGGTTTCCTTTTCAACCGTCTCGTAAACCGGTTGAGTAATATAGAAACTCTGCTGAAAAACGCTCACCAGAGGGAACGCGATAAAGAGAAGCATCATAAAGACAGAGGGGCCTACAAAGGCGGCAAATGTCCTGAAATTCATGGCTCTGCCTTTCTCATGGTTCTCGAAAAAAGGAGCAGGAGGGCCGAGGCCCTCCCGCAGGGGAGTGTTAGTTGTTGATCAGACCAGCTTCTTTCGCGGCGGTGATATAGGCCGCTTCGATATCTGCCAGTGTGGTCTCGGCATCCTTGGCACCGGTCAGATAGTCCGCCAGACCATTGCCCAGTTCGGTGTGCATGATGCCCATCGGACCAGAGGACGGATAAGCACCCGCGCCGTTCTGAGCCGACGCCGCAGCACCAGCAGCCAGGTCGCCGGGTGTGTAGGCTGTGTTCAACCAAACGGCTGTGTCGTTATTGGCTGCAACCATTTCACCGTCGATCCCTTCCATCGCGACCTGGAATGCAGCTTCAGCCTCTTCGTCGCTGATGTTCGACGCCAGGACGATGCCGTCCCACCAGATGGTCGTAGCTGGTGCCGCCGAGCCCATGGGCGCTGCAGACATTGTGACCTTGCCTACAACTTGGCTTTCGGCCTCATCATTCATCGCAGCGGCGCGGCTGGCCCATAGGTTCGCCATAGCGATTTTGCCCTGCTGGAACTGCTGCTGAACATAGGTTGAATCCGAGACCAGGTATTCTGGGTCCATGAACTCGGTCATCGCTTTCATGGTCTCAAGCGCCGCAACACCTTGGGGGTTGTTGATCGCGGGCATGTTGCCGTCGGTAAAGAACGAGCCGCCTTCACCCAGGTACATGTTCACGAATTCCTGACCCAGGTTCCAACCGGTCTTGAACGTTCCACCGATTGGGTAGTCCATGACACCGGCTTCTTTGATCTTGGCCGCTGCAGCCAGAACATCGGCATAGGTCTTTGGCTCTTCAATGCCCAGCTCGGCAAGAACGTCGTCGCGATACATCATGTGCTGAGCGTTCACCATGAACGCGACCGCCATGGTCTGACCGTCAACTTTGATAAGCTGGTTCGGCAGCAAATTCTGGCCATATTTCTCGATCAGATCGTCCAGCGGGCGGATGGTGCCTGCGTTCAGCAACGGAATAATGGTCGCATTCGATACACCACCGATCTGGTAGAGTGCCGGGCTGGCCGCAAACGCTTCGGGCTGCTTTTCGCGGAATTCATTGTCCAGCGAAGCGCTGAAGTTACCGCATTCGGCCATCGCATCGGTGACCGCCTTCCAGGCTTCGAAACTGGCTGTTAGTGATTTGATATCGACTGTATTGTCATATGCACAGTCCGCCCAAGCGACGCTTGAGGCGATGGACATGGCGCCAGCCATGAGGATTGTCTTGAGTTTCATAAATGTCTCCCTGTCAGGATCGGTCCGTCGTCGACGTCCGGACCGGTGATTTGCCCGGTTGGGCGTGATGGGGTTAGCCCCCGATCCGCGCACCGCTTCCAGCTTCGAAGAGGTGACAGATTTCTTTTGGCACCGAGAACGAGACAGGCTCGCCGATTTCGGCGCGGAATGCTTTGTCAGCTTTGACGGAAACCAGCGCACCGCCGACCCGAACCGAGATCATGGTCGCGTCGCCCAACAGCTCCAGCGTATAAATTGGAGCAGTGATTTCGCCTTGACCTTCTGCAAGGCTGGCATCTTCGGCGCGGAACCCCAGGGTCATCGGACCGTCTGCGGCATCGACCGGGATCGCCACGTTTTCAGCGCGGAATACGCCGCCAGACACTTCGCCATCCATCAGGTTCATCGCAGGCGAGCCGATGAAGCTGGCAACAAATGTATTGGCAGGACGGTCATAGATTTCGGTCGGGCTGCCCACTTGCTGCACCACACCCTGTTTCATCACGACAACGCGGTCGGCCAGTGTCATCGCCTCGATCTGGTCATGGGTCACGTAGATCGTTGTCACCGCCAGTTCGTGGCTGAGGTTCTTGATCTGCGCCCTTGTCGAAACGCGCAGCTTGGCGTCAAGGTTCGACAGCGGCTCGTCCATCAGGAACACATTGGGTTCCCGAACGATTGCCCGCGCCAGCGCAACACGCTGCCGCTGACCACCCGACAATTCGGCGGGTTTGCGATGCAAGAAGTCATCCAGTTCAACCATTGCACTGGCACGACGAACCTTTTCGTCATGTGTCGATGGGTCGATGCCACGCACTTTCAGTGGGAAGCGGATATTCTCATAGACGTTCATATTGGGGTAGAGCGCGTAGCTCTGGAACACCATCGCAACGTCGCGATCCTTGGGTTCAAGGTCGTTGACCACTTTGCCATCGACGAGGATTTCGCCTTCGGTTACATCTTCAAGGCCTGCTATCATGCGCATTGTTGTGGTCTTGCCACAGCCCGAGGGGCCTAACAGCACCAGAAATTCGCGATCCGCAATGGTCAGATCAAAGTTATGGACCCCAATAAATGAGCCCCACCGCTTTCCGACGTTCCGTAACTGAATTTCCGCCATGGAGCCCCCTGCAAGGAATCACTATTTTGCATACGATTGCAAAACTGTAATTCGCATGTATCAAATCAGGCAAGACATTTTTGCATACGTATGCAAATATCTGGAAAAGCACCGACTCAAACCGGCCCTTCGCCAATCGTAAACAACTGACCACAATGGCAAATATCGTGACCTTCCAAGCAGAAAAAAAACTAATCGCCGCTTTCCATCAGGCCTTGGAGACAGCGGGCGAGCAAGAAATTCCAGATGTCATGAACCGATTCTGCGCGCCGGAATTGGAGTGGCACGGATTTCATCCCTTTAACAAAATCACCGGTGCCAAGCAGGTCGCGCAGGAATTCTGGCAACCGCTCAAAAACAGTCTGACTAGCTTGCACAATCGCACGGATATTCTGTTTGCCGGTAAGAATTCACTGTCTGAAGACGCCGATGTCTGGGTTGTGACCATGGGACATCTGATGGGTCTGTTTGACCACTCTTGGTTGGGGATTCGACCGACCGGGAAAATGTCCTTCCTGCGCTATAGCGCGTTCTACAAAATTGTTGATGGCAGAATAGTCGAGACTGCGATGTACTTCGACATTCCGCATCTGATGGTGCAGGCAGGGCAGAACCCGTTCCCTCCGCAGACCGCAGCGCATCTGGTGCAGCCCGGACCTGCGACCCATGATGGCCTTTTGTTCTACGACCAGCCCGAGGAAGCGAGCAGAAAGACGCTCGACCTTATCAACGCGATGATCGCAGACCTTGGGCAATGGAATAGCGGGCTGTCGCTTGAGGATGAACTGGCGCGAACTTGGCACAAGGATATGATCTGGTGGGGCCCGGAGGGGATTGGTGCGACCTACACGATTGAGCGATATGCCAAACAGCACTCTGGCCCGTTCCGCGCCGGGTTTACCGAACGCGCGAAGACAAAACATATCTGTCGTCTGGCCGAAGGACACTATGGAGGCTTCTTTGGCTGGCCCAATTTCACCGCAGTTCCGGCTGGAGGGTTCATGGGCATGCCAGCGACAGGTAAAGCCGGTGAATTCCGCGTGATCGATATCTATCGCCGCGAGGGCGACAAGCTGGCTGAAAACTGGATTTTCATCGACCTGCTGCATTTCTGGAAGGGGCAGGGCATCGATATCCTGGAACGTACCACAGGGATTGAAACCCTATGAGAATAGATGCGCATCATCACCTATGGGATCTTAGTGCCGTAGACTACCCATGGCTCAGCGAGAAAGGCATTGTCCGTTTTTTCGGCGATCCCGCTCCGATCCAGCGGGACTATTTACTGCCTGAATTTCGTGCTGATGCTGAGGCTCAAGGTTTTACCGCTTCGGTCCATATTCAGGTCGGTGCTGCCGACCCATGGGCCGAGGCGCAGTGGGTCCAGTCTGTGGTTGACAAATCCCCGGACTGGCCTCTGGTTCAGGTCGCTTTCTGCGACTTGACGGCGGGCAATCTGAGCGAAGAACTCGACCGGCTTCAGAGTTTGCCGTCCCTACGCGGGGTTCGTCAGATCATCGGCCGCGCTCCGGGTGAGGATGCCGCAACGGGCACTAACGCGTTGCTTGAGGACCCAAAATTCTTGTCTGGCCTCAGGCAGCTGGGCGAACGTGGCCTGTCTTTTGACCTTCAGCTCTTGCCCGAACTGATGGATCAAGCGGCGGGTGTTCTGGCGCAAGCAGCGAACACTCAGGTCGCGCTGTGTCACGCTGGATCTCCGCATGATCGAACGCCAGAAGGCCTGCAGAAATGGGCGGATGCCCTGAAGACGCTTTCGAACTTGCCGCACGTCCATTGCAAGCTCTCGGGTCTAGGAATGTTCGATCACGGCTGGAGTGCCGAAAGCGTCGCGCCAATCGTATCAACATGTCTGTCGCAGTTCGAAGCCAATCGCTGCATGTTTGGTTCGAATTTCCCTGTCGACAGCCTGAGTGCTACGTATGAAGAGACCGTCTTGCGGAATCTGGAACTTGTGCCGCTTCCCAGTCAGGACGATGTTTTCTACAATACGGCGAAACGGTTCTACCGTATTTAACGGCGACGTTTGGCGCGTAGTTTGACGCCCAAAGGCGGTGCATAAACATCTGTTATTAGCGGCTGCAGCAGCCTGACACCATTAGGTTAACCCGGCTTTATGAGCTGTATAGCTAGGCTTTCTCAGAGAACGGATCTGGCGGCGTGTTCAAGCGAAGATGACGCATGAAAGCGCGCGCAATTCTTGGAACCGGCCTCTGGTCTGATACCACAAAGTGACCACGATATCTCATCGGTGATTCAAACGGGATGAAGGTCAGGTCTGGTGAGCGATACATGTAGACCGGAAAGGGGTTGATGATTGCCAGCCCCAATCCTTCGCGCGCCATGTCGGCGGCGGCAAACGACGTTGAAACTTCGGCGACTATCTTTGGTTCAGCCCGCACCTGATGGAGCAAGCGGTCAAGCTGACCGCGCCTGCCGTGGCGATAGGTTAATGCGATCAAATCCTGCTCGTGCAGATCCAATGGAGAAAGTTTGCTGCGATTTGCCAGCGGATGCTCTGGCCGCATCACGCAGACAGCGGGGGATTCCCTGAAGGGAATTAGTTTTATACCTGCACGGCTTTGTTCAATGCCGGTTACCGCCAGATCAAAGCGATTTTCCAACACCCCAAGCGTCACCATATCTGACGTCGTCACCTCCAGATTGACAAAAAAACCGGGATTTCCCCGCAAAAAGCTTGCGATCAGTGAAACGATGTAACGGTGGGCATAGCTGGGCGGGGCGACAAGTCGCAGCGTCTCCTGCACGGTCTCACCCGGTCCGTCTATCCTGTCCAAGGCCTCGAACAACGGATCCAAACGCATATTGAGCCTTACAGCCTCCTGTGTCGGTCGTAACCTGCCCGCATCCCGCTCGAACAGGGTTTTGCCTAGCCGGGATTCCAAGCTGCCGACAGATCGGCTTACCGCAGACTGAGACAATCCGAGCTGCCGAGCGGCTGCCGCGGTCGTTCCGGCCTGCATGAGTGCACGCAACGCCTGATATTCCGGTAACGAGTGCCAATTGCGTGGTTTTTTGGGTTCCATGCACCCTCTCAAATTTGACTAGCTCTATGAGTAAAACTCATCGAATTTTTTTACAATCATGATGATACCTCCTGCTAACGTGTATCGAAATGATACTAGCTTGGGTGGCGCGAGGTTGAATACTTCCCCTTCTATCTTTGACGGACATAACGACGTTCTGTCGAAATTGTCGTCCTCAGGGGGCCTGCCTGAGGCTGGCCGCTTTCTAACCGGCCTCGATGGCGCGATTGATCTGGTCAAAGCCCAGCACGGTGGGTTCGGCGGTGGCTTCTTTGCGATCTGGGTTCCATCGCCAATGGATGCCGACGCAAAGATGGAAGAAATGGTTCAGCCGAGCTATGACCTCCCGCTTCCTGGTCCAATTGATGCCGAAGACGCGTTGCCTGCCGCTCTGAGCCAGATTGCAATATTGCTTGAGCTGGAACGGTTGGGTGCATTGAAGGTGGTTCGGTCTGTTGCCGATATCCGGGACTGTATTGCGCATGGTCGCATGGCTGCCATTTTCCATATTGAGGGCGCCGAAGCGATTGATGCTGATCTGCATTCACTTGATGTTTTCCATGCAGCAGGGTTGCGGTCACTAGGGCTCGTCTGGAGTCGGCCTAACATTTTTGGCCATGGTGTGCCGTTCAGATATCCATCCGGGACGGATACCGGGCCGGGGTTAACGGATCATGGGTTGCGACTTGTGCAGCGCTGCAACGCCCTGGGCATCATGCTTGATCTGTCTCACCTCAATGAAAAAGGGT
Organism: Ruegeria sp. CE9; assembly: GCF_056537425.1. Classification (NCBI taxonomy): domain Bacteria; kingdom Pseudomonadati; phylum Pseudomonadota; class Alphaproteobacteria; order Rhodobacterales; family Roseobacteraceae; genus Ruegeria; species Ruegeria sp. CE9. The sequence goes on along the minus strand of NZ_JBQFRO010000004.1, from coordinate 184,343 downwards.
TCTGGGACGTGGCGCGGCATTCCGATGCACCACTGGTGGCCACGCATTCAAATGCGCATGCGATATGCCCGCACGCCCGAAATCTGACGGATGACCAGCTGCGCACCATCGCGGAAAGCGATGGGATGGTTGGTCTGAACTTCGCAGCGGCGTTTTTGCGCGAAGATGGGCGGATGCTGTCCGACGTGCCGTTGACCCAAGTTCTACGGCACCTCGACCACATGATTGGGATAATAGGAGAGGACCGCGTAGGACTTGGATCAGATTATGACGGGGCAGTGGTTCCCGATGATGTGACTGACGTCTCGATGCTGCCCCGATTGAGAGATGCCATGGAAATCCATGGATATGGCGAAGAGCTCATCAAGAAGCTCTGCCACGAAAACTGGTTGCGTGTACTTGAGAAAACCTGGGGATCGTAACCGTTATTGAACAACTTGATGACAGAGAGGACAAAATGAACGCATTTAATAGATTGCTTACCGGTGCGGCGCTAGGGCTGGCGCTGGCCGTGACCTCGACTTCGGCGATGGCGGAAACGCCGCCGAACATGCTGGTGATTGCGAACCGTATTGACGACATTACAACACTGGATCCTGCTGAAAGTTTTGAATTTGCCGGGTCGGATGTCAGCCGGAATGTGTACCAAAAGCTCGTTAATTTTGATCCGCTGGAACTGGATGCGGGGTATCAGCCGGACGTTGCTGAAAGCTGGGATGTATCGGATGACGGTAAATCGATAACCTTCAAAATCAGAGAAGGGCTGACCTTTCATTCCGGTAACCCCGTGACTGCTGAGGATGTTCAGTTTTCGCTGCGCCGCGCGATCATTTTGAACAAAACTCCGGCATTTATCCTGACCCAGTTTGGCTTCACGCCGGAAAACGTCGAGCAAACGATTGTTGCCGATGGCAACACTCTGACGATCACGACAGACAAACCCTACGCGACATCCTTCGTTCTGAACTGCCTAACGGCCACGATCGGCGGTATCGTCGACAAGAAGACGGTGATGGAACACGACAAGGACGGGGATCTGGGGAACGAATGGCTCAAGACCAACACGGCGGGTTCCGGCGCTTACAGTTTGGTAAGCTGGAAGCCCAATGAAAGTGTGACCCTGCAGTCCAACCCCAATTTCTATCTGGGTGCCCCATCGATGGAGCGCGTCGTTGTCCGTCACGTTCAGGAAAGCGCCAGCCAGCGCTTGCTGTTGGAGCGTGGTGATATCGACGTTGCCCGCAACCTGAACCCCGAAGACGTTGCAGGTGTGTCATCGGTCGCTGGCGTCAAGATCGCGGACGAGCTGAAAGGCCGTCTGATGTATGTCTCGCTGAACCAGAAACACCCTGAGCTCAGCAAACCTCAGGTCCGCCAGGCTTTCAAATATCTGATCGACTATGAAGGGATGCGCGATAGTTTCCTGAAAGGTCAGTACACAATTCATCAGAATTTCCTGCCTCAAACCTATCTTGGCGCATCTGATGAGAATCCGTTCAGCTTCGATGTTGAAAAAGCCAAAGCGCTGCTGGATGAAGCCGGGGTAAGTGGGCTAGAAATCGAAGTCGGCGTGCGCGAAGCGCAGGAACGTATTGAGATCGCTCAGTCACTTCAAAATGCACTGGGTCAGGTTGGTATCACGATGAACATCACCGTTGGTACCGCGAAACAAATTCTGGCGCGCTATCGTGCACGGGAGTTGGACGTCTATCTTGGCGCATGGGGGCCGGATTATCCTGACCCGCAGACCAACGCAGGAACGTTTGCCTATAATCCGGACAACTCGGATGCGGCCAATGCGACCGGATTGTTGGCATGGCGGAATTCGTGGGATACCGGCGGATTGACGGAGAAAACGGCTGCAGCAGTGGTTGAGAACGACACTTTGAAGCGTGCAGATATGTACAAGGAAATCCAGGCCGAGTTCCGTGAGACATCACCATTTGTCGTGATGTTCCAGCAAATCGAACAATCGGCAATGCGCGAGAATGTGACGGATTTCTCAACCGGTCAGGCGATCACATCGGCGTCGTATTGGCAGGTGACCAAGTAAATGGCTCTGGCCGAAAGACCAACTGAGGGGCGCCGCGCGGCGCCTCTTATCCATTGGATCAAGAGTATCCTGAAAACTCTTGGCACCATTGCAATTACGATGCTCGGACTATTGTTCGTGACCTTTATCATCGGACGCGTCATGCCGATCGACCCGGTCTTGGCGATCGTGGGTGAACGCGCCTCGCAATCGACTTACGACGCAGTCTACCAGGAACTTGGTTTGGATAAGCCGCTGCTGGTGCAGTTCGGGTATTACCTTTGGGACGTTTTGCACGGAGACTTTGGAGACTCGCTGCTGAATGCGCGTCCGGTGTCAGAAGATATTGCACGCGTTTTTCCAGCGACGCTGGAACTGGCGACACTGGGTGTAATGATCGGCATCTTTCTAGGAGTTCCTTTGGGAGTGATTGCTGCCGTTAAGCGCGGGTCCTGGATCGACCAGATTGCGCGTGTCGTTGCCCTTGTTGGTTACTCAATGCCGATCTTTTGGCTGGGGCTCATGGGGCTTTTAGTCTTTTACGGCATTCTTGGCTGGGTCGGCGGGCCGGGTCGGCTGGATATTTTCTACGAAGATATTGTGCCTACGCGTACTGGGATGATCCTGGTCGACAGTGCCATCGCCCGAGACTGGAACGTCTTCCGCAATGCACTGTCACACATCATCCTGCCTGCCGCTTTGTTGGGATATTACTCACTGGCCTACATCAGCCGGATGACGCGATCCTTCATGTTGGAGCAGTTATCGGCGGAATATGTCATCACCGCTCGCGTCAAAGGCCTGTCAGAGCGACAGGTTATTTGGCGCCATGCCTTCAAGAATATTCGCGTGCAGCTCATTACAGTCATCGCACTAAGCTACGCCAATTTGCTGGAAGGGTCGGTTCTGACCGAGATCATCTTTAGCTGGCCGGGGATCGGTAGCTATATCACGACGGCTTTGCTGAGTGCTGATATGAATGCCGTTCTCGGAGGAACCGTTGTAGTTGGGCTGATTTTCATCTGCCTGAACATATTCTCCGACCTTCTCTACCGCTTCTTTGATCCGAGGTCGAAATGAGCGACATGACTTTGCGTCAGTGGCTGCTGACCGACGAACCCACATCGCGCCGCCATGCCAGATTGGCCAGCTTGTACAAAGGATGGCTGACCTTGCGATCAAACTCGATGGCGATGGTTGGGTTGGCGATCCTTGTTATCCTTGTTCTGACTGCAGTTTTTGCTCCGATCCTCGCACCACATGATCCCTTTGTTCAGGATCTGTCCAGCCGACTGCTTCCTCTCGGGTCCGAAGGACATTTGCTGGGAACTGATAGTCTGGGACGCGATCTTCTATCACGTCTGATCTATGGGGCACGGATCACCCTTTATATCGTTGCACTGGTCGCGATCATTGCGCCGATTGCTGGGCTGTTGGTTGGTACGGTTGCGGGGTATGCGGGGGGATGGACAGATGTGATCCTCATGCGGATCACCGATATATTTCTCGCCTTCCCACGGCTGGTTCTGGCCTTGGCTTTTGTTGCTGCACTCGGAGCAGGGATTGAAAACGCGGTTCTGGCAATCTCGCTAACAGCCTGGCCACCATACGCGCGCATGGCGCGGGCGGAAACACTTACGATCAGGTCGACCGACTATATCAACGCGATCCGCCTTCAAGGGGCCGGGCCACTGCGGATCATCACCCGACACATCTGGCCGCTTTGTATTTCATCACTGATCGTGCGGGTCACACTCGACATGGCCGGGATCATTCTGGCGGCAGCCGGTCTTGGGTTTCTGGGGCTGGGGGCGCAACCTCCGAGCCCCGAATGGGGGGCGATGATATCCGAAGGTCGAAGGTTCATCCTTGACCATTGGTGGGTTGCCACTGTGCCTGGGCTTGCAATTTTCACAGTTTCTCTGGCCTTCAACCTATTGGGCGATGGGCTGCGAGATGCTCTGGACCCAAAGGATGGTGGGCAATGAAGTTACTCGACATCGAAGACCTTTGGGTCCGCTTCCCAACCCGTCAGGGCGTGTTCGATGCTGTACGCGGTGTCTCGTTCTCATTGGGGCGTGAACGTCTGGGGATCGTGGGCGAAAGCGGGTCCGGGAAGTCGATGACGGGGCGGGCCATTCTGCGCCTGATCCGCAAACCGGGTATTGTCGAGGCAAACCACATCAATCTGGAAGGTCGCGACCTTTTGCAGTTTACAGAGCGCGAAATGCGCAGCGTGCGGGGCAAGCAGATTTCGATGGTCATGCAGGACCCAAAGTTTTCTTTGAATCCCGTGGTCACAGTTGGCGAGCAACTCATGGAGGCATACCTTCAGCACAATTCCGGCTCAAAACCGCGGGCCAAAAAGATGGCGATCGAGATGCTCGATAATGTCTCGATCCGTGATCCCGAACGGGTAATGCGGGCTTACCCGCATGAAGTGTCAGGTGGTATGGGGCAGCGTATCATGATTGCCATGATGCTGATCCCGAACCCCAAGATTCTGATCGCGGATGAGCCGACCTCGGCATTGGATGTCAGTGTCCAGCGTCAAGTGCTGAACATCATGGACGGATTGGTCAAAGAACGGGGGATGGGCCTGATTTTTATCAGTCATGACCTGAATCTGGTGTCCGAGTTTTGTGATCGTGTCCTCATTATGTACGCAGGCCGGATCGTTGAAGTCTGTGAAGCGGACAAGCTACATCAGGCGCAACATCCGTACACCCAAGGGCTGCTGAACTCGCTGCCGCGCCTTGACGAGAAGTGCTCGCATCTCAGTGTTCTCACCCGCGATCCCAATTGGTCACAAGCGCCGAGCGTGAGGGGGTGAAATGACCGCATTGGAGATCAACCACCTGAACGTATGGTTTGGTTACGCGCATGATCGCGTGGATGCGGTCAAGGATGCTAGTCTTAGCGTTAAGCAGGGTGAGAGTTTCGGATTGGTCGGCGAAAGCGGATCGGGAAAGTCGACCATATTGCGAGCCATAACCGGTCTGGCTTCGCAATGGTCAGGCACCATTCAAGTCGAAGGCGAGGCGCTTTCGGGGGCGAAGCGAAATCGAAATTTCTTCAGAACTGTGCAGATGGTTTTTCAGGATCCATACGCGTCGCTTCACCCACGCCACACAGTTGATCAGGTGCTAAGCGAAACACTGCATTTGCACGGGCTTGACCAGATCGACAAACGTGTAACTGGGCTGCTGAATGATGTTGGCCTTGGGCATCGGTTCAGGTTTCGTTACCCGCATCAGCTTTCGGGTGGTCAACGTCAGCGGGTGGCAATTGCACGCGCACTTGCAGGTGAGCCGGACATATTGCTGCTGGATGAACCGACCTCAGCCCTGGATGTCAGCGTTCAGGCTGAGGTGCTGAACTTGCTGACCGATCTGCGTGCGCAGAGAGGGTTAACCTATCTGATGGTCTCTCACGATTTGCCTGTCATTGCGCATATGTGTGACCAACTGGCGGTCATGCGGAACGGCGAGATCGTCGAAGTGATGTCGTCTGATACTCTCCGCGCGGGCAATCCCAAACACGCGTATTCGCAAGAACTTCTGATGGCTTCAGTCGCTACCCAATAGCAGGCCATACGGTGGTATGTGGTCGGCTCAGCGGCCGCTTGATTTCAGCGATGTCGCTATTCTACTCTTGGACTATTCCTAAACCGCAATTCCCATCAACCGTATTGCGAGTGGCGCCGTGGAGACCAAGCTTGTCACAACTATAATCGCCGACATATCGGACAGCACTCCGTTTTATGAAGAAATGGGGGACGATCAGGCGCAACAACTGATTCAATATGAAATCGACCGATTGCGTGAAGCCTTGCTTGGGTTTGGCGGAATTCCCGTGGGGCAAAAGGGTGACGACGTCTTAAGCTATTTTAGTGATTCTGAGGCCGCGATAGATACAGTGGTGGAGATGATCCAAAAGCCACCGGGTACGCTGCTGTCGGTCCATGCTGGCGTTCACCGAGGACCGGCCGTCGTAGGTGAGAATGGGATATTTGGCGAAACAGTTAATCTGACGGCGCGCTTGGCGGCAGCGGCCAATCCGGGCGAAGCGTGCGTGAGTGAAAGTGTCTTCAAAGACCTGAGTTCTGGGAGGCACCAGATGCTCACACCGATTGGATCTCTGCGCCTGAAAGGTGTCAGTGAACCTGTTAAAGCCTATTCAATCGTGGCCTCGACGGAGGGGTTGAGCACCGTGATGCAACTACCGACTCAAACGGCCAGCGGTGCGCAAGATGGGCATCAGAACGAAAACTTTGCTTTAATCCTCTATCATGATGATCAGACATGGCGATGCAGAGAAGGTGGCCAGCTGAAGATCGGCAGATCCAGTCAGTGCGATGTGATCCTGCCAGAGCCGTGGGTTTCGCGGCTGCATGCAGTTCTCAGCTTGAAGGGCGGAAAACTGATGCTGGCAGATCGCAGCTCGTCAGGGACTTACGTGCAATTCGAGAATGCACGCGAGATCCAGCTTAAGCGCGAAAACATTATGCTTGCTGATAGCGGTCTTATCTCGCCCGCGCTTCCTATATTGCACGCTGATGCGCGGCCTTTGGAGTTTGAAGTCGTCCGTCGATAGGCCCTATCGAAACCTTGGATTTTAGCTTCTGTGGCGAAAGTCTCAGAAAGAAACACATGATTGTGCTAGAATCGGCGCCAATTGTGGATTTCAACCAAGATTGGGAGGGAATGATGTTATTGAAATTTTCGGCAAACCAATGGCGTCGGGGCGTTCTGATCCTCGGGACGGCTTCACTGATGTTTGGAGCTAACGCGTCTGCACAGTCAGAGATGCCCAATGCTTGCCCGGTGGATGGGTGCGAAGTTCAGATCTCTTCGGTTGCCAAAGATGGCGACGAACTGATCGTGACATATGAATCGAATTTCACACCAGATGTATCGAAGAACCATTTCCACGCGTGGTGGGGCGAAAGCTATTCGGTCGAACAAGTCGGCAAGAATGCCCAAAGTGACTTCAATGTCGTTCAAGGCCGGTGGCACAGGCATGCTGATTACCCAAGCTATGTGACGAAGGAGGCGGCCTCTACCGCAGCGCGCGACGGTGGCACAACACTGTGCGTGACAGCTGCAGATAGGGATCACAACATACTGGATGCAACCAAGTATCATTGCGTGGATGTGCAAGAACACTTCTAAAGCGCAAAGACCAACATGAGCTTTCCCGCGTTCATCGGTCGTTACGCTGTCGAGCGTGAAATCGCGAGCGGTGGGTTCGCGGCGGTTGTCTTGGCGCGAGATGATGAACTGGAAGTTCCGGTAACGCTGAAAATCCTTCATTCGAACCTTGTGAGCAACGAAAAGGTCATCAGCCATTTTCTTGAGGAAGCGCGCTTATTGCGGCGTATTCGGTCTCCGCGCGTTGTGTCGGTTCATGATGTCGGGCGGTTGGAAGACGGGCGACCCTATTTTGTTATGGACTATGCTGACAGAGGCACATTGGCGGACCGTTTGAAGCGTTTGAGTCCCTCTGCATTGGCCAAACGAGAAGGTGTGGAAATCTTGATCGATGCGCTGGCAGATGGCCTGACTGCTGTGCACGAGGCCAATGTTGTGCATCGGGACGTCAAACCCGCGAATATCCTTTTGCAACGTGTAAAGCGATCGAAAGACAGTGAAAGCATGGCTCACCCGGACGCTTTGGTCGGGTTGGATGAGCGTGTCTTTCTGGCCGATCTGGGGATTGCAAAGGATCTGGCGATCGGTGTCACTGGCGCGACCATGATGGCCGGCACACCGCTGTATCAGGCGCCGGAGCAATCTGAGCACGGGCAACCCGTGACACCGATGACCGACATATATTCAGCCAGCGCGTTGATGTGGCACGTATTGACCGGCAAGGCGCCACCTCCGTTTCACCGTGTGACTGAATATCTTGCCGGACTTCCGGAGATGTGGCGCGACTGCATAGAACACGGTATGGCATTGGACCCGCAGGCGCGTTTTCTGGATATGGTATCTTGGCGCAGTGCGATGAATGACGCACTGGATCGCGACCGGCGTGAGGCGGCATCCGAGGCGGTGACACAAATCTCGGAAAGCCGAGTGGAATGCCCTTACAAAGGGCTTGCGGCGTTCCAACCTGAGGATGCCGACTACTTCTTTGGCCGTGAAGATCTGGTTGAAGGGCTTGTATCGCGGCTTCAGCAGAGCCGGATACTGGTTTTGGGTGGATCTTCCGGCAGTGGTAAATCGTCCGTTTTGCGTGCTGGTCTGCTCCCAGCGATTGCTGCGAATGCGATATCCGGCAGCGAGGACTGGCGCGTCTGTGTGTTCACGCCTGGCCGTGACCCGATGACTGATTTGTACTTTCAGCTGATAGGCGACAATTCCCATCTTACCGCTCAGGTCTCACTGAATGATTTTATCGCTTATCCAAGCGCGGCGCGGCGTTTAGCCACCGCGAATGAAGGAGAGTTGCTGATTTGCATCGACCAGTTTGAAGAGCTTTTCACGCTGGTCAAACAGGAACGCAGGAGCAAATTTATCGAGGCTTTGTCTGCCATGACCGATCCGGCGGATAGCCGCGTGCGCATCGTTCTGACAATCCGGGCGGATTTTTATGCGTCCTGCGCGGAAATACCTTGGCTTGCAGACCGGATCACGGAAAACCAGTTTCTGGTCGGGCCGATGACGCGGCCCGAACTTCGCCGTGCAATCAGCGAGCCGGCCCATACCGCCGGCTTGCATATGGATAGATCGCTCATCGATGCGATCGTTGATGAAGCAGGCCGCGAAGCAGGTTCGCTTCCTCTTGTTGCGCACGCTCTCTATGAAACATGGAGCCGCCGCAAAGGGGCCGTTATGTCACTGGATGGGTATCGCCAGTCTGGCGGCGTCGCAGGGGCCATCAGCCAGACGGCTGAAACACTTTTTACGGATGCTTTCGACGATGATCAGCAAGAAGCAACCCGGCGATTGTTCCTGCGTTTGGTTACTCCCGGCGAGGGAACACCTGACACACGACGCCTGTTGCCCATTGATGAGATCGAGCGCGATACCGACCCGACCACAACGCGGCGGGTTGTCGACGCTTTGACGGATGCGCGGCTGCTGACGTTGGATGACAAAAATGTCCAGATCGCACATGAAGCGCTGCTAAGAACCTGGCCACGTCTCAAATCATGGATTGAAGCGAGCCGGGATGATTTGCGCATGCGTCAGCGCATCCAGCATGATGCCGCAGAGTGGGATGTTGAAAATTGTGAACAGGATTTATTGTATCGCGGCACACGGCTTTTGGCTGCCGAAGAGTGGTCGGCGAAGAACGAAAACATACTGGGTGAACTTGAGCGAGAATTTCTGGGTGCGGCACGGAGCGCGCGAGATCAGGCAAAGGCGGCCTCCAATTTGCGCCGCCGCCGCCGCCGCCATGTCAACCAAGTTGCCGTCGCCGCCCTTGCCTTACTGGCCATAGGAGCGACTGTTGCGTCGTTTTTGGCAATACGCGCATCGGGCATGGCTGAGAAAAACCGCCTGCTCGCCGTGGCTGCAACTGCTGAAGCCAACGAAAGGTTTGCGAGGGCGCTTGGCGCTGCAGCAAATGGTTTATCGAGCACGGACCCATTGCTCGCCTTGTCCCTAAGTGCCGAAGCAATCGTACGCGCAGAATCTGCAGGTTCCACATCAGAGGCGCGGTCGGCGATGCTTCTGGCGCGGCAAAAGCTGGGTGAGGGCGGACTTATCCCTTTGGGAAGTCCTTTTAATGTTGGGGATGCCCAGACGATGGCGATCGATGGGTCTGGTTCGCGGATTGCAGTCGGGTTGCGCGATGGGCGCATCATGGTTCACAGTACCGAACCCGGTGGTGCCATTCTGGCCCAGTTGATTGGTCACACAGGCGGTATCAGGGATGTCGCCTTCTCTCCTGACGGTGAGCTTCTGGCGTCTGCGGCGACTGATGGCGATGTTCGGCTCTGGAATGTTGACCCAGGTCACTATGGCCCGATCACGACGTTGTTTTCAGATAATGACGTGGCCTTTGGTGTGGCTTTCGATGCCACAGGAGAGCGCATTGCCTCAGCGACAGGGGACGGGACTGTGCGCCTTTGGAGCGTGTCGAACGGAATGCAAATCGGAGATCCACTGGTGACGACGCCACTTGGCTTCAAGAAAGTGACATTTTCGCCGGCTTCCGAAGGACTGATCGCCGCGAATGTCGACGGCGCCATATTTGGGTGGATCGATTCCAAAGCGACGCCTGCCTTTTCGCTGATACCGGGTGGACCGTTAGGGCCGGACCCTGATCATTTGTCATTCAGCAGTGACAGCAATGCGATCGCTGTTTCTCACTCGAATGGAAGAATAACAACCATTGGCTTTCCCGCGGGCTTTCCGATTGTCGATCGCTTTGCTGCCAGCCCGGATATTGTAGCTGCGACATTTGCAGGACCAGACAACATCCTTGTTGGGGCTGGGGCCGATGGGACGCTCAGAATGGAGGGTTCGGATTTGGAACAAATCGGCGAGGTTGTGCAGGCGCACAGTCAAAGAATTGTTGATCTGGAACCTGCTAGACAATCCCCGCTACTTGCGACTTTGGGCCGAGATCAGCAGGTAAGACTGTGGCGGATCGGACCGGATACCAGCGACAAGGACAGGTTTACGATACCGGCCGATGCAAAAGCGCTTGGGATTGCTTATGCCCCAGATGGTAAATCCATCGCTGTAGGCGACAGCGAAGGAAACATCTGGGTTCGGAAGCTGGGTTCGATCATGAAACCCACGCTGTTGCAGGGGCACGGTAGCCAAATCTGGGCCATCGCCTTCTCACAGGACGGAAGCCTTTTGGTAACGGGTGATCGAGAAGGCCAAATCAAAATCTGGAACATGGATTCCATGCAACTGAAAAGCCAGCTCGATCTGGGTCGGACACCTGTTTGGTCCATCATCCAAGGGGGAGCGTCAGAGTTTTTTGTGGCGACCGGTGACGGGGTATACCAATTCAGTACTTCAGACGCAGATGTGGTCAGACATTTTGAGCCCGCAGTTATTGCAGCAAACCGGATAGCGATCTCTGATGATCGACGATTGTTGGCAGCGGCCACCGCAGATGGCAAAGTTTATGTTTGGTCGATTGCTGATGGTCAGTTGATCAGGCAGATTTCGGCGGATGATAATACGCTTTGGAGCGTGGCCTTCAGCAGCGATGGTAAACGCGTCGCATCAGCATCGAGCGACGAGGTGGTCAAAGTCTGGGATATCGAGAGTGGCAAAGAATTGGCCGCTTATGGTGGGCACAAAGGTGGAGCCACGGATATTGCCTTTATGGCAGACGAAGCAACTTTGGTCGCGATTGACCGGTCTGGGCAATTGCATTGGTGGGATACGGCCACAAATCGTCGGCTCATGCCCGTTGAAAAGATACACCAAGCCCCAACCTGGCGCATCGCGCTTGCGCCTGATCGCAGGTCTTTTGCAACCTCAAGCGAAGCTGGGGACGTTCGGGTCTGGACTGGGCTAAGCTTGGAAATAGCTTGCGCGCTGGGCAGCCCGACCTTCGATGAAGGTCGTCGGGTTCAGTACTTGGGGAGTGGCGAGCCGACGTCGACTTGCGACGCATTTGCCGACTGAACACTGGGGGTTTCTCAGAGAGGCTCTGTGGCGATGCAACTGCTTTAGTAATAGCGTTTGAGCGTTCCAAAATTCATGGTCGATTTACCACAAAGTCCGGTATGATCTTTGCGCGAGCGATCGCCGTTTCGACGTCTTGACCTGCGAAAAAACCATAGCCTGAAATCAGCGCAGACGCGATCCCAGCAGCCTGCGCGCCCAGGATGTCAGTGTGCAGGCTGTCGCCGACCATAAGAACCCGAGATTTGTCGACATGACCAAGGCGCGCAAAGGCGAGGTCAAAGATGTTTCCGAATGGTTTCCCAAAGAACTGAGGAACTATTCCGGTTCGATCAGCAAGGCGATGGGCGAATTGCCCAGGTTCAGTCGAAAACCCGTGCTCACGAGGTGCAACAATGTCAGGGTTTCCAACAAACACAGGTCGCGGGCGCTTTTGCAGGGCGGCTTCCAGAAGGGCCTGACGCGGCCCGGTCCACGTTGAAGAACCAATCATTAAAAACCCATCTACGTTAGCGTAGGGCGCGGAATCCTCTTCTAGATAGGTTAGTTTCAAGTCTTCGAAATCGCGAAGACCTGCGCTGGGTGCAGCCATCAATCCCCAATGCATTTCAGGTTTACTATTCAGACCCGCCAAAAGCGTTGCGCGGCTTGTAATAACGTCTTCGGGCTCGAAATCGTAACCTAGCCGACTGTATTTCTCGACAAGCGCGTCATGCGACTTGCCCGCGGCGTTCGAGACAACGAGGACCCGCTTGCCCATGGCTTTCAAGGCCTTGATACGATCAGCCGTGCCGGGGATTGCTGTTTCACCGATATTGAGAACACCAAAGGCATCTAGAAGGAAGACATCAAAGCCTTCAGCAATTTGCTCAAGCGTTTCCGCAAAACGATAGGGTTGAGCGTCCGCGTCTGCGACCGGAAGCCGATGACGAACGGCCTCGTAAGCCTCGAACGCCTCTTGGGCCGAGAAGCCGGTCAAATGATTGCCCCTCGCACTTTGGCAGAGACCCATTCGCTGATCATGACAGCAATCAGAATGACGATCAGGATCAGGCTGACCTGCGGCCAGGCCAGAACGTTCAGCGAGGCTGATAGTTGCAGCCCGATGCCGCCTGCGCCCACAAGTCCCAGTACCGTGGACTCGCGAATGTTGATATCCCAGCGGAAGACCGCGATGCCCGCAAAGGCAGGCAAGATTTGTGGCACGATACCGTAGGCCATGACCTGCCAGCGTGATGCGCCCGTGGCGGTGATTGCTTCGACCTGAGTGTGATCGATTTCCTCGATGGCTTCATACAGAAGCTTGGCGCAAAATCCGATTGAACGGATCGCGATGGCAATGACGCCCGCGAACACTCCGGGGCCGATGATTGCGATCAAAAGAAGGGCCCAGATCAACGAGTTGATCGACCGGGTCGAAACGATAATCAACAAAGCGATCGGACGAACCAGCAAAGCAGATGGTGTCGTATTGCGCGCCGCCAGAAAAGCAACCGGAACCGCAAGAATGAGCGCGATGATCGTCCCCAATGTGGCGATGTTTAGCGTATCCCAGATCGGGCGTCCTAGTTGGGTGATGTAATCCCATTTCGGCGGTGTTGCCCGGGTCCAGATATCGTTCGCTATGCGGGGCGCATCCCAGACAAAGAACCATGTGGTCGAGGCTGAAATGATTTGCCAGCAATAGACAAAGACCGCGACTCCTAAAAGCCAGCAGAACCAGCGCACCAGACTTTGACCAGTCGTCCGTTTGCGCCAGATCGGAGCATTATCTGTTTCGATGACCGGCATTACTGAACCCTCGCGCGGATAATGCCCGAGAGGTATTCAAGCGCCATAACAATCCCGATGATCAGGATCAGAATGGCTGCTGCGGTATCGTACTCATAGCGGTCAAACGCCGTATTCAACGTCGCCCCAATGCCTCCAGCTCCAACAAGTCCAAGAATTGCACTTTCGCGAAAGTTGATGTCGATCCTGTACATTGACAGCCCGACCAGTCGGGGCATGACCTGCGGCTGCACACCATAGTTGATCCATTGCATCCAACGCGCGCCCGAGGCTTTGATCGCCTCGGCCTGCACTTTGTCCATGGCTTCGATGTCTTCCGCCAAAAGCTTGGAGAGGAAGCCGATGGTCGCAAAGGAGAGCGTCAAGAAACCAGCCAAAGGCCCAAAGCCGAAGATGGCCACCAATAGAATGGCGACGATAATCTCTTGCAAGGCGCGGCTGATGGCGACGATGCCCCGGCAGATGACATACACGGGAAGCGGTGCAATGTTGCGTGCAGCCCCAAGACCGATAGGGATAGATATCAGAATGCCCACGACAGAGGCGGCGACCGTCATCACGATGCTTTCCAAAAGACCGCTCCAGATATCGCTCCAGCGCGATGTGAAATCAGGGCTGGTGAAGGCAAGGACAAAGGCCCAGCCACGGTCCAGCCCTTCATAGACCCGGCCCCAATCGACTGTGATTGTCATGAAAGCTGCGACCAAGTAGGCGACGAACCCAAAGATCAATGTCCAGCGGAGCACTGGGTTCTTGACAAAGGCAGGTTTGCGCCAGCCTTTGCCCAGCAGGTCGTCAAGTTCGGGATGGCTCATTCTGCGGCCTCGATCTCTTCGTCTTCATCGACTTTCTCGATGGTCGCTTCCCAATCTTCTTCGCCGTAAATCTCGGTCAGCTTGTCGGGTGTTAGACCCGAGGGCAGGCCGTCAAATACGATCTCGCCGAAGCGCAGGCCAACGACACGTGGTACGAACATCTGCGCAAGCGCCACGTCATGAATGTTAATAATCGCGGCCAGTCCGCGTTCTTGGCAGAGTTCTGTGATCAACCGCATGATCTGACGGCTAGTCTTCGGGTCCAGCGAGGCGGTCGGCTCGTCCACCAACAAAAGCTTGGGATTCTGGATCAAGGCGCGGCAGATACCGACGCGTTGACGTTGGCCACCTGACAACTCGTCCGCGCGTTTGTCGGCCATGTGCAACAGCCCGACGCGATCCAGCAGGCGGAATGCTTCGTCCACATCGGATTGCGGATAGCGCCGCAGAAAGCTGCGCCAGAACCCGACATAGCCCAATCGCCCGGACAGCACGTTTTCCATAACCGTCAGCCGTTCGACCAGTGCGTATTCCTGAAAGATCATCCCCATTTCACGACGTGCTTTCCGCAGCGCGCCCGAGCCGAGTTTGACCAAGTCCACATCGCCCAGAAGAACTTCGCCGCTGGTCGGTTCAACCAAACGATTGATACACCGTATCATAGTGGATTTGCCCGCGCCGGACGGGCCGATCAGCGCCAGAACCTGACCTTTGGGAACCTCAAGATCGATTGCCTTCAGGGCCTGATCGCCAGTTTTATAAGTTTTTGTAAGCTTTTGAAGCCGCAGCATTTAATGCCCCTGGTTCGGGTGGTAACGGGCCCCTCAGGGCCCGTTGGATAAGGGATCGA
Organism: Ruegeria sp. CE9; assembly: GCF_056537425.1. Taxonomy (NCBI): domain Bacteria; kingdom Pseudomonadati; phylum Pseudomonadota; class Alphaproteobacteria; order Rhodobacterales; family Roseobacteraceae; genus Ruegeria; species Ruegeria sp. CE9. The sequence goes on along the minus strand of NZ_JBQFRO010000004.1, from coordinate 169,247 downwards.
TTACTGGCAGGCGTAAGAAACACCGTTTGCTGCGTCAATCTTGCGGATGACGTCCCAGAATTCCTGGTAGGTCATCTCAAGGAACTGACCCTCATTCGATTTTGAGAATTCAGCCTCAAGCGTAGTTCCTTCCCAATCGAAACTGAAGAACGCATTGCGAATTTTCTCCTGCAGCTCTGGTGTCAGATTGTACACGGTGCCAAAGCCCGTGGTTGGGAAGGTCTGCGATTTGTATATCGTAATCACGTCGTCTTCGTTGATCACATCGCGCGAGATCATCCGGGATTTGACCGAGTTCGCAATTGAAGCCGCTAGATAGTCCTTGTTGGCGACACCAAGGATCGAGTTGTCGTGCTTGCCAGAGTAAACTGGTTCAAAATCGCGCTCTGGAAGCAGATCAAAGTCGCTTTTCAGAATGGCAGAAGGCGCCTTGAAGCCAGAGTTCGACGTCGGAGAGGTGAAGGCCAGTTGCTTGCCCTTGATATCCTCGACCTTTTCGATGCCAGAGCCGGGATAGGTGATGATCTCCATCTCATACCCGAAATTGCCATCCTTTGAGGCCATGATCGTGAACGGCCGGAAACCGGCACAGTTTACGGCCAGCGGGTTGGAACCAGTATTGAAACCCGCGATGTGCAACCGCCCCGAACGCATGGCCTCGATCTGGGCTGCGTTGTTCTGAACCGGAAAGAAGACAACGTCCTTGCCGGTTTCCGCCTTCAGGTGATCCAGGAAATCAGACCAGGCCGTCTTATAAACGGCAGGGTCTTCAACCGGGGTATAAGCGAAGATCAACGTGTCAGGATCAATCTGTTCAGAAGGATCGGTGGGGATGTCCGCGATCAGATCGCCATCTGCATCACAAAACCGCTCATCCAGATCACCGCGCGGGCAATCCTGCGCTGATGCCGTTCCAGAGAGTGACAAAAGCGCGATGGCCGAAGCCCCGATTAGTAGTTTGATATCCAAATTCATTTCTTCCTCCCAGTCATGCGTGGCTAACCTGTCCACGGTTCGTAATTCTTTGTAAGGATTGCTTGGCGACGTCGATCTTCACTCCGGCACTACTGATCGCGCGCAACAGGTCGCCTGTTGGTTCGGTATCTGTCAAAATCGAATCCAACCCATCAAGCGCGCTTATTTGATTAAGTCCTTTGCGGCCGAATTTCTCGGACCCGATCACAAGATGCCGTGTTGTGGCGCGCCCCAGCATCATTCGTTTAACGGCCGCAAATCCGCGTACAGTTTCTGATGGTCCTTCTTCCGAAATACCCGACGCACCGATCACGCAGCGATCGACGCTGTATCGTGCCATGAAATCCAATGTTTCCGTACCGATCGTGGCAGACTCTGCCGCCATATATTCGCCTGGACACAGTATGACTTCGACCGGCGCGTGGCCCAATGTCATGGCCACCGGGATCGAGTTTGTAATTACCGTACAATGGGTGCCGCGATAGGCGAGCATACGCGCCATCTCAATCGTGGTTGATCCGGAATCGATCATCAAGGTTTCGCCTTCCTGAATCAGGTCGGCGGCGCATTTTCCAATCTTTTCACGCTCTTCAAGGCGCGAATGCGTGCGTTCGTCCAAACTTGGGTAACGTCCCTGTATCGGAGCCGAAGCTCCACCATGGGCCCTAGAAATCAGGCCATCATCCGACAGCGCATCAAAGTCCCTGCGCACCGTTTCAGCCGAAACATTGAAGCGCTGCGCCAATTCGCTGATCCGGACATGCGGACGAAGCTTCAGCTCTAACAATATCTCGCGGCGGCGGTCGGATTTCTTAATTCGACTCTGCCCGCTGTTGGAATTCTGACCGCGTGTATCTGTTTTGGACATGTGGCAATCCGACTCGGCTTTCGCTCAGCTTTGTGGGGTTTCGGGCGTTTTGCAACAAAATCTGTTGCAAAGGCCACGATTCATTGTGAGACTTTAAGTGACATGTTCAATTTCGAGGTGCAGAACTCAATGTGTGCCAATGTTATCGCAATGCCAGACAAACGAACCGGTGTGATCCGGGCATCGCTTTGGCCGTTCGCACGCGTTTGGGGCGCCGAGGACGTGCATGAGTAAAGTCGCTTTCACAGATCAGATTGGCGCGCTTCCCATACGTTGGGACAAGTCAAACAAGCTGTGTGTTCTGATGGTTACCTCACGTGATCGCGGTCGCTGGGTCATACCCAAAGGTTGGATGATGGATGGAAAAAAGCCGTGGCATGCGGCCGAAATCGAAGCACTGGAAGAGGCCGGCGCAGTCGGTTTCATTTCCCATGATCCGATCGGACGTTTTCACTATGACAAGCGGTATGAAGGAAAGAACAGCGTTCCATGCCGCGTGACGCTGTACCCGCTGATCGTAGAAAAGCTCAAGCGGCATTGGAAAGAACGCGACGAGCGCAAGCGTCACTGGTTCTCACCCGCCAAGGCCGCGAAGCTTGTCGAAGAGGAAGAGCTGGCGCGTTTGCTAAAGGGCTTGTCAGAAGATCAGAAGACCGTGGCGGCCATTAGAAAGCTGCGAAAGGCTGCATGAGGAAGCGCAAAATAGAACCGGGAAACCCGGATACATTGAATCTAAAGGGAGGAGAAAAATGAAAAATATTACATCCACAGCGTTGGGATCGCTCATAGCACTCGCTGCATCGGTGTCAGCGGCGCACGCGGATAAATTGACCTTATATTGCTCGGCGCAGGAGGATTGGTGCCAGCTTATGGCGCGCAGCTTCGAGGATGCGACAGGCATTGACGTCAATATGACACGTAAATCCTCGGGTGAAACATTTGCACAGATACGCGCAGAAAGCTCCAACCCGAAAGGTGACGTCTGGTGGGGTGGCACCGGGGATCCTCACCTGCAGGCCGCAGAAGAAGGCTTGACGATGGAATACGTCTCGCCAATGCGCGATCAGCTTCATGACTGGGCGATTTCTCAGGCGGAAAGCGCTGGTAACAAGACCATCGGCATCTATTCTGGTGCGCTTGGTTACGGCTACAATTCCGATCTTGTCGCCGCGAACAACCTGCCCGAACCAGCGTGCTGGAAGGACCTTCTGAAGCCCGAGTACAAGGGCCACGTTCAGATGGCGAACCCAAATTCGTCAGGTACGGCCTACACGACACTTGCCTCAATGGTGCAGATTTTTGGCGAGGATGAAGGTTTCGACTTCATGAAAGGCCTGCATTCCAACATCAACCAATACACCAAGTCGGGCTCGGCCCCGATCAAGGCTGCAGGGCGCGGCGAAAATACCATCGGGATTGTCTTTATGCATGACGCGGTAAAGCAGGCCGTGTCAGGTTTCCCTATCAAGGTCGTCGCGCCGTGCGAGGGAACCGGGTACGAAATTGGCTCGATGTCGATCATTGAAGGCGCACGTAACGAGGAAGAGGCCAAAAAGTTCTATGACTGGGCCTTGTCACCTGAAGCACAGAACCTTGCACTTCAGGTCAACGCGTTTCAGGTGCCATCCAACACAGGTGCTGAGACGTCTGAAAGTGCTCCTGATATGAGTCAGATCAAGTTGATCGACTATGACTTCAAGAAATACGGCTCGTCGGATGAGCGGAAGCGCCTATTACAGAAATGGGACGAAGAGGTTTCGGTACTGCCGCAGTAAATGACTGACGACACGACAAAAACGACCCATCCGGTTCTGATCTTCTGGGTCATCGCCGGGTGGGTCGGATTCTGCCTGCTGCCCTGGTACATGGTTGACGGCGGCCTGTGGTCGTTCGAGTGGCTTCTGGACGGCTACCCGCTCGACGAAGACTATGCGCCTGCTGCCTTTCTGATCGGGCAGGGCGAAAAACTGTGGCTTGCTCCGCTTCTTATCGCTCTACTGTTGCCGCTTTCGGTACTAAGGCGCGCCAAATCAGATCCGCTCTATGCGCGTATTCTGATCCTGTCAGGGGCGCTGGGCTTCGGCTGGCTGATCGCACAAGGCTTTAGCATCGGTATCCGAGGTTACAACTTCGATTGGCTGGAGTCCGCGTTCGGAGAACTCGGGGATCGGCAATTCGGCATGGGCTATGGCGCGATGATCTGTGCGTCGAGTTTTCTGTTTCTGCTGACGCAAGGCATCGCCGCGCGCGGGGCGATAAACGGAGACGTTTTCGTGGTCAGCGCCATCGGTGGTGTAATCACCATCGTTACCGCGTTTGTATTCTTTCCCATCGCCAAGATGCTGTTCGCCGCCTTTGTGACGGAAGAGGGCGCGTACTCCATCGCGGTTTTCTTCTCGAAGTTCTTTGACGACCGGCTTTGGGGGCTGGGATGTTTCTGGGGTGCGCGATGCGGGGCGGCCTGGAACTCACTATTCCTCGCCATTTTGGTCGGTTTCATCACCACAGCGCTGGGATTGTGCTTTGCACTGGTCGTGACCCGATCAGGCTTTCGCTACAAACGCGCGCTCCGCGCACTGACGGTTCTGCCGATCATTACACCGCCCTTTGTCATCGGACTTGCGTTGATCCTGCTGTTTGGCCTTTCGGGCTCGGTCACGCAGTTCTTTGCCGAGCTGTTCGGCACGCAGCCCACGCGGTGGCTATACGGAATGCCGGGTGTTCTGATTGCACAGACGCTAGCCTTTACGCCTATCGCATTTCTGGTTCTGATCGGAGTGGTCGAAGGCGTCTCGCCATCCATGGAAGAAGCGGCCCAGACGTTGCGGGCGAACAGATGGCAGACGTTTAAAACCGTATCCTTGCCGTTGATGCGTCCGGGCCTTGCCAATGCTTTCCTTCTGGGTTTCATCGAAAGCATGGCCGATTTCGGCAACCCGCTTGTGCTGGGCGGCAATTTCGATGTGCTGTCGACCGAGATTTTCTTTGCAATCGTGGGCGCGCAATACGATCAAGGTCGCGCTGCGGTTCTGGCTATGGTGCTGTTGTTCTTCACACTTTCAGCCTTCTACGCGCAGCGTGCTTGGCTTGGGAAAAAGAGTTACACCACTGTCACCGGCAAGGGCGACGCAGGCGTACATCCATTGATGCCAACCGGCCTTTCCATCCCGGTTCTGACGGTCGCCCTTGGCTGGGCCGTATTTACCATCGTCGTTTATGCTATGATCGTATATGGCAGCGTGGTCGAGCTGTGGGGGGTCAATAATTCCCTCACGTTCAAACACTACGTCACTGCCTTCTCGGTTCGGTTCGAGGCGGAAGGAATTCGCTGGACAGGGGCCGCATGGGACAGTTTCTGGACCACCATAACAATCGCCGCAATCGCCGCGCCGCTTACGGCTGCAGTTGGGCTCGTGACGGCCTATCTACTAACCCGGCAGAGTTTCGCAGGCAAAGACGCTTTTGAGTTCGGCACCATGCTGTCCTTTGCCATCCCCGGCACCGTGATTGGCGTCAGCTACATTCTGGCCTTCAACGTACCACCGATCGAGATCACGGGCACTGGAGTCATCCTTGTTGTCAGCTTCATCTTCCGCAACATGCCAGTGGGTGTCCGGGCAGGCATTGCCAGCATGTCGCAATTGGATCGCAGTCTGGACGAGTCCTCGCTGACCCTTGGTGCAAATTCCTGGCAGACTTTCCGCCGGATCATCCTGCCGCTGTTGCGCCCGGCAATTCTGGCGGCGCTTGTTTACAGTTTCGTGCGGGCCATGACGGCGATTTCGGCAGTGATTTTTCTGGTCAGCGCGGAATATGACATGGCAACCAGCTATATCATCGGGCGGGTCGAGAATAACGACTATGGTCTCGCCATTGCCTATTCTACCACGCTGATCTTTGTGATGCTGTCTGTAGTTGCCTTGATGCAGCTGATCGTGGGTCGGACCAAGATCGGGCGGCGAATGACGCAGTCGCGGACCAATGTTTAGGAGAGTTTGACATGAGCCTGCAGTCCAAAGCCGCGCCGGTTCGGTTCGAGTCTGTGACGAAGATGTTCGGCAAGGATGTCGTTGCTGTCGACAACATCAACCTGCATGTCGAAGCTGGAAAGCTGGTCACGCTGCTGGGCCCTTCAGGCTGTGGCAAAACAACGACCCTGAGGATGATCGCGGGGCTCGAAATGGCTACCTCGGGCAAGATCACCATCGGGGATCGCGACGTGACCAAACTGCCCGCAACGGACCGGGACGTGTCGATGGTGTTCCAGTCATACGCTCTGTTTCCCCATATGAGTGTGCTTGAGAATGTTATGTATGGCCTCACGTTCTCGGGCTTTGCCAAAGACGAGGCCCGCAGCCGCGCTCTGGACGGTTTGGAGTTGGTTGGCCTGAAAGGTTTTGATAGCCGTTTGCCATCCGAGTTGTCTGGCGGACAGCAGCAGCGCGTCGCAGTTGCGCGGGCTTTGGTGTTAGAGCCACAGGTGCTGCTATTTGACGAACCTCTGTCTAATCTCGACGCGAAACTGCGCCGCCAGGTGCGCGAGGACATCAGGGCCATCCAACAGGACCTTGGCCTGACGGTCGTCTATGTGACACATGATCAGGAAGAGGCCTTGGCGGTGTCCGACGAAATCGTCGTGATGCGGAATGCCGCGATTGCCCAGATTGGCACGCCCCGCCAGTTATACGACGCCCCGAATGATCGCTTTGTAGCTGACTTCATCGGAGAAGCGAACTTGCTTGCCTGCCAGATCATCGCAGTCGATGGCGATATGGCCACAATCGAGATCGAAGGCTACCGCCATTCCTTGCTGTCCCGTGGACTGCCCCTGGGATCTGCAACAGTTGCCATTCGGCCTTCGCGCCTTGTGATCGGGGCAGAGGAAGGGGTTGCTGCGACCGTCGCTAAGGCAACCTATGTTGGCGTCCGCATGGAATATACTCTGACCGGTGAATTTGGTCAGGTCTTTGCTGTACATGACGATGTCGATGCACCACTTGAACCGGGTGCTGAAGTACGGATGGGGTTTGCCCGGAAAGGGCCTGTCCTGTTGCCTGAATGAATGCCAAAGCTTCTTGTCATCACCCATCCTGAAGTCATCATTGACCCAAACCTGCCTGTGACAGACTGGGAGTTGAGCGAGACCGGTCGCCATCGCGCTGCCGCCTTTGCATCGGATGAGGTGCTCGCAAGCGTCACCCATATCTGGACTAGCACCGAACAAAAAGCCCGAGATACAGCGGATATTATTGCTGCGCCCCGTAACTTGCCGATCAGACAGGACGCTGCATTGGGAGAAAATGACCGAAGTTCAACGGGCTTCCTTTTACGGGACAAGTTTGAGGCAGCAGCTGATGCTTTCTTTGCGCACCCCAATACCAGCTTTCGAGGGTGGGAAACTGCGGTCGCGGCTCAACGGCGCATAAAACAAGTGATTACCTCGATCATTGACGCGCATGAAGGAGGCGATCTTGCCATCGTTACGCACGGTGCGGTCGGTACGTTGCTTTGGTGCGCCTGTTCAGGGCGCCCGATTGACCGGCGATTTGATCAACCGTCGCAAGGTCACTACTGGCGGGCTGATCTGAACACTTTGAAACCGCTTTCCGGGTGGTGTTCAATCGGCTAGCTGCTCAGTTCTTCCAGGCGTTTTCTGCGAATTCGCGAAGTGTATCAAATACATCCGGTGTTCCAACAATAACCCGACCGCCATCACGGATCATCGCGTCGGCATCCTGATCTTCGACCCTGCCACCTGCTTCTGCGATCATTAATTGCCCGGCCAGGCAATCCCAGGCATTCATATGTTCTTCGACATAGCCCAGTAACCGACCTGCCGCGACATAGGCCAACGATAGCGCGCCGCTAGCGTTTCTATGAAACATGGCTCCGTTTTCGATCAGATCCGAGACAATTGGCACGACGTGGCTGGGTTCAATCCGGTTCGAATATCCCACTGCGACCGTTCCCTGATTCAGTGCAATACCCGAAGCAACGCGCATCGGAGTGCCATTCAAAGTTGCCCCACGATTCCGCGTCGCCACGTAGGTCTCGTCAACGTTCGGATCATGGATTACCCCAATTTCAGTTTTACCCTGCGCGACACCTGCAAGAACAATGGTCCAAGCCGGTATTCCGTTGACAAAATTCGTAGTGCCATCAATGGGATCAATCACCCAGATGAACCCGCTTTTACCGCTGGTCGTACCGTATTCTTCGCCAACTATTCCGTCATCAGGCCAAGCCTCGGCGATCTTTTTACGGATGAATGTTTCCACATTCCTGTCAGCCTCGCTGACCCAATCCTGGGCGCCCTTCTGGTTGACCTCCAAGCTACTCCGGTCCGCAAAATACCCGGCGGCGGTTACACCGGCTTCCTTGCAGATTGCGACCGCGAAATCCTTGCGCGAGATGAAATCAATCATTGGCATTCCAATTTCCAAATCTCGGTTATTGAAACTTTGTAGATTTGGCACGGAAAACGCAAACGCTATACCTGAGACATCGGGCGAAGGGCGATGCAAGGCTTATTTAATTGCTTTACTTAAGCGCGACGTTCCAACATCGCGAATAGGATCGGCGCGCCGTGAAATCTCAAATCGGCAGTTGCCCCGTGACGCTTTGGCTTTCATGAGAAATGGTAGCCCGTAGGGGAATCGAACCCCTCTTTCCAGGTTGAAAACCTGGCGTCCTAACCGATAGACGAACGGGCCAACTAGACCAGACAAGCAAAATGGTAGCCCGTAGGGGAATCGAACCCCTCTTTCCAGGTTGAAAACCTGGCGTCCTAACCGATAGACGAACGGGCCACGCTGGCTTGTGGAGGGCCTTTTACGGTTTACCTTTCCCCCCCGCAAGCCGAAAAACGCAAGCTTGCGAAACTTTTTTGACCGTATTCGGGGCGGTTTGAAACAGGTGTCAGACCGCTTCTGCCGCGTCTTCCAATCTGAGTTGTACGCTTTGCCGTCCGCCCCAGGAATTGACCTCAAGCCGACCTGCGAAATGAAACCGCGCGCCGCCGTGATTGGACAGCCGGTCGCCAAGTGGCCCGTCAAAGGCCCCAAAGGCGATGGCGTCCAGACCGCTGGACATGCCATCCGACAGCGACAGCTTCAAATGTGTCTCGCCCACGCGTTTGGCAAAGCGTACCTGCAGATCGGGCAAAGCATAGCGCGGGGCAGGGGCCGCAGCGCCGAAAGGGCCTGCCTTTTCAATCTGTTCAATCAGATCGACCGTCGCGGCGCCCGGCATCAGTGCCCCGTCCAGCTTTAGGTCAGCAGGCCCGCTCTGTCCTGCGCCCTGTTTGGCCAACATCTCTGACAGGCGCGCCATTGCGGGTTCCAACTGATCGCGCGTCACTGTCAGACCGGCTGCCATCTTATGGCCGCCGCCTTTGATCAGCAGCCCTTCGGACGCAAGGCGCTGGATCGACGCGCCCAGATCGACGCCTGTGACAGACCGGCCCGAGCCTTTGCCTTCGTCCCCATCGAATCCGATCACGATAGCGGGGCGGTTTGCGGTCTCTTTCAACCGCGATGCGACGATGCCGACAACGCCGGGGTGCCAGCCTTCACCGGCGGCCCAGACCAGCGGCGCGTCCAACCCTCGTTCTTCAGCTTGCGCCAGCGCTGCCGCACGCACAGTGTTCTCAATCTCACGCCGTTCAGAGTTCAGGGCATCCAGCCGTTCGGACAAGGCCTGCGCTTCGGTGACCGAGTCCGTGCTCAGCAACCGAGCACCCAAATCGGCCTGACCGATGCGCCCACCCGCATTCACGCGCGGGCCCAACAGAAACCCGAGATGATAGCTGTTGGGCGCTGTATCCATACGCGCCACGTCCGACAACGCGACCAACCCTGGCCGTTGCCTCTGGGCCATCACCTTCAGCCCTTGCCGCACCAAGGCCCGGTTGGCCTCAATCAGCGGTGCGACATCGGCCACCGTGGCCAGCGCCACCAGATCCAACATCGCCATCAAATCCGGCCCTTTGGCGCCAGCCGCGCGCAATTGACGACCCGCCTCGATCAGCATCAGAAACACCACAGCAGCAGCGCAGAAATAGCCCAGATCGCCGCTTTCATCCTGCCGGTTCGGGTTTACCACGGCGACGCAATCGGGCAGGGTCTCTCCACCCAAGTGGTGGTCAAGCACGATGACATCCGCACCCTTTGCAGCCGCGATTGGCTCGTGGCTGAGGGTCCCGCAATCCACGCAGATAATCAGGTCATGGCTGGCAGCCAACTCCTGCATGGCCGGGACATTCGGCCCATAACCCTCATCGATCCGGTCGGGCACATAGAGAGTCGCGGTAAGCCCCATTTGGTGGAGCCACACTAGCAACAGCGCCGCCGAGCTGCCTCCATCGACGTCGTAGTCGGCAAATACAGCGATCTTTTGGCGGTTGCGGACAGCTTCCAAAAACCGGGTCGCCGCCACCTCCATATCCTTCATCGAGCGTGGGTCGGGCAGCAGTTCTTTGAGCTTGGGCTCAAGAAATCCTGAGGCCTCCATCACCGGTACACCGCGCCGTGCCAGAACCTGGCACAGCGCCCGTGGCAGATCGGTCTGCTGCGCCATCATCTCGGCCGACCGCTCGACCTCGATACCCGGTCCAATCCAACGTCGACCGGTCAATGATTGCTCTACGCCCAGAAACGCCACATCTCACCTCATGTACCAAGGCCGGGCCCCTTCGGACCCGGCCTCTTCATCTTTTCACAAATACTCTCGCCGAAGGCAGCGGCGCAAGCCGCTATGTGTCCGTATGCGACCACATCGGCGTGCGATAAGACATGCGACGGACCGAGCCGGTTTTCGAACGCATTAGTAGCGTTGTTGTTTCAACCCAGCCCGGTTCCCGCTTGATGCGCGGCAGCAAAGAGCCGCCAGTCACACCAGTGGCGGCAAAGATAACATCGGCCGTCACCATCTCATCGCGGGCATAGACTCGGTCCAGATCGGTGATGCCCGCCTTGGCCGCACGGCCGCGTTCGTCATCGTTGCGGAACAGCAGGCGGCCAAAGATCTGACCACCCATGCATTTCAGTGCCGCAGCAGCCAGAACACCTTCGGGGGCGCCACCTTGACCCATATACATATCGATGCCGGTCACTTCGCTTTCGGCGCAATGCATGACGCCAGCGACGTCACCATCTGTGATCAGTCGGATCGAGGCGCCAGTGTCGCGGACCTCGGCGATCATTGCTTCGTGGCGTGGGCGCTCCAGAATACAGACGGTGATATCGGCAGGCTCACACCCTTTTGCTTTGGCCAAGGCCTCAACGCGCTCGCGCGGGCTCATCTCCAGATTGACGACGCCTTCGGGGTAGCCAGGTCCTACGGCCAGCTTGTCCATATAGACGTCCGGTGCGTGCAGCATCGATCCGCGCGGCCCCATTGCGATCACGGTCAAGGCGTTGGGCATGTCCTTAGCGGTCAAGGTGGTGCCCTCAAGCGGGTCCAGCGCGATATCCACACCGGGGCCATTTCCGGTGCCAACCTCTTCGCCAATATACAGCATCGGCGCCTCATCGCGCTCGCCTTCACCGATCACGACAACACCTTCGATATCCAGCAGGTTCAGCTGCTCGCGCATGGCGTTCACAGCAGCCTGATCAGCGGCTTTTTCGTCTCCGCGACCAACCAGAGAGGCAGAGGCCAGCGCGGCCTGTTCCGCCACCCTTGCCAACCCCAGAGAGAGTAGGCGGTCGTTGAAATCGATCTTGGCAGCGTTCATCTTCGAAAATCCTTTAGACAGCTAAGGCGTTATACTCGGCATAGCCTGCGTGCGGTGCAGGCCGCAAGGGGTCAGACCTGTTCGATGCGCAATGCGACGGGTTCTCCGGCCACAACATCAGTGGCGCGCAGGCCGTCCAGGGCATGGTCCAGCGTGGTCCGAGTGGTTTTGTGGGTCACTATCAATACAGGCGCCGTGCTCTCTGTATGTCCGTATTGGCGCATCCGATCGATGGACACTCCGGCGTCGCCCAGAATGGCCGCCACTTTGGCCAGCGCGCCGGGCTTGTCCAGCAAGCCGAGCCGCAGATAGTAGGGTGCAGGCAGCCCGGTTACGGCAGGGGCCGCCTCTTGCAGAGATGAGGCGGGGCGGCCAAATGTCGATATCTGCAGACCGCGCGCAAGATCGCAGACATCACCCATTACGGCGCTCGCGGTCGGACCTTCGCCCGCGCCCGGACCACGCAGCACAATCTGTTCAACCGCGTCGCCATCCAGCACAACCATGTTGGTGCCGCCTTCCAACTGACCCAGCGGCGAGTCACTGGGTACCAGACAGGGCTGCATCCGCTGTTCCAGACCCCGCGGAGTGCGTTGTGCAACGCCCAACAGTTTGATGCGATACCCCATGTCATGAGCCTGATGGATGTCATCTAGGCTGATCTGTTGAATGCCTTCAATCTCGATACCATCGAAGTTCGGCTTGGTGCCGAAGGCAATCGAAGACAGCAGCGCCAGTTTATGCGCCGCGTCGATGCCTCCAACGTCCAGATTGGGATCAGCCTCAAGATAACCAAGCTGTGCGCATTCCTCGAACAGAGCATTATAGCCCAATTCTTGCGATTGCATCCGGGTCAGAATGTAGTTGCAGGTCCCATTCATCACGCCCATGACGCGGGTGATTTCGTTACCTGCCAACCCTTCGGTCAAAGATTTGATAACCGGGATACCACCTGCTACAGCAGCCTCGAACCGAATGACGCGACCCGCGGCTTCGGCCTTTTCTGCCAGTTCTTGACCATGGATTGCCAGCAGCGCCTTGTTGGCTGTGACAACATCCTTGCCGCTTGCCAAAGCGGCTTCTACGGAAGCTTTCGCTGGTCCGTTTTCGCCGCCCATCAGCTCAACGAACACATCCACGTCACCGCGTTTGGCGAGAGATACCGGATCGGTCTCCCAGGCGTAATCAGACAGGTTCACGCCACGATCCTTGTTCGCATCACGGGCCGAGACAGCAGTGATTTCAATCGGCCGTCCGGTGCGTGCTTGCAGAAGATCCGCGTGACGGCGTACGATTTTGACCACGCCCACGCCTACGGTTCCCAATCCGGCAATTCCCAGCCTCAGCGCCTGTGTCATTCCCTTGGGTCCTTTCTGCTCGAAATACCGCCCGCGATGGCGAAACGTCCTTTGCGGGCTGCCTTAGCGGGTTCAGGGCAGGGGTGCAATCCGTCTAAGCTGTCTGAGGGAATGGCGTGATCGAATTCTTATTCAATCTCGGCATTTCGCAGCGCTTCTGCCTTTTTCGCCAACGCTTCGCTGCGTGTGGTCAGATCTTCCTCAACCTCTTCGGCTTCGCTGATCGGGTTTGCGGGGGCACCAAGTGCCGGATCCAGTGCGATGAGTTTGGGATAGGGCGCTTTGCGCAGGGCGGCGGTCTCGCTGCCTTCCAACTCAGGGATATTCGCGCAACCTGCTGCAGCAAGCATAAGGAATATCGGTGGCAAAAGCTTCATCGCTGACCTTTGATTTCGAGCGTTTCCCACGTGATGCACGTTTTGCTGGATTGGTTCAAGCGGGGTTCTATCTGAACGGTCGTTCAGATAGAGTGGCGATATGGCGCGTACACAAGGTTCTCATTCCGACATTACCGGCCCTCGCATTCGCGAAGCGGCACTCAGGCTATTTGCCCGTCACGGCTATGCCGCCGTGTCGATGCGGCAGATTGCGGGCGAGGTGGGCGTTCAGGCAGGGGCGCTCTATAATTACACACCAGACAAGCAAAGCCTGCTGTTCCGCCTAATGCGAGAGCATATGCAGGATCTGATGATGGCCTACGACGACCTTGACCGATTTGACGACCCGCAAGATGCCTTGCGCCAATTTGTTGGGTTTCACATTCGTTTTCACCTACAGCGCCCAGATGAGGTGTTCATCGCCTATATGGAACTGCGCAACTTGAACCCCGAAAACTTTACCGAAATCGAGGCCCTGCGCCGTCGCTATGAAGATTCGCTTGAGCGTATTCTGTGCGAAGGTCAGCAATCCGGCCAGTTCTCGGTGACCGATACCAAGATCGCCACCCTGGCGGTGATTGCCATGCTCAACGGCGTGATCACCTGGTATCGCAGTGGCGGGCGCTTGTCGCTTGACGAGGTTGAACAAGTTTATTGGGACATGGTGCGCAAGGCGGTCACCGCCTGACCGGCCCTTAGTGGGCCGGACGGATAAAGGTTCCATTTCGCAACTCGCGAAAGGCCTGTTGCAACTCCTCTTGCGTGTTCATGACGATTGGGCCGTGCCACGCGACTGGTTCGTCAATCGGAGCGCCTGATATCAAAAGAAATCGCACACCCTCGGGCCCGGCCTGAACGGTGATCTCATCCCCGGTTCCGAACCGAACCAGTGTCCTGTCACCCGACATGTCACGGATGTTGACCTCTTGTCCGGCAACTTCTTTTTCCAGAAGAACACCGGTTGGTTTGGACGCATCCACAAAGGCAGCGTTGCCTTCGAAGATATACGCGAAGGCCCGGCGATACGTATCGATACGAAAAGTCTTTTTCACGCCAGCCGGTATACTGATATCCAGATATTGCGGATCAGCAGCGATCCCGTCGACCGGGCCGGTTCTCCCCCAAAATGATCCAACGATCACGCGCACCTTGGTGCCGTCATCATCGGTGACCTCTGGAATATCGGTGCTTTGAACGTCCTGATAACGCGGAGCCGTCATCTTCTGATCCGACGGCAAATTGCCCCACAGCTGAAACCCATGCATCTGACCATTTGTAGCACCTTTGGGCATTTCCTGATGCAAGATGCCCGACCCGGCTGTCATCCACTGAACGTCGCCAGCCCCCAGCGTGCCACTGTTTCCCAACGAGTCGCTGTGATCGACCGAGCCGGACAAGACATAGGTGATCGTCTCGATGCCCCGATGCGGATGCCATGGAAAACCAGCTATATAGTCCTGAGGATTGTCATTTCGGAAATCATCAAACAGCAGGAACGGGTCCAGCTCCGATGGGTCCTGAAACCCGAAGGCCCGATGCAGCTTGACGCCGGCACCTTCCATCGTGGGAACCGCTTTGCGGAATTCCAGAGTTGGTCTGAGTGACATTGCAGCCTCCTGATCCTTTGACCGCAAAATATGCTGTGGGCTGAAGCAATCAATTTGCGCAGGAACACCGATGCTGTGCAAAGATGCTCAGACGGGTGACGCGGCACTGTCCTTTGCGTATCAAAGCGGCTAGAGCAGGCATGCAATCAGGAGAATGACATGCAAGAAGAAGTGCTGGCCACGGTCGCAGCCTCAGCGGCACGACGCTGGACCGGGGTAGGGATGCTGGCCACTGTCGGAACGCTGGTGATTTACGTGGCTCTTGCATCACCACCTCAGTTCGGCTGGCAAGTATTCTTGCTTGTCATCGGAGCTGCCGCATTCTGGCTGGCACATCGCATGTGGTATGCAACCCAAGATAGGATTGAACTCACCCCATCCCAATTGCGAACGGGCTCGGGGCAAGTAATCTGCAATGTCGAGGATGTGGAAGCCGTCGATCGCGGCGTGTTCGCCTTTAAGCCTTCAAACGGATTTTTGCTGAAAACGCAGGCACCGAGTTCAAATCGCTGGGCGCCAGGGCTGTGGTGGCGCGTGGGCCGCAGGGTTGGCATCGGCGGAATGACAGCCGCCGCCGAGACTAAGTTCATGTCAGAAATGCTGTCAGCGATGCTGGCTGAGAGGGGTTAGCTCATCCTACAGGGTGCAAGGCGTATTGACGATCTGGTCAAATACGCGCGGGTGGGTAAACACAAAGTTGTCCATCTCAAAGTCAGCGAACTTGAATGCGATCTGGAACGGGGCTTTGTAGGTATTGTTGGTTTCCACGATGATCATTGAGCCATTATCAGGCATGACCGGAATTCGATGTTTCAGTTTAACAACCTCGGTATTGTCCATCTGAATGTACTTTGTGCCTCGGGTACAGGACCAAACCACATTGTGGGTTTTGGCGTCAGCATCGTATTCGATATACGAAGTGCGCATTGAAACCGGAGAACGAGTGTAGACCATCGCCTCTAACAGATCATACAGTGTATCAATATATGCTGCGTTTATATCGCCGTCTTCCCGCGAAATAATGTCGGCGACTGCATAGGCACCTTTGACATTACGCGCGCTTTGGCGATAGCTGTCATAGTAGGTGTATGATGCGAACATAGACCAGAACAGCAACGGCAGTATCAGCATTGCTTCTACCGAGAGCGAGCCATCTTCCCGCCGTAAGAACCGGCTTAAGAACTTTCGGCTGTAGGACAGATCTACGTAATTGTTATTGCGAGGCATCGGCAACATCCACTGATGTTTCGGACGAACCGCCATCTGGAGAGCCAGATGACCCTCCAAACGGTTCATGAACAAATACTGTTATTGCGTGCAATTCCCACTGGCCGTCATTGTCCTGCTTTGCAATATCAGCCAGCATCGAAATTCCCCATACAGGTGTAACCTCAAGGCAAGCCCGAATAATCATCAATTCATTTGATGTTCCCTGTTCGAACACAACGTCTTTCGCTTTTCGGATCGCCTCCGGGGTGTCGACACAATACGGGGTTGGATCCAGCTGATTGCCGACGCGTGGGTCGATGGATTTCATCTCAAGCGCAAGATGTTTCGAGCAATTGGTTATTAACGCCTCATCGCAGATCATTTTTTTAAGCAGGGCGTGATCCCATTCGTCCTCACCTTCGGGAAGACGATTAAGCCGAACCTCTCGAATGGTCATATCAAGTGATCGCTCAAGATCGGCGTGATGGAAGGACTGCAGCCCCAAATCCATCCCGGAGTAGGCGACATAGAGAAAGAATGGAAACCAGAAGATAAACTCGATCGACGAGTTCCCGTCTTCATTTTTTCGGAATCTGCGCAGCCGAATCCGCAGTGTACTGGTCATTGGGTCAGCCTCAGATTTTGGATGGAGGTGCTGATCGAGTCAAAGACCCGTTCGATTTGTGTGCCGGTCGCTTCATAGTACCGCGCGGGTTTGATCGCGCAGTCTTTCAGCATTTGTTTGACACCATAAGGGGCCTCGAAAGCGATCGAGAAGATGATGACTTTTTCTTCTTCAGCTTCTTTACAAAGGTCAACTACATTGGGGTTCTTTGTCGAAGGACCGATTTCTGTTGTCGAGGCTGCCGAAAATGCATTGCCGCGGTCCCATCCGTAGGCGTGACGCAGCATATTCCGGATTGCGTTTTTTTCGGTATGCGCCCAGACATCTGGCCAATCAAGCTCAACCGGATGGGAATCCGTCGAAAGCCCTTCGGAATCTTCGCGTGTTTGAGATCTGTCCATCTCATAACATGTTCCATTATAATAGTCTGTACAGCGGTAGCGAAGATAGGTCCCATTACCATGGGCATGATCTTGGTATTTATCCCGCGTCCAGCGTCTGTACGAACTATCCCGTACTGTTGTTGCCACATTAGGCCAAGCCCAACGGTCGTATTCATCATCATAGATCGAATATGTCTGGGCATCTTCGTTCCAATAGATGTCTGAGGGACCGTCGTTATACGGCGCATTCACCTTGTGCTGATAGGTGTTTTCACCATCGGTCATCAGCACCAGAACCTTGAGCGTATCTGTAGTGTTGTTCGGAGCAGGCCGGATATCGAACCGATCTGGAATTTCAGAACTGTCAGCGATTTGGGCGATCAACGGTTGGACGCTGTCATCAAGCAAGGTCAGGCCCCACTTCAGACCGACGTCAATCGAAGTCCAACCGCTTGCCACCAGGTTTTGGATCCGTTGCTTCAGAATATCTGGATCATTTTGGATAACGGTCATTTCACGCTTGTCAGTACTCTTTTCCAAGCGGCAGGTTGTACTGCCCACCAGACTGTCACTAAACCTGTAGTCGCTTGAGCCATAGTCCACGAAGTGCAGCGTCTGGGGAACGTAGTCTCCTTTTCTGACAATGTTTCCACCATCATCGACGATATCATAGTAGTTGAAATCGGTTGTTGTAAAATCCGAAGCTTGGAAGTCGATACAGTTGGCAACCTCGTTCGCCCCGATTGTGTTCATAGCATTCATCAAGTAATCGGGTACCGAAACCTGCTCCGAGTAGGGCACGATCGAGATCGACAACCTGCCGTCTTCTGACTTGAGGATCATTTCATCAACGAAATCTTCTGCGGCACTCTTGAGGTTGGTCAGTTTTGTTCCGCGCATCGAACCGGAGACGTCCAGCACAAGCGAAATCTCTACGTTACCAATTGATTCCTCGGCGACGCTAATCGCTTGGGTATCAATATGGTTGACACCACTCCACTTCATAAAGTGGGTTTCAATGCTCATGTCGGCACTGGCTTCGACTTTCCGCTTACCCTCAAGCTCGGCAATTTGATCAACAGAGCCATCGGCATTTGTCCGGCAAGTCTCGGGTTCGACCGTAATTTTCTTGATAATCGCCGGATCGAAGCCTTCTTTGCGGATATAGTCATTCACGACTTCACGTGGGCAAAGCTCTTGATCCAGGTCTGCAGCGGCCAGGACCGCGCGGTCCAAAGCGTATTGCAGCCTTACCCTTTCGCGGTCATAACGCATGACATCCACGGCAAAACCGGCGACGGTGAAAACCATCATGACGAGAAAGAGCGCGAGGATTGTCATCGTGCCATCTGTCGCAGCAACAAAGCGCCGCAAGTGCCGAGAGCATCTGTTCTCGTGGCAGATACGGTTGAATTGGGCCATCAAATCAATCTTGCGCATAATGGGTTCCTCTGTCGATCAGACATACTGATGCCAGCTCTTCGCAACTTTAATAAGTTAATCACGGAACATGGCGAGATTTGGGCGCAGGGGGGGCTATACCGCTCGTTTTTAACGAGTTTTGGCTTTATTCCGGGTTTTTCAGGGGGCTTTGTTTCTGCACGCGGAACAATTCCACGGAAATCGTTAACGGCCGACTCACTTGTGTATCGTTGGCGTGAAGTTCTCAAACTGATCAAAATACGTGCAGTTACTGATTGCGGTATTTCACAAGCAGTGCGACAAAAAGTCATGACGTATCCCGTCTACCGGCACGGAGGATTTTATGACCGGCATTAAAGAACCCAGCTTTCGTGAAAGTGTTGATCTCATGTTCAACAGAGCGGCGTCTCTGATGGACTTGCCGCCCGGGCTTGAGGAAAAGATACGGGTTTGTAATGCAACCTACACCGTTCGGTTCGGGGTACGCTTGAGGGGAGATATCCACACCTTCACGGGATATCGTTCGGTTCACTCAGAACATATGGAGCCCGTAAAGGGCGGCATTCGTTATGCCTTGGCAGTGAACCAGGATGAGGTCGAAGCCCTCGCTGCCCTGATGACCTACAAGTGTGCATTGGTCGAAGCGCCCTTCGGTGGCTCGAAAGGGGGGCTCTGCATTGATCCCCGCCAATATGAAGAGCATGAGATGGAGCAGATCACCCGGCGTTTTGCTTATGAGTTGGCGAAACGTGATCTGATCAACCCGTCTCAGAACGTCCCAGCGCCCGATATGGGGACAGGCGAGCGTGAAATGGCGTGGATGGCTGACCAATATGCGCGGATGAATACGACCGACATCAACGCGCGCGCCTGTGTGACCGGTAAACCTTTGAATGCCGGCGGCATCGCGGGCAGAGTCGAAGCAACCGGGCGGGGCATCCAGTATGCATTGCGCGAATTCTTCCGAAACCCGGAAGACATTGCCAAGGCAGGCATGTCAGGTACGCTGGACGGCAAGCGCGTTATTGTGCAGGGGCTTGGCAACGTGGGCTATCACGCCGCCAAATTCCTGAGCGAAGAAGACGGCTCTCGTGTCATTGGGATCATCGAGTGGGATGGTGCGCTGTACAATCCCGACGGCATTGACGTCGAAGCCGTGCGGCAATGGATCGTTAAGCATGGCGGGGTCAAAGACTATCCCGATGCGACGCATTCGGCTGAAGGTGGCGCAGTGCTTGAAGAAGAATGTGACATCCTGATCCCTGCTGCATTGGAAGGCGTGATCAATCTGTCCAATGCCGAACGGATCAAGGCGCCGCTGATTATCGAGGCCGCGAACGGCCCGGTGACTGCTGGTGCGGATGAGGTTTTGCGCAAAAAAGGTACCGTCATCATTCCGGACATGTATGCCAATGCGGGCGGTGTGACCGTTTCGTATTTTGAGTGGGTCAAGAACCTGAGCCACATTCGTTTTGGCCGGATGCAGCGCCGCCAGGAAGAAGCGCGGCACGAGTTGATTGTCAGCGAACTGGAGCGGTTAGATCGATATCTAGGGGACGCCTGGACGATGTCACCCGACTTCAAAACCAAATATCTGAAGGGCGCGGGTGAGTTGGAGCTGGTACGTTCGGGTCTCGATGACACGATGCGCATTGCTTATCAGGCCATGAGTGAAGTCTGGCATAATCGTGCTGACGTCGATGACCTGAGGACAGCGGCCTATATCGTTGCCATCGACCGCGTTTCCAAAAGCTATCGCGCCAAAGGGCTTTAAGCCCCCTACAAACCAATTACAAAGATGCGACCGGCCTTTGGGTCGGTCGTTTTGTGTTTCGAGGATGTCGCCCGCTTAGGTGGATTAGTCGCCAACTGACAAGTTTCAGTCGAAAATAGAGGTGGCGCCGGACACCGACATTGTTACTTCTTGGCGAAATTGGTTTGATACCAACATACTCGTAGGGAGTTCTGTATGCGTTTCTCCGGCCTTCGTGTCCTGAAAGAGGGCTTGACCGGCAACAAAGGCTGGTCACCTCACTGGCGTGAACCCGAGCCGAAATCCGAATATGACATCGTCATCATCGGCGGTGGAGGACATGGGTTGAGCACGGCCTATTATCTCGCCAAAGAACACGGCCTTACCAATGTGGCAGTCCTGGAGAAGGGATATATCGGCGGAGGGAACGTCGGGCGCAACACAACGATTGTGCGCGCAAATTACTTTCTGCAGGGCAATTCCGAGTTCTATTCACACTCGCTGAGGCTTTGGGAAAGTCTTGAGCAGGACCTGAACTACAACGTCATGCATTCTCAGCGGGGGATCATTAACCTGTTTCATTCGGACGGGCAGCGCGATGCGGCTGCGCGGCGTGGAAACATGATGATCAGCCAGGGGGATGATGCCGTTCTGCTGAGCAGGGATCAACTGCGCGAGATGTTGCCCTATCTGAATTACGATGATTTGCGCTTTCCTCTCTATGGCGGGCTTTATCATCCGCGCGGCGGCACGGCGCGGCATGATGCGGTTGCGTGGGGGTATGCACGTGGTGCAGATCAACGCGGTGTAGACCTGATCCAGAACTGCGAAGTGACCGGGATAGATATCGAAAACGGGGCGGTGCGCGGGGTTCAGACCACGCGCGGGTCGATCCGGGCAAAGAAGGTGGCGATGGTTGCGGCGGGCCGGTCAGGGCAAGTGGCAGCGATGGCCGGAATGCGCTTGCCAATCGAAAGTCATGTTCTGCAGGCCTTTGTGACCGAGGGGCTGAAGCCATGCATTGATCATGTCGTGACCTTTGGCATGGGGCATTTCTATATCAGCCAGTCGGACAAAGGCGGGCTGGTCTTCGGTGGTGATCTGGATTTCTACGCTTCCTACGCAGCGCGGGGTAACCTGCCGACCGTGGAGAGCGTGATGGAGGCCGGGATGGCCCTGATGCCAATGATCGGTAAGGCGCGGGTCCTGCGGTCCTGGGGTGGTATTATGGATATGTCACCCGATGGCTCGCCGATCATCGACAGGACGGATATCGAGGGTCTCTATCTGAATTGTGGCTGGAACTACGGTGGGTTCAAGGCGGTTCCGGGCTCGGGCAATGTGTTTGCGCATCTGATCGCAACGGATCGGTATCATGAGAATGCGACTGGATTCCAACTTGATCGCTTCCGCACTGGTCGTGGGATCATCGATGAAGAGGGCAAGGGCTCTCAACACAATCTGCATTGAGATCGGCGATGTCGGATTCGATTATTTCTGAAAAGATGAAGTTGGGGGTGCGGGTATGAGGATTACCTGTCCATGTTGTGGTGAACGGGATCGCCGCGAGTTCTATTATCGCGGGGCAGCCGTTGATCTGGAACGCCCCGCCCCGGACGCGGGCGAAGCTGCGTGGGATGATTTTGTCTATCTGCGCGACAATCCGGCCGGAGTGACCCGCGAGCTTTGGTATCATGAGGGCGGCTGCGGTGCCTGGATCGTGGTCACGCGCAACACGGTTACGCATGAGATAATCGGCACGCAATTGGCCTCAGAGGTGAACGCATGAGGATCGCAGGCAAGGGGCTGGTTGATCGTACAAAAACGGTGCCATTTGTATTTGACGGTGCCAGCTATGAAGGGTTTCAGGGCGACACTCTGGCGTCGGCCTTGTTGGCCAATGGCGTGCGACTGATGGGGCGGTCGTTCAAGTATCACCGCCCGCGCGGCGTTCTGACGGCGGGAAGTGAAGAGCCTAACGCCTTGGTGACAGTGGGGCAGGGAGGTGCGCAGGAACCGAACGTGCGGGCCACGATGCAGGAAATTTATTCCGGGCTTGAGGCGCGCAGCCAAAACCGTTGGCCCAGCCTCGGGTTTGATGTGATGGCCGTGAATGATCTGGCCGCTCCGTTTCTGGGTGCAGGGTTCTACTATAAGACATTCATGTGGCCTAAGAGCTTTTGGGAAAAGCTTTATGAGCCTGTAATCCGTCGCGCGGCGGGCCTGGGCGCGTTGTCGGGTGAAGATAACACCGACAAATATGAAAGCGCCTATGCCTTCTGCGATGTGTTGGTCATTGGTGCGGGGCCTGCCGGACTGATGGCGGCTTTGACAGCCGCGCGTGCCGGGGCGGATGTCATTCTGGCCGATGAGAATGCGCGCATGGGCGGCCGGTTGCTGGCTGAGACTTATGAGATTGACGGTAAACCGGGTCACGTCTGGGCGGATGAGGTTCTGGCGGAACTCGGCAGCATGGACAACGTGCGCCTGATGACCCGCACGACCGTGGCCGGGGCCTATGACCAAGGCACTTATGCGGCGTTGGAACGGGTGCTGCATCATACGGATCGGCGACCAAATGGGGCGCCGCTGGAGACATATTGGCGGATCGTGGCCAAACGCTCGGTTCTGGCAGCGGGGGCGCTAGAGCGCCCAGTGGCGTTCCGCGACAATGACCGACCGGGGATCATGACGGCTGGCGCCGTGCGGGCCTATCTGAATCGCTGGGGTGTCAGCCCGGGGCAGAACGTGACGATCTTTGGCAACACCAATGACATCCACCGCACTGCGCGGGATTTGCTGGAGGCAGGCGTCCACGTGGCCGCCGTGATCGACAGCCGACACGATGCCCCATTGTCAGATGACTATGAGGTGCTGCGTGGTGCGCAGGTCTGCGGAAGCTCGGGGCGCAAGGGGCTGGAGGCGATTACGGTGCGTCGCGCCAGCGGTGAGGAGCGTATTCATACCGACTGTTTGGCGATGACTGGCGGATGGAATCCTTCGGTGCATCTAACGTGTCACATGAACGGTCGCCCAACTTGGAAGCGAGAGATCGAAGCTTTTGTGCCCTCACCGGGGGCGGTGCCGGGCATGGTGACGGCAGGGGCGTGTAACGGCTCATTCTCGACTGCGGCCTGCCTGCGCGAAGGGGTTGAGGCGGGAGAAGCCGTTGCTGCTGACCTTGGTTTGAAGGTTGCCAAAACCGCGCTGCCGCAAGCAGAAGATACGCCATACGAATTAACTCAGCTGTGGTCTGTTCCCGGCAAAGGGCGCGCGTGGTTGGATTTCCAGAACGATGTCACGGTGAAAGACGTCAAGCAGGCCGCGACCGAGAACTTCCGTTCAGTCGAGCATATGAAGCGTTACACCACTCAGGGCATGGCGACGGATCAAGGCAAAAACTCGAACGTGGCAGCGCTGGCCATTCTGGCCGATGCGACGGGTCGCGGTATACCCGAAACGGGAACCACCACATTCCGGCCGCCATATTCTCCGATTGCCATGGCCGCATTGGGTGCCGGGGCCGAAGGCAAGGGGTTCAAACCCCAGCGATTTGCCACATCGCATAAAGCGACAGTGGCGCGGAAGGCTCCGATGATCGAAGCGGGTCTGTGGTATCGGCCCAGCTATTTCCCCAAAGAGGGCGAGACGACATGGCGGCAGTCGTGCGACCGTGAGGTCAATATGGTCCGCCAGTCTGTTGGCGTCTGCGATGTCTCGACCCTTGGAAAGATCGACATTCAGGGACCTGATGCGGGGGCCTTACTGGATTTCGTCTATACCAACATGTTCTCGACCCTCAAAGTCGGCCGTGCACGTTATGGCCTGATGTTGCGCGAGGATGGGTTCGTCATGGATGACGGTACGACCGCGCGGCTGGGTGAGACGCACTATGTGATGACTACGACGACCGCTGGTGCAGGCGACGTCATGAAACATCTGGAATTCGTACATCAAGGCCTGCGCCCGGATTGGGATGTCTCGTTCACGTCGGTTACCGAGCAGTGGGCGCAGTTTGCCGTGGCGGGTCCAAAATCGCGCGAGCTGTTGAACGGTCTGCTCGATACACCTCTGGATGATGAAAGCTGGCCCTTTATGGCCTGTGGCCCGATCTCAGTGCTGGGGGTTCAGGGGCGTTTATTCCGCATCTCGTTCTCGGGTGAACATGCCTATGAGATCGCCGCGCCTGCCCGCTATGGCGCAAGCCTGTTCGACATTCTGACCGAGCGTGCCGAAGCGCTGGGCGGAGGTCTTTATGGGATGGAAGCGTTGAACGTTCTACGGATCGAAAAGGGCTTTATTACGCATTCCGAGATTCATGGGCGCACAACAGCCTATGATATCGGCATGGGCCGGATGGTGTCTCAGAAGAAAGACTGCATCGGCAAGACCATGTCCGAACGTCCCGGGCTGGAAGAGCCGGGTCGTGAGCGATTGGTCGGGTTGAAACCAATCGGTGAAAGCAGGGAACTGCTGGCCGGTGCGCATCTTTACAACGAAGAGGCCGAGCCCGTTCGGACAAATGATCAGGGCTATCTGACCTCGGTCTGTTATTCACCAACGATGGAAACCATGCTGGGGCTGGGATTCCTGGCTGATGGGCCAGAAAGGTACGGAGAAATCGTAAAGATGGTCGATCAACTGCGTGGTGTGACAACCCTGTGTGAAGTCGTAAACCCGGTCTTCTTTGACCCTGAAGGAGGGCGCGTTCGTGGATAAACTGATCGCTAAATCGCCTTGCGACGGGCTGTTGCCTCTGACCGTTGGTTCTGTGACTCTCAGCGAAGAGGACGCAGGGGCGATCCATTCGATATCGCCTTTGAAAAACAAGCAAAAGACTGTGTCTGAGGCTTTGAAAGCAGCGCATGGGATGGCTTATCCGTCGGCCAACCGGGCGACCGGAAAGGCGGGGTCTCGGGCAATATGGTTTGGACCGGCGCATGCGATGCTGATGGGGCCGGGGCCTGATGCTGGGTTGTTGGAGCATGCGGCCATCGTGGATCAATCGGATGCGTGGACGGTTGTCCGATTAGAGGGCGCTGATGTTGAGGACGTGCTGGCTCGTGTCGTGCCCATTGATTTGCGCGGGGCGCAGTTCAAGCGTGGCCATACCGCCCGGACGCTGTTGTTCCACATGACCGCTTCGATCACGCGTGTCGGTGAAAATGCGTTTCAGATCATGATCTTCCGATCCATGGCTGAGACATTAGTTCACGATTTGAAAAGGGCGATGGAAGGCATCGCCGCCCGCGGCTAAACTTCTTGGAACGAAACGAATCCTCGGAGACCTTCATGTTGCGTATCGCCATTGTCACGGCCTTGCTTGCCACCCCAGCGTTTGCTCAGGAAACCAAAGAGCAGAGCTGCAAGTATCAGGCCGATGTTGTTGCCGCGATTCAGCAGGCGCGCCTTGATCGGGTGAAAGAGCGCGATGTAGCGCAGGCAGTGGCAGATAGCGGCCCGACTTGGCCGGAAAACTACAACGCGGCGGTTCCGCTGATCACACCTTGGGTCTATGAACAAAAGATGCGCGATGTGCGTAAGAAAGACCTCGGCGCCGCATGGTTGGAGCTGTGTTTGCAGCAATAATCCACAGCTTGAGAATTTCTTTGTGGACAACCGCGTGCCATCCCCTTGGCGCGCGTTTTCATTTCTGGCAGGTTTGACCCATGTCTTTGCCCCCCGGATTTCTGGATGAATTGCGCACGCGCCTCAGCCTGTCTCAGGTTGTTGGGCGTAAGGTCATGTGGGATCAGCGTAAATCCAATCAAGGCAAAGGAGACATGTGGGCACCGTGCCCGTTTCACCATGAAAAAACCGCATCGTTCCACGTCGATGACCAAAAGGGATTCTATTACTGCTTTGGCTGCCACGCTAAAGGCGACGCAATCAGCTTTGTGAAAGAGACCGAGAATGTCTCGTTCATCGAAGCGGTTGAGATTTTGGCGCGCGAGGCCGGGATGCCAATGCCCGCGCGGGACCCGAAAGCGCAGGAAAAACAGGATCGCCGCTCGCAACTGGCAGATGTGATGGAGCAGGCGGTGCAATTCTTCCGCCTGCAACTCAAGACCGGCGCAGGGGGGGCGGCACGCGACTATCTGGGTCGCCGTGGACTGGACGCGCAGGCGTTGGATCGGTGGGAGATCGGGTTCGCGCCGGACGGTTGGCAGGCGCTGTGGGATCATCTGACCGGCAAGAACGTGGCCGAAGATCTGATCCTCGGGGCCGGGCTGGCCAAGCCATCGAACAAGGGTAAGAAACCTTATGACACATTCCGCAACCGGATCATGTATCCGATTCGAGACCCGCGCGGGCGCTGTATTGCGTTCGGCGGTCGGGCGATGGATCCCAATGACAACGCCAAATACCTGAACTCGCCCGAGACCGAGTTGTTCGACAAAGGGCGAAGCCTCTATAACCACGGGCCGGCGCGCCAGGCAGCGGGGAAGGGGCAACCGTTGATCGTGGCCGAAGGGTATATGGACGTGATCGCGCTGGCTGAGGCTGGCTTTGGCGCTGCGGTCGCGCCCTTGGGAACCGCGATCACCGAGCATCAGTTGCAATTGCTGTGGCGCATTTCTGATGAGCCAATCATTGCGCTGGACGGCGATACTGCAGGATTGCGCGCGGCGATGAGGGCGGTCGATTTGGCCTTGCCGTTGCTAGAGGCCGGGAAATCTCTGCGCTTTGCGCTAATGCCTGAAGGCAAAGATCCCGACGATCTGCTGCGCGCTGACGGGCCGGGGGCAGTTCAAGCTGTGCTTGAAGGTGCGATCCCGATGGTCAAACTGCTGTGGCAGCGTGAGACAGAGGGTAAGGTTTTTGACAGCCCCGAACGAAAGGCGGCGTTGGATAAATCTCTGCGTGAGAAGATCAAGCTGATCCGCGATCCCTCAATCCGGTCGCATTACGGACAGGAAATTAAGGACCTACGGTGGCAATTGTTTCGTCCGCAGCGACAATCGCCGAATCGCCCATGGCAGCTGCGCGGCAAGTGGCAGCCGCCGGCTCAGCCTGCCACGCCTGGCGCGCGGGCGTCTTTTCTGGCCTCGGCCGAGAATGCTGACATTCAGTTGCGCGAAGCGGCCATTCTGGCAATTGCCATTCTAAATCCGCAGGTTGTGGTGCAATTCGAACACCAGCTTGAGGAAATGGATTGTCTCGATCCCGATCACGCCGCGTTGCGTCACGCAATCCTGCGCCATGCAATCGACGATCCTGAGAATCTGCAAGACCACATCATGCAAACTTTGGGCCCAGAACCCCTTGAAAACCTTCTGGCCCTTCGCCATGTCGCTGTGATCCCCTGTGTGTACAAACCGGGCGACGTTGAAAAGGCCGAGATGACGCTGGCCGAGGAACTCGCAAAGATCAAAGCGCTCCGGGGGTTGGATGCTGAGATTGCCGAAGCGGCGGAGGAATTGTCTGATCTGGCCGATGAGGCGCTGACATATCGGCTGGCGCAGGCCGCCGAAGAGCGCAACCGCACAAGCCGCAGCCAGAACGAAGACAGGGCCGTTTTCGACATCGCCGACAATGGTGCGCGAATCAACCGCGACGAGAAAGACGCGTTTGAGGCCATCATGTCGGGTATCAATTTCGAGCGGAAACGCCGTTAGTGGTGTTTTCGTAAGGCACTGGAAAAGAAAAACGGGTAAACGGGTGGCCGAATCACTTCTACGCGCTAATGATTCGGTTCTAACGAATCACCCATCCCTGCAGGAGCATTGAATGGCCGCCAAGGATACGAACGAAGACCGCAAATCCGACGAGCAGGAACAGGAAATCTCGCTGGACATGAGCCAGGCCCAGGTCAAGAAGATGATCGCCGAGGCTCGCGAGAAAGGTTACATCACCTACGACCAGCTCAATCAGGTTCTGCCGCCTGATCAGGTCAGCTCGGAACAGATCGAAGACGTAATGTCGATGCTGTCCGAGATGGGCATCAACATCATCGAAGATGAAGAGGCCGAAGAGGAAGAGAACAAAGGCTCGACTGAACTGGTCACGACCGAAGGCCCGCGCGAGGTTGCGCTGGCTGGGGCTGCTACCGAAAAGCTGGACCGCACGGATGACCCAGTGCGCATGTATCTGCGCGAGATGGGATCGGTTGAACTGCTGAGCCGTGAGGGCGAGATCGCCATCGCCAAGCGGATAGAGGCCGGGCGCAACACGATGATCGCGGGGCTGTGTGAAAGCCCGCTGACCTTTCAGGCGATCACCATCTGGCACGACGAGCTCCTGTCCGAAGACATTTTGCTGCGCGATGTTATCGATCTGGAAACCACCTTCGGCAATCAGATGGGTGAAGATGGCGAAGTCGAAGAACCGGTGGTTGATACGTCAGCGGTTCAGGCAGCTAAACCAGCCAAGGATGAAGGGCCAGAGCTTGACGCTGATGGCAACCCGATTGCCAGCGATGATGACGACGACGATGACGATCAGGCCAATATGTCTCTGGCCGCGATGGAAGCGGCGCTGAAGGATCAGGTGCTGACCACGCTGGAACGCATCTCGACCGACTTCGCTCAGCTAAGCGAGATGCAGGATAGCCGGATTTCGGCCACGTTGAACGAAGACGGCACCTTTAGTGCGCAAGATGAAGAAACCTATCAAAAGCTGCGGGCCGAGATTGTGGAACTGGTGAACGGCCTTCACCTGCACAACAACCGGATCGAAGCACTGATTGACCAGCTCTATGGCATCAACCGCCGCGTCATGTCTTTGGACAGTGCGATGGTGAAGCTGGCTGACCAGGCTCGGATCAACCGCCGTGAGTTCATTGACGCCTATCGTGGGCGCGAGCTTGATCCGAACTGGCTGGCAGAGATGGCCGAGAAGCCGGGCCGGGGCTGGCAGATGTTCATCGAACGCTCGACCGAAAAGGTTGAGGAGCTGCGCAACGACATGGCTCAGGTCGGTCAGTATGTAGGCCTCGATATCCCTGAATTCCGCCGCATCGTGCAGCAGGTTCAGAAGGGTGAGAAAGAGGCGCGGCAGGCCAAGAAAGAAATGGTCGAGGCCAACCTGCGTCTGGTGATCTCGATCGCCAAAAAGTACACGAACCGCGGTCTGCAATTCCTTGATCTTATTCAGGAAGGTAACATTGGCCTGATGAAGGCGGTGGACAAATTTGAATACCGCCGCGGCTATAAGTTCTCGACCTATGCGACCTGGTGGATTCGTCAGGCGATCACGCGGTCCATCGCGGATCAGGCGCGGACGATCCGTATTCCGGTGCACATGATCGAGACGATCAACAAACTGGTTCGGACCGGTCGTCAGATGCTGCACGAAATCGGCCGTGAGCCGACGCCGGAAGAACTGGCCGAAAAGCTGCAGATGCCGCTTGAGAAGGTTCGCAAGGTGATGAAAATCGCTAAAGAGCCGATCAGCCTCGAAACGCCAATTGGTGACGAGGAAGACAGCCAGTTGGGCGATTTCATCGAGGACAAGAATGCCGTGCTGCCGCTGGACAGTGCCATTCAGGAGAACCTCAAGGAAACGACTACACGGGTTCTCGCCTCACTCACGCCGCGTGAGGAACGGGTTTTGCGGATGCGCTTTGGCATCGGCATGAACACCGACCACACTCTGGAAGAAGTGGGCCAGCAGTTCAGCGTGACACGCGAACGTATTCGTCAGATCGAAGCAAAAGCGCTGAGGAAACTCAAACATCCCAGCCGGTCGCGAAAACTGCGGTCTTTCCTGGATCAGTAAATCAAAGGCGCCTCATCCGAGGCGCTTTTTTTCTGAGCGTCGATCACATTGTCTGAACTTCGATTCAAATTGGCGAGAACTCACAAGAGTAGAACCGAGGCTTTGCCTATATCGCTGGTGTCCACTCATGGACAGGCCGGGGCGAGGTGATGGAGCTGTTGACCCCCGGCCACCCTCATTCGCGAGAGAGCGGGTGCGATACGCGCTTGCGAAATGAACTGGGGGCCTGACCGGTCCATCGTTTGAAGGCGGTTGAGAACGCAGGCTGATCGGAATAGCCCAGCGCGTAAGAAACCTCGGATAAGTGCATGCCGTTCTTGATAAATGTTTGCGCCAGATCGCAGCGCAGTTCCTCGACGATTTCTCGATACGAGGTGCCTTCATCGGACAAGCGGCGCGCCAAAGTCCGAGGACTTAGACCAAGCTGTGCCGCTGCATCATCTGCGTGAATAATGGCTCCGGGCATGGAACGCGTGATCAACCCTTCGATTTGTGCCCGTGTCTTTTGTTTGGGAAGTTGCCTCTCAGCCAGCAAACGTTCGCCATATTCCACAAGATGTGCGCGCAGGCTGGGATCATAAGTTGGGATCGGGACATCGAGCGAAGGAAGCGACAGGATGATCTCCAGACGCTCAGCACCGAAGGTCACCGGAAACCCTCCGATCTTTTGATAGGTTGCGGCGTGCTGTCCAACGCTGTGCTGAAACCGCATTTCGATTGGGTTTAGATCCAGCTGCGTCAGTGCGCGCATTCGCGCGATGGCGCCGAATAACAGGAACTCGGTCCGCCGATGATAGCGGGAAAAGCTTGGATCTTTCCAATCCGCCTCAAGCGAGGCGGCGTTACCCGACACACGCAGATTGAAAACAAGAGCCGGGTCTATGATACCGTGGAAACGCGTGGTGTTTTCCATGACCTGTCTAAGATCGCGCGAGTATTTGCTGATATAGGCAGTGATGCTGGAGGATGAGCTGAACTCTAGCCCCGCGCGGGCACCAAAGGTGATATCACCAAGCGCATCACAGGCATTGCGAACAAAGAGTGCCTCTTTGTGGGCGCTATACTGTTCGGCTGGGGGATCGATATCGGCGCGGGTCAAGGCGCTGTCATTTAGTGCCTGGTTCACCACCTGCACGTCAGCGTATTTCTCAAGCGTTCGTGCCAACAGTTGAATACGCGAAATATCGACATCCATAACTTAGTCCAAAACTCATTCCTGTAATCCTGTTACCTTAGCGGCAATTCGTTTCAATGCGCCAGTCTTGAAGGCCGCGCGCGAGGCCTGTCTGATTATCACAAGGATTTGGCTGAAATGGCCATGTTAGTCGTGTGGTCGGATACCTAAATAGCCGGTGTTGTCGGGTTAGCGCCTTTTGGGGATAAGGTCAGAGCCTGGGCGAACGGTCCACCAAACCGTTTCAACGGGTTCCCCGGCACACTCTATCCTTATGGTTGGTCTGTCATGTCGCATTGTCGCGAGGTATCTCGCATGACAGCATCCGTGTAACAGCTTGCTAAAATTCGAATTCTTGTGCCCCTAAACCTGCCCATAGATACTGATTTAATCGTCTTTGATGGTGAATGTGTGCTGTGCTCGGGGTTCTTTCACTTCATTCTGAAACATGATCGGGACGAGAGGTTTTGTTTTGCGACCGCCCAATCCCCGCTGGGGCAACAATTATATTCCCGCCTGAGCCTGCCAACGGATGAGTTCGAAACCAATCTGGTGATCGTTGATGGCGAGGTTCACCAAAAGCTCGACGCGTTTGCCGCAGCAATGAGGGCTTTGCCCGGGCCATGGCGCGTGCTCTCGATATGTCGTTTCTTGCCTAAGTTTGTGAAGAACCCGATCTACTGCATGATTGCCCGAAATCGATATGCTCTGTTCGGACGGCAGGATAAATGTCTGGTTCCGGATACTCGTCTCAGAACTAGGTTCGCGCCTGATGGCTTCTGACGCTGATCCATTCCTTCAGGCGCTTGGCGAGTACAATGGCCTACCCGCATCGATCCAGCAGTTGCACAGCCGCGAAGGGCGATATTCCGGTCGATGCAGCGTCACACGAGATCGAGGGTGGCTGGTTGCCTTGATGTTGCGCATCGGGCGATTTCCACCCGAAGGAAGGGATTTGCCGGTCAACCTTCGCATCAAAAAGAGCGGCTCGAACTGGCAGTGGGATCGTGATTTTGCAGGGCATCGAACCCGTTCACGGATCAGTTATGACTCGCGCCTAGAATGCGTGCGAGAGCAGATTGGTGGACTGACAATTTGGTTGCAGCCAGTTCAAACCGATATGGGATTGGGCGTCGAGATCCGACGCCTCAGCCTGTTTGGCCTACCATGCCCGGGGTTTCTGCTTCCTCGCTCTGCATCGACAGAAAGCGAGGATGCGCAATCGCGATTTCGGTTCGACATCTCGGCGCACGCGCCCGGATTGGGACAGCTGATCCGATACGAAGGCTGGTTGACATATGATCACGAACAAAGAGGGTCGAACTGACATGATCGTTAAGTTCGCTTTGCTGACGATATCGGCGCGCTAGTCTATATTTCAGGTAGAAACAGAAAGATGATTGCGATGAAACAGACAGTACTATTTACATTTGCAGCGATGCTCATGGCAAGTTCCCCGGTCGTGGTTGAAGCGGCGCCGAACGGTTATCGAACTGAACTCATGAGTGGTGACAACTTTGAAGTCATTCCGAGGACACGTCAGGATATCGACGGGTACTGGTGTGCGGCGGCTGATTTTGCGCGACGTAAGCTGGGCGCTGGATGGCAGCAACAAATCTATGTCCTGCGAGGCTATGGGCCCAGCGTGACGACAGGGCGCAGAACAGCCGTCCAGTTCACTTTGACGCAGCCCGCCAATGTTCAACAGCAGAGCAGTTTTTCTTCTGGGTTCAAGCCAGGCGACAGCATGTCGGTTCAAGGCGCGAATGGGCGCTGCGGCGTCCGCCCCTTTATCAACTGATCCTGATGCAAACGGAATTCACGATCCAGACACAGGGTGCGGGGCTTTATGAGTTCACCGCCCCTGTGCGCAGTTGGCTAAGCCCGGTTTCAGACGGTTTATTAACCCTCTTTGTCAGACACACCTCTTGTTCTTTGCTCATTCAAGAGAATGCAGATCCTGAGGTCCAGACTGATCTGCATGCCTTCTTTGAGCGGCTTGTCCCGCCGTCGGATCATCCCTCAATGTCTTACCTGCGCCATACTTATGAAGGGCCGGACGACATGCCCGCCCATATCAAGGCCGCCGTTATGCCTGTGTCCTTATCGATACCGGTTTCGGGCGGGGTTCCCAAGCTGGGCACATGGCAGGGAATATACCTGTTTGAACATCGCAGCGCGCCGCACGCGCGAAAGGTCGCTGCGCATTTTATGTGACGCTTTATATTGCGGTGAAAAATTCCGACTACCCAAACCCTAGCGGCTGCCCTATAGTTGTGGATAAGTAAGCCGCAGCGCTTACAAAAAGAGGCCAGCTAGGGACGAGGAGACGGCGGATGCGCTGCCCGTTTTGCGGAAATATCGACACTCAGGTCAAGGATTCACGCCCGGCAGAGGATCACGTCGCGATCCGGAGGCGCCGGTTTTGCCCGGCTTGTGGTGGACGCTTTACTACGTATGAGCGTGTGCAACTGCGCGATCTGGTCGTGATCAAGACCAACGGCAAACGCGAAGATTTCGACCGCGACAAGCTTGAGCGTTCGATACGCATTTCGATGCAGAAACGACCCATTGAACCTGATCGGATCGATCAGATGATCTCGGGTATCGTACGCCGTCTGGAAAGCATGGGGGACACCGATATCCCATCCAACAAAATCGGTGAAATCGTCATGGAAGCGCTGGCCCGGATCGATACTGTCGCCTATGTTCGCTTTGCGAGTGTGTACAAGAATTTCCAGGCGGCCGACGATTTCGAGGAGTTTGTCCACGAGTTGCGCCCGCCGCAACCTTCGACGGACGAGTGAGCGAAACAGATAAGCGATTTATGGCGCTGGCTCTGTCATTGGGGCGGCGCGGACAAGGCACGTGCTGGCCGAACCCGTCTGTCGGGTGTGTCATCGTGCGCGATGGGCGCATCGTCGGGCGTGGGTGGACACAGCCCGGAGGACGCCCACATGCTGAACCCGAGGCGCTTGCCCAGGCGGGTGAGGCAGCAAGGGGGGCTACGGCCTATGTCTCGCTTGAGCCTTGTTCTCACTACGGAAAAACGCCGCCCTGCGTCGAGGCTTTGATCAAGGCAGGTGTTGCGCGGGTTGTCTCAGCAATTGAAGACAGTGACCCACGCGTCGCAGGCCAAGGGTTTGCCATGTTGCGCGAGGCCGGGATCGAGGTCGCGACCGGGGTGCTGGCAGAACAGGCCGCGCGTGACCACGCCGGGTTTTTTCTGAAAACCGAACAAGGCCGCCCGTTTGTGACGTTGAAACTAGCCAGCAGCTTTGATGGACGCATCGCTACGGAAACCGGTCATAGCCAATGGATCACCGGCCCCAAGGCGCGCCGCGTGGTGCATGCCATGCGCTCTCGACATGATGCGGTCATGGTCGGCGCTGGAACGGCGCGCGCCGATGACCCGTCGCTGACCGTTCGCGATCTTGGCATCGAATATCAGCCGGTGCGTGTGGTCGTGTCTCGTCATTTGGACTTGCCTTTGATGGGACATCTCGCTCGCACAGCGTCCAAGGTCCCGGTCTGGCTCTGCCATGGCCCTCATCCAGACCCTGAACGTGCGCGCGCTTGGGAAGGGCTGGGCGCAAGATTGATCCCCTGCGCTTTGGATGATCATCACATTGATGCCTCGGATCTGTTGCAGCAACTTGGGCAGGTCGGGCTGACGCGCATCTTTTGTGAGGGCGGATCAGCGTTGGCGGCGTCCTTGCTGGAGCGTGATCTGGTGGATGAGCTGGTTGGATTCACCGCCGGTTTGACGATCGGCGCCGAGGGCCTCCCCGCACTCGGAGCGCTTGGTCTTGAGACTTTGGAGGCAGCACCGAGGTTCGATCTGATCGAAACACAGGTCGTCTGTGGTGACGTCCTGCATCGCTGGGGACGTGTGACGCACTAAGGCTCAGCGCCACCACCGTGCATGGGTCGCCAGTGCACCCTGTAGCTTTGATAGAATGCGATTGAGAGGGCCGGTGGGGGACGGCGTGCCTTGTGCAAGCCGTTCGACCGCGACTTCGACAGGACAGGCCTGCCCGGTCGCGGGGTCAAAATAACGCGGATAATCGATCAGGGTTGCATGGACCAACCCCATCAACGAAGGCCGCGCACCACGTCTAGCAGGCACGGCCCCAAGATCGGTCGTCAACCCCCATCCGGCATAGAACGGCGCGCCCAGCGTCATGACCTTCACGCCGCGCGACAA
Organism: Ruegeria sp. CE9; assembly: GCF_056537425.1. Taxonomy (NCBI): domain Bacteria; kingdom Pseudomonadati; phylum Pseudomonadota; class Alphaproteobacteria; order Rhodobacterales; family Roseobacteraceae; genus Ruegeria; species Ruegeria sp. CE9. Next base: position 133,833 of record NZ_JBQFRO010000004.1, on the reverse strand, counting down.
TGCCTCGAACCCCAGAAGAGAGGTCATGGTCCAGACCTCATCTACCTGCGCCAGAAGGGTCGCAGGATCCGTGCCTTCCACTGTGATATCGGCCAGATCACTTTCGATCTTGCCCTCGCGCAATCCAGCTTCAACATCCGGGTGCGGCTTGTAGATCAGAACAGCGTCAGGATTGGCTTCGCGTGTGGCGCGCAACAGGTCCAGATTGGTGCGAATATTGCTGGTTCCCAAGCGGATCGAAGCGTCATCCTCAACCTGACCCGGCACAAGAATACGATGCCCCTTCGGCAGATCCGGGGCAGGGTGACCGACGTTATACTTGCTAAGACCCTCAGCAATTAGTTGGGCCGCTAGCCGTTCGGCACGAAGCTTTTGATCCGGGCGCAAGGTCTCGCGCGTGGTGATCCATTCTTCCAGCCGACATGGGTGCGTAGGGTCGTAGTAGATGCCGATATCATCGATCACCAGCGACAGCGGCGGCACCAGTTCCGCCCCCAATCCACGCGAACGCAGAAAGCCATCCTCGACCCGAGTTGCGTTCACGGTATCAGCGGCTCGGCTCGCCCAGACCATGTGCGGTTGTGCAGTATCTTTCGGTTGCTCGGACACGAAACGCAGCTTGCCATGTTGCCCGAACATGCGCTGCAGGTGGCGGCGCTTCCACACCCGCATCCCGGATGCGGTCCAGCCCTTGTGGTCTTGCCTCCAGGCGCGGGTTTGCGCCTCAAGCGTATCGAGCACGGTTTCCAATTCGCACAGACGATCATGATAAGTGTCATACCAGCTGGGATAGAGGATCATGGCAGCTGCAAAAAGCTGCGCCCGGGTGAGGTTGCGTTGCCGACGGGGCAGGGGCGCATCGTCTTGGGTCAACCCCCATCCGGCATAGAAGGGTTGCCCGAACACGCGAGGTTTGTGCCCTGCCAAGATGGCCTCGAACCCCATTTGTGACGACAGAGTATAGACGCCGATGGCCCCCTCCAGCATCGACCAGGGGCTGATGGGGCTGTCCAGAATTGACACACGATCGGTAAGGTCTTGATCCGAGTAATACCCGCTTCGGTGTCCTGATATGGTTTCGGGATGGCTTTTGATGATGATGCGCGCGCCGGGGTTTTCCTCTTGCGCGATGACAAGCATTTCGCGGAACCGTGCATAATCGCCATTGCTTGCAGTGACGGCTGCATCCCCTTGGGTCTGGTCAACGACCAGGACGTAACCGGGATCGGGGGGCGCAAGATCAGGATCAAAGGCCGAGTATTTGCTTAGATGCAGCTCTTGGACCCGCGCTATTGCGCCCCGTGCGCGATCCAGCAGGGCGGTGTCATCCAGAGGATGCGTGGCCAGCAGGGTCTCCAGATCCGAGGATGAGCTCGGATCAAAATGCAGTCCTGATCGATCCAGAAGCAAGCCCAGCGGGGCGTCTCCGGTTCTTCCGGGGTGTAGCGACCTTAGGAACGCATCTTCGACCCTGAGAAGAGGCGCATTGTGTTTCTGCGCGATACGAAGGCCGCGATGGGCCGTCGGACTGTTGCCCCAGACCCCAACCAGATCATCCGGCTGAGGCAGCCCTAGCCGTATGTCATATCCCGCCAAAGATAGCATGCGCCGCACACGCCGCTGTGTCAGGAAACCGCCGTTGTAAACAAAAAGCCGGGAGCGCTCGCCCCCGGCCATGTTCTCCGGTTCAGAGAGCATTTATCAGTTACCCGTCAGCGTCGCCACATTGGCAAATGGCGTCAAACCTCCGGCAATCAACGAGACGGATTTGCTCCACTGCGCATATGGGGCCTCAGTGACGTATATCGTGTCATCGTCGCGGATTACGAAATCGCGGGCTACAAATAGCCCGTTGGGTGCGGTCAGGTTCAGCAGATAAATCATACGCTGATCGCCATTCAGCTCTGGCCGTCCCATCACATTGCGCGCGATGTCCTGCCGTTCATTGCGCAGGACGAAAATGCCGGTGGGGTCCGAGGACAGCGATTGCAAGCCTCCAACCTGCGCCAACGCTTCAAGGGCTGACAAATCCTGACTTTCAAAGGCTACTCGGGACTGGCCGCCAGTCGAACCCAGCGCGATGTACGAACGGCTGTCCTCTTCGACAAGAATACGGTCACCACCACGCAGAGCGATATCGGTTTCCGGGTTGCGGAAGAGATCGTTGTACCAGATGGTTCCCTTCTGCCTGCCCCGTATCACCGTCACCAACGCAATATCCGGCGCCACCGCAACGCCGCCTGCCTGTGCAAGCATGGTCGACAAGGTGCCGGTCGGACGTTCAATCGGATAAATACCCGGCGCGCCGATGGTTCCGGTTAAGGATACAGTCGATCCGTCGCCCGGCGTGCGGGTCACCTGAACCTGGGGGTCTGGTGTCTGTTCTTCCAGTTTCGAGGAGATCAATGTGCGCAGCTGTTCCGGGGTGTTCCCCGACGCCCGCAGGCGCCCGGCGTAGGGGACGAAGATATAGCCCTCACTGTCGACCTGCACTTGGTCCAGAATGGTCGCTCCACCGGTTTCCGAAGTCAGCAGACCGTCATCGACGTTTTCCCAAATGCTCAGGCTCAGCACATCACCCGGGCGCACGGTGTCCGACGCGACGCTTTGTGCGCTGCGGAATGACTGCGAGAACCCATATTGCGGAACTGCCGAGGTTGCGCGTGCGACGCGGTCGTCGACCTCGACAACAAAGGCATTGCCGCCATTCTCGACCGAACCGGCCAAAATCTCGGTCTTGTTCGGTCCGGATTTGGGCAGCTGACATGCTGCCAGCAGGCCAAGGGCCGCCACAAGCGACGCCCCCCGGATCCATCGGGTAGGAAAGCAATGCACTGCCAATTTACCTCAGTCGTCTTTTATTTTGGAAAGGTTACCCGCTTCGATTTGAAACATCCAGCAACAGGTTGGCCTCGATCAATCAACAAGGCGCAACTGTGGCGCTGTGGCCTCTTTATCCGAAAGCAGCACCTCATAAGGGTCCTGAGGCGACAACATCATATCGACAGCCCGCCTCAGCAATTGACGGCGTCCCCGGCGAGAGTAATACCCGCCGGGCACCTGACAGGTTTCCAGAAGAAATTGGCGATAGGCCCGATAGGCTTTGCCACCAGGGGCATCCGGGCGGGCGAAAAACGCCTCGATCGATTGCTGCGATACGAATTCCGGTTTATCATAGACCGACTGCCCGAAAATTCGCAACGGAATGCCGCGCCAAAGAACTTGCTGACCCGCCGTTGAATTGACGGTCACTGCAGATTTTGCATCGCCAAGCAGTTTTGCCAGCTTTCCGCCGGGGACATAGTGAATACGATCCGCTATGCCGTGCTGCTCTGCAATCTGACGCGCCCTTTGCCGTAGTGGCTCACGGTGGTTTTCAAGCGGATGCTCTTTGATGACCAAGTGATGATGCGACGGGGCGCCTTTTGCGAATCCCGCAATGACCTGCTCCAGGAAATCAGCCATGCACGAAAAGTCCGAGTGGTATTGGACCGAGCTATCATGCCCCAATTGCAGCAATACAAGATGATAGGGGAAACCGCTCCACCTGACTTGTGCTGTGGCCCAACCGCGTTGCAACCTATGAATTGACATCAATGCCAAGCGCTTGAAATACAGGCGAAACTCTTTTGAGACCGGAAGCTCTCGATGAGGGCGGAAGTTTCTGTAGCGTCTATTCAGAAATAGGACGAACCAGTGATATAACGCACCGTAAAAGATGTGCTGCCGCATATCCCCCCAATGGGTTGGCGGCGGAGGTGAATGGCCTTCGGATTGCGCGAGTGCTGCTTGCATATGCGCAACGTCTAATTCCATAAGACGCGAGTTCCCGTTCGACCCGTTCCGTTCATAAGTCACCCACCAAGGGCGTAAATATCCTTCTTCAAACACATGCACGGTGATCCCACGCGTTTTAGCGATCTGGATTGCGTGGGCATGGATAGGTCGGGTATCGCCATAAAGCACAATGTCAGTCACACCGTGGTGCGTAATCAATTCGCCAAAAGTTTCAGACCAATCGTCGGGTTCGCCAAGATACGGAATATAGCTGACATTGTCGCCCCAAAAGGCCTGATCACCCGCGTTGAAGCCAACTCGCCAGACTTGAGCCCCGGCCGCACGAAGCATCCGACCAAGCGCGTTGAAGAACGGGCCATGTGGTCCCTGCAGAAACAGGAACACACGCCGATCGGGGCTAGCCGTTAAATGTGACATGCTGTCTGCTCGGGTGATCGCTTTGTGGTGCGTTTGCACAAAAATATGCCTGTTTCTTGGTTTCACGGCAAGGCAGGGCTTGTCGGTGGGGTCGCGGGCCTTTACCTCGGCGGTTGAAGCTAGGTTCAGAGGGTTGATGAAATGTTTACAGGGATCGTCACTGATATCGGCACTGTTACCGAACTGGACCAGCAGGGCGACCTGAGGGCTCGGATTAAGACACGTTACGATACCGCGGGCATTGATATCGGCGCCTCAATCGCAAGCGATGGTGTTTGCCTGACCGTGATCGCACTTGGCGATGACTGGTACGACGTGCAGATCAGCGCCGAGACGGTTTCAAAAACCAATCTGGACAATTGGAAGCTCGGCAAGCGTGTCAACCTAGAGCGGGCCTTGAAGGTTGGGGATGAACTGGGCGGCCACATCGTCTCGGGCCATGTTGATGGTGTTGCTGAGGTGGTCGCAGTGGTCGACGAAGGCGATAGCACACGGGTGACCTTGCGGGCGCCTGCGGATCTGGCTCGGTTCATTACTCCGAAGGGGTCGGTGGCATTGAATGGCACTTCGCTGACGGTAAATGATGTGGAAGGCTGCGATTTCGGCATCAACTTCATCCCACACACCAAAGAGGTCACCACCTGGGGCGATGTCGCGGTTGGTGATCGCGTGAACCTTGAGATTGACACTTTGGCTCGATACGTGGCGCGATTGGCCGAGATGTCCTGATCGTTAGGTTGAAGGGCCAAATCTGGACGTCAACTTTTTGGACAGCCACCACAGCGCAAGCGCGAGTAGGATGGAGGCATAACCATCAACCGCATAATGCCACGCGAGGTGGACAGAACCCAACATAATGACTGCGGTAAACGCGGTCATTGCCCAGCCAATCCAGCGTGAATATGTAAACCCATAAAGGGCCAGAATTACACTGGTGCAAACATGCATGCTGGGCATGGCAGAAATACCGCCCACAGGGCCATCGTTGAAATGCCCGTCGAGCAAGAGTTGGTGCCACTCCAGCGCCCAGACGGGGCTGGTCTGGTGCGAGAGATGAAGAAGTTCGACTTGCGGCGTAAACGTATCGCCGAACCCGAAGATCTCATAATACACCGGTCCTACCGACGCGAATGCAATTGCAAGAAGGTTGCCGCCGATCGCCCAGCTAAGCGCGAAAGCTACAAGGAATATCGTACTACGATCAGGGTCGCGACGATCGATGCAGGCAAGGCAAACAGCCATGTAGATGAACACGAACCACAGATTGTAAGCGGCATTGATTGCGGTCGTTACGTAGGGTGATCCAAGCAGCGGCCAAAGCAATGTCCAGACATCATGGCCACCGTGCAGCAATCGGTCCAGCTCAGCAAAGATTGGATCCCACGAATAGGGAACCACATTCGGGATCTCAGTTTTGAGATATGAAAATGTCACAATGAGTGGAACGATGCTTAGAAAGCAGACAAGCGCGTCAGAGGTTTTTACCCGATCCGAAAGCGTCGCCCGCAAATCAGATAGCATCCAGTGAATGGGCTTTTTGGGTTTGACCTTAAAGGCCGCAACGTACAATCGCCAAAGAAAATAGTTGGCAACGATAAAGCATGACAACATGCTAAAGGCGCTCAGGATGTTTGATGCTGTCGATGCCCAGAATGAATTGCCTGTATAAAAACTCACCGCGAGACCGGCGAGAACATGCAATAGTACGATCGAGAGAAGCAGCCTGTTTCGCCGCAATGTGCTAGCGAAGAGAGAGGACTGTTGAGGCAATTCCGTTGAGTATAACACGGCAGTTGTATCTCGCGCGCTTACAAGAGTTCCGTTAAGTTACTGAGGTCAAGCTTGGGCGATCCAGAGGCCTGAATGAGGCATTTTGTGGACAAAGCGGCTTGAATTGATCTGAACGTTCGAGCAAAGCGAACAATTGCCGGGTGTGGTGCGGCCTTCATCGCTGTGACCGATCTACAGATCATCCATAGCGCTGAGCAAAGGCAAACATTCAACTTGCCCTAGAGGGCGTTGACGCCAAGCCAGCCGGTCGGCTTCTTCCCAGAGGTCTGGTCTTTGCGTTCACACTGGTCTATCCCGCCATACAAACCCGTTGTGCGAAAGGCTGCCATATGAGTTTTGAAACCCCTGGACCAGTTGAGGCCCAACTGCGCGAGGCGATCAGTCCGATCGAAGATATCATCGAAGAGGCCCGCAAAGGTCGGATGTATATTCTTGTGGATCATGAGGATCGCGAGAATGAGGGTGATCTGGTGATCGCGGCCGAGTTTGCTGACGCGGACGCCATCAACTTTATGGCCACGCACGGGCGTGGATTGATCTGCCTGCCGATGACGGCGGAACGGATCGATCATTTGGGTCTGCCAATGATGGCCGTGAACAACTCTTCTCGCCACGAAACCGCCTTTACGGTTTCGATTGAAGCGCGAGAAGGGGTTTCGACCGGTATCTCCGCAGCCGACCGAGCGCTGACTGTGGCGACGGCGATCAACGAACAGAACACGATGGCGCATATCGCGACACCTGGTCACGTCTTTCCGTTGCGGGCCAAACGCGGCGGGGTTCTGGTGCGCGCGGGGCACACCGAAGCCGCAGTGGATATCTCGCGTTTGGCGGGTTTGAACCCAGCGGGAGTGATCTGCGAAATCATGAACCCAGACGGCACAATGGCCCGCCTTCCCGATCTGGTAGAGTTTGCCAAAGAACATGGCTTGAAGATCGGCACGATCAGCGACTTGATTTCATATCGTTCGCGCAACGACAATCTGGTCGTTGAAACATCGCGCCAAAAGGTAAACTCGGAATATGGCGGCGAATGGGAGATGCGCATTTTCACCGATCAGACCCATGGTATCGAACACGTCGTAATGGTCAAAGGGGATATCACCACACCCGAACCGGTTCTGACGCGGACCCACGCACTACACGAAGCTCCGGACATTCTGGGGCTTGGTCCGAAATCGCCTCGTGAGCTGCCGCGTGCAATGGAGAAGATCGCGGAAGAAGGGCGCGGCGTGGTTTGCCTGTTCCGCCAACCCCGCAACTCGCTTTATGCCGCTGATGACGAAGGGCCGCGCACTATCAAGCAAACTGGCCTTGGGGCCCAGATTCTGTCCAAGATGGGTGTGCAAGAGTTGATTCTTCTGACGGACTCACCGGAAACTGTTTATCTCGGGCTCGACGCATTTGGGCTGTCCATCGTCGGAACCCGCGCCATCTCCAAGGATGATTGATAATGGCTGAACAAGACACACATGGCATTCTGCCGACGCCGACATTCGACAAACCGGTGAAACTACTGATCGTGGCTGCTCCGTTCTACCGCGCGATTGCTGACAATCTGATCGCTGGTGCCAAGGCAGAGATTGAGGCCGCTGGCGGCACCTGCGAAGTCGTGGAAGTCCCGGGTGCGTTGGAGATCCCAACAGCGATCGCGATGGCAGATCGCCAGTGTAACTTTGACGGCTATGTTGCGTTGGGCTGCGTTATTCGTGGTGAGACCACGCATTATGAGACTGTCTGCAACGATTCCAGCCGTGCCATCCAACTGATGGGGCTACAGGGCCTATGTATCGGCAATGGAATTCTGACGGTTGAAAATGACGATCAAGCCGAAGTTCGCGCAAATCCCGAAAAGATGAATAAAGGCGGCGGGGCTGCTGCTGCGGCCTTGCATCTGATTGCGCTCAGCCGTAAGTGGGGCTCTTCCAAGAAGGGCGTCGGTTTCAAGCCGCCGTCCGAGTCCATCCTTGTGGCGGACGACAGCAACGGACCTTCGACAGCATGACCCAGACAGACGCGCCAAAACCGGCCAACCAGAAACGCCTGATGAAATCCGCCGCACGCCTCTATGCCGTGCAGGCGCTGTTCCAGATGGAACAGTCGGGCCAGACGACTGAAGCAGTCGTGACCGAGTTTCTGGATCACCGGTTTGGTGCTGTCTATGAAGGCGAGGAAATGCTGAATGGCGATATCAGCGTCTTCCGCAAGCTGGTGGATGATGCGGTGAACTATCAGGCCCCGATCGACCAGATGACGGATCGCGCGCTGGTTGCCAAATGGCCCATCGCGCGCATCGACCCGACCCTGCGCGCTGTGTTCCGCGCGGCAGGGGCAGAACTGACCCAAAGCGACACGCCGCCCAAGGTCGTGATCACTGAGTTCGTTGATGTGGCACGCGCTTTCTTCCCAGAGGGCAAAGAGCCGAAATTCGTCAATGCCGTGCTCGACCATATGGCGCGCGAGGCCCAGCCCGAGGCGTTCTGACGCCTTTACCGCGACCAGACATGCGCTAAACTGAATGTCAGAGCGCAAGGAGGTTCGCCATGCCCAAATTGATCCGTCTCTATATCACACAAGTCGTATGGGGCTTTGTGATCTCAGCCGTATTCGTCGGGGTCCTGTTGGCGTTCAACGTGGCCAATCTGCGCCACCTGATCACCAGTTCAGAAATCGGGCTTATTGCCCTCGTGATGATCTGGTTCATGAACGGGATCGTCTTCGCAGGCGTGCAGTTCGCCTATGCCGTCATGAGCATGGCTGAAAAGCCCGGTAAACCACGCGGCGGAACACCGATTGCGCATGGTTTAAAGCCTGCGGTGATCAAGCAAGAAGCACGCACCGGGCGCTGATAGTTCGGTGAATAGTGTGGCGGGACCACCAGTCAACCGTGCGGTTTGATTCCCGAGGACCTGTATGTACAGGTGGGCGCCAGGTAATCAGGCCAGGACCTGAACAGAGCCAGCCCCCTCGGAATTGCTTAAGGCCACCAGAATGCTACCTGTCACAAGAAGGGCAGAACCCGCCAAGCGCTTAGTTAGGGCGTCGGACGGGTTCGCACAAGGGGTCATGCATCAACAGTTTCGTGCAGTGATGTACGCATCTTGCCAAAATGTTCGTCCCAACCATCGTCCAGCGCAAGGATCAGTCCGAAAGCGTCGGCTCCCTGCGGTAGACCTTCGTGGACCAGCGCGAGTTTGGTGCCGCCTGCAACCGGTTCCAGCGTCCATTTGACCACGCTCACGGTATCGCCCATCGGCTTTATGGTGAATGTGTACTCAAGATACTTCGGACGCCGCGCCTCGCGCACTTCCCCCCAGATCAGAAGATCGCCGCTGGTCGTCCCGAACATCTCAAGTTTTTGTCCCGAAACCAAAGGCCGCTCGGGTTTGTGAAACCACTCGGCCAGCCGGTCGGGTTCGGTCAGATAGTCCCAAACCACCTCCGGCGTTGCGCGGAGAAAGATCGTTTTCTGTAAAACAGCATCAGTCATTTGTTGTTTCCTTCAATAGCTTTCTTCAGATTTGCCAGACGATCATCCCAGAACCGATCGAAATAGCTGAGCCAGTCCAGAACCGGAGCCATTCCTTGAGGTTCCAGGCGATTGATGCGCTCTCGACCTTTGGCTTCGACTGTGATCAGGCCGCCATCTGACAGAACTGTCAGGTGTTTTTTGACCGCTGCGCGAGTCATGTCGAAACGTTCGGTCAGTTGGGCGATCGTCATGTCCTGGGTTGCGAGCATTTGCACGATGTCCCGCCGAGTAGGGTCGGCCAGCGCCCGGAACGCGTTTTGGGTTTGTGAGTTCATTATAAACTCCATATGATACTATTGGGTATCATATAATTGAGATACCAAATGGTATCATGTCAAGAATTGTTTGAGTGCTTGATTTTTGTTCACGAATTGTTCACATTTTCAGAATGACTCTGGATATGCAGCCTGGACAGAAACTTGCTCGTGGTGTTTCGCGTCACTTATTGACCCATGGCTATGTTTCAATTGAAGAATTCGTTCCGTCGCGCGGACTAAGGGTGGATGTCATGGGGCTGGGTCCCAAGGGCGAGATTTGGGTGGTCGAATGTAAATCCAGCCGCGCTGATTATCAGTCGGATTCCAAGTGGCAGGGTTATCTGGACTGGTGTGATCGATTCTTCTGGGCCGTGGATACTGATTTCCCGACCGAGTTGTTACCTGCCGAAACGGGTTTGATCATCGCCGATGCTTATGACGCCGAGATCATCCGCATGGGGCCCGAAAGTAAGCTGGCCCCCGCACGCCGCAAGAAGATGGTGCAGAAATTCGCATCAGACGCGGCACGGCGATTGCAGGCGCTGCGCGATCCTAGGATCTAGCCTTTGACAGCGCGCGCGGCTTGGGCCGCTGCTCGGATTTCCTCGGCGATTTCTTCGGCCTCTTCAGGATCAAAGTCCATTGGAATCTCAATCCCGCTGCCTTCGATGAACAGGCGCACCATGCCATGATCGGTTGGCCCGATTTGTAAGTTCGCTTCGATATCGCGTTCGGTGTTAATGCCCATGTTCGCCTCCGGGAAATGAGATTTGGTGCTAACGTGCGATGGGTTGAGAATCAAGCCAGCTATGGGGTCAGATAGGGCATGGAAACGACGACCCTCAGACCCTTCCGTGCCGAAGATGCCCCTTGGCTGGTTCATCAGCATGACGCGCTCTATTCCCGTGACGAAGGGTTTGACGACAGTTTCGGCCCACTGGTCGGACGCATTCTTGATGACTTCGTTGCCAATCATGACCCTGCTTACGAGCAAGGTTGGATCGCCGAGAACGCGAGCCAAAGGTTAGGCAGTATCTTTTGCGTCAAGCAGACGGACCAAACCGCCAAGCTGCGCTTGTTTCTCTTGGTGCCCGAAGTACGAGGGCAGGGGTTGGGCAAGCAGTTGTTGACCACTTGTATGGGTTTTGCCCGCGAGGTCGGATATCGCGAAATGGCGCTGTGGACGCATGAAAGCCACACCGCAGCTTGCGGGCTCTACCAGTCGTTTGGGTGGCAGTTGATTGACAGTAAGCCTGTGCGTTCTTTTGGATGTGATTTGGTCGAACAAAGCTGGCGAATTCAGCTTTAATCCCCTTGCAATCCCCGCACGCCTTCGCTAAATCGCCCCTCACGAGTGCCGCCTTAGCTCAGTTGGTTAGAGCGCTGGATTGTGGATCCAGAGGTCCCCTGTTCAAGCCAGGGAGGCGGTACCATTTCCCGATATACAGAACAGTTTGCCGGATGCGGGTCTTTCAGTATATCCGGTTTCTGGTGAAACCCGTATTCTGATAACGCGAGCATGATATGCCGGAAAAGAACCCCAAAGATATCCAGAAAAGCGCACGTTTGAGTGTGGCGCCCATGATGGATTGGACGGATCGCCACTGCCGGTATCTGCATCGCCTGCTTAGCTCTGAAACCCTGCTGTATACCGAGATGGTGACCGCACCTGCGCTGGTGCGCGGTGGTGCGTTGCATTTGCTGGATCACAATCCGCAAGAGCATCCGGTTGCGTTGCAATTGGGAGGCTCGGACCCGCAGGAACTTGCGCTGGCGGCAAAACTGGGGGCTGATGCGGGATATGACGAGATTAACCTTAACTGCGGGTGCCCGTCGGATCGGGTGCAGTCAGGCACGTTCGGCGCTGTCTTGATGCGCGAGCCTGAAAAGGTTGCTAACTGCGTGACCGCGATGCGCGACGCAGTGGATGTTGAGGTCACGGTTAAATGTCGCATCGGGGTCGATGAACAAGAGCCCGCACAGGTGCTGCCCGCTTTTCTCGGACAGATTCAGGCTGCAGGGTGCAAACGGGTCACGATCCATGCGCGCAAAGCATGGTTGCAAGGGCTAAGCCCCAAGGAAAACAGGGATATTCCGCCTTTGGACTATGGTCTGGTACACCAGATGAAGGCTGAATTTCCGGACATGCATATTTCGATCAATGGCGGCATCACCTCGCTTGAGCAGGCGCACGAGCATCTGAAGGCCGGATTGGATGGCGTCATGATCGGACGCGCGGCTTATCATCAGCCGACAGATATTCTGGCTGGCGCTGATGCGTCGATCTTTGGAACCGGCGAGGTCGCCGATCCGGTCAAAGTGGTACAGAACATGTTGCCCTATGCTGAGTCGCATCTTGTCGATGGTGGACGTTTGCACCAGATCACACGGCATATGCTGGGTCTGTTTGCCGGACGCCCGGGTGCGCGTGGGTGGCGGCGGATGCTCTCTGAGGGTGCCGTGCGCGAGAATGCTGGCCCAGAAGTGATCCTGCAGGCTCTGGACTCTGTCGCGGCGTTGTCGCAGGTGGAACAGGTTGGCTAAGTCGGCTTAGGGCCGGTATTGGGGGAATGATGCCCGAGACGATGTTGCTGGCCCAGATGCTGGGCCTTTTGCTTGTGATCGGCGCTTTGGCTGGGGTTCTGGCAGGGTTGCTTGGAGTAGGGGGCGGTATCGTTCTTGTGCCAGCGTTTTTTTATGCATTCCAAACGCTTGGCTATGGCGGACCGCAGCTGATGCAACTGTGTCTGGCTACTTCGCTTGCAACGATTATCGTAACTTCGATCCGATCCGTCCTGAGCCACAACAAAAAAGGCGCGGTAGATTGGGGCATCCTGCGCAGTTGGGGGCCGGGCATCGCGGCCGGTGCGGTGCTTGGTGTGCTGGTAGCTTCTGCGCTGCGCACGGAGTGGTTGCAGGCGCTGTTTGGAGTGCTTGGCATGGTCATTGGGCTCTATCTCGGGCTTGGAAAATCCGAATGGAGGCTGGGGGATGCAATGCCGAAAGGGCTGCGTCGCGCAGCTCTGTCGCCTTCGGTGGGGTTCTTGTCGGTTCTCATGGGCATCGGTGGCGGTAGTTTCGGTGTTCCATTGATGAGCCTGTACAACACACCCATCCATCGCGCTGTGGCCACTGCTGCTGGGTTCGGAGTGATCATTGCAGTGCCATCAGTAATCGGGTTCTTATTCCTCAATATCGCCCCGGAACATCGCCCGCCGCTGACGTTCGGGGCCGTCAATCTGGTTGCCTTCGGTATAGTCGTTGCGATGACCATGATCACAGCACCTTGGGGTGTGAAGCTGGCCCACGCAATGGATCCCAAACCGCTGAAACGAGTCTTCGCAGTATTCCTGACGCTTGTCGCGTTGAACATGCTGAGAAAGGCGCTGGGGTGGTAGAGGCCTTTTTTGAACGGGGCTGGGTAAAGTTTCCCTACGATCAGGCGTTGGCAAACTGGGTGGCAGAGGTTCTACCGGCTGCAAAGGCATCTGTTTGTGATCCCAAACATGCTGAATGGCACGACTGTGAAGGCACGTGGTTCATCGGCGTCGATGCACTGGAAAATGATGCGCATGGCAGGGTGGTAGGCTCCTCAGCTTTGCCGGGTGCTGCGATTGACTTTGCGCACCGGCACTACGGGCCGATCGATTTGCACAAAGGGCAGGTGTCGGTGATCTATCCAGGTTACCCGAAGCCCCGGCGAGGCGAAAGTGAGGGCGCGGCACGCTATCGTGCACGACGGGACGCGGCGCATGTGGACGGGCTAAGGCCGATGGGCCCTAACCGGCGCCGCCGCATTGATGAACCGCATGCGTGGATACTGGGAATCCCCCTGACCGAGGCCAGCGCGGACGCAGCACCGATGGTACTTTGGGATGGCAGCCACAAAACCCTCGGTGAGGCATTCCGTGATGCGTTAAGGGATTTGCCGAAAGACCAGTTGGCCATCGCTGATATTACTGACATCTATCAGGCCGCCCGCCGCCAAGTGTTTGAGACCTGCACTCGCATCGAGTTGCCGGCACGACCGGGTGAGGCCTATCTGTTACATCGCCATTGCTTGCATGGTGTTGCCCCCTGGGGCGGGGATGCTAAAGGAGGGCCGGATGGACGGATGATTGCCTATTTCCGACCCGAGCTTCCCGGTGGAGTGGCGCAATGGCTCGAATCCCCATAACCTCCTGCCATTATTTGGCTTTGGAGGATGAGTTAGATGATTACGGTCCTTACAAATTCTGACGGTAGTTTGATTGAAGTCGAGCTTTCGGGCGAAGTCACGAGCGCGGATTACGCGGAAACCCTGGTGCCTGCCATTGAGGCTGCGTTGAAAGAGCACGATTCGGTACGCCTGCTGGCGATCGTGGCGCCGGAATTCAAAGGATATGATCTTGGCGCAGCGTGGTCAGACACGAAGCTTGGGCTCAGTCACTGGCGCGGCTTTGACCGTATCGGAGTGGTTGCGGATCAAGGGTGGGTTCAAACCAGCATTCGACTGGCTGCACCAATTCTTCCTTGTCCTGTGCATGTCTTCGGGATGGATGAGCTGGAAGAGGCGCGACGTTGGATGCGCGAGTCACTTGGGTCGATTCACGTGACAGATTTGGGTGGTCCTTGCGTGCAGATCAGCTTGATGGGCAAACTGGATTCAGAGGAGTACAGCCAGGCGCAAACCGATCTTGACGCACTGTTGCGCGGGCGTGATGGGTTCCGCTTGCTGATTGACCTGCGCGAATTTGATGGCTGGCAGGGGCTAACGGCCATGGCTGCGCATTTTCGACTGGCAGCAGGTCATATTGGAATGTTGGATCGTGCGGCGATTGTCGGCGACAAGTCCTGGCAAAAGATGGCGCAGAGAATGGCCAGCCATGTTCTGGGAACCCGAACTCAGTATTTTCCGGCTGAAGAATTCGACGAAGCGAAGGCTTGGCTATCGGTAGGTTAAGTGAGTTGAGTAATATATTGTAAACAATATCTTGTTTCGACATGCATTGTTGTTTTTTCGGTTGACGCCACGGAATGCAAAGTATCGCCAACACCATTATTGACTGGTTGATCAAATAACTTAACAAAGTTGGCACCGTCCCACCGCATAAGGGATTGGTATCAAACTGTTTCGCGCCGCTGTGGGCTACCACTCACTCAACCACAGAATCCGGACTCACTACCCCCTCGGGGTTCGGAATGGACCTGCAGTGGCGCGTCGATTGCTCTAAGTTGTAAATTAAATGATACTACGCACTGTCCTTAAGCGCATACTTTTCAAAAATACGCATGAACGACCCGAAGTAGCCGAGTTGGAGGAAGAGCTCAACAGAACTGTTAAGCGGTCAACGACCCAAACTGAGCTGGTCGAGCTGTTTGGTGCAGAACTCCGCAGCCATGACCGGCTAAATGATCTCGGAACACCACCGGCACCGAAAACTTAGATCGAAAATCAGGTTCCGTTCAAACGCGCAGCCCGCCCGCCACGGCGCTTTGCCAAACGGGGTTTACGTTCTGGAAGGTCCTGCATGATCTCAGCCCGCTCGGTGCTGTCCATTTTGGACCAACGGGTAATCTCGTCAATCGTGCGATAACAACCGGTGCAGATACGCTCGGTGGGATGAACGACACAGATCTGGATGCAAGGGCTTTCGACCTCGTCCCGTTTCCAAACCATATTCGTCATGGGCGTTTTCCGATCCGTCAAAGAAAGCGCAACCTATCCAGCGCGCCTTGCAAAATATAACCCGCTGCGACGTGATCAATAACCTGTCCGCGACGTTTTCGTGTCGTATCCGCCTCAAGCAGTGCTTTTTCTGCAGCAACTGTGCTCAGCCGTTCATCCCAGAAACCAATGGGAATGTCGGACAAACGGGTCATATTTCTTGCAAATGCGCGAGTTGACTGACACCGGGGGCCTTCGCTGCCATCCATGTTGCGTGGCAGGCCAAGAACGATGCCGCCGATTTCACGTTCGGCCACAATCTCGATCAACCGGGCTGAATCCAATGTGAATTTCTTGCGACGAACTGTTTCGAGCGGGGTTGCCACGCCGCGCATCCGATCCGAGACGGCAACACCGATGGTCTTCTCGCCCAGATCCAGCCCCATCAGGGCGGACATAGGGGTCAAGGACGAGGCGAAGTCTTCAAAAACGTCGTGGATCATTGCGCAATCCCGGCTTGCAGCGCTGCAGCGTCGATCATTTGCAAAGCTTCGGAATTACCGGCGAACACCGCCTTGGCCTCATCCCGGATGGCGATGGCCCTTTGCCCTTCACCCAAGACGCCCAATGCCGCAATAAGCCGGGCCCATTCCTCGGGGGTTCCGCCTTCGGTTGCCAAGCGATCCGAGAGGCCATCGACCATGCCGCGTATCATTTGCTGCCGCTCCTCGGCTGTCATCTCGGCCGCTGCATTTACATCGTCTTGACTGGGGCCGGGGGGTGCCGAAAAATCGGGGGTATTGAACACCCCAGCACGAAACGCCAGCTCATCGATCTGAGATCGGATCGCATCTGCCCATGGCGCGCCGGCGGGGGCATCGTTCAGGGTTTCGACCCAAACGCGGTAGGCCATGTCAGGCCGCCCGGTTTGTGCCAGCATTTGTCCCCAGTAATACCGTGCAGGGCCTAAGCGTGGATTGCGCTCTAACGCTTGCATCAAGGCTGCTTCCGCTTCGGGGGACACATAGCCACCGGCTGCAAGGATCATCATCTCGGCCTGATCCGAGTAGGCATGTGCTGGCGCATTCTCGCCCGACAACTCGATCACGCGCGTCTGTGCCTCATAGCCTGCTTTAAAATTTCCGGCATTGGTCTCATGCTGTGCCAGCAATGTATGGCCTTGCAGATCATCTGGTCGCTCAGCTACCGTCTCTCGCAGTCGGTTCAGCAGTGCCTCATAGCTTTCTTCAAGCGGGGGTGCCTGAATCGGAGTGGCGATGGCCTCGGCATCGATCTGGCTGGGTCGATTTTCACGAAGATCTTCTGCCATTTCCAAGCGTACCGACAGGGGCATATCGGGAAAACCGGCAGCGCCGAGCTGGCGATACATCGCGAGTGCCCCACCCACCAGAACAGCGGCCATCGCAAGGAAAGCGATAATCGTAACAGTACGAGACGGCCCGGTACTCTCCGCTTCGCCACGCATCTGAGCATCCGCAGCAAGAATGCGGCGCGAGATTTCGGTGCGAACACGCTCAGCATCAGCTTTTGCGATCACCCCGCGCGCAAGATCACGATCTACCCCCGCCAGCTGTTCGCGATATACACGCAGGTCATAGGCCGCAGTCGGGCCATCGGCGCGACGACCACGCAGCATGGTGTAACCCAGAAATACGGCAATCAGCAGCGCGATCAGGAAGATCAGAACCCAGAACGACATGGTCCCTCCAAAATGGTTGCCCTGACTTAGACCTGTCAGAGCATAGAAAAAAGGGACAAATGGCCGCGAGGGGCGCTCATGTCGCAATAGTGTATTATTGCGACGTTGCGTGGCAGGGTTAAAATGTCAGGGCGCGGCATATCTGCGTCCAATTACCGAGCCGGATGGATTCGATCATGAAACACTACTCAGCCTTTGCTGTTGCGCGGGAAGCGCTGCGCCATCACACCGGGTGGGAACGCGCCTGGCGATCACCTGAGCCGAAAAAGCGTTATGACGTCATCATTGTAGGTGCGGGCGGTCATGGTTTGGCGACGGCGTATTATCTGGGTAAGAACTATGGCATCCAGAATGTCGCCGTTATCGAAAAAGGCTGGTTGGGCGGTGGTAACACTGGCCGGAATACCACAATTATCCGGTCGAACTATTTGCAGGACCCGTCAGCCGCGATCTATGAAAAGGCGCGAGGCCTGTATGAAGATCTGAGCCAGGAACTGAATTATAACATCATGTTCAGCCCGCGCGGCGTAATCATGCTGGCGCAGACCCAGCACGAGATTCGCGGCTATCAGCGCACGGCACATGCGAATGCGCTGCAAGGTGTTCAGACCGAGTGGATCGGGCCCGAGCGCGTGAAAGAGCTGGTGCCGATCATCAATCTGGAAGGCCCACGCTATCCGGTTCTGGGCGGTCTCTGGCAGGAACGCGGCGGCACAGCACGCCATGATGCCCTGGCCTGGGGCTATGCCCGAGCATGTTCGGCCATGGGCATGGACATCATCCAGAAATGCGAAGTCACGGGCGTGCGGTCCGAGAACGGCCGTGTTGTAGGTGTCGACACCACCAGGGGTGCCATCGATTGCGACAAGCTGGGGATCGTGGTTGCTGGTCATTCCGGTCAACTTGCAGAGATGGCGGGCTTCCGTCTGCCGCTTGAGGCCGTTGCGCTGCAGGCTCTGGTCTCAGAACCGATTAAGCCCTGCATGGATGTGGTCGTGATGGCCAACACCGTTCACGGCTACATGTCTCAGTCCGATAAGGGCGAGATGGTGATCGGCGGTGGTACTGACGGATTCAACAACTTCACCCAGCGCGGTTCATTCCATCATATTGAAGAGACTGTTCGCGCCCTGGTCGAGACTTTCCCCATGATCTCGCGTCTGAAGATGCTGCGCCAGTGGGGTGGCATTGTGGATATGACCGGCGACCGCTCGCCCATCCTGTCAAAAACGCCGCTGAATGGCTGCTTTATCAACGCGGGCTGGGGTACAGGCGGCTTCAAGGCCATTCCGGGCTCGGGCTGGGGCATGGCGCAGCTGATGGCAACAGGCCATTCACCGCTGACCGAAGCGTTCTCGTTGGATCGCTTCAAAGAGGGCCGCTTCATCGATGAGAGCGTGGCGGCCGGGGTGGCGCACTGATGCAAAGAATTGGACACATCAAGTATCTGATTTGTGCCCGTTTTGGTGCAACTGAAACGCGATGGGTTGCGCAGGCGGACTTGATGTCGGTCAACGGTGAAGCCAAATGAACATTGAAAGCTTGCCCCAAGCAATTCCCGGACGTCCACGCAAAACCAAGCTGGCGCTGCTGAATTTCTTGATCGCCTTCTTCGATGCACAATCGCGTCAAGTCAGGGTTGTGCAGGTTGGGGCTAATGACGGCCAGATGGAAGATCCCATTTGGCGCTATTGGTCAAAGGATTCTTGGACAGGTGTTTTGATTGAACCGCATCCTGTCTATTTTTCGAACCTTAAGAAACGGCACGATGATAATCCAAACATAACCCTTGTGAATTCTGCTGTTTCTTCAACCTCGGGTACTATGACGCTGTTTCACATGCGTGAAGACATGAAGGCGTCGTTCCCCGAATGGCTGCGCGGTTGCGCATCATTGGAAAAAGAGCGCATGTTGTCTGCTGTTCAAAACGCCAATGTCCAGTTCGATGGTGAACTCGCCGATTCTGTGATCGATGAAACAGAGGTTGAGGTGCGTCGTCTGGATGAAATCCTGATGTCACAGGGTGTCGAAACCGCTGATCTACTGTTGATAGATGTTGAAGGGCATGAGCTTGAAGTCTTCAACAGTTTTGATTTCGCGGCCTTAGGGGTCAACATTGCAGTCATCGAGTGCAATTACAGTGACCGAACGGTCAGGGATGAGATTTCTGCAAGGCTCAACGACGCTGGATTGCTCACTTATTTCGTAGCGGGCGAAATCGTTGCGATCCGGCCCAACTGTATCTCGGTTCCAATCGAAGCCATGTTTCATTTTCAGAACGTGGCCCCGCTGACAGCGCAACGGCAGCAGACATCTGCCAAGTAACTATAGGTGTAGTAAGAAAATGCTGATCTTGAATTGCCCCTATTGCGGCGTCGACGCCGAAGAAACGGAACTGGCCGCAGGTGGCGAGGCGCATCTGAAGCGTTACGGCCCGGGCTCGTCAGATGATGAATTCCACGACTATCTGTTCATGCGCGAAAACCCCAAAGGCGTACATTTCGAGCGTTGGCGCCATGCCAATGGGTGCGGCAAGTGGTTCCATGCCGCGCGTTGTACGAATACACTTGAGGTCTTTGGAACTTATTCCGCCCAGGTCACCGAACCGCCTCAAGAGATCAAGGACGCCATCACCGCAAAACGTCCGGGATGGGCATGGAGAGATTTCTCCTGATGCTTCATCTTTTTGAAAATACTCCCGCCGGAGGCATCGACGCTTCCACCTGCGAAAGGTCCGCATCATGAGCACCCGCCTCGCAAAACATGGTCGCCTTATCGACCGGTCGAAACAGGTAACCTTTACCTTCAATGGCACCTCGATGCAGGGCTACGAGGGCGATACACTCGCGTCAGCCCTATTGGCCAATGACCAGATGATGGTTGGCCGGTCGTTCAAGTATCACCGTCCTCGCGGCATGGTTGCCAGCGGTGCGGAAGAGCCGAACGCACTGGTCGGTCTGGGTGAGGGCAACCGGTTCGAGCCGAACCAGCGTGCCACAACGACTGAGCTGTTCAATGGTCTGACATCGGTATCGCAGAACCACTGGCCGAACCTCGAGTTCGACGTAGGCGCGATCAACACGCATCTTTCCCGCTTTTTGCCAGCGGGTTTCTACTACAAGATGTTCATCCATCCCAAGCCGTTCTGGAAACATGTGTACGAGCCCTTCATCCGTCAGTCGGCGGGTCTGGGCAAAGCGCCCGACAAGGACAGCCGCGATGCGGATACCTATGAACACTTTTACGCCTTCACCGATGTACTGGTGATCGGTGGCGGAGTAGCGGGTCTGCAGGCCGCCAAGGTAGCGGCGCAGTCCGGTGCCAAGGTGATGCTGATCGAACAGACCGCACATTGGGGTGGGCGCGCTCCGGTCGATGGTGGAACCGTGGGTGGTGAGCCTGTGGATAAGTTCGTGGAACAATTAGTTTCCGAACTCGAAACAATGGATAACGTCACCATGCGCAGCCGCTGCATGGGCGCGGGGGTCTATGACCACGGATATGTGCTGGGATATGAGCGTCTGACAGACCACAAGCCCGGCACCCAAGGCCCGCGTCATCGCCTGTGGCGGATCCGCGCAAAACAGGTTGTGACCGCGACAGGGGCCATCGAGCGCCCGCTGTCATTTGCGGGCAATGATGTGCCGGGCGTCATGCTGGCCTCGGCCATGCGCGACTATGTCGTCAACTGGGGTGTCACCCCGGGTGAGCGTGTGATTGTCGCCACAAATAATGACGATGCCTACCGCACTGCGATCATTCTGAAACAGGCTGGCGTCGATGTATTGCGGGTTGTTGATGCACGCGACACTGCGGGCCCCCTAGCCGAAGAGGCGCGCCAGCTGGGTATCCGCGTTGATCCGGGCAAGGCGATCGCCAAAGTCAAAGGCGGCAAGCGCGTCAAGAAGGTTGCGATCTGCAACCAAGAGGGAATTGGCGGTGCTCGGGAAGAAGTCGAATGCGATGCGGTTGCCATGTCAGGTGGCTGGTCTCCGGTCGTACACATGTGGTCGCATTGCGGCGGCAAGCTGATCTGGGACGAAGCGAACGCGCATTTCCGCCCCGATCCATCACGGCCTCCTCTAGGTGCTGATGGCAAAGGGTTCGTGCTGGCGGCAGGGTCGTCCAACGGTCCGCTAGCATTAGGCGAGGTTCTGACCGACGCAGATGCAGCGGGTAAGGCGGCAGCGAAGGCGGCCGGGTGCACCGCCAAGCGGACGAAGGCTCCGGCTGGAGAGACCATGGCAGAGGCACCGATGGCGCCCGTTTGGTTGATGCCCTCAAATGCCGAGATTAGCCTGCGCATGAAATCGTGGCTGGATTTCCAGAACGACGTCAAAGTCTCGGACGTGCAACTGGCTGCGCGCGAGGGCTATGAAAGTGTCGAGCATACCAAGCGTTACACCACGCTGGGTATGGCCACGGATCAGGGTAAGTTGAGTAATATCAACGGCCTGGCGATTCTTGCTGATGCATTGGATTCAGAGATCCCGAAGGTCGGTACCACCACCTTCCGCCCGCCTTATACTCCCATCTCGATGGCTTCGATTGGTGGTGAAGCGCGTGGTGAGGTGTTCCAGCCCATCCGTCAAACGCCGATGCATAACTGGCACGACAAGAACGGTGCCGATTGGGAGCCGGTCGGCCACTGGCGCCGGACCTATGCTTATGTCCGACCCGGTGAATCTGTGCATGACGCGGTGAACCGAGAGGTGAAAAACACCCGCGAAAACCTCGGGCTGTTGGATGCATCAACGCTGGGCAAGCTCATCGTCAAAGGGCCGGACGCAGGCAAGTTTCTGGACATGATGTACACCAACATGATGTCCACTCTGAAGGTCGGCAAATGCCGCTATGGCCTGATGTGTTCCGAAAATGGCTTTCTGATCGACGACGGCGTTGTCGCCCGCATCGATGACGACACATGGCTGTGCCACACTACGACCGGTGGGGCCGAGCGTATTCATGGCCACATGGAAGAATGGCTGCAGACCGAGTGGTGGGATTGGAAAGTCTACGTTGCGAACGTGACCGAGCAATATGCGCAGGTTGCCGTTGTGGGCCCGAATGCCCGCAAGGTGCTTGAGAAGTTGGGCGGCATGGACCTGTCGAAAGAGGCGCTGCCCTTCATGGAGTGGCGCGATGGCAAGATCGGTGATTTCGATGCACGCGCCTACCGCATCTCGTTCTCTGGCGAACTGTCCTACGAAATTGCCGTACCGGCCTCGCAGGGTCAGGCGTTCTGGGACGCCCTGATCGAGGCAGGGCAGGAGTTCGGAGTGATGTCCTATGGCACCGAATGTCTGCACATCCTGCGGGCCGAGAAGGGCTTTATCATGATCGGCGACGAGACCGATGGCACTGTGATCCCGCAGGATCTTGGGCTGCACTGGGCGCTGTCAAAAAAGAAAGAGGACTACCTTGGTAAACGCGCCCATTCACGGACCCATATGGCCGATCCGGAGCGCTGGAAACTGGTTGGTCTTGAGACTGTGGATGGATCGGTGCTGCCAGATGGTGCCTATGCAGTAGGCGAGGGCGTGAATGCCAATGGCCAGCGTAACATGATCGGGCGCGTAACCTCGACTTATTACTCGGCCAATCTGGGCAAAGGCATCGCCATGGGCTTGATCAAGCACGGGCCGGATCGCATGGGCGAAGTTGTCGAATTCCCGGGGACGGACGGAAAAACTTACAAAGCCAAGATCGTGGACCCGATCTTCTACGACAAGGACGGGGAGAAGCAGAATGTCTGAACCCATCAGCGCACTGAACCACGCCTCCTATGACGGCATTGCAAAGATCGAAGAATGCGGCCTGCAGGGAATGATCACACTGCGCGGGGATCTGTCGGACAAAGTGCTGGCCAAGGCCGTGAAAGACGCCACAGGGCAGAAAGTGCCGGGCCAACGCGAAGCTTTTGTCGACGGAGAAACTGGCGTCTGCTGGATGTCCACTGATGAGTTGCTGGTGCTGGTGCCCTACGCCGAAGTCGAGGCTAAGCTGGCGGCAATGACCAATGCGCTTAGCGGTATACACGCGTTGGCCGTGAATGTTTCGGATGCGCGCGTGGTATTTCGGGTTTCGGGGCGCAGTGCACGCGAAGTCCTGGGCAAGCTGACACCGGTCGACCTGTCTCCCGAAGCGTTTCAACCAGGGCACATCCGCCGCTCACGCCTGGCGCAGGTGGCTGGTGCCTTCTGGATGGAAGACGCTGAGAGCTTCCGCATCGTCTGCTTCCGCTCGGCTGCGGATTATGTGTTCAAACTGCTTAAGGTTGCGGCGCAACTCGGCAGTGAGGTCGGGGTTTACTGAGACGAAAAAAGCCCCGGTTCGACCGGGGCCTTTTTGCTATTGCGCGGCGCAGGCCCCAACGCCATATGGCTTGTTCAAAAAATTTCCCTGCAAGAACGCCATACGTACTTTGATAGTATTATCGGTCGGATCCAGATTGGCTTGGTAGCGGACGCGGACATTTCCGCCTGCCGCCATTGTTTGATCCATGTTCCAGACAATTCGATACCCTTTTGCGCCTCGATTCTTGAACTTTGCTTCTTCCCAGGTGTGATGGGAGCTTGCGGCTAAGGCGGCGCTTGCCGTTGGATCGATTTGAAACGCGTATTCGGGTGCGATCCAGCCGTGACTGTCTTGCTTGGTCATCGTACACAAATAATTCGTGGTTTGGGCTGAGGCAGCTTGCGCACCCAGCAACATCAGAAAAGAAAGAGTTATATATTTCATGGGTATCCGTCGTCTTCGTTTGATACCGGACAGACAACACTTTAGGCGCGAGATGACAAGCTGGCACTACCGATTTACGAGAATTAGTGGCGGGCCTGTTCAGCTGTGCAAAAGAACCGTCTGGAACCTTGAAAGAGCATCGGGTTCAAGCAGTTGATCAGCGGTCACAGGTTGTAAGTTTTGATCGCTTATGCTGGGATAGAACGCCAGTAGGTCAAGCAGTGTCTTCGTTGCCTCTTGCTTGTCATGATCCAGCAGCAAGGGCGCGTGCAAGGACAGAAACAACGCAGGTTTATGTGTTTTCAACCAAGGCACCAAAGTCGGAAGAACAAAGAATTCCGCCCCTTCAATATCCACCTTTACCAGAGTTACCCCGGACAGATCATTCGCCGCTTCGAATTGATCCCATGAGATGGTCAGTGCATCGGTGCCATGATCTGCATCGTGCAAAAGGGAACTGGTGGAATCGCCCGGCTCCCCTCGGGTAGATGCCATTCTGGCGACCCCAAACCGATCGGACAGCGCGACGCCGAAGGCCGAAACGTTTCGAATCTCGTTCAGGTCTAGGTTCCAGGCAAGGTGACGGAAAGCGGTCGGGTCGGGTTCAAAGCAATAGACTTGACGAGCGCGGCGGGCACCATAAAGGACGGTCGGGCCTATCCAAGCTCCGATATCCAGATAATCGCTTTCCGGGGACAAGAAACGATCCAAAACTTCAAAGGTTTCCGGCTCCCAGTCACCAGCGGCGGCCTTGCGCCAGAATTTCGAATGATACGGGTCCAGGCGAAACGGCTCGCCGTTCAGGTTGCCCGCATAGTACCCGCGGGCGCGATAGAACATTTTGCGCGCCTGTGTCAGCATCGCGGACCTCCGGGTTTTTGTGTCGCAGCCCTTGACCTGCGGCGGCTGTCAAAGCATTTAACCTTTGGAACCGCAACATTCATTTTCAACAGGGGGCCGAGATGGCTTTTGAACTTCCTGATCTTCCTTATGCACATGACGCGCTGGCAGCCAAGGGCATGTCCGCGGAAACGCTGGAATATCACCACGACCTGCACCACAAGGCCTATGTCGACAACGGCAACAAGCTGATCGCCGGAACCGAGTGGGACGGCAAGTCGCTGGAAGAAATCATCGTTGGCACCTATGACGCGAACTCTGTGGCGCAGAACGGTATCTTCAACAACATCAGCCAGCTGTGGAACCACAACCAGTTCTGGGAGATGATGGGCCCCGGCGGTAACGCAATGCCGGGTGAGTTGGAAAAAGCACTGACCGAAAGCTTTGGCTCGATTGACGAATTCAAGTCGCAGTTCAGCGCGGCCGGTGCCGGTCAATTCGGTTCGGGCTGGGCATGGCTAGTCAAAAACGCGGACGGTTCGCTGGCCGTGACCAAGACCGAAAACGGCGTGAACCCGCTGTGCTTTGGTCAGACCGCACTGCTGGGTTGTGACGTGTGGGAGCATTCCTACTACATCGACTTCCGCAACAAGCGTCCGGCTTACCTGTCGAACTTCCTCGACAACCTGGTGAACTGGGAAAACGTGGCATCGCGCATGTGATCTGCGCTTAGCGCAACAAGACAATGGCCCGCCGGCAGCAATACCGGCGGGCCTTTTCTTTGTTTAACATGAGCAATTGGTGAAAATCTGCCGGTACGTCAACTTTCGACAAATGGCCTATTGTGTGGGGCCCCTTAGCCCTTACCTAAGTTAGGCGGAGGGAGAGAACCGCCAATCAACTTAGTACCAGTCAGAATGCGTGCGAAATATCAGCACCGCATCTCAAAGCGGGTGTGTCTGAGGGACAAGTGAAAGCCAATCCAAGCGATACAGGAGATCACGAATGGCTGCACTTGAACAGGGAACATGGGTCATCATAGCCGATGGTGAAAAGGCGCTGGTGATGGAGAATATCACCGACGCGCAAGACCCCAATTTGGTTGTCGTGTCTGTTGAAGAACAGGACGGGGCACCGGCCAAACCAACCGACCGAGCTGGTCGACGGCCAGATACAGGCCCGAACCAGAAATCAGCAGTTGAAGAGGACAGCTGGAAAGCCCACGCCAAATCTCTTTTCGTTCAGGATGTTGCCAATCTGCTGAATCGTAAGGGTCTGAAAGGGGCTTATAAACGTTTGGTACTTGTGGCTAGCCCGCATGTTCTGGGGCTTTTGCGTCGCCGATTGCACAGCGAGGTGTTGGCAAAGGTTGTTGCCGAGGTCGACAAGACGCTTACAAATCACCCACTGCACAAGGTTGAGCGAATTCTGCGGACCCGATTGGCTAAACCTGCTTAAACAAGTGCGGATGCTCGGGCGGTTCATGCCGCCCGATTGCGCGCTGTCAGTTAAGCAATCGGCGAAGCGCCGACATCGCCGATTCCGGTGTATCGACCCAAGTAATGAATTCTGCCAGAGACCCGTCTGCAAACCCCTGACCGATCAACTGGTCCAGCAGTGTATGCAGTGTGTCCCAATATCCATCAACATTCATCACCAGAATGGGCTTGTCATGCAGCCCCAGTTGCCGCCAAGTCAGCGCTTCGAACAGCTCGTCCAATGATCCGGGCCCGCCGGGCAGCACTACCACGGCATCGGCATTCATGATCATGACCTTCTTACGCTCGTGCATGGTTTCAGTCACGATGAAGCGCGTGAGGTCGGTCTTGCCCACTTCGCGCTGCAACAGGTGGACCGGGATCACCCCGAATGTGTCGCCACCTGATGATTGCGCCGCGCGGGCGACCTCACCCATGAGCCCCACATCTCCGGCCCCATAAACCAGTCGCCAGCCTTCGTTAGCCAGCAGTGTGCCGAACGTCTGAGCCGCGGTAGAATAGGCCGGATTTACACCATTGCGTGACCCGCAATACACACAGACGGATTTCTGGGACATGATTTGGGCTCTCTGCTCTTGTGTTAGGGGTTTTGACCCCTGATAGCGGGATTGATAGGTTGGCTCAACCGTCCGTTGGAATGCACGCCAATCTGGGTATTTACCGGGCGGAGTGAAAGGAAAAGAATGAACGCCAATTCGGGAAGCGGAGGCTCTGGTACCTTCATATGGGGTCTAGTCGCTGGAATCGTCGTGGTGCTTGTCGCTGGCGGGTTGTACCTGTCGGGGATGTTCAGCGGTCCTGACGAGAGTGCCGAGGTCGAAGCGACTGAAACATCCGAACCGGTGGAAGACGTTGCGCAGCAAGACACTCAACCAACGGAAGAGGAGCCCGAAGCGCAGGCTGCGGAAGTCGAAGAGGCCGCAACCAATGACTCTCCAGCCATTGGGACCGAGCAGGTGCAAGAGACTGAAGAACAGGCGGCGGAAGGCGCAGATGCTGAAAGCCCTGTCGCGCTTGCACCAGTCTTGGATCAGATTTTCGTTGAACCCGACGGAAACGCACTGCTGTCCGGCAATGCTGAGCCGGGTTCCGAGGTCGCCGTGCTGTTAGATGGAGAAGCCGTTCACAGCTTTACTGTCGATGAGAGCGGGCAGTTCGCCGAATTCGTCTCGATCCCGTTTTCTGACGACGCCCGAGGGTTGGTTCTGGAAACCCGTGGTGGTGAAAAATCCAGCCGTTCCGACGATTACCTGATCGCCGCCCTGCCAGCTCCGGCAGTACCAGAACCGTCTGACCCCGCTGACGATCAGGCGGATGTTGAGGTTGCCGAAGCAGCGACCGCCGAAACGGAAGTCGTCGATGATAACGCGACCGAAGGGAACGAGACCGATGTTGCAAGCGTCGCGACGCCTTCGACCGACGAGACCGAACCAGCAGCAGAAACGCAGCCTGAACCGGAAAACGCACCTGATCAGCAGGTTGCGATCTTGCGCTCGGGCGAAGAAGGGGTTGAGCTTGTCCAACCCCCGACCGTGCAGGACACACCGCCAAAGCAGATCGCCTTGGATACTATCGGTTATTCGGACGCCGGGGATGTCGAGCTGACCGGGCGTGCCAAAGATGGATCAGCGGTTCGTCTGTATCTGAACAATCAGCTTGTGGCAGATCTTGGGCCCTCGACGGATGGGCAGTGGCGTGGCGAGGTCGAAGGGATCGATCCCGGAGTTTATACCTTGCGTGTGGATGAGGTTGCTCCGGACGGCACCGTTGTGAGCCGACTTGAGACCCCATTCAAACGCGAGCCTGTCGAAGCGCTGCGAGCAGCCGAAGCCAGTGAATCCGGAGAAACCGAGGGGCAAACCCCGGCTATTCGTTCTGTCACGGTTCAAAAGGGCGATACGCTTTGGGCGATTTCACGGGATCGGTTCGGGGATGGTGTGCTGTACGTCAAACTTTTTGAGGCCAACAAGGATTCGATCCGCGATCCTGACCTGATCTATCCGGGACAAATCTTCACTATTCCCGAATGAACAATTCTACTGGCCCTTTTCGGGCCAGTTCAATCTCTGACCGCAGTTAAGGTACGTGATGAGACAGCCCTCCGCGATCCAAACCGAGCCTGACGAGCACCGCTCGGGCTGGCGCACCATCCGCAAAGTCGCCCCCTATCTGTGGCCCGAAGATCAGCCATGGGTGAAACGCCGTGTTGTCTTGGCAATGGCGATGTTGGTGTTGGCCAAGCTGATTGCTGTCTATACCCCAATCCTGTACAAGGGCGCTGTTGACGGCTTGGCGGGCGAGGGTGTGCCGCCGCTTGCGCTAGGCGCGATCGGGCTGACCGTGGCCTATGGCGTGGCCCGCATGATGACCGTGGGCTTCCAGCAATTGCGGGATGCATTTTTTGCTCCGGTTGGACAACGCGCGCTGCGGGCGCTGGCGCTTGAGACTTTCCAGCATATTCACCAGCTATCAATGCGCTATCACGTGACCCGCCGCACGGGTGGCCTGAGCCGGATTATCGAACGGGGGGTGAAAGGCGTTGAATTCCTGCTGCGCTTTCTGCTTTTCTCAATCGGGCCGCTGATCCTGGAACTGCTTTTGGTGTCAATCATCCTGCTGTGGCTGTTCGACGTCTGGTATCTGGTCGTCGTGGCCGTGACGATCGCGCTTTACATCTGGTTCACCTTTGCAGTGACCGAATGGCGCGTGAAGCTGCGGCGCGAGATGAACGAACAAGATACCGAGGCCAACCAGCGCGCTATCGACAGCCTATTGAACTTTGAAACAGTCAAGTATTTCAATGCCGAAACACGCGAAGCTGAACGCTATGATGTTTCGATGAAGGGCTACGCCAAGGCTGCGCTGAAGACGGCGTATTCGCTGGCCTTCCTCAATTTCGGTCAATCTCTATTGATCACCTGCGGCCTGATCGGGGTGATGGTTCTGGCGGCAATGGGCGTACAGAACGGGTCGCTGACGGTCGGCGATTTCGTGATGGTCAACGCGTATATGATCCAGATAACTGTCCCGCTGAATTTCCTTGGCACGGTGTACCGCGAAATTCGTCAATCATTGGTGGATATGGGGCAGATGTTCGATCTGCTGGAACAGCCTGCGGAAGTGAGCGATAAGCCCTGCGCCCCGAACCTTAAGGTAAATGGCGGAGAGGTCACGCTTGAAGATGTCCGCTTTGGATACGAGCCGGATCGCGAAATCCTCAGGGGCGTTTCTCTGACCGTGCCAGCCGGTCAGACCGTGGCAATTGTCGGCGCCACCGGTTCCGGGAAATCCACCATCGGACGGCTGCTGTTTCGGTTTTATGACGTCACCGGCGGGTCGCTGAAGATCGACGGGCAGGATGTGCGCGATGTCAGCCAGTCCAGCCTGCATGCCTCGATCGGCGTTGTTCCGCAGGATACGGTGCTGTTCAATGACACGATCCGCTACAACATCGCCTATGGGCGCGAAGGGGCGTCTGAGGCGGATGTAGAAGCCGCCGCCAAAGCTGCGCAGATTCACGATTTCATCGTTAGCCTGCCCGAAGGTTACGACACCACAGTCGGTGAACGGGGATTGAAGCTGTCGGGGGGTGAGAAACAACGCGTCGGTATCGCCCGAACCTTGCTAAAGAACCCGCCGATCCTGTTGCTGGACGAGGCAACGTCGGCCTTGGACACGGATACCGAGCAGGACATCAAAGACGCTTTGGCCCGGGCAGGTGAGGGGCGGACGGTGATCACCATCGCACACCGTCTCAGCACCATCGCTGAGGCTGATCGGATCGTCGTGCTGGAACGTGGTGAGATCATCGAACAGGGCACGCATGATGAGCTGCTCGGCCGTGAGGGGCGATATGCCCAGCTGTGGAACCGTCAACAGGCCGACAGCGAAGCGGCCTAAGCCCAACGGCCCTGACAGCCGAGGATTGTGCGGATCGATTCGAAAAAAAATCGGTCGCTGCGATACGGTTTTCCGTTTGACGCGGACCCGCCGCCGCGACACTGTGCGGGCCGAAACACAGACAAGGAAGAAACTTCATGAAAATGCGAGCAGCAGCGGCGTTGACTGCAACACTGTTGATGGCGACTTCGGTGGCAGCCGAGGATCTGGAATTCTTGATTATCAATGAAACCAGCTATGATCTGGTTGAGTTCAATGTGTCTCCGGCCTCGTCCGGCAGCTGGGAAGGCAACCTGCTTGAGGGTGGATATTTGGGTGCAGATTACGAAGTGGGCGTCCTCATCGCGGACGGTCTGACCACCTGTGTCTATGACATCCGCGGTGTTTTCAGCGACGGAGAATCGATTGAAGACTATGGTCTGAACCTGTGCGATCTGGGCGAATACGCGTTCGTCGAGTAACAGCCATGCCAGAAACGAAAAGGCGAGCCCTCGGGCTCGCCTTTTTTTATTCCGCCGCCTTCAGCGGTGTTGTCGGGGGATGATTGGGGCGGTCGTCTTGGGCGCTCTGATCAGGGGCAGCTCTGTCCCGTTCGTCGGTCCAGATCATCTCGGCCGCCTGCACATCTCGCGCGCTTTGCCCAATCGCCATGTCCTGCGCGATCTGGCTGGATCGGCCCGCCGTGGCGCGCGCCAGCGCCTTACCCAGCCATACTGCGTAGGTAGTGACCCACACCCGCAGCGCCAGGAATGACGGCGTGACGATCAGCGTCAGCACCGTGGCCGTACCCAGGCCAAAGACCACCGCCGTGGCCAGCTGTTTCCACCACAGAGCCGTGGGGCTATCGATCGAATATCCGCCACCGATGAAATCCAGCGAAAGGCCAAACATCATCGGGGTCAGACCCGCCATGGTCGTTAGCGTAGTCAACAGAACCGGACGGATACGCGCCTCGGCCGTGCGGACGATGGCATCGATACGCGACATGTATCCGCTGTATTCCTGATAGGTGTCGATCAGAACGATGTTGTTGTTCACCACGATCCCGGCCAGCGCGACGATGCCTGTCCCTGTCATGATGATCGAGAACGGTTGCTGCATGACCATCATGCCCAGCAACACGCCGGTCGTAGACAGAACCACGGCCAGAAGCACCAGCACCGAGTTGTAGAACGAGTTGAACTGCGCCAGCAGGATCACGAACATCAGGCCCAAGGCCGCAAGAAACGCGCTGGACAGGAAGGCCTGGCTTTCAGCCTGATCTTCCTGATCGCCGGTCCACTCCCACGCGATGGTGCGGCCGAACGGGTCGGTCTGCAGCCATTCGGTCAGTACGGCAATCCGTTCGTTCGGATTGATCAGGGCAAACCGAGCGTCACCGCTTTCGATGGCGGCCCGCACTTCGCCCGCACTTTCGGCACCGGTCAGTTGCACCAGCTCAAACTCGGACCCGTCCGTATTGGTGATTATGGTGCCGGTTGGCGTGGAACCTTCGCTAGTCGCTCGCACGGTGGCCAGACGTTGTTCTGCGCCGTCCGGGCCAGTGGTCACGATCTTGCTCAGCCCCGGTTCGACATCTGCCTTGACGTCGTAGTAGCGCTGCTGGTCCACGCGATTGATCTCGGCCAGCTTGGCCACCGGTTTGCGGGTGACAAAGTTCGACAGCGGCACCAACCCGTCAGGCGTGCGCACCTTGAGCGTATCCAGCGTCGACAAGACACGATCCTGATCAGGCAGGCGGACGCGGATTTCGACCTCTTCATCGGTGGAATCCGGGCGCATCTCGCCCAGCAGGATACCCCTCGTCACAAGCTGCACCATCGCACCAACGGTTGCGACGTCTGCGCCGAACCGGCCGGCTTTCGCCACGTCCACGTCGATCTGCCAATCGATGCCGGGCAGGGGTAGAGTGTCTTCGATTTTAATCAGGCCTGGGGTCGTGTCGAACGCCTCCCGCGCTGTAATCGTGGCTGCCGTCAAATCTTCCCAACTATCACCCTTGATCCGCAGGTGAACGGGCTTGGCCGAAGCGGGGCCTTGTTCCAGCGCCTGAAGATCAACGATGAACCCGGGAAGGGTTGCCAGCTCGGCGGTAAGCTCTTCCAGAACATAATTGCCGTCATATTCGGCTGCGACTTCTTCCTTTGCAAAACCAAGCAGGCCTGCAATCGGCCCCCAGAACCAACCGGTGATCTGTTCAGAGCTGATCGGGCGATCTTCCCAAGGAATAAGCTCGAACTGCACACGGCCAATGGTGTCGGCAGGGGCTTCGGCACCGCCATTGTTCTGATTCAGCCCGCCTTCACCCGCAAAGGCAAATACGTTGATCACGGCCGGGTGTGCGCTGATTACGCGCTCGGCCTCAAGAACCATTTCGTCTTTCTCGGCCAGAGACAGGTTACCGCGCGCCCGAACATAGGCCGTGGCCTGTTCCGGTTCGCTTTCCACAAAGAACTCGACACCGCGCGAGTTTTGCGGGAACAGGATGAATGCGATCCAGAAGACTGCCGCAAAGACCACCGCGATGGACACCACCGGCATGACCGGATTGCCGACCAAGAATTTGATCACATAACCGAATGGCGTGTGCTCTTTGGTGGTATGGACATGTTCATCCGGGGCGCGTTCGATTTTGGCGGCGCTCAGCGTGACAGAGCCAGCAAAAGCACCAAACAGGAACAAGAGAACGCCAGCAAGTGAACCGCCGGGTAGCAGGTAGTTGGGGTTCAAGACCTGCATTGCGCCAAGGAAGATCATGTAAAGCGATGGCGGCACCAGAAGCGCGCGCACCCACCATGCTGTGCGTGCCCGCAGCCAGTTGGAACTGCGATCAAAACTACGGCTCATTCGGCCCGAAACACCACCAACAACCGGCAGGTAGATCAGTGCCACAATCAGCGAGGCTGATAGAACGAAGATCAGCGTGATCGGCAGCATCTTCATGAACTCGCCGGGAATGCCGGGCCAGAACAACATCGGCAGGAAGGCACACAAGGTCGTCGCGGTTGAAGAGACAATGGGCCAGAACATCCGTTGCGCCGCCTCGACATAGGCATGCATCGGGCCGACGCCTTCTTTGATCCGCTTGTCGGCATATTCCACCACAACGATGGCGCCATCGACCAGCATCCCCACGGCAAGGATCAGGCCGAACATCACCATGTTCGAGATCGTGACCCCGATCATCGCCAGAAAGGCGAAGCACAACAGGAACGACGTCGGGATCGCAAAGCCCACCAGCAATGCGGCGCGGGTTCCCAGAGAAGCCAGAACCACAATCATCACAAGCGCGACGGCGGTCAGGACCGACCCTTCAAGCTGACGGACCATAGAATCGACGATGCGGCTTTGGTCGTTTGAGGTGCCCACATCAACTGCAGCCCGCAGCTCAGCCGGCCAATTGGTTTGCGCTTCGGCCACTGTGGATTTTATCAGCGCGACGGTGTCGATCAGATTGAAGCCTTTGCGCTTGACGACCTGCAGCGCGACGGTGGATTCTCCGTTGAACCGGGCCGTGCCTGCGCGGTCTTCAAAAGTATAGTTAATCTCGGCCAGTTCGCCCAAGGTGACCACGCGGTCGCCATTGACTTTGACGGGCAGGCCATAGACGTCCTGCGCGGTCTTGAATGACGACGGAATCTTGACCGAGAACGTGCCCTGCTCGGTCTCAACCTCGCCCGCCGCGATCAACTGGTTGTTGTTCTGCACAACGTTGATCAGCTCAGCGGCCGTGACGTTGTAGGCCTCAAGCCGGAGCGGGTCGATCACGACCTCAAGCATTTCGTCGCGGTTTCCGGCAATACCGGCCTCAAGCACCGCATCCAACGCCTCAAGCTCATCCTGCAGGTCTTTGGCAACGCGCGCCATTGTACGCTCGGGTACCGGACCGGTTAGGTTGACAATGACGATGGGAAACTCAGAGAAGTTGACCTCGGTGATCGTATATTGCTCGGCCCCATCGGGGAAATCGGCCTGCGCACTATTCATGGCGTCGCGCACATCGGCAATGGTGGCGGATTTGTCCCAACCGAATTCGAACTCCAGCAAAACACCTGCATAGCTTTCGGCGGCAGTGGCGGTCATTGAGTCCAGACCATCGAGATCGGCCATCTCGGTTTCCATGGGCTTGATCAGCAGGCTTTCACTATCCTCTGCCGAGATGCCCGGAAACTGGACCGAGACGAACAGCATCGGGATATCAATATCTGGCTCACCCTCTTTCGGCAGGCCCACATAGGCGTAACCGCCGATGACCAGCGAGATCGCGATGAAAGCCAGAACCATTCTGGCACGGCTTGCGGCCCAACTGACGACGCTCGTCATTGCGATGCTTCCCTATAGGTTGGCGCAACCGTTACGCCTCGGGTTACGAATTCCTGCCCGATCACAATGATATCAGCGGTTTCCGGCAGGCCACCAACCCACACACCATCAGTTGTGTCGCGTAGTAGGTGGATCGGGACGAAATCGACCACGTTATCGGCGACAACAGTGCGTACCCCAAGCTCACCCTCGTTGTTCAAGGTCAACGCGGATTGCGGCAGCAGATGCGCTTTGACCCCTTCGGCGGCGATCTGAATGTTGGCCGTTTGGCCGTCACGAATCAGCAGTTCGGGGTTTGGAACCGTGATCTCGACCTCGAAGGTTCGCGTAGTCTCATCGGCCGAACGGCTAAGGAAGGTAACACGCCCCTCGACCTGCAGACCGGTGACCAGTTGTGCGGACGCCAACGAGCCGACAACAATCCGGTTCACTTCGGTTTCAGGCACAAACGCCACCAGCTTGATCGGGTCCAACTGAATGACAGTTGCGCACAGAGAACCCGGTTGCATCAGGCTGCCCAATTCTGCGGTGTCACTTTCCAGCAAACCCTTGAACGGAGCCTCGATGGTCAGGCGGTCAATTTCACGCTCAGCTGCGGCAACCGCTGCAGTGGCAGCCTCTATCCCGGCTTGGGTCGATTCCAGACCAGCCTCGGCGGATTTGATACCGGCTTCGGCGGTGCTCATTTCAGCTTCGCTGGAGATGCGGCGTGTTTCCGACCCAAACCCGGTTTCTGACAGTTTGCGCGCTGCTTTCAGGTTGATCTCGGCCTCAGCCACACGTGCGTGGGCTTCTTCCAAGCGCGCCTCGGCTTCGGGAACGCGGCTTTCGGCCTCTAGCTTTGCGGCCATGGCTTCGGCAAGGCTGGCAGGGCGCGTTCCCGGATCAAGCTCACATAGCAGATCGCCCGCCTCGACAAACGCACCCTTGCGCTTGGGTTCGGACACCACGGTCGAAATGGTTTCAGCTAGGACTTCGACCTGACGGTTGGCCTTGGTCTGACCCCTCAGTTGCACTGCGCTGCCGATCTCGCGCGCGGTTGAGCGGACGACGACGACACCAATCGAATCCGGTGCAGGTACTGATTCTGAAACTTCAGTCGCGGTTTCAGTCGGTTCATCCCCACGACCTGCGAATGCAAAAAGCGTGTCGCGCTCGAACACAAGAAAATACAACGCAACAATAACCAATACGGCGTTAACGAATGAAATCAATCGCATGCGGTACAATCTCCAGATCTGTTCGCGCAGATGGCTTTGGCCCATACCCTTAGAAATGGGGCAGATGGCACGGCTTTTCCATACTGAACTGAATAGTTCGGTTTAGTTTTTTACGCAAGGGTCAAGCCGACGCAGGCAAATGTGTGAAATCGGGCACTTGGCTTGGCCTGATCACCGGGGTATGACATGGCGCTAGAAAACCGGACACTTGAGCCTGGGGGCAGGGATGAGCGACGCCGACAGTTTTATTGATGAGGTCACCGAAGAGGTGCGCCGCGATCGCATGTACCTGCTGTTGCGCCGCTGGGGCTGGGTCGGCGTGGTCGCTGTTGTGGCCATCGTCGGAGGCGCCGCGTTTAATGAATACCGCAAAGCCCGCGACACTAATCAGGCCGAAGCGTTGGGAGATGCGATTCTTTCGGCGCTCGCTGAAAACGGATCGTCTGAGCGGGCAGAGAGCCTGCAGGCGGTTGATCCTGCGTCGGTGGGTGGAGATGCCGTGTTGAATATGTTGCTGTCTGCGTCTCAGGCCGAAGCCGGATCCGAGCAAGATGCTGTAAACAGCCTGAACGCGATTGCCACACAGGGTGATTTGCCCGAAATCTACCGTGCCATCGCCAGCTTCAAGGCTCTGCTGCTGCAGACCGATACATTGCCGGTGGCAGATCGCCGTCAGCAGTTCGAAGCGCTGGCGATACCCGGTGCGCCGCTGCGGTTGCTGGCGGAAGAGCAACTGGCCTTGATCGACGTGGCCGAAGGCAACGCGCAAGCAGCATTGGATCGGTTACAGGCGTTGCGTCAGGACGCTGAGGCCAGCGTTGATCTGCAACAGCGCGCGGCGCAGCTGATCGTGGCCCTTGGTGGCGAACCCCAGCCGGTAGCGGCGCAGCAGGGTTAACGCGGCGGCGAAACGGAACATCACAGGCGAGTTAATTGACTATGGTAGCACGTTATTTCTCAGGCTTTGGATTGCCCGTGGCGGCCATCGCGCTCACCGCACTCAGTGCGTGTCAGGAGCCCGAGGTCATTCTGCCGGGTGAGCGTGAGGATGTTCGCGCCGCCATCGATAATGAAACCGTGGAAACACGCGGTGCCAAGCCGATCAGCCTCCCGGCACAAAGTCGCAACGCCAGTTGGTCGCAAAGCGCAGGCACGCCTGCGTTCCGCACCACCAACGCTGCGCTGAGCGCCACGCCACAACGCATTTGGTCTGCCAACATCGGCTCCGGCGACAGCCGCA
Source organism: Ruegeria sp. CE9 (assembly GCF_056537425.1). Taxonomy (NCBI): domain Bacteria; kingdom Pseudomonadati; phylum Pseudomonadota; class Alphaproteobacteria; order Rhodobacterales; family Roseobacteraceae; genus Ruegeria; species Ruegeria sp. CE9. Next base: position 96,908 of record NZ_JBQFRO010000004.1, on the reverse strand, counting down.
AACAGCGCATTACCGCGGACCCGGTTGTTGCAGGTGGTCTGATCTATACGCTCGATTCCGGGGCGAATGTCTCAGCCGTCACGCCACAGGGGCAGGTTGCCTGGAGCACAAATCTGATCCCGCCGAATGAAAAGGACGCTGACGCTACGGGTGGGGGGCTCGCCTACGCCGACGGTGTTTTGTACGTCTCATCCGGTTTTGGACGCCTGACGGCTTTGGATGCCAAATCGGGTGCTCAGAAGTGGCAGAAACGCCTGAACGCAACCGGTAGCGGAGCGCCTTTGGTCAGCGGCGGTATTCTTTATCTGGTAGCCGGGGATGAAACCGGTTGGGCCGTGAATACCAAGGATGGCCGGATCATTTGGCAGATCGAAGGCACGCCAAGTGTTGGAAACGTTCTGGGTGCGCCCGCGCCCGTGATTGCCTCGGACCTGTCAGTCTTTGCCTTTGGATCGGGCGATATTGCCGCCACGTTCCGCCAAGGTGGCATTCTGCGCTGGAATGCCTCTGTGGCCGGTGGGCGCAGAGGCCGCGCAACTGCACAGATTGTGGACGTAACCGCCGGGCCGATGGTGTCGGGCAATTCGGTCATCATCGGCAATCACTCGGGGCGCACCGTGTCCTTTGACGGAAACTCGGGCGAGCGGAACTGGACAGCGCCGGAAGGTGCTGTCGATACCGTCTGGCCTGTTGGGAACAGTGTCTTTTTGATCAGCGACCGCAGCCAATTGGTGCGGCTGGATGCAAATGAGGGCTCGACCGTCTGGGCGATCGATCTGCCGGGCTTTGTCAAGAACAAGCCGGGTCGCCGCGGCCCGATCTTTGCCCATTACGGCCCGATCATGGCGGGTGGACGTCTTGTCGTGGCCTCGAACGATGGCTATCTGCGCTTCTTCAACCCCGTTGACGGTGCGCTGGTGCATCAGGTCGAGGTGCCGGGCGGTGCAACCACGGCACCGGTTGTGGCGGGCCAGACGCTCTATGTTGTGTCGACCAAGGGCGAACTGCACGCTTTCCGTTGACGAAAAGATGCGTTAAAGGGCGCATCTTGAGTCTTGAAAGATTGGTATCATGTCGCTGACCCTCGCCATTGTGGGGCGCCCGAATGTGGGCAAATCCACCCTGTTCAATCGCCTCGTGGGCAAACGTCTGGCTTTGGTCGATGACCAGCCGGGCGTAACGCGCGATCTGCGCGAAGGTGAGGGCCGTCTAGGCGATCTGCGCTTTACCGTGATCGATACGGCGGGTCTTGAGGACGCGACGGATGATAGCTTGCAGGGACGGATGCGCCGCCTGACTGAGCGTGCTGTGGACATGGCGGATGTCTGCCTGTTCATGATCGACGCGCGGGTGGGGCTGACGCCGACCGACGAGATGTTCGCCGATATCCTGCGCAAACGCTCGAAGCACGTGATCCTAGCCGCGAACAAGGCCGAAGGGAACGCCGCTGACGCGGGTGTGCTTGAGGCCTACAATCTTGGGCTTGGCGAACCGGTCCGCCTGTCTGGTGAGCATGGCGAGGGGATGACAGACCTCTACGCGCAGCTCATGCCGCTGGCCGATGCGGCTGAAGAATCGCGTGCCGAAGAGACACCGCAAACCGATATCGAACTGGACGAAGAGGGTGAGGGCGAAACCCCGCTGATCACCGCCGACAAGCCTTTGCAAGTTGCCGTAGTAGGACGCCCAAACGCCGGGAAATCTACGCTGATCAACAAGATCATCGGCGAAGATCGTCTGCTGACTGGCCCCGAGGCCGGGATCACCCGCGATGCGATCAGCTTGCAGATCGATTGGGCTGACCCGGATGGCAGCAGCACCCCGATGCGGATATTTGATACCGCCGGTATGCGCAAAAAGGCCAAGGTGCAGGAGAAGCTTGAAAAGCTCTCGGTCTCGGACGGTCTGCGCGCGGTGAAATTCGCTGAGGTTGTTGTGGTTTTGTTGGACGCGGCCATCCCATTCGAACAACAGGACCTGCGGATCGCCGATCTGGCTGAGCGCGAAGGCCGCGCCGTGGTCGTAGCCGTCAACAAATGGGATGTCGAAGACAACAAGCAGGAAAAACTGCGCGATCTGAAAGAGTCGTTCGAACGGCTGCTGCCACAGCTGCGCGGCGCACCTCTAATCACTGTTTCTGCAAAAACGGGCCGTGGGCTTGAACGCCTTCGCGCTGCGATCTTGCGTGCCCATGACGTGTGGAATCGCCGTGTACCAACCGCTGCGTTGAACCGCTGGCTGACGGCGATGCTGGAACAGCACCCGCCGCCTGCGCCACAAGGTCGACGGATCAAGCTGCGTTATATGACACAGGCCAAAACCCGCCCGCCGGGCTTCGTTGTGATGTGCTCGCACCCGGACAAAATGCCTGAAAGCTATAACCGTTACCTGGTCAATGGATTGCGCGAAGATTTTGACATGCCTGGCACCCCAATCCGGCTGACCTTGCGCGGGCAAGGGGACAAGAACCCCTACAAAGGGCGGCGCAAGAAAAACGCGGGCGCCCTGGCCAAGCATCTCAAGGGGCGCGCGTAACTGCGCTAATTTTCAGCATTTTCAGAGAGGGGGCGTGACAGCCCCGTTTCCGCGCGCTAGCATTCAAGTGCGTGCATTTGTATTGTACGCGCTGCTTGTTTGCGGGCTTTCCGCACTTAATTTTGAGTTTGTGATTGGTCGGACCACCCTGGGGAGCGGGCGTGATGGATCTGAGAGAATATACAAGACAATACGCGGTTCAGGACAACAGACTTGCCGCGCTGAGTTATTTCGGAACATTCGCGGTGTATTTTGCATCGCTGACACTGGCGATCACCTATGTCGACCGCTGGTATATCATGATTCCGGCGGGGATTGTGTTCGCCTTCTCAGCCGTGCGCCTCTATGTGCTGCAGCATGATTGCGGGCACCATTCGTTGTTTGAGACCCGTCTGCAAAACGAATGGGCGGGCCATGGGTTGTCACCTTTTACCTTCGCGCCGTTTGAAGTGATGAAGCAGAACCATAATCTGCACCATTCCGGCATCGGTAACCTCGAACATCGCGAGACCGGTGAAATTCACACCATGACGCTTCGCGAATGGAATGAGGCAGATTGGAAAAAGCGCTTGTTCTACCGGCTGTATCGGAATCCCTTCATTCTGGTGCCGGTCGGGGCGTTGTTCACCTATTTCATCCGCTACCGCTGGCCCAAGAACACGATCCGCTTCGGTGTGATGGGGGTGCTGATGCACAACCTCTCGATCGTTGTTTTTCTGGGGCTGCTTTATCTGATTGCGGGTAGCACCGGCATTTTGGTCTGGCTGGTATTCTCGCTGTTGGGCGGGATGCTGGGTGTGTTCCTTGTATATCTGCAGCACAATTTTGAAGATACGTACTGGGATCGCCGCCCTGATCTTGATCCAAAACTTGCGGCGCTTCAGGGATCGTCAGCACTGGATTTCGGCTGGTGGTTCGACAATGCCGTGGCATGCATCACGCTGCATGACATTCACCATTTCAACGCGCGTATTCCATCTTATAGGCTGCGTGCGTGCCACTATAACCTGCCGCCCGAATACACGCCGCGAAGGATTAAATTCCCCGAGGCGGTGGCGGCACTGAACCTGAAACTTTGGGATGAAGACGCTAAACGGCTTGTCCCATTTCCCGACCGCGCCGCAGGCCATCGCCTGGCCGAAAGCGGATAGCACCCAGTCTGGCAGTGATTCAACGCTCTTGCTGAATTGTATATGCTGTGTATATACATGATTGGGGGTGACAACGAAAGGAACCGAAATGACCGCAGTTACCGAGGTGCGTGGTGTTGGACCAGCGCTGGCCCAGGCCCTGAATGCAAAGGGCTTTAAAACGGCAGAGGCGATTGCCAAGGCCAAACCCGAGGATTTGGCCAGTGTTCCCCGGATAGGTACCGCCCGCGCGGCACGGTTGATTTCGGCAGCAAAAGAAGTGGCTGTGGCAAAGCCGAAGCCGGCAGCCCCAGCGCCTGCGCGTCGAACAGCCGCCCGCAAGCCAGCGGATCGGAAATCGCCGGTACAGCGCGCGACGGCAAAGAGCAACGCGGCTGCGAATAAGGCCGAGGCCGCGCGCAAGGCCGAAGAAGAGCGGGCCAAGGCGGAACAGGCGGCTGCGGAAGCCAAAGCAAAGAAAAAGGCCAAGGCGAAAGCCAAGGCGGAAAAAGCCGCCAAGAAGAAATCCGAGATGGAAGCGGCGTTTTCTAAGGCCAAGGAAAAGGTCAAGGAAAAGTCCAAGAAGGGCAAGAAAGATAAAAAGTCCAAAAAGGACGGCAAAAAGAAGGATGACAAGAAGAAGTCCGACAAAAAGCCCGGCAAGAAAAAGGATAAGAAAAAGGCGAAGAAGTAAGACTTCTCCGCCTCTGATCTTATTAAACCGGCGGCCTCGGCCCGCCGGTTTTTTATGCCAATGTGCCGTCCGTCTGAAGGGTCAGCTTGCCGCCCAGATAGGGCGCCAGAACCTCGGGCAGGGTGACTGTTCCATCCGCGTTTTGACCGTTCTCTAAAACAGCAATCAGGCAGCGCCCGACAGCCAGACCAGAGCCGTTCAGAGTGTGAACGTATTCCGGTTTGCCACCAGCCTCAGGGCGGAAACGCGCATTCATGCGACGGGCCTGGAAAGCGCCACAGGTCGAGACCGAGCTTATCTCGCGATAGGTGTTCTGACCGGGCAGCCAGGCCTCGATGTCAAAAGTACGGCGGGCACCAAAGCCCATATCGCCGGTACACAGGATCACGGTGCGATAGGGGATGCCCAGCTTTTCCAGAATACCTTCGGCGCAGCGTAGCATGCGTTTTTGCTCGTCATCCGATTTGTCCGGGTGCGTGACCGAGACCATTTCGACCTTTTCGAACTGGTGCTGACGCAGCATCCCACGTGTGTCCTTGCCTGCCGATCCGGCCTCGGACCGGAAGCACAGGGAATGCGCGGTATAACGACGGGGCAGGTAGCTTTCCTCGATCATCGTATCATTGACGATATTCGTCAGCGAGACCTCGGAGGTCGGGATCAACCACCAGCCTTCGCGGGTTTGATAGCTGTCCTCGCCAAACTTCGGCAGTTGTCCTGTGCCCTGCATCATCTCGGACAGCACCAGAACCGGGCCATTGACCTCGGTCAGTTTGTTCTCGTTGATGTGCGTGTCCAGCATGAGCTGCGCCAGCGCGCGATGAATACGCGCTACGCCTCCGGACAGAAGCACAAAGCGCGAACCCGATAGTTTGGCAGCCGTCTCAAAATCCATGCCGTTCTGCACCGCGTCGATCTCGAAATGCTCTTTCGGGGCAAAGTCCAATTCGCGCGGGGTGCCCCAGCGATTGATTTCGACATTGTCGTTCTCATCCGCGCCTTCAGGCACATCCTCGGCCGGTAGGTTAGCGATGCGGATCAGCTGATCGGTCAGCAGGGCATCGAGATCCTTGGCCTCGGTCTGCATCCGGGCCACTTCGGCCTTTTTCTCGGCGACCAGAGCGCGCAGGCGTTCGAATTCAGCCTCATCCCCGCGCCCTTTGGCGGCACCAACCTCTTTTGAGGCCTTGTTCTGCTCGGCCTGCTCGGTCTCAGCCGCCAAAATCTTAGCGCGGCGGCTTTCGTCCAGCCTCAGCAGGTCTGACGACACCGGCGCGTCCCCACGGCGCGCAAGGGCGGCGTCGAAGGCGGCAGGGTTTTCGCGAATGGCGCGGATGTCGTGCATGGTTCAGATCCTTAACTGCGTGAATCACTGAAACCGCTTATGCACCATCTGAAAGGCAGGGTGTAGCGCCGGTTATGACTTATCCGCGTCGTCGTGGGTTTCATGCGCCAGATGACCATTCCACTCTTCGGCGGGGATCTTCGGCTCGGGCGGATCAGCCATGTACGAAGGTGTCATGATCTGCACGTTATTTTCATTGAAAACGGCGACGATGTTGCGGTGCAAATCTGACCGGATTTTCGGAATGATGCTGCCACGCGTGGTGTATCCATTGATCTGATAGTTGATCGCGTAATCAGCCAAAGCCGTCCATAAAACAAAGGGTTCGGGTTTAGCCTTGATCCCCTTGGTGCGGTGCGCGGCCTCGATCAGCATCGCCTCGACCTTCTCGGGCGGCTCTTCATAGCCGATTCCGACGGTTGTGTGCAGCAACAGCCCGCTGCCGTCAGTTTTTTTTGAGAAATTCACCACATCCGAATTCATCAATTGCGCGTTCGGGATCGAGATCAGCTCATTCTTGATCGACTTCAGATGCGTTTCCATTAGCTTGATCTGAACCACATCGCCGATATGTTCGCCGATCTGGATACGATCACCAATCGAGGTGGAGCGGCGATAAATCACAAAAAGCCCAGCCAGCATGTTTGAGACCACCGAGTTCGCACCCAGCGACAGCATCGCCCCTACGAGAATGGTCAAGCCTTGGAACGCAGCAGAATCCGATCCCGGGATGTAGGGTACAGCAAAAACCAGCGCGATCAGGATCACCACGACACGGGCGATGTTGAACGTGGGGTTTACCCAGTGTCTTTCGAAATCGCCAAGGTCGAACGACCCGGCCTCGACCGCATCAAAGAACACACGCATGCCTCTGATAACATAGAGGGTAATCCATGTGATCAGCGCCAGCATGATCAGATTCGGGATGTAACTCAGGACGCCTTTAAAGATCAGAAGGACCGGTTCAGTCAGATAGGTCAGCAGCAATTGCGCGAAGTAACGCGTTTCGGCAAAGGCCAGCAAAACGAAAGAGAGGTAGTAATAGAAGCCTAAGAAAAAGACGACCAACAGAATGAAGTTCAGAGCATACCGGATTAGCGCGGCAATAGCCTCGGCCTGTACGCTCTTGGCGGTCGCGGTCTCAACGTCTTTAAGGTATCGCTTGACCAGCTTCAGCGTACGCCGGCGGATGCGCCGATGCAGCCACAGTATGATGAGGACAAAAAGCGCAAAGCCGAGCGTCCATGCCAGCGCTTCAATCGCGCCAGACACGCGTGCCTCTTCGGTTCTATTGGCACGATAGCTCTCGATCGATTGTTTTATAGCGTCGCCGTGCAAGAGGCTGAGAACATTAAGCTCCATCTGCTCAAGCTCGGAATCGGCGTCCGTCACAATAGAAATCTGCGTGCCATCGGCAAATATTCGGATACCGAATTCGGAATCCTCGAAAGTTATGGAAACCTGCTCCGCCTCTGACGCTTCGGCGACCTCAATGATCTTGTTCTGCACACTTGCGGCCCGCTCTGGGGCAGGCAAAGCGCTGGAGCCGCGCAGATGAAACAAAGTGTCGCCGTCGACGATCACAGGGGCCTGGAAGGTTTGCGATTCAACTTCGTCAACGCTGGGCTCATCGACAGCCGTGTTCTGGGCCCAAAGCGGCTGTATGAACAGGCAAAGCGATACAGCTACGAAAATCAGGCGGACAAACATGCCAAGGGTCTGGATTGATTGAATCATTACGTCTCCTACTGCATGACTATATCCGACTAAAGAGCTCTGCCTAGAACATATCTGCAACGTCACGCCGCAATCCTATGGACCAGTTAAGCGAAATGGACGTGGGTTTGCTTGCAAACGCCTGATCCAAAGCATAGGTTCGCGCAAACTTTGCAGAGAGCCCTCTGCATCATCAGAACAAAGGAATATCCCATGGAAGGTGGCGCAATCGCCCAGTTTCTCCCGCTGATCCTGATCTTCGCGATCATGTATTTTTTGCTGATCCGTCCGCAGCAGAAAAAGATGAAGGAACATCAAGCCATGGTCGAAGCCGTGCGCCGGGGTGATCAGGTTGTCACGCAGGGTGGGCTGATCGGCAAAGTGTCGAAAGTCAAGGAAGGCGAAAACGAGATCGAGGTCGAGATTGCCGAGGGCGTAAAGGTTCGCGTTGTCAAATCGACCGTCGCTCAGGTTCTGAACAAGACCGAGCCGGCGAAGTAACCTCGCACGACAAATCCTTGAAAAGGCAGGGTAATGCTGCAAATTGATTCCTGGAAGCGGGTTCTGATCTGGGCGGTCTGCGTGATCGGTCTGCTGATGGCCCTGCCGAATGCGTTCTACACGCGGGTCGAGCAATCGAACGATGCCAAAGCCGCGATTGAACTTGGCATGGATACGCCTGAAATGCAGGCTGAGGCTGCGCAATGGCCGAACTGGTTGCCTTCGTCTTTGGTCAATCTCGGGCTGGATTTGCGCGGTGGCGCGCATTTGCTGGCCGAGGTCAAGGTCGACGATGTCTACGAATCCCGGATGGAGGCGATGTGGCCTGAAATCCGCGATGCGCTGCGCGATGAGCGCGCGACAGTTGGCACTATCCGCCGACAGGACTCGGCCCCCGATGAGATTCGTGTGCTTATCAGCCAGCCCGAGGGTATGCCTCGTGCTTTGGAGGTTGTGCGCGGTCTGGCGCGTCAGGTGCAAACGCTCACCGGGGTAGGGGCAACAGATATCGAGGCCCGCGCCGAAGGGAACACCATTGTCGTCCAATTGTCCGAGGCGGAAAAGCTTGCATCGGACGACCGCACGGTACGGCAGTCCCTGGAGATCATCCGCCGCCGGATCGACGAAGTTGGCACGCGCGAACCGACGATCCAGCGCCAGGGTGCAGATCGCATCCTGATTCAGGTGCCTGGTATCGGAAGCGCTGGGGAGCTCAAAGAGATCATCGGGACAACCGCACAACTGACTTTTAATCCGGTTGCAGGACGCGGAACTGATCCTGACGCCATACCGGGAGTGGGTGAGAAACTTGTGCCGTCCATCGATGAAGACGGGGTCTATTACACTCTTGATGCTGCCCCCGTTGTAACCGGTGAGGAACTGGTCGACGCGCAGCCATCTTTTGACCAGAACGGACGCCCCGCTGTCAGTTTCCGGTTCAACACGTCTGGCGCGCGTAAATTCGGCGACTATACGCTGGAAAACATTGGGGCGCCTTTCGCCATCGTTCTGGACGACGAGGTGATCTCGGCCCCCGTGATCCAAAGCCATATCCCGGGCGGTTCGGGCATCATCACTGGCAACTTCACAGTTGAAGAGAGTACCAATCTCGCCGTCCTACTGCGCGCAGGTGCGTTGCCTGCGGGACTGGACTTTCTAGAAGAGCGGACCATCGGCCCGGAATTGGGGCAGGACAGTATCGATGCAGGTAAGGTCGCAACGATTGTGGCCTTTGTTGCGGTGCTGGTCTTTATGGCGCTCAGCTATGGCCTGTTCGGCATCTTCGCCAATATCGCGCTGATCTTGAACGTTGGGCTGCTGTTTGGCTTGCTCTCACTGATTGGTGCTACGCTCACCCTGCCAGGCATCGCGGGGATCGTGCTGACGGTTGGTATGGCGGTGGACGCCAATGTGCTGATCTTCGAACGTATCCGCGAGGAACTGAAATCCGCCAAAGGCCCGGCACGCGCGATTGAGCTGGGCTATGAAAAGGCGCTGTCGGCCATTCTGGACGCCAACGTAACCACATTCATCACCGCCGTGATTCTGTTTGCTATGGGCAGTGGTCCGGTGCGCGGCTTCTCCATTACGCTTGGTCTGGGCATTCTAACCTCGGTCTTCACCGCGATCTTTGTGACGCGCTTGATGATCGTCATGTGGTTTGAACGCCGCCGCCCGAAAACGATCGAGGTTTGACATGAGACTGAAACTCGTACCGCAAAACACCTCGTTCGATTTCTTCAGCCGCTGGAAAGTCTGGCTGGGCATTTCGGGCCTGATGATGGTGATCGCCTTCACGTCCTTCCTGCTGCAAGGGCTGAATTTCGGCATCGACTTTCGGGGCGGCACCACGATCCGCACGCAATCCGCGCAAGAGATCGATGTGGGCGCCTATCGCGACGCCATCGCACCGCTTGGGCTTGGCGATGTGACCATCACCGAGATTTTTGACCCGACATTCGGCGAAGATGAAAATGTGGCTATGATCCGCATTCAGGCACAGGATGGGGCCGAAGCTGTGGCGGCCGCAACCGTTACAGCCGTCGAGGAGGCTCTGACCGTCGCGGCACCGGATATCCAGTTCGTCTCGGTCGAATCCGTCGGCCCAAAGGTCTCGGGCGAATTGATCCAGACTGCTGTGATCGCCGTGGCATTGGCCATAGCCGCAGTGCTTGTCTACATCTGGCTCAGATTTGAATGGCAGTTTGCGCTCGGGGCGGTGGCCGCACTTGTGCATGACGTCATCCTGACCATCGGCATCTTCTCGGAGCTGCAAATCCGTTTCGATCTGGCCATTATCGCCGCGCTTCTGACCATTGTCGGCTATTCGCTGAACGACACCGTTGTGGTGTTCGACCGGGTGCGCGAGAACTTGCGGAAATACAAGAAGAAGGACCTCAAAGAGGTTCTGAACATCTCGATCAATGAAACGCTTAGCCGGACAGTGATGACCTCGGTCACCACATTGCTGGCGCTGATCTCGCTTTATGTGCTGGGCGGGGATGTGATCCGCGGTTTCGTCTTCGCGATGATCTGGGGCGTGATTGTCGGGACCTATTCCTCGGTTTTCGTAGCGTCGACCATCCTGCTGTGGCTGGGGGTCAAACGAGACTGGTCAAAACCGTCGAATACGTCGGGCAACCAGTTTGCCAATATTGACGCCTGAATATTTCGGCCAGACCCCAACCGGTCTGGCCGTCATCGTTTTTGCCGCCTTTATCGGTGGCATCGTGCGCGGTTTCTCGGGCTTTGGTACAGCGCTGATCTTTCTACCCATCGCCAGCCCATATCTTGGACCGTTTGGTGCCATCATCGCGCTGACGGTCATGGACATCTTTGGCCCGATCCCCAATTTGCGCCGTGCTTGGGCTGTCGTTGACAAAGGCGATCTGTATCGGCTTCTGCTTGGCTGCGGATTGATCTTACCGATGGGTTTATGGCTGCTAACCCGTTCAGACCCCGAAGTATTTCGCTATCTGGTCAGCCTGATTTCGCTGTCGATGCTGGTCGTATTGATACTGGGCCTGCGTTATCGCGGAGAGGTGCGGCGGCGCATGGTCACTGTTATAGGCGGGGCTGCAGGGTTCCTTGGCGGCATTGCCGGGTTACCGGGGCCTGCCGTTATTCTGTTCTACATGTCGCGCCCATTACCGGTCGAGATCATCCGCGCGACAATTTTGCTGTTCCTGTTTGGGTTCGATATTCTGATCCTCGTATATCTCGGCGGTATGGGGCGCCTTTCAGTTGAAAGCATCGGATTGGGCCTTGTGCTTGCGATACCCAATATCGCGGGCAATTGGCTGGGCGGCTGGATGTTTCGACCGGAACACGGAAAACTGTATCGCGGTGTGGCTTATCTGGTGATCGCAACGGCGGCCTTGTCGGGGCTGCCACTTTGGGGATAGAACCCTGCGCATGCGCCTGAATGAGATCACATACACAAATGCACAACCTGTCGATGGCTATGGTCCGGGGTTCTTTCGGATCGGAGGGCAGATCTTTGATGCTGCCGTTCTGACAGGCCCCGCTGGCACATCGGCTTGGGCGGGTTATTCTGATGTGACCCCACTGTTGGCTTTGTCCGAACATATTGATGTTCTGTTCATTGGAACCGGCAAAGATCTCTGCCACATTCCTGCCAGTCTGCGCACAACACTGGAAGAGGCAGGTATTGGTATTGAAATCATGAACTCTCCCGCTGCCTGTCGCACCTATAACGTGCTGCTGTCAGAAGGCCGCCGCGTTGCCCTCGCATTGATCCCTGTTTGAGGATCTGCCCTTCATCTGGCCAAAAATATCCCGGGGAGCGCGAGGGGCTGGCCCCTCGCTCTGCTCAGTCTCGACCACTCTGCGGCAATTCCGACCTTTTGCGCATCCGCACAATCCGCTAAGCGGGCTCTATGACTTTGAAAGTAACCGATCTGGCCATTGCGCGCGGTGGCGTTCCTGTGCTGGAAGAGCTGAGCTTTTCGCTTGAGGCCGGAAAGGCGTTGATCCTGCGGGGGCCAAACGGGATTGGTAAAACCACGCTGTTACGCACGCTTGCCGGGTTGCAACCACCGCTGGCGGGCCGGATCGAAGGGGCGGAAGATCAGATCGCCTATGCGTCCCACTCTGACGGTCTGAAGCCCACACTGACCGTGGTTGAAAACCTTAAGTTCTGGGCATCTGTTTTTGGCACTCACGAAATTCAGTACGCTCTTGATGCGTTTGAGCTGAATGAACTGGGCGACCGACACGCAGGCAACCTGTCTGCTGGGCAGAAACGGCGCTTGGGATTGGCTCGGATGCTGGTCACCGAACGACCGATCTGGATGCTGGACGAACCAACCGTGTCCTTGGACAAAAACGCGGTACAGATGTTCGCGGACGCCGTTCACGCGCATCTGGGGCAGGGCGGTTCGGCCTTGATCGCAACCCATATCGACCTTGGTCTTGACGGCGAGGTTCTGGATGTCGGCCCCAACAAGGCCAAGCCCAAACCCATCGATGATTTCGACGGAGGCTTCTTGTGATCGCCCTGCTGTTGCGTGACCTGAAACTGGCTTTCCGCGCGGGTGGAGGGTTCGGATTGGGGCTGGCATTCTTCCTGATCGTCACCGTTTTGGTACCGTTCTCTGTCGGCCCGCAATCTTCGCTGCTTTCAACCATCGCTCCGGGTGTTCTCTGGCTGGGTGCATTGCTGGCTTGCCTCCTTTCACTTGATCGTCTGCTGGCGCTGGATTGGGAGGACGGCTCGCTCGATCTGCTTGCCACCGCGCCACTACCACTTGAGGCGGTTGTTACCATCAAGGCGCTGGCACATTGGCTTACCACCGGATTACCACTGGTTCTGGCGGCCCCATTTCTGGGCGTGTTGCTGAACCTGCCCGTTCCGGGATTCTCCTGGCTGGTGATCTCCCTGCTGATCGGCACACCGGCGATGAGCGCCATTGGCACCTTTGGCGCGGCTCTCACCGTTGGTCTGAAACGCGGCGGGTTGCTGCTGTCGCTGTTGGTTCTGCCGCTCTATGTACCGACCTTGATTTTCGGCGCCGAGGTTGCTCGGCGTGGCGCAACGGGTATGGAGACGCAAACTCCACTATTGATGCTGGCGGGGATTACTGCCGCGACAGTTGCACTATTACCTTTTGCCAGCGCCGCCGTGTTGCGGATCAATCTTCGGTGACGAGGGCCAAGATTGACTGAGGTCAATTGAGAACCACGCCGACTCGGACTAGATAGGGCTCATGACAATCGTAGCCAAAGCCAACTCCCTCTGGGAATATGCCAATCCACGCAAGTTCCTTGCCACCAGTGAACGGGTGCTTCCGTTTTTCTGGATCAGTTCGGCTGTTTGCCTGATCGTTGGGCTGGTCTGGGGGTTCTTCTTCACGCCGGATGATTACAAGCAAGGCTCGACCGTCAAGATCATCTATCTGCATGTTCCCTCGGCGCTGATGGCGATCAATTGCTGGCTGATGATGCTGGCAACTTCGCTGGTCTGGCTGGTCCGCCGCCACCACGTCAGCGCGCTGGCCGCGCGTGCAGCGGCACCCGTAGGCATCGTGATGACACTGATCGCACTGGCCACGGGCGCGATTTGGGGGCAGCCCATGTGGGGCACGTGGTGGGCCTGGGACCCACGCCTGACCTCGTTCCTGATCCTGTTCCTGTTTTATCTGGGCTATGTCGCCTTGTGGGAAGCAATCGAAGACCCCGATACAGCGGCGGACCTGACGTCGGTTCTGTGTCTTGTGGGCTCGGTCTTTGCGATCCTCAGCCGTTATGCGGTGAATTTCTGGAACCAGGGACTGCACCAGGGGGCCTCGGTGATGCGAGCTGGAGCAATTACTGGCACCGATACCGAAGAGAAGGTGAGCAACATTTATTTCTATCCATTGCTCCTCTGTATCATTGGCTTCGTGCTGCTGTTCATTGCACTTGTCCTCTATCGCACGGGCACCGAAATTCGCGCTCGCCGGATAAAAGCACTGCAAGCGCGGGAAAGGGTAAACGGATGATCCCTGATCTTGGTAAGTATGCCGATACTGTCTTGTGGTCTTATGTGGTGTCCCTTGGGCTTCTGATTGCATTGGTCGGCTTCAGTGTCATGCGGGGCCGTAAGATGCGAGCCGAGATGGAGAAGGTTGAGCAGAGGATGTCGCGCAATGGCTAAGATTTCGCCTCTGATGATAGCTCCTCCGCTGATTTTCGGAGCATTCGCCGTGCTCGCAGGCATCGGCATGTTTCGCGATGATCCCAACGCATTACCTTCTGCGCGTGAGGGCCAGCCAGCACCGCCCGTGGTACTGGCGGAATTCGCGGGTAAGCCTGGCTTTGACGACGAAACCCTGCGCGATGGTGAGGTCAAGCTGGTCAACTACTGGGCCAGCTGGTGTGCCCCGTGCCGCGTTGAACACCCCAATCTGCGGGCTCTGTCTGACGAGGGAATCCCTGTCTACGGGATCAACTACAAAGACCAGCTGGGCAATGCCGAAGCCTTCCTGACTGAGCTGGGCGATCCCTATGCCGGAATCGGACGCGATGAACAAGGCCGGATGGGGTTGGATTGGGGCGTTTATGGCGTACCCGAGACCTATGTGATCGACGGCGAAGGCACGATCATCCTGCGTTGGGCCGGGCCGATCACGCAGCGGGTGATCGAAAGCACAATTCGCCCCGCACTTGAAAAGGCCGCAGGCGGGTCATAGGCGGTAGCCGCCGGTCACGCCCAGAACCTCGCCAGTTATGAAGGACGCGGCATCGGAGGCAAGAAACCTGACCACCTTGGCAATATCCTCGGGCTTACCAGCACGACCCAGCGCCGTATCTTTGACGAATAGCGCTGTCAGATCCTCGGGTCGGGGCGCTTCGGGAATATTGATCGCACCAGGTGCCACTGCATTCACACGTATCCCCGCTGGCCCAAGCTCCTTGGCCATGGCGCGGGTCCAAAGGTTCAACGCCGCCTTGCTGGCACCATAGGTCACCGCGTCACGGGGCGGCAGGACCGCGTTCATTGATGAGATGCTAACGATTGAGGCATCGCGGTTCAGATGCGGCAGCGCGGCGGTCAACAACGCGGCTGGAGCCATCAGGTTCAGGTCCAGAATGGCGCGATGATCCTCGGCCTGAAACACCTCTTTCGGCGTGGATTTCACCAAGCCGGCATTGTTGACGATCACATCTAGCCGTCCAAAGCGTTCCATCACCTGCGCGATTACCTTCGCAGGCTGATCCGGCTTGGACAGATCAGAACGAATGGCTAGATTATCCTCACCCAATAGCTCGGGCGCGGGTTCGCTTGTCAGCCATGTGAACGCGACATGGTGATCGCGGCCAAGGTCTTCGACGATCGCGCGCCCAATTCCGCGCGCGCCGCCGGTTATCAATGCAACTTTGTCCATGGTCTCAGGAAATCGGCAAAATGACCGAGGTTCAAGCCGTTACTTTCGGACCAAAACCCAGATCATCGCGCCGATGAAAGCAAAAGTCGTCAGGTTCATCAGGGTGTCTGTCAGATCACCGATCAGCATGGTCTTGACCCTCCTCCCGCAACCCCCGGAACAGGCAGACCATCAGCAGAACTGAGATGAACACAAAGGGCAGCGCCCCAAGGGAGATCAGGATTTTCACCGAATCCACCGACCCGGACAAGATCATGGCAACGCTTAGAAGGCCCAATAACGCACCCCAGATCAGGCGCACGCGCGGGGTTGGGTTTTCATCGCCTTCAGTCGAAAACGTGCCCAGAACAAAGGCTGCGCTTACCACACTGGTCACGATGAATAAAAATGCCGCCGCAACGGTCGCGAGGGTGGTGATCAGGGAAAAGGGCAGACGATCGAGCAGCGCGAAGGTCACTCGTTCGATGTTGGTCTGAGTATAGGCCAGCAATTCTCCGGCTCCGTTGAGTGCCTCGAATAAACCGATACCGCCGAACGCGCCGAACCAGAGGATCGAAAACAGCGTGGGTGCAAAGAGAACTCCGATCACGAATTCCCGGATCGTGCGCCCACGCGAAATGCGCGCGACGAACACGCCCACAAACGGGCCCCATGCGATCCACCAGACCATGTAGGTCAGGGTCCAGTCGCTGAACCATCTGGCGACGTCATCGCCGAAGAAAGTGAAGGTTTGAAAGCCGCGCGGGATGACATTGGTGATGTAATCGCCAAATCCCTGAACCACAGTGTTCAACAGATATTCAGTCGGTCCAAGGACCACGGTGTAAGAAACCAGGCAGATCGCGATAAGCATGGCAGCGTTGGACAAGCGCGCCATGCCCTGGCCCAGATCGATCAGGAGGGCAGGGATATAGGCCGCGACCATGGCTATGAAGACAATGCCTATCAACAACGCACCTACCGTTTCCCGGCCACCCAGAACTGCAATTCCATCTGCGACCTGAAACACGCCCATGGCCATTGAGCCGCCGACGCCAATGGCGATTGCGACGATGGCCATGAAATCCGATAGCCATCCGACACGCTCGGCCCAGCGTTCGCCGGGGAACAGGCTTTTGATCGGAGCGCTGACCATCATCCCGGTCCCACGCCGAAAGCTGAAATAAGCGATCGTCAGCGCGGTCGAGCCGTAAATCGCCCAAGCGTGCAGACCCCAGTGGAAATTCGTCGCTAGCATGGCCTGCTGAGCGGCGATGAAATCCGGTGCCATGCCGGATATGAAGTTGAAATGGGTCAAAGGCTCGGCAACCGCCCAGAACAACAGCCCAACTCCCATTCCGGCAGAGAACAGCATTGAAATCCAAGTTGCGGTTGAGAATTCGGGCTCTTCATCATCCCGGCCAAGGCGAATGTTGCCGTATGGAGAAAAGGCCAGAAACAGACAGCCGATCAACATGCCAGACGCGGCGAGCATCACGAACCAACCCCGACTGTGGAACGTTTGTTGCACGATGCCATTGGCCCAGGTCACCAAGCTATCGATGTCGATGACGCCCCAGATTCCGATCACCGCGATGACGCTGAGCGAGCAAACCAGCAGGGCGTTGGGTTTTTGCATGGTGGTTGATGTCCGTGAATGTTCGGGACAACAGTTTCAGATTTTTGAATAAATGGCCAGAAAACAAAAACCCCCGACGCAGGGCCGGGGGTTGGGGTTGGATATTAACGTGTTGCTTTACGACGCTTTTGCAAGGTTTCGCAGCACATATTGCAGCACGCCGCCATTTTCGATGTACTCGATCTCGGGCGCGGTATCGATGCGGCACTTCAATGTGATCGTCTTTTCGGTTCCGTCCCCATAGACGATAGTGCAGGGCACCTCTTGAAGGGGTTCAACCGAGTCCAACCCGTCGATCGAGACGGTCTCATCACCCTTCAGGCCCAGTGTTTTGCGGGTATCACCACCAGTGAACTCAAACGGAATGACGCCCATGCCAACAAGGTTTGAACGGTGAATACGCTCAAAACTTTCGGCGATTACGGCCTTCACACCCAGCAGTGCGGTCCCTTTGGCGGCCCAATCACGCGAAGAGCCCGCGCCATACTGCTCGCCACCAAAGACGACAAGCGGGGTGCCTTGTTCTTGATAGGCCATCGACGCTTCGTAGACCGAGGTCTGTTCACCGTCGGGGCCTTTGGTGTAGCCACCTTCAACACCATCCAGCATCTCATTCTTGACGCGGATATTGGCGAAGGTACCACGCATCATGACCTCATGGTTGCCGCGGCGTGAGCCATACGAGTTGAACTCGCGCGGCTGAACCTGACGATCGGTCAGATATTTACCCGCTGGCGTAGTCGTCGCAAATGAACCGGCCGGCGAGATATGATCGGTGGTGATCATGTCCCCAAGGATCAGCAAAACCTTCGCACCATCGATGTTTGAGATCGAGCCAGGCTCAGGCCCCATGCCCTGAAAATAGGGAGGGTTCTGAATATAGGTCGAGGTCGGCGGCCAGTCATAGGTTTCTTGTTGCGGAACCTCGACCTCTTGCCATTTCTCGTCGCCTTTGAAGACATCGGCGTATTTTGACTGGAACGCCTCGCGGGTCACGGTGGCCTCGACCAGTTCGGCAATTTCGCTTTGGGTCGGCCAGATGTCTTTCATATAGACATCGTTGCCGTCCTTGTCTTGACCAATCGGCTCCGAAGTCAAATCGATGTCCAGCGTACCGGCCAGCGCGTAGACCACAACCAGTGGAGGCGAGGCCAGATAGTTGGCGCGAACGTCAGGCGAGATCCGGCCTTCGAAGTTGCGGTTGCCCGACAGCACCGACGTGGCGACCAGATCGCCCTCGGCAATCGCTTCGCTGATTTCCCTTTGGATTGGACCCGAGTTGCCGATGCAGGTGGTGCAGCCGTAACCGACGAGGTTAAAGCCTATCTTGTCCAGATCGTCCTGCAGTCCCGCGGCCTCTAGGTAGGCGGATACGACCTGCGAACCGGGTGCCAGTGACGTCTTTACCCACGGTTTACGATCCAAACCCAGTGCGGCCGCTTTGCGTGCAACGAGGCCCGCGCCGATCATCACGTAAGGGTTCGATGTATTGGTGCAGGATGTGATCGAGGCAATCACAACCTTGCCCGATTCCATGCCGTAGTTTTCACCTTTGACCTCAACTTGTTTGCCCATTGGGCGCTTGAAAGTCTCAGCCATTTCTTTGGTGAACGCGGCTTTGGCGTCGGTCAGTGCGACATAATCCTGCGGCCGTTTCGGGCCCGAGATGGCGGGTACAATGGTGCCCATATCCAGCGTCAGGGTGTCGGTATAGATCGGCGCGTAGTCGGCATCGCGCCAGAAGCCGTTTTCCTTCGCGTATGCCTCGACCAAAGCGATACGATCTTCGTCTCGCCCAGTATTGCGCATATAGCGCAGGGTCTCGCCGTCGATCGGGAAGAAGCCACAGGTCGCGCCGTATTCAGGAGCCATGTTGGCGATGGTGGCCCTGTCGGCCAACGGCAGGCGGTCCAGACCTTCGCCGTAAAACTCGACGAATTTACCGACCACGCCTTTCTCGCGCAGCATTTCGACAACTTTCAAAACAAGGTCGGTGCCCGTGGTGCCTTCGACCATCGAACCGGTAAGTTCAAAGCCCACAACCTCGGGGATCAGCATCGAGATCGGCTGGCCCAGCATCGCGGCCTCGGCCTCGATCCCGCCAACGCCCCAACCCAGAACGGCCATGCCATTGACCATGGTGGTGTGGCTGTCGGTCCCAACCAGCGTATCGGGATATGCGACTTCTTCGCCGTTTTGATCCGTGTCGGTCCAAACGGTCTGGGCCAGATATTCAAGGTTAACTTGATGGCAGATACCAGTGCCGGGGGGAACGACGCGGAAGTTGTTGAACGCGTTCTGGCCCCATTTCAGGAACTGATAGCGTTCCATGTTGCGCTCATATTCGCGGTCCACATTCATCTGAAAAGCGCGTGGGTTGCCGAACTCATCAATCATGACCGAATGATCGATGACCAGATCGACGGGGTTCAGCGGGTTGATCTTTTGCGCATCGCCGCCCAGGCTTTTGATGCCGTCGCGCATCGCAGCCAGATCCACCACTGCCGGAACGCCGGTGAAATCCTGCATCAGAACGCGGGCAGGGCGATAGGCGATCTCACGCGGGTTTTTACCACCGTTGTCACCCCATTCAGCAAAGGCTTTGATGTCCTCGACGGAGACCGAGAACCCGTCATCTTCGAACCGCAACATGTTTTCCAACACCACTTTCAGCGCGGCGGGCAGGTTCGAGAAATCACCCAAACCGGCGTCTTGCGCGGCGGGGATCGAGTAATAGGAAATGGATTTGCCATTCACGCTCAGGCTGCGGCGTGTCTTGGCGGTATCCTGTCCGACTTTGATGGGCATCGGGTGGCCTCCCTCTCAAATGACGTAGAAAATGGGATTCGCTATGGGGTATCTGTACCACGTTTGCCATTGGTTCAAGGGCTTGCAGGCGAGATATGTGTAAAATGTATGCCATTGCATACATTTTGCCCGCCCGCTGACGTCATGGCTTTCAAGAAACATTGATTGGAGGTTGAACTGTTAACGGTTTAGATCAGTTGAAACGTCTTACCAAACGAGATGAAAATATGCTCAGAACTGCGGCACTGACAGCGCTTGTTTCCCTTACTCTTTCGGCCCCTGCGATGGCCGATGGCGACCCCGTGGTGGTCGAACTATTCACGTCTCAAGGCTGTTCATCGTGCCCTCCCGCGGATCGGATCATGCATGATCTGGCCAAGCGGGATGATGTGATCGGGCTGGCCCTGCATGTGGATTATTGGGACTACATCGGCTGGAAAGACGAATATGCCCACCCGGATCATACAGCGCGGCAACGCGCCTATGCACGCGAAGGGGGGCGGACAATGATCTATACGCCGCAGATGGTCATCAACGGGCAGCAGGATGTCGTTGGTGCCAAAGCGGGTGAGTTGAGCCGCCTGATCGACGCGCATCTGACAGCCGCGCCCGAGGCCGAAGTCAATGCCAAACGCGTTGGTAACGAAGTGACAGTTGATGTCACGCCGGTCGAGCTGCCCGAAGGCGAAACATATGAGATCCGGGTCGTGCAGTATTCACCTATACGCCATGCCTCGATCCGGCGCGGAGAACTGGCTGGCCACGATCTGGATTACGCCAATGTGGTTGAAAACTGGCAAATCGCGGGTCAGTGGGACGGGGTCGCACCGCAGGTATTCACCGCGTCGCTATCATCGGAATTACCAACGGTTGTTCTGATTCAGCGCGCCGGGTACGGGCCGATCGTAGCCGCCACGCGGGTTGAGTGATCAGGGCATATCCTTGGGTTGAACGCCCAGACCTCTCCAAGCCTTCCAGCGGCGGTGAATCCAGAACCACTGCCCCATATGCTGCCGCACCATCGCCTCAAGGTCGTCATTGGTGAACTGAGTCATGGTTTTGGCGTCGGTGTGCGGGACCGGATCGTGCAGAACGATCTCAAAATCGATCCCGTTCGGCTGGCGCACCGCGTAGCAAGGGATCAGTACCGCATTGTATTTGATCGCGAGTTCCGCATTCAGCACCGAGGTTACAGCGGGTTTGCCGAAAAAGGTCAGTTCCTCTCCGCCATGCGCATGCAGATCAGAGACGATGGCAATGATGCCACCTTTCTTGAGTGAGCGAACCATCTCAACCATGCCTCGGCGACCCTGCTCGAACATGGGCGACCCGGTTTGGTGGAACGCTTCGACATACATGTCGTTGAAATAGGGGTTCGCCATGCGGCGGTAGAGGCAACCTATAGGCTGACCGCTGCGCGCCTGCAACGCGACCCGCGCGGCCAGATAATGCCCGAAATGGGCGGTGATCATCATCACCGGACGCCCGTCCGCAACCGCTTTGTCAAACGCCTCGACGCCAGAACCCGACACCTTGGCCTTGCTTTGCCGTTCGATAAAGCCATCGGCGGAAAAATGCTCCATGATGGCCCGTCCGGCATTGTCCGGCACGGCACGACAGATGCGTCGGACTTCGGCCTCGGGCAGATCAGGGCAGGTGAGCTTCAGATTGCGGCGCACGCGGGTCCGAAAACCGACAACAGGGCCCAGCCAGCGCACAATCGCGCCCATCGCTGCAATGCGACGCTCGTACGGCAGCAATCGCATGCCGCCGATCACGCCGGTCAGGAACAGGTTGGCGACGTAGTATTTTCCAAGCTCAAATCGGCTCAGTTCCGACTTCTCGACGGGCATTGGGAAGGGCTCACCGGGTAATGTGAATTTCGCGACAAGACATACAGGCCCGATCCTGCGATCACAAGTGTCCGCGCTGGGCCAGATTACTCTTCCGCATCCTCTGTTTCAGCGAGCGTAATCGCCCCTTCGTCTAGCAGAGCGCGAATGGCGGCAACGATCTGAGACATTGCATCCTCGGAATCGGTTTGTTTGACCTTGCCACGCTCGGCCATTTCTTCGCGCAGGTTGTCTGCCATTCGAGAGGACATGTTGGCCAAGAAAAATTCGGCTGTTGCAAGATCCTCATCGGTGCTGGCCCCGGCAAGCGCTGTGACAAGAACAGGTTGTTCCACGCCGCGCAGAATCGCAGGGATATCGCGGGGCTGGATGCGCGTGGGGATATGCGAGAAAATAAAGATCGACTGCCGGACGGTCTCAGCAAAGTCGACATCTTCTTCATCCAGTGCGGTCAGAAGCCCGTCGCGCATCGCCGCGGCAGATTGGTTTAGGATCGCGCCCACCCGTTCCCCGGGACCGTCCTGGAAAGCGGGTTCAGGGCGTTGGTCCAACTGCGCGGCGAGCGACCAGCCGATCCGCTCTACCGCCTCGGGCGTCACATTGGTGGTTTTTGAAATCGCATAGGTGATCCGGCGTGCAGTGGGGCCGGGCAGGTGGCCCAGCAATTGCGCAGCCTTTGCGGTTTCGAGTTTTGACAGCATAACGGCGGCGACCTCGGTGCTTTCCGCTTTGGCCATTTCGGCCAGATCTTCGGCAGACACTTCGCGCAGGCGCTGCCACGGGTCGCCGATCTGGCGTACGCCTGCCACCTTGCGCAGCCGGGCTGCGGTGGCCGGTGCAATCTTGCCATTCACGGCATCCAGCGCCCCGGCCAGCCCGTGAGGGAATGACAGGCCCACTCCGTCCAACGCATCGGCGAATTCTTGTGCAACTGAGGCAAGCGTCACGCGATCAACCAATCCCATCTGGCCGAGTTGATGCGTCAACTGCTCTTGCAGCAGATCAGGCAATTCCTCAAGCGGGATATCTGCGCCGTCGTTCAGGAGCAGCCGGACCACAACAGCGGCCTTTTCCCGATTGCTGAGAGCGCGCGGCACGACGCGCGGGGTGTCGGTTTCCTGATCAGACGCCGGGGTTTGGGCACCCGGCGTCATCTGTACCACGAGGTTCGTATCCTGCATCTGCCTGCATCGCTAAATTTGCGTTGCAGGCAGATTAGAGAGAGTCGGGTAAAGAAACCCTGAAACTCAGTAGCTATATGTCAGTCCGGTGCGGATCGCATCGCGCAGCGAGGCTTCGGCCCATGTGCCTTCTCCGCCGCGTGCCTTGATCTCACGCCACTGGGCGATGGCAAGATCGGTTTTCCCCTCGGCGACAAAACCCTGACCCATATAGCTGCGGGCCAGGATGTTGTCGGGGTTGGTCTCGATGGCCTGCTGGTAGAAGGCATTCGCCAACTCAAGTTCACCCATCTTGCGATAGGTGAAGCCCCAATAGGTCTGCACCCGGTCATCTTTCTGATCCATGATGCGCAGAATACCCTGAGCGTTTTCGAACTGCCCGTCGTAAGCCAGTTCGCGCACTGCATCATACAGCTGATCTTCGGTGAAATTGGATTTGTTCGGCTTGACGCAACGGCCCGCTGCCTCGTCATAGACGCGGCCGAACAGACATTTCTTGGTGGTATTGGTCGGCTTGGGCGGGTTGCTATCGCCGCCACCCGCAGCAATGGCCATGGGGGCAAACGTAAAGGCCTGAAGTGCAATGGCCGAGGCTAGAACGAGACGCATTTTCCTACTCCGTTGTCAAAGTGACTTGTCAAAATCATAGCGTGATCTTCAGAAAAGCTAACAATTGACGCTTCGCTTTTATTCACAAGCAGGAAAGAAAAGTGTCAGCTATTGACGATTTTCTGGCAGCTGTGGCTTTCACTGTCCCAAACCGTGCCTTCTGCGCAGGACTGGGTTTGCTTGGTGTGCCCGTTACAGGCCATGCTGGCCGAAGCCACAAAAACAAGAGTGATCGTGCAGAGAGCAGTTCTTAGCATCGTGTTTCCCTTTCGTGGAAAATACACGCTGAGCATACCGCATTTTTGCTTGGTTGGCAAAAGCACATGGCCCGGTCTGCGGATTGCAGCCGGGCCATGTCAAAAAAATGCTCGGAGCCTGCCTTATTCGCCGAACACGCGCGCGAAAATCGTATCCACATGTTTGGTGTGATAGCCGAGATCGAATTTCTCTTCGATCTCTTCCGGGCTCAGCGCGGCGGTCACATCGGCGTCGGCCAACAGTTCTTCTTTGAAATCAGTGCGATGTTCCCAAACCTTCAACGCGTTGCGCTGCACCATGGCATAGGCATCTTCACGGCTGACACCAGCTTGGGTCAGCGCCAGCAGCACCCGCTGGCTCATCACCAAGCCCGGGAACTTGTTCATGTTTTCCATCATGTTTTCCGGGAAGATCAGCATCTTGTCGATCACTCCGGTCAGGCGGGCCAACGCAAAATCCAGAGTGATGGTCGCGTCCGGCCCGATCATGCGCTCGACTGAGGAGTGTGAGATGTCGCGCTCATGCCACAGCGCCACGTTCTCCATTGCTGGGATCACCGCGGCGCGGACCATACGGGCAAGACCGGTCAGGTTCTCGGTCAGCACCGGGTTCTTCTTGTGCGGCATCGCAGACGAGCCTTTCTGACCCATCGAGAAGAACTCGGCCCCCTCCAGCACCTCGGTACGCTGCATGTGGCGGATTTCGATGGCGATGTTTTCGATGCTGCTGGCGATGACGCCCAGTGTGGCAAAGAAAGCTGCGTGGCGGTCGCGCGGTATGACCTGTGTGCTGATCGGTTCAGGCACCAGACCCAGCTTGTCGCAGACATGCTCTTCGACCTGGGGGTCGATGTTGGCGAAGGTCCCAACCGCGCCACTGATCGCTCCGGTGGCGATTTCCGCGCGAGCGTCGCGCATGCGCGACAGGTTGCGATCCATCTCGGCATAAAAACGCGCGAAGGTCAGGCCCATGGTTGTTGGCTCGGCGTGGATACCGTGGCTACGGCCGATGCGAACGGTGTCTTTGTGTTCGATCGCGCGGCGTTTCAGGGCGGCCAACAGACCTTCGAGGTCTGCAATCAGCAGGTCGGCGGCGCGAGTCAGCTGCACGTTGAAACAAGTGTCCAACACATCCGAAGAGGTCATGCCCTGATGCACAAACCGCGCCTCTTCGCTGCCGACATGTTCGGCCAGATGGGTCAGGAAGGCGATGACATCATGCTTGGTGACGGCCTCGATCTCATCAATGCGGGCCACGTCAAATTCCACGCCCTTGGCTTTCCAAACGGCCTCAGCGTTTTCACTCGGGATCACGCCCAGATCGGCCATGGCATCGCAGGCATGGGCCTCGATCTCGTACCAGATGCGAAATTTGGTCTCGGGCGACCAAATGGCAACCATGTCGGGGCGGGAATAGCGGGGAATCATTGGCGACAGCACCTTTTTGTGATTGGGATGAGGCGTTGGCGCGGGGTTTAGCCGCGCATTCACCAAGGAACAAGGCACGAGTGGCGGGATGAGACGGTTTGCCCTGATTTTATTGCTTTTGCCCGGGATTGTGGCGGCTGAAGAGTTTCAGAAGCTGACAGGCGATGAGATTCTGAAGGCGCTTTCGGGCAAGAAACTCGATTACGGCGAGGGGGTCACCCAGACCTTCGATGAAAACATGCTGACGCAGTACTTTTCGGGTCGCCCAAGTTCGGGGCGATGGGCCGTGCGCGAAGATCGGTATTGTTCGGTCTGGCCGCCATCGGACTATTGGGCCTGCTACGATATCGAGCAAAGTGGCGAAACAATTCGATTTGTGGATGATGCGGGCAATACAACCGACGGAACCTACGCCGAGTGAGTGCGCCTAGGAATATCTCAGACTTTCAAGGTGTTTGGAGCCTATCGCGACTGATCCGAGATGAACGGGCAGGGCAGATCATCGACGCCGATGGCGAAGCGGTTCTGCGACACGATACCCAAGGACTGGTCTATGATGAAACGGTCACGCTGCGCATTCCGGGGCAGCCTGCGATGACGGGAACGCGCCGGTATCTTTGGCGTGATGCTGGGGATCAGATCGCCATTCACTTTGACGACGATCGGTACTTTCACACCCTCAAACTTGGCCAAACTCGCGCCGAGGATCATCACGATTGCCCGCCAGACAGCTATGATGCACACTATGATTTCTCGGGATGGCCGCGCTGGACAGTCCGCTGGATCGTATCAGGACCGCGAAAATCCTATGAAATGGAGACCAAATACACGCTGCGATAGCGTAATCATCTTGCAGCAACGGCCCGGAACGGGCATTGCTGCAGGTGCAAATAAGTCCGAATGTGGAGAAATGAGATGAACGCAAACGTACTGGCCAATGCTTTTGGCCCGCGTCAGGGGACGGCGCTGCGCGTCAAGCAGGCGGCTCTGGTTGCCCTGGGTATCGTTGCTCTGGCTGTTGCAGCCAAAATCAAAGTGCCAATGTGGCCGGTTCCAATCACGATGGGCACATTCGCCGTGCTGACCATCGGCACTGCATACGGCGCGCGCCTTGGCCTGATCACCATGCTGGGATACCTTCTGGTTGGCGCTCTGGGTTTTGATGTGTTTGCGGGGTCTTCGGCCGAGAAATACGGCCTGACCTACATGATGGGTGGAACTGGCGGCTATCTGGTCGGTTATCTGATGGCGACCGTACTGCTGGGGGCACTGGCCGCGCGCGGCTGGGACCGTTCGGTTGGCAAGCTGGCGCTGGCACTGGTGCTGGCCAACGTCCTGATCTATGTGCCGGGCCTGCTGTGGCTGGGTCAACTTTATGGCTGGGACAAGCCGATCCTGGAATGGGGTCTGACACCGTTCCTGCTGGGTGATGCAATCAAACTGGCGCTGGCCGCGCTGCTGATCCCTGGCCTGTGGAAACTTCTGGGCGACGCGCGCACTTAATTCCGCGTACATGCCAAAATCACACCCGCGTTCGGAGCCGTCTGGGCGCGGGTTTTTTATTGTGTGCAGAATAGGATGCTGGACAAAGTCGATCTGTATCGGCAACCTGATACCAGAAAACTGATCAGGTTATTGAGATATGCGTATTTTGTTAAGTTTGGCGCTTGTCGCCAGTGCCGCCTCTGGGCTGCTCACAGCACCTGCGCAGGCCGACACGCCCGTCACATATACCGACAATGGACGTGCCCTGTTCCGCTTTGAGGTTCCTGACTTCTGGACGCTGCGAACCGGTGGCCCGCGCGAGATTGAGGATACCAATCTGGGGGATGCCCGCGCCGTATCGCGCGTTATGGGGATCAGGCCAGTGACTGACGACAATGTCTGGATGGGCTTTGTATCCCCATCGCGTGTTTCCAGCATCCAGGGCGGGCTGCGCTATCTCGAGGATATCGACAAATTTCTGGTCAAAGATCCGACCGTGACCAGCATCAGCGACACAAGAATTGGCGGGCGTCGCGCGCATGTGGTGCGCGGCACTGGAAATCGGGATGGGCGGGGTGTGAACTTCACCGCAACCGTCATCGACCTGCCACGCGACCGTGTCGCCATCGGCGTCGCGATCCTGCGGGACGGGGCTGACCCATCTTATGTTGATGCGTTGAACGCCGTTTTCGCGTCGTTCCGGTCTTTGCAGTAAGGAGGCTCGGAATGACCCGCAAAGTGATCAAACGGTCTATTCTGGTGCTGGGATTTGGCGCTGCAACGTTTACTCTAACTGCCTGCGATGGTGTGTCCGTCGGGGTAGGGTATGGCGTCGGCTATGATCCGTTCTACGACTCGATGCTGTGGAACGACT
This sequence comes from Ruegeria sp. CE9, assembly GCF_056537425.1. NCBI lineage: Bacteria > Pseudomonadati > Pseudomonadota > Alphaproteobacteria > Rhodobacterales > Roseobacteraceae > Ruegeria > Ruegeria sp. CE9. The sequence continues at coordinate 69,486 of NZ_JBQFRO010000004.1, read as the reverse complement.
ACTACCACGACCGCGATGTGAATGTAGATGTGGAGATCAACCGCCCTGACCGGCCCGACCGCCCGGATCGACCGGTTCGTCCCAATCCGCCGCCGCGACCAAAACCACCAATCGCCAAACCGCCGTCGCGTCCGCATCCTCCGGTCGCTCGACCGCCGGCAGCAAGGCCTCCGATTCACCGGCCTTCACCGCGCCGCCGATAGGAAAGGGGGCAATTGCCCCCAATCAAATTTCCAATTTGGTGCGCACGTTGCTTAGTCGAGCAGCTCGGTCGTGATATGGGCCGAACCCTCAAGGGTTCGATGGACGGGGCATTTATCTGCAATCTCCAGCAGTTTGGCCCGTTGCTCCGCATCCAGGGCGCCTTGCAGCCGTATCTTGCGGCGGAACTGATCTACCTTGCCATCGCTGGCCAATCCGGCGTCCTGAGCGTGCACTTTGTCGTGGCAGACATCGACCGTGATCCCCGTCAGCGGCCATTTCTTGCGCCGAGCATACATGCGAATGGTCATCGACGTACACGCGCCCAGCCCCGAAGATACGAACCCATACGGGGACATGCCCCGATCCGTGCCACCGTATGAGGCGGGCTCGTCAGCGACCGCATGGTGGCGCGGGCCGGACTGGATGTCTTGCAGGAAACCTGCCGGGTCAGCCTCAGTCACGCGAACAACGCCCTCCGGAGCTCCGGGTGGCGGGGCTGGGGGGCATAGTTTGACATAGCGCGACACCCAAGCCGCCATGACATCCGCCGCGTAATCCGCATCTGCGGCGCGTGTGATCAGATGGTCCGCATCGTCGAGCGTGACAAAGCTTTTGGGGTGTTTTGCAGCCAAAAAGATGGTGCTTGCGTTGTCGATGCTGACAGTTTCGTCGCGCGGTGCATGCAGGATAAGCAGGGCCGCTTTTAGATCAGCAATTGCTGGGGTTAGCGCGGCCTCGGATATATCGTCGACAAATGCCTTGCCGATACGGAACGGGCGACCGCCCAGTGACACCTCGGCGCTGCCCTGGGATTGAATCTCAGGCAGGGTGGCTTCGAAATGGTGGGACACATGGCCCGGATCAGCAGGTGCACCAAGCGTAACGACCGCCTTAACCGAAGGGATTCCGGCCCGCGCGCGCAGAACTGCAGCGCCGCCAAGTGAGTGACCGATCAGCAGGGCCGGGGCCATATTACGACTGGCGAGGTAATGTGAAGCGGCGATCAGATCTTCTACATTCGATGTGAAAGTCGTGTTTGCGAACTCACCGCCCGAATGACCCAGACCGGTAAAATCAAACCTAAGGACCGCGATGCCCATCGCTGCCAAACGCGCCGAGATGCGCCGTGCGGCAGGAATGTCTTTGGAACAGGTAAAGCAGTGCGCAAACAAAGCGGTCGCCAGAACCGGCCCGTCGGGGAGGTCAAGGCGCGCGGCCAATTGGCTGCCGTCGTGACCGGCAAATGTAATGCGTTCGGTGGGCATGACGAATCCTTGGTACTCTGGGTTTCAACAATACTGTGTGCTGCAGGCAGTTGGCTCAACCTATGTGTCAGCAGCGTAACGGGAAGGTGAGGTCGCGGGACAGCGCGACCCGGTTGATCGATGCGCTGAATGCTTGGCCAAGCTAGCCATATATCATCACGATACGTGATGACATTTCTACTAAACATTCATTTTACTTATTTCTCGACCATCCCCAACTTGCAGACATCCTTCTTAACCAAAGCAGAGGTCAAAATGGCACATTCAACATCTGCACCCCTAAGCACGGCGATCCGACCCGGAGTTCTGATCGCAATCCTGCTAACCGGCGCAATTGGGTTTGCGCTAGGGCAAAGCTGGCCTTTGGTCAAATTGTCCTTCGACACGCACACCAACACTGCGCCAGAGGACTGGCACGGGAATGTCAGGCGCTCTCACTGGTCGAAATAATGCTCAGCCGATACCCATCAACTGTGCGTCGAACGGATATTTTGTGAGGTTTTCGTAGCCGTCTTCTGTGATCAGAACCTGATCTTCCAGCTTGATCGAGAAATCGCCACCGACCTCGCCAACAGCCGCTTCGACGCACAGCACCATCCCGGGTTCAAGCGGGTAATCATATGCACCTTCAACCGCTTGGTCGGGATAGGCCACCAGAGGCCATTCATCACACAACCCGACCCCATGCATGAGGCAGCCGTATTTTTGTGCTTGGAACTTGTCATCCAGCCTGTGTGTGTTTGCGGATAGCTCAGGGATCATGACGCCAGGTTTCAGCATCTCCATATTGGTCATGATATGTTCGTGCGCATGCTGCATGGCATAGATCATGTCGGGGCGCGGTTTTTGATCTCCGATCCACCAAGTGCGCGAGATGTCGACGCAAATGCCGTAGGAACCGATCAAGTCGGTATCAAAAGCAATAATCTCGTTTTGCCGGGTAATGCGCGGGCCGCATTCCTGGAACCACGGATTGGTGCGTTGACCCGAGGCCAACAGGCGAGTTTCGATCCATTCACCGCCGCGACGAATATTTTCGGCATGTAGCACCGCCCAGACATCATCCTCGGATGTTTTCCCGTCACCTACGTTAGCACGTGCAAAGCGTTCCATTTCGGCCACCGCCGTCTCGCAGGCGTGGCTGGCACAGCGCATCGCAAGGATTTCGTCTGGGCCCTTTATGGCACGAGTTTTCTCGGTGAGTTCTTCACCGTCCATCACCTCGAACCCCTGCGCCTCAAGCGCGCGCAGGCCGTGCAGCATGATCTTGTCGACGCCGAGCCGCATATTGCCGCCACCATGTTTCGCGATTAACGCGCGCACTTCGGTCGACAACACATCAGCCGCCACATCAATCTTGTCGCCCCTGTCGAAATAGAACAGATCCGCGCCCGAGCGCTGCTCGCGTACCAATGGGTTGAAATCCGACAGGAACGGTGAGTTTTTGTAATCCCAGATGACCATATATCCATCGGCGCAGACCAAAACGGCCCGGAACGGATTATGGGTGTTCCAAAGCTGCATGTTTGTGCTGTCGGTCGCGTAGCGAATGTTCAGGGGATCAAACAGCAGGATACCTCCCCAATCGCGCTGCACGATGGCTTGGGTCAGCCGAGTCCAGCGATATTCCCTCATCCGCTCAAGATTTGGCAGGCTCAATCCCGCAATTTCCCATTCGTTGAACGCAAGTTGCGTCGGCCCGATTTCGATTCTGTCATTATCGTTCGGAGTGCCATCGCCAAGTGTGGCGCCCTTGGTCGGGTCGATCTTGCGGGTGTCACGATAGGGTGTGTTCATAGATGGGCCTTTCTGCATGCCGGTATTATCTGCAAAGCCTGAGGTGTTGCGTCTTCAAGGTTTGCGACTGTCTTTGGGTCGCTTTTTGACCGGCACGGCCTGAGTGGGGTGTTATGCCTCGGACATGACCGTGATTTTACAGCAAGCCATCCCGTATGATCCCCTCGCCCCGAACCCGCTGCCCGGCATAAAGCCGGCCGACCCTGGGAACTGGCTGCATCGTGACGATGCCTTTGCAGCCCAGATGAAACGTCGGTCTGAACTATTGGCTCAGCGGAAATCGGATGTTTTGGCGCAGAGTCCCGAGGCGTTGAAACCCGCGCAAGAGTTGCTGGATCTTGTTCTACAGCAAGTCTATCCGGACGCGACCGATGCGGTTTCTCGTCCGGACGGATCGCTGATAGCGATTGATCAGGATCAACCGTTGGAAACGCTCTGCCAACTGGTGCAGGAAGATTTCTGTATTCTGCAACAACATGGAGACGAGCATGTTCTTACGGGCGCGATATTGTGTTTCCCGGCAAGTTGGATGCTGTCCGAGAAATTCATGCGTCCGCTGATTGCCATCCATGAGCCCGTCGATGCGTATGACGCCAACATCGCCCGGCGCGTGCAGCGTCTGTTTGATGGCATTCAACCTGCGCGACCGCTGTGGAGGTTCAACGCGCTTTGGTACCATGATGCGGAGTTGTTCCAACCACGAAGCATCCATCAGCGGCGCGAGCCGCAGAACAAATCCTCGGCGCGGTATCTGCGCAGTGAACGCCAAACACTGTTGCGGCTGCCTGAAACCAAAGCTGTGGTATTCTCCATCCATACCTACGTGCTGGCCGCCGAACAGGTGCTGAAAATGGAAAACCCCGCCTGACGGCGGGGCCTCCAAGGAGGGTCTTGGGTCGTTTGGTTACATGCCGAGGACGTTCGCGACCTCGGCAAAGGCGTTCGTGGCGTTTAGGCCGAAGATCGCCGTGGTGAACGCAAGCACTTGTGTATTAAGCCGAAAATCTTCGCCCCGGATCAAATTTACCGCTGCCAATGACACGGCGATTGGGGCTGAGATACTGGCCACAGCGCCAGTCATACCCCAGCTGGTGAGGCGTAGAATGTCGCTTGGGCGTTCTTCGCCTTCATCTGCTTGGGTGGCGTTGTAAGCAGGTCTGGCAGGCTCGGCTTCGGTCCGGAAAGCAATGCTAAGCAACTGATCATCGCTCAGCTGAATCGGACGCGGTATTGCCTGTTCAGTTTGGATATTGTCCGCATCAGGATCGGGCAGATCGAGCCCAGCAAACGGGCCGCTGACCGTTTCGAATATTTGCTTACGATTCCGGCTGTTGCGTGGCACAATTGAATCAAATGCGCTCATGAATTGTTCAATGGTCAGAACGGTCTTGGGTGACAGCCATTCGACGCGTCTGGTCGTGCAGATGTCGACCATCCGATACAGGATCACCACCAACATCAGTTCGGAAATCTCGCTATCGTCGAGTAGCTTTGAAACCGGGCAGATCGTGATGGTCAACCGATTACCCGGCGGTGTAACGGCAGGGCGGGTCTTGGTTTTCAGGCCAGCGGTTCGATCCATCCGCTCATGATGACTGCGCTCAGCTTCGGCAGGTTTCGAATCCAATGTCAGGCGAACAAGGTATTGGCTACAAACGATGCTAGCCTCAGACGCGCTGAGAAGCGTTCTGCGCTCGACCAGATGGCCATAGTCCCCCAGCGTGGTCGAAACGACCTCGCAAAGACGCTCAAGCGCGCCATCTGCAGAACCATCGAACTGAAGGCCACCGTGGTACGTATGCTTCGCAGTCACAGCATGTTCCTTTGCCGTAATAATCTTCACAACAAAATACCAAGCGAAATAGAGCAAATTTTGGCGAAACTGAAAAAAAGTCAGAAAATCCCAAGATTGATTACGCTTTGGAAACTGAGTAAATCAGGGTTTTCTAAAGTTTGTGTGGCGGGAATGTGGCTGAAATCAGATATGCTGACCTTAGGTGAGTTTCCAGTTTAGTTGTCGATTCGGGCGGCCATAATGGCGATGGATTGCTGATAGACCGAGGCCGCGTTCCACTGCTGAATCACCGCAAAATTCGGCTCGCCCTTTTGATAGCCGCGACCGGGCTTCCACCCTTTCTTGCGTAAGAAATTCGCGGTCGAGGCCAGTGAGTCGGTCATGTTGTAGAAGTCAACGCGACCGTCCCCAGTTGCGTCCACTCCGTAGGCCAAAGCATTGCCGGGTAGAAACTGGGTGTGACCCAGCTCGCCATGTTTTGCCCCTTTTGTCGCCATCGTAAGGGTGCCTTGGTCGACCAATTTCAGCGCACCAATGGCGTGTGGTATGAAGAACTCGGATCGGCGACAATCATAGGCTAATGTTGTGATTGCGGAAACAACCTGGCTGTCACCCATGAAGTTTCCAAAGCCCGTTTCCATGCCATGAATGGCGATCAGAACACCCGCAGGCACGCCATATTGGCGCTCTAGTGCGGCGTAGAATTCAGGGTTGCGCGCTTTGCGTTTGCGTCCTTGTGCAACGATCGTGTTGGCACCGCGGACCTGCATGAACTTGTCCAGCGAATATTTGAAACTCTTCTGATTGCGATCCGCCGCGATAGTACGGGTCGCATACTGAGATTGCGCAAGCGCCTGAAGACCCTTCTTCTTCACTCCCGCCCGTTTGGCGGTTTTGGCAAAGTCTGATTTCCACGCTTCGAACCCGCTGCTTGTGTTCCCGCAAGGGGCCGACAGCGCCATTGAGGGCAAGAGCAAAGCGAGGGCGACATAAGAGCGGAGGCGAAGCATAGAAAAATCCGATAGCTGAAAGTGACGCGATCAGCCTACGCCGAGATCGACACACCGAAAAGTGGTTTAATACAAGTCAAGCTCGCCTGAGTCTTTCAGGCATTCAAACCACTCATCCGGTGTTTTGTCGATCTTCGCGTGTTTGACCATCATGGCGTTCATATTGGGCAGGTGGGATGAGTCTGGCCATTTGTCCGGCTGCCAGAGGTTTGATCGAATGACGCACTTGGGACAGTGTGCAAAAACAGTGTCGACATGGAACAACAGGGCCAGCTTCGGGGCGCGACCACCTATTTCCATGTCTGAAAGCAAGTCCGGATCCGCAGATATCCTTGCAACCCCTCGCAAGCGCAGAGTTTCCATCTTTCCCGGAACAAAGAAAATCACACTGACGCGTGGGTCTTTAACGACGTTGTGAAACGTATCCACGCGCTTGTTTCCTGGCCGATCCGGGATCGCGATCATTGTCGGGGAAAGCACATGTACAAACCCCTCGGGATCGCCGCGGGGCGAGATATCGAGGTGTCCATTGGGATTTGCCGAGGCGATCAGACAAAAGGACGAAGCGTCGATGAAATCACGGCACATCTGATCAAGCGAAGACAGTTCCTTGGCAATGATCTGAGGTAACGGCCGACCGCAAATTCGCTCCAGCTCTTCATCTGAAGTCACCAGATTTGAGTACTCAGAAAAGGGTGCGTTGCTAGAGGCCATGCGATATCTCCGCGGGAAACTGTGTCCCGAGTTTGAGAGATCAGCCGCGATCCGTCAAATCTGGTGCAGGCCAATGAAAAAGGGCGCCCGATGGGCGCCCTCGTAAGAATTTTCGTCGAAAATTCTGGATCAGCAGCTGTAGTACATGCCGTATTCTACAGGGTGCGGTGTGTGCTCGTAGGTTTCGACCTCTTCCATCTTCAGCGCGATGTAGCCGTCGATCTGGTCTTTGGTGAACACGTCGCCCTGGAGCAGGAAGTCGTGATCAGATGCCAGAGCTTCCAGAGCCTCACGCAGGCTGCCGCAAACGGTCGGGATGTCGGCCAGTTCTTCGGCAGGCAGATCGTACAGGTTCTTGTCCATGGCTTCGCCCGGATCGATCTTGTTCTTGATGCCGTCCAGACCGGCCATCAACAGGGCTGCAAACGCCAGATAGGGGTTAGCGGCCGGATCGGGGAAGCGAGCTTCGACGCGCTTGGCTTTCGGGCTTTCGGTCCACGGAATACGAACACAACCCGAACGGTTACGGGCCGAGTAGGCGCGCAGAACAGGGGCTTCGAAGCCGGGGATCAAACGCTTGTAGCTGTTGGTCGCCGGGTTGGTGAAGGCGTTCAGCGTTTTGGCGTGCTTCAGGATGCCACCGATGAAGTACAGCGCTTCGTCCGACAGATCAGCGTATTTGTCGCCTGCGAACAGTGGCTTGCCGTCTTTCCAGATCGACATGTTCACGTGCATGCCGGTGCCGTTGTCACCTGCGATCGGCTTCGGCATGAACGTCGCTGATTTACCGTAAGCGTGTGCAACGTTGTGGATCACGTATTTGTACTTCTGCAGCTCGTCGGCCTGTTTGGTCAGGCTGTCGAAGATCAGGCCCAGCTCGTGCTGGCACGAAGCAACCTCGTGGTGGTGCTTGTCAACCTTCATGCCCAGACGCTTCATGGTCGACAGCATTTCCGAACGCAGGTCTTGGGCTTCGTCAACCGGGTTAACAGGGAAGTAGCCGCCCTTGACGCCCGGGCGATGGCCCATGTTGCCCATCTCGTATTCGGTGTCGGTGTTCCACGATGCGTCTGTTGCATCAACTTCGTAGGATACCTTGTTGATACTGTTCGAGAAACGAACGTCGTCAAACAGGAAGAACTCGGCTTCAGGACCCATATAAGCCGCATCACCGATGCCCGATGCTTTCAGATACGCTTCCGCCTTTTGGGCCGTGCCGCGCGGGTCACGCTCGTAGGCTTCGCCGGTGTCGGGTTCAACCACCGAGCAGTGCACGCAGATGGTTTTTTCCGCGTAGAACGGATCGACATAGGCGCTGTCGGTGTCGACCATCAGCTTCATGTCCGAAGCTTCGATCGATTTCCAGCCCGCGATGGACGAGCCGTCGAACATAAAGCCTTCTTCCAGGAAGTCTTCATCGACCTGGTCGGCCATAAGTGTCACGTGCTGCAGCTTGCCGCGCGGGTCGGTGAAACGGACGTCGACATATTCGGCGCCCTCGTCTTTGATCAGCTGAAGAACTGCGTCCTTGCTCATACTCTTGTTTCCTCTGAATTGAAGATGGGTCTGTTACAGGGCGTCCGAACCGGTCTCACCGGTGCGGATGCGAATGGCTTGTTCGACGGGCGAGACAAAAATCTTGCCGTCTCCGATCTTGTCGGTTTTTGCAGCACCGACGATGGCTTCGATCGCGGCGTCAACCTGATCGTCGTCCAGAACGACATCGACCTTCACCTTTGGTAGAAAGTCGACAACATATTCCGCGCCGCGATACAGTTCGGTGTGACCTTTCTGGCGGCCAAAGCCTTTCACCTCGATCACGCTGAGGCCTTGAACGCCGACGTCCTGCAGCGCTTCTTTCACTTCGTCCAGTTTGAACGGCTTGATGATCGCTTCGATCTTTTTCATTCCGGCTCACCTTGCATGGTTGTCACGACGGCAATGATCACGTCTAAGATCGGGCGGCAATGGCGCTGCGGATTTGGTCGCTTTGTTGTGCTGTGAAATCGTGCAGCAGATGAAATTTTGATCGATTTGCACAAAATGTAATCAGAATTGAATCGCTTTGGGGATTGAGATGACAGATTTGCTGACCGCCGCACAGATGCGCGCCATTGAACAAGCTGCAATCGAGTCTGGTCAGGTGACGGGTTTGGAGCTGATGGAGCGGGCCGGGCGGGGCGTGGTTGAGGCTATATTCGAAGAATGGCCCGAGCTACAGAATGCCCAGGGTCGCGCAGTTGTTCTTTGTGGACCAGGCAACAATGGCGGGGACGGATTTGTTGTCGCGCGGTTGCTCAAAGACCGAGGTTGGGAGGTCGAAGCGTTTCTTTTCGGTGATCCGGCCAAATTGCCACCGGACGCAAAGACAAATTTCGAACGATGGGACGGAAGGACACTGGGCGCTGCTGACCTTGCCAAGTCGAAAATTCGGCACCCGGATTTGTCCATAGATGCGTTGTTTGGAACCGGGTTGGCGCGTCCGATCGAGGATCCGGCATTGTGGGAACACTTGTGGGCCCATGATGATGCTGAGGATGCATGGGAAGCACGCGGCGAGGGTAGGGGAACCAACATCGCGCCGCCGCGCACTATTGCAATCGATTTGCCATCTGGGCTTTGTTCGGATTCCGGGAAGGTTCTGGGCGGTGCGTTTCCCCCGCACGGTCGTCGTTGTGCGCGATCAGCCCTGACAGTTTCATTCCACGCGCGGAAGCTTGGGCACATTCTGGCTGAAGGGCCAGCAATGTGTGGTCGGGTGGTCGTGAAAAACATCGGGCTAAGCGACAATGCGCGAAGTACTGACATCGCTCAGGCTGTAAGCCGTCCCTCGGGCGTGGACCTCAGAAAAAGCCAGGATGCCCACAAATATTCTCATGGGCACGCGTTCGTTCTAACGGGTGGGGTCGGCAAGACCGGCGCTGCGCGGTTGGCAGCTCGGGGTGCATTGCGGGTAGGGGCAGGGTTGGTGACGCTCGGTGTTCCACCGGCTGCATTGATAGAGGTCGCCAGCCAGATTACGGCGCTCATGCTCAAGCAAGTTGATGAGAGCGAAGACTTCACTGACATACTACGCGACGAACGGTTGAATGCGCTGTGCCTTGGCCCGGGTTTGGGGTTGGAGCGTGCGCTAAATCTGGTTCCCATCGCCTTGGCGACGGGGCGTTCTGTTGTGTTGGACGCGGATGCGTTAACCACCTTCGCGGATTCACCTGATACGTTGTTAGGAATGCTCCATGACAGATGTGTATTGACGCCGCATGGCGGAGAATTCGCGCGGCTGTTTCCCGGCATCGCAGAAAAGCTCTCGGCAGCCCCGAATAAGGGGCCGGCTTTTTCCAAAGTGGATGCTACCCGCGAAGCCGCTGAACGAGCGGGTTGCGTGGTTCTGTTCAAAGGACCTGATACAGTGATTGCAGCGCCAGATGGTCGATGCCTGGTCAATGCCGGGGTTGATGATCGAGCGTCACCATGGCTGGCGACCGCCGGATCAGGTGATGTGTTGGCGGGCTTTATTGTGGGTCTATTGGCGCGCGGTTTTAGCCCGGTGCTCGCGGCTGAAACCGCCGCATGGTTGCACGTGGAATGCGCAAGGCAGTTTGGGCCGGGATTGATCGCCGAAAACCTTCCGGAACAGGTGCCAGCCGTATTCAGGCAACTAGATATCTAAGTATATAGGCAAATATTGGCCGATGGCCGAGCAAAGCGGCGATGTTTCGCCGTTCTGTCCCGTATGGCGCATAACGGATGTTTGCATGCTGCAACGCTCAGGGCCAGAATTGTCTTGCGAGTGGGTTGGCGGCACCTACCCAATTAGGTCAACTTATTGATAATAAAGTTCTTTCCAGAAGATGCCTGCCGCCGCATGTGGCAGAAATGCAATGCCTGACCTATTCGCATTTGCGAACGTTGGAACCGATGAACCGCGTGAACATATCGGCAATATCAAGAAACTGACCCATCTATGGTGAATGACATGACAGTGAATTTTAAGCTGACTTCGATCGCAGCGGCGCTTGTCACAACGACAGCAATCCCTGCCGCCGCCGAATTGAAATACGAAAACAATACGGGTGGCTATGTCCTGCTCTATGGTCAATTGCACCCGGCCTTGATCTCGGTAGACGATGGTGAGGAAACCGAAACGCGGGTTCTGGACAATGACCTGTCGAATAGCCGCGTCGGTTTGGAACTGCTGCAGCCTTTCGGCAACAACGATTTCACCTTCCGCTTTGAAACCGGCCTTGGTCTTCCGAACTCGAGCGAGTGGAACCAGCTGGGCACGGATTTCAGCGGCTGGACCCGTGAAGATATCCGCCACGTTGATTTTGCTCTTGCCGGTGACTGGGGTAAATTTTCAGCCGGTCAGGGTAGCATGGTTGCGGATGGCGCTGCCGAAGTGGACCTGTCTTATGTCGGAACCGCGCTGTATTCCTTTACCAATGACGAAAATGGCGGGTTCTTCTATCGCGGTACTGACGGTTTGCTGAGCGACATCACCGTTGGTGATTCCAGCAGCAACTTTGACGGTGCACGCCGTGGCCGCGTTCGCTATGACACGCCTGACTTCAGCGGTTTCAAGGCAGGGATCGCTTATGGTCAAAACATTCTGTCCAGCAGCGATGACGACGATTATTACGACATCGGTGTGCGCTACAACAATACCTTCGGTGGTGGGGTCGAGTTTGCAGCGGCCGTTGCGTACTCGGTTCGGTCGGCTGACGATGGATCAGGGGATCGCAAAGATACCATCGGATCGGCCTCGGTTCTGCTACAAAGTGGCCTCAGCTTTACCGTTGCTGCCGGTACGCGCGACAATGATGCGGATGCAGCATCTGATCCGAACTACTTCTACGGCAAGATTGCCTACGAGGATCAGTGGGTATCTTGGGGCAAGACCGGTATCGGGATCGACTATTACTCAGGTTCGGATTTTGTAAATGACGGGTCTGACACCGATGCATGGGGCATTGCAGTTGTTCAGCGCATCGACAGCATCAATACCGATGCCTACCTGAAATACCGCAATCACGACTTCGAAGATGGCGCTTCGTTTGACAACAACGAAGCCTGGGTGCTGGGCGCCCGCTGGAAGTTCTGATTTCGCAACATTTGATGTTCGAACGCCCCGGTCTGTGTCGGGGCGTTTTTTCGTCTGAGATAGGGGTAAAACAGGGCCGAAAGGGCCTTTGCCTCTTGCACGCAGGCGGCAGGGCAAATAGAAGGCGTCAAATTTGCCCGGCGCGCCCGTTTTGCGCGCCCCGAATCCTATGGGGACTACCAAAATGCAGGTTACCGAGACGCTGAACGAAGGTCTGAAACGCGGCTACAACATCGTTGTGACCGCGGCCGAGCTGGACGACAAGGTTAACGAAAAGCTGACCGAAGCGCAGCCCGAAGTTGAAATGAAGGGTTTTCGCAAAGGCAAGGTGCCTATGGCGCTGCTTAAAAAGCAGTTTGGCCAGCGCCTGCTGGGCGAAGCGATGCAGGAAACCATCGATGGTGCGATGAACAAGCACTTTGAAGACAGCGGTGATCGTCCGGCTCTGCAGCCCGAGGTCAAGATGACCAATGAGGACTGGAAAGAAGGCGACGACGTCCACGTCGAGATGTCTTATGAGGCACTGCCTGCGATCCCCGAAGTTGACCTGAAATCGGTCGAGCTGGAGAAGCTGGTTGTCAAAGCCGATGACGCAGCCGTTGAAGAAGCGCTGAACAATCTGGCCGAGACCGCGCAGAACTTTAAAGCGCGCCGTAAGGGTTCCAAAGCCAAGGACGGCGACCAGATCGTTTTCGACTTTGTTGGCAAGGTTGACGGCGAAGAGTTCGAAGGTGGTTCAGCTGAGGATTACCCGCTGGTTCTGGGTTCGAACAGCTTCATCCCCGGCTTTGAAGAGCAGCTGGTTGGTGTGAAAGCCGAGGAAGAAAAAGACGTCAACGTGACCTTCCCGGAAGAGTACGGTGCCGAGCATCTGGCGGGTAAAGACGCCGTTTTCTCCTGCACCATCAAAGAGGTGAAGGAACCGGTCGCGGCCGAGGTCGACGATGAGCTGGCCAAGAAATTCGGCGCCGACGATCTGGCTGCACTGAAAGAACAGATTGGTGAACGCCTGGAAGCCGAATACGCTGGCGCGTCGCGCGCTGTTATGAAGCGTGCCCTGCTGGACGTACTGGACGAGAAGGTGTCGTTCGAACTGCCGCCGTCGCTGGTTGAAGCCGAAGCCAAGCAGATCGCACATCAGCTGTGGCACGAAGAGAACCCGGAAGTCGAAGGTCACGATCATGATCCGATCGAGCCGACCGACGAGCACAACAAGCTGGCCGAGCGCCGCGTGCGCCTGGGCCTGTTGCTGGCTGAACTGGGCCAGAAAGCCGAGGTCGAAGTGACCGATGCCGAGATGACGCAGGCGATCATGAACCAAGCGCGTCAGTACCCGGGTCAGGAACGCCAGTTCTTTGAATTCGTGCAGCAGAACGCTCAGATGCAACAGCAACTGCGCGCGCCGATTTTTGAAGACAAGGTTGTCGACTATATCGTCGAGCTGGCACAGGTCGAAGACAAAGAAGTCAGCAAAGACGATCTGCAGAAAGCCGTTGAGGCACTGGAAGAGGAATAATCCTCTTCCTTCCCCTTTTCAGGGGCAAAAAAAGCGGAGCCGTCTCGAAATTAGACGGCTCCGCATGGGTGGCTTTGTACTATGAGGTGAGGGGGTCAGGCCTCATGAGCAAAAGCACGGGGGGTTTGTAACAGAGCGATCTTCTGCTCTGGGGTGAAGGTGTCCGTCAGCGCTTCGATCAGTTTCAGCACTGCCTGTCTTTCAGCTTCGGTCTTGGCCGCACTCATCTGTTCGACAAAGTACTTCTCAAGATCCGTAAGCGGCTTGTGGTCACGATTTGCCGGGCTGAGTGTCTTGGCTTTCTTGGCCTCGAACATCTCAAGTGCCGTTTCTTCTTCGATGAAGACATCATGTTGGATGTCTGCAAATTCACGAAGTCCCGAAATCCGCTCTTCACTGCAGTCCAGTAGGGCGGCCATCGCGGGCACTTTTCCCATCGGAACCGTCTCGCCCACATAGTCGTAAGGTGCGCAATTCGATCGTTTGAGGACGCGGTTCATAACCGGGTCGATCACGGTGATGATGTCCTGAATACCTGCGCTGCGGCAGTATTCCAAAGATCCGATCATCAACTCGCAAGTCGCATAAGAGACCGAGTTCTTTTCCTTGCCACGCGTCAGGCGCTGCGTGTCGACGCAAAAACGGGTTGATTCCCACAATGTCGCGCTGCGCATTGGTGCTTCGCCGCACAGGATATCCGAGAAGACATCTGAAAGCATGTGTGGACCGGTGGTCTGGAGTGCACGCACTGCGGCTACGACGTTCCCCTCATCGTCGAGACCGATTACGTATGCAGGATCCAGGTGGTCGAACTGATCGATTTCTTTCCCATCTTCGATCTGTACATCCCATCCAAGCCGTCCGCCAAAGACGCGGGCGCGCAGTTCGAACATTTCGTCAAGTACCTCGGTGAACAGATGTCTGTTCAGCCCATCAACTACCAAAATCATGTTAACCCCCTTCGAGTGATCTGTCTGTGGATAAGACGTTACTCGGATTCGAGGGCGAATCTATTGGGGGTTTCCCGTAATATTGGCTTTTTTTGGCCGAATTTCGGAAGAATTTGGCTTTAACCTGGGTAGATTAGACCGATTCCGATGGCGCGACCGACTGCCTGGGGAGTCGTGAGTGCATTAAGCTTTTCGCGGGAAGAGCGCAAGTGTACCTCAACCGTGCGGTGCGAAATGGACAATATATCGCCGATATCCTGCTGGGATTTGCCCGCTGCGGCCCACTGTAAAATCTCCAACTCACGGCTGGAAAGGGTTGGGTGATACAGCATCCGGCTGATCGTATCCGACGTCATGACGTTGTCATGGATGTGCACGGCCAGAGATTGCAGGTCGCTGATCACATTTGGAACCAGCTTCTTCCATTCTTCGCGGCTGCAATCCCTTGTGGCGCTTAAAAGACCGATGTCACCATATGGGCCCCTGACAGGGATGGTAACCCCTTGATCAGGTATTCCAAAATCATGCGCATCACGGAATACGCGCTGGAAATCCTTGCCGCGCTCAAGGCGGCTCCAATCGACTGGGGCGATGCTGCGTTGAACCATGTGCAGAGTAGGATCAATCAAGTGCAATCCTTGCTCTTGATAGTGATTTTTCCAGTCGTCACCATAGGTCACATGGCCATGGATTGTTCCCGCTGCCGGGTTCATACCGGCATAGGCCGCATGGTCCATTTCGTATTTGTCACAGACCTGCTGCAGGAACTCATCATAGCGAGAGTCCTGTTCGGGAAGGGTGCTGAGATCAACAATATCCATACGGTAACGACCAGTTAGACCCGAGTGAGCGGGCGGATCCCCTTGGCCAGGAAAATGGTACAGTCTTCCCTGACGTCAAGCAGCACATCACATTTCGCCTGTTAAGACAAGAAGATGTGGGAAATGTCTGCCTTTTATAGGCATTTGTGCCTTTCAGACACACAATAACGCACCGCCGCAGGGTGTTAACGTCAGGGTTGTGCAGTAGGTCATGGGATTCGCCGTGGCATTATGATGATTATGTGTGTGCATTACACGACGATTGCGAATTAAACATGCCTATTCTGTGGCAGAAACCAGACCAGTTTCAACCAACATGCCGCGGGCCTTTGCCTCGGGCCAATAGCCTTTGGCATAGAGAAAGATGGCACGCTGTTGATCTCCATCAGACAAAAGCCAGGCACCGCGCAAGTATTTTCCGGCGAACTCCAGATTTGTATCCGCGTCAAGCAAGCCTTCGGCGTTTCCAGAATACCCCATTGATCTTGCGGTCGCCGGAAGGATTTGCAGCAGTCCATAGTAGGGCCGGTTTACGGCCCAGGGGCGGTGCGTGCTCTCTCGGATCGCCAACTTGTGCACCAACTCGCGCGGAAGCTCGTAATGATCAGCCCATTTATTGATCGAGGCGCGCAGTTCGGGTGTTTCATTCGGGTAAAGTGGCGGATCATATGAGTCCCCGCCACCCGACGATCCGGGGCCACCGCACGCGGCCAATGGTGCCAGTAGCATCAAAGTTAATACACTGCGGCGAAGGAGGGGGGTCATTCTCGTACTCCTGATTTCGAGCGGTGATGATATGAAACCACGACCTGTCCGCAAGCCTACGAGCATAATCGGGCTAAATTTTGCCTGTCGCCTCGCGAAAGGAAAAAGGGCTGCGCAACAGCACAGCCCTTCGCATTTTGAAGTATTGCCAGATCAGGCTTTGGCTTCGTCTTCTTCAGCCGGAGCTTCTTCGGCGACCAGATCTTCGTCTTCTGATGCGGCCGAGCCGATGTCGTCGAACAGTTCGGCGATCTCGAATTCAGCAGCAGCTTCTTCTTCAGCGGCTAGTTCCTGGATCGATTTGCCCGACGCTTGCAGTTCGGCTTCTTCTTCCGAACGGGCGACGTTCATTTTGATCTCGACTTCGACCTCGGGGTGCAGCTTGACGGCAACCGCGTGCAGACCCAGTTCCTTGATCGGAGCAACCAGAACGATTTGCTTCTTGTCGACAGTGAAACCAGCCTCGGTTGCAGCATCTGCGGCGTCACGCGGTGTGACCGAACCGTACAGAGCACCGGCATCCGATGCCGAGCGAATCACGATGAACTGCTGACCGTCCAGCTTTTCAGCCAGCGCTTCAGCTTCTTTCTTGGTTTCCAGGTTGCGCGCCTCAAGCTGTGCTTTCTGGGCTTCGAACGAGGCGATGTTCGCGCTCGACGCGCTCAGCGCTTTGCCTTGGGGCAGCAGGAAGTTGCGGGCGTAGCCAGGCTTGACGTCAACGACGTCGCCCATCTGACCCAGTTTCGCAACGCGTTCCAGAAGGATAACTTGCATGTCAGTCTCTCCTTACTTCACGGCGTAGGGCAGCAGGGCGAGGAAGCGGGCGCGCTTGATAGCACGGGCCAGTTCACGCTGCTTTTTTGCCGAAACGGCGGTGATGCGCGAAGGTACGATCTTGCCACGCTCAGAGATGTAGCGTTGCAGAAGACGGGTGTCTTTGTAGTCGATTTTCGGCGCGTTCTCACCCGAGAACGGGCAGACCTTGCGGCGGCGGAAAAATGGTTTTGCGGCCATGGTTTATGTCCTTTCGTCAGGCGTTGATCAGCGGCGCTCGCGGCGGCCTTCGCGCTCATCGCGCTTCTGCATCTGAACCGAGGGGCCCTCGGCATGCTCGTCAACCTTGATGGTCAGAACGCGCATCACATCGTCATGCAGGCGCATCAGGCGTTCCATTTCCTGAACCGCACCCGAAGGGGCATCGGTTTTCAGAAAGGCATAGTGGCCTTTGCGGTTCTTGTTGATCTTGTAAGCCATCGTCTTGACGCCCCAGTACTCGCTTTCAACAACGTTGCCGCCGTTGTCAGCCAGAACGGTGCCGAAATGTTCGACAAGGCTTTCTGCCTGCGCGTTGGACAGATCCTGACGCGCGATCATTACATGCTCATACAGTGGCATGTGCACTCCTGTTTATATCAAGGCGCATTTCAAAGGCGGGGCCAGATGATCCTTCGCGACCCTGCCACGAGAGGCTGCGCGATTCATAACTCCTGCGAAGGATGGCCCCGTATACACGTTTATGGCGGCGGGGCAAGCCCTGCCACATATGCCCTTGTGAAGTCGCCCAATTTCCACTGGTGCGCCCAATTCCTGACGCTTTTCACCCCGAGGTTGTTTACGAGGTCGGGAGAACCCGGCAACCCGAAAAACATAGACAGGGCAAGACAATGGCCGTCATGAACACAAATACTTTTGAACAAACAGCGCCCCGCGCGGTATTTGAGAAATCCGTACCCGTTCTGATTACATTCGCTCCGAACTGGCGCGCCCGGATGGTTCTTTTGCGTGCCGTGGGTGCATTCCTGATCGTATCCGCCTTTTCGATGTGGCTGATGCCCGGTGCTGTGATGGGCGCCGAGGTTTGGCCCATCAAACTGGTCGCGTCACTCATGTTCCTGATCGTTGGTGTCAGCCTGCTGACCATCCAAACGATGGACCCGCGTCCAGATGCGTATTTCGATCCGATCCGTCGCGAGGTTCGCATTCTCCAGAAAAATGAAAATGGCCGCCCGCAAACAGTATTGCGCCGCAGCTATGACTCGCTGGGTGGAGCACGTTTTGTGGATGATCAGGTCGAACTGTTCGACGTCGATGGCAGCCTGCTGATGAAGCTGCCGCTGGAGTCAGCGGATGTCAGCTCAGCGCTCAAAGGTCAACTCAGCCAAAACGTAACAATTTTCGCCTGAATTTTATTCTGTTCAAAAAGGAACAGAGTTTGTGAATCAAAAATACTTGTGTGCCGCCCTTGGGCGGCACATTTTGGTTTCTGAGCAACCCACCCGGTTTGCCAACACAAAATTTGCGGAGATTGTCATGAAATCCACCCTTCTTGCCGCTGCTCTGGCCGTATCGGCGACCACAGCATTCGCCAGCGCAGAAAAATACGTACTGGACCCCAGCCACAGCCAGGTGATCTTCAACTATAACCACCTTGGTTTTTCGACCACTTACGGCATGTTCTCAGGCTTTGAAGGCGAGATCATGTTCGATCAGGAAAACCCGGCTGCTTCAAGCGTGAGCGTGTCGATGCCAGTCGTTGAGATGTTCACCGGCTGGAAACCACGCGAAGATCACTTCATGACCGAAGACTTCTTTGGCGTGACCGAAGGCGATCTGATCACCTTCACCTCGACCGGCATCGAAGTGACAGGCGAAGGCACAGCCAATATCACCGGCGATCTGACAATGAACGGCGTGACCAAATCCGTTGTTCTTGATGCCAAGCTGAATCAAGTGGGCGAACATCCGATGGCAGGCAAGCCATGGGCCGGTTTTGACGCAACCACCACGCTGGTGCGCAGCGAGTTCGACCTTGGTCAGTTCGCTCCGTTCGTGAGTGACGAGGTTGAGGTTCGGATTTCGGTTGAGGCACAGAAAGCCGACTAAGCTGACCTGAACAGAATTTCTAACCGCCGGAGGCAAACCCTCCGGCGGTTTCTTTATTCCTCGTCGCGTTCTGCCGTTAGCTCAACTGAGACTGCGACAGCGAATCCCAGTGAGTCTTCGGTCGGCTGCGACGTCCCAACATTGAAATCCATGCGGTTAAGCTCCAGCGTGCCTGACATGGTCGCGGTGTCACCCTCAAGCTCCAATGTGAACGGCAAGATGACATCCACGGACTGATCCCGGATCGTCAAAGGCCCGCGGGCTTCATAGCCCGCATCGGTTTTGAACAGATCAGCTTTGAATTGGGCCGTCGGGAACTGAGCACTGTCAAAGAAATCAGCGCCCATTGCCTGCTCGGTCACAGTACCGAGGCTGAGAGAGTTGATGGCAATCGTCACATCAACAGTGCCTGCCAGTCCCGGCTCTGCTGGGTCCTCAAATGCAATGGCAGCAGTCCAATCTGCGAACTTGCCTGTCACAGGGCTGCCCAGTTGGGAGATCGTGATCGAGAGGGTGCCGTCTTCGACCTCCCAGTCCGATTGGACCTCTTCAAGCTCTGCAGTGTCCACCGCAGATTGGCCGTGATCGTCAAACTCACCAGTGACCCAACCTCCGATAAGCACCACGCACCAGACGGCCAAAGCGGTAAACGCAGGCAAGACCGAATGGTGTTGTTCTGGTGGTTCGGGCGCATCCGACCGCCCCGGCAGCATGCGGCGCAGGGTGCTGTCTTTGTCTACCACGTGGTGTTTCAATGCGCCTGCGATGTGCAGTACCAGCGAAACGCCCAGAATCCAGACAAACAACCAGTGTAGCGCCGCAGTAATCTCGGCCAGGAAGGCTGACTTTGGGACGAGAGGCAGGTTTTGGCCAAACGGCCAAAGGATCGGTGCAAAACCATCGGTTGCAGCATGGTGAACCCAGCCGCTGAGCGGGACCAGCATCAGCGATCCGTACAGCAGCCAGTGCACCGTTTCAGCCGCAAAGGCCTCGGGCTTGTTGTCGGCGTTCAGCAAGCCCGGCTTGGTCTGCGTCATGGCCCAGAGGATTCGGGCCAATGCCACGAAGAACACAGTGAGCCCAACGGTTTTATGCAGCGAAAACAGGCGGGCCGCGCGGGCGATATCCTCTTCGGTCGTTGGGATGTTCGGATCGTATATCGCATGAGCCAGTTCATTTGCGAACCAACCCAGAGGCAGAGCCGTGAAGATCAACAGGGCGGTCAGCCAATGAAATGCTTTGGTTACACCACCATAGCTGGAGTGGGTGTTTGTCAGGGACATTGCTGGGCTCTCCGCATTGCTGAGTTGTGGGTAAGTTAAATGGATGCTGTGCGGACACAAGGCAGAGAAATGCACATCAAAGGTGTCCTGATGCAGAACGCAGGCAATGCTTGTGCCGCGCGATCAGTCAGTTTACACCGCGCCGAAACCTGACGTCACGCAAGAGGCACCAATGACACGCGCGTTTGTTTTCCCGGGGCAGGGCGCCCAGACCATCGGAATGGGCAAAGCTTTGGCCGAGGCCTATCCAGCCGCCCGCGCCATATTCGATGAGGTCGATGAGGCTTTGAACGAAAAGCTGAGTGACCTGATCTGGGAAGGCGATATCGCGGAACTGACCCTCACCCAAAATGCGCAGCCCGCGCTGATGGCAACCTCGATAGCAGCGATGCGTGCGCTCGAGGCTGAAGGAGCTTCAATCTCGATGGCGTCTTATGTGGCCGGGCACTCGCTGGGTGAATATTCGGCCTTGGCAGCAGCCGGGGCGCTGAGTGTTGCTGATACGGCTCGCCTGTTGCGGACACGCGGACAGGCGATGCAAAGCGCGGTGCCGGTCGGCGAAGGTGCAATGGCGGCCATCCTGGGGCTCGACCTTGAGGCCGTGCGTGCGGTCGCTGATGAAGCCGCGCAAGGCGAGGTCTGTCAGGCGGCCAATGACAATGACCCAACGCAGGTTGTCGTGTCTGGTTCAAAGGCCGCTGTTGAGCGCGCAGCCGAGATCGCCAAGGAAAAAGGCGCCAAACGCGCAATTATGTTGCCGGTAAGTGCTCCATTTCACTGTGCGCTGATGCAGCCTGCGGCAGATGTAATGGCAGAGGCTTTGGCTTCTGTGGAAATCAAGGCACCTGCGGCGCCCCTGATCGCCAATGTGCGCGCTGAGGCTGTGAACGATCCGGATGTGATCCTCCAACTGCTGGTGGAACAGGTCACCGGCTCGGTCCGGTGGCGCGAAAGCGTGCAGTACATGGTTGCGCAGGGTGTGACCGAGGCGTGGGAGATCGGCGCTGGCAAAGCACTGTCGGGTATGATCCGCAAGATCGATCGTGCCTTGGCCTGCACGGCGGTTGGGTCGCCCGAAGACGTACAAAAAGCCGTTAACCCCGGCGCATGAACAAAGAACAGTCGCCGGTGTCGGCGGCCAGAGAGGGAACATTGATGTTTGATTTGACAGGTAAGAATGCGCTGATCACAGGCGCTTCGGGTGGCATTGGCGGCGATATCGCCCGCGCATTGTACGATGCCGGAGCCACTGTTGGCCTATCAGGAACACGCGTCGAGCCGCTGCAAGCCTTGGCCGAGAGCCTGGGCGAGCGCGCACATGTCTTGCCTTGCAACCTGAGTGATCCCGAGGCTGTCGAAGCCCTGCCAAAACAGGCTGCCGAGGCGATGGGTTCCGTCGATATTCTGGTCAACAATGCTGGCATCACGCGCGACAACCTGTTCATGCGCATGTCGGATGAAGAGTGGCAGAGCGTGATCGACGTGAACATGACCGCCACCATGAAGCTGTGCAAAGGCGTGATCCGCGGCATGATGAAGGCGCGTTGGGGCCGGATCGTGAATGTCTCATCCGTAGTGGCGGCGATCGGCAATCCGGGGCAGGCGAACTATGCCGCGTCCAAGGCCGGTATGATCGGCTTCTCCAAGGCGCTGGCGCATGAGGTTGCAACCCGTGGTATTACGGTGAACGCGGTGGCACCGGGTTTCATCACAACCGCCATGACCGAAAAGCTAACGGATGAACAAAAGAAGGGTCTGTTGCTCAAGGTTCCGGCCGGTCGCATGGGCGATCCGCATGAAATCGCCGCAGCCGTTCTATACCTTGCCAGCCCCGAGGCGGGCTATGTAACCGGAAGCACCTTGCATGTGAATGGCGGTATGGCCATGTTGTAATCGCAATTTGAGGCGGATGCGAAAGCGTTTGCCTTGTGCGTTGTCTGTGTTATAGGCGGCGCATATGCGCAGGAACCGGTCCAAGGGCCGGTTCTCTGATTTCCCGGGGACCCGGGACCCAAACCGCCCGGAAAGGGCAAAACAAGTCCATCCCGAACGGGCAAGGGCAGAACCGGGCGGACAGCCCTGAAATGAAATGAGGAATAGACATGAGCGACGTCGCAGATCGCGTAAAGAAGATCGTTGTTGAGCACCTGGGTGTTGAAGAGGACAAGGTTGCTGAAAACGCCTCGTTCATCGACGATCTGGGCGCAGACAGCCTGGACACCGTTGAGCTGGTAATGGCATTCGAAGAAGAGTTCGGCATCGAGATCCCGGACGACGCCGCCGAAACCATCCAGACGTTTGGCGACGCGGTCAAATTCATCAGCGAAGCTTCCTAAGCTTAACTGACTGATAGAAAAGCGGCGCTTCCGGGCAACGGAGGCGCCGTTTTTTTGTGCCTGCCACAATTCATGCTTGCCATATGTGGGCCGTGCTTCGCACTCTGCAGTCTGAGGCATACAATTCAGAGCGGGCACGGGCATGATAAGATCCACCCCGATGATCAATACGGCGCGTCTGACTTTGTGTGCGATGCGCCCTGAAGATTTCAATCGCTTCGCCGAGATTTGGCGTGATCCAGATGTTGTGCGCCATATCGGCGGCACCCCGCTGACACGTGGCGAGGCGTGGGACAAGTTTTTGCGTAATGCTGGACATTGGCAGATGACCGGGTTTGGCCAATGGGGTGTCGTGCTGCAATCGAATCGTACCTTGATCGGGCAGGCCGGGTTCTTCTACGGCAATCGCGGGCTTGGAGACGACTTTGATGGTTTCCCCGAGGCCGGTTGGGTGTTGGCACCCGAGATGCAGGGGCAGGGATACGGGTGCGAGGCTGTGCAGGCCGCGCATGACTGGTTTGACCGTGTGATACCCGGCCCGCTGGTCGCCTTGATCGATGCGGATCACGAAGCCTCACAACGGCTGGCCGAAAAGCTTGGATATACCATGCTGCGCGAGGCGGAATACCGCGAAACGCAAGTTCACCTGTTTCGCCGAAATGGACCCCCTGCACGGGTGTGAAACGCATCCAATCGTCTGATGCCGCAAAATGACCGAGCTTTGCCGATCTTGTGAAATAAGGCGGCAATTTGAGACTTTATGCTATCGTGGAATTCCGGGATGATTCAGCGGAGGATATGGATCATGATGATTTACCCCACGATGGAGTTGCAGAACGGCCGGTGCGTAACGCTGGACAAGGGGCGTCTGGATGACGCGATGGTCTGGCATGTGAATCCGGTTGAAACTGCCCGCAGTTGGTCTGCGGCGGGTGCCGAGTGGATGCAACTGACGGATTTTGACGCCATCGAAGGTCGCGACACCAATTCTGAACTGGTCGAAGAGATCATTCGATCCTGTGAAATGTCAGTGCAACTGGCAGGCGGCATGCGCACACGCGAACAGGTGGAATACTGGATCAACAAGGGTGCTGGTCGAATCGTCATCGGCACACTTGCGGCCTGGGACCCGACTTTGGTGAAAGAACTGGCAAAGCTCTATCCCGATCAGATCGTGTTGGCGGTGGATGTTTGGCAGGGTCAGGTGATGACCGAAGGCTGGCGCAGCCAAAGTGCGTTTACACCGGAAGCTTTTATTGAAGCCTTCGCCGACGCGCCCTTTGCGGCCATTCTGGTCACCGATATCGATAGCGATATGGAGGATGTCGAGGCGCAGCTTGGGTTGATCTCGGGTTTGGCCGAACAATCACGCACACCGATCATCGCCAGCGGTGTTGTACGTACGTCGGACGACATTTCGCGCCTGGCTTATATCTCGAACATCTCGGGTGCGATTGTCGGACGTGCGCTGTTCCGCAAGACCGTTGATTTGGCCGACGCGCTCGAGGTTGCGAAACTGGCGCATGAGCCTGTTGCTGAATTCCAGTAAGCTAAACAGTCAAGGTGAAACCGCTTAGCGCGTCTTGCAGGGCTAGGCGGTTTATATGCACTCGAAGCGATTTCAACTCACTTGGCAAACGCTCTGATCCGGCAATGGCGATATGATGCCGGTTCAGAATGTGCCGTTGCTCTTGCCCCCACACCCCGGGCCGGGGTATGAGCGGTTCTCATAACAGGAAGCAGGCAAGAGGCATTTCATGCGCAGAGTCGTTGTAACCGGTCTTGGATTGGTCACTCCTTTGGCTAGTGGGGTCGAGGAAACCTGGTCACGGCTGCTGGACGGAGAATCCGGCGCGGGCCCGATCACGCAATTTGATGCCGTGGCAAGCGGGGTCACCACGACCTATGCCTGCGAAGTGCCGCGCGGCGATGGCACCGACGGGACATTCAACCCTGACGACTGGATGCCGCCGAAAGAGCAGCGCAAGATCGAAGATTTCATCCTCTATTCCATCGCGGCGGCCGAGATGGCCTGCAAGGATGCCGACTGGCTGCCCGAAGATGAAGAAGATCGGCTGCGCACCGGTGTTCTGATCGGTTCCGGGATCGGTGGGCTTGGGTCAATTGCCAACACGGCGAACCTGATCCGCGACAAGGGTCCGCGTCGTGTCTCGCCATTCTTTATCCCCGGTGCTCTGATCAATCTGGCCTCGGGTCAGGTATCGATCCGTCATGGGTTCAAGGGGCCGAACCACTCGGTCGTGACAGCATGTTCGACCGGTGCCCATGCGATTGGCGACGCTAGCCGCATCATCCGTGCCGGAGACGCCGACGTGATGATCGCAGGCGGTGGCGAGGGCTGCATCTGCGAAATCGGCATTGCGGGCTTTAACGCCTGTAAGGCGCTGTCGACCAAATATGCGGACGATCCGAAAAAGGCGAGCCGGCCTTATGACATTGACCGTGACGGCTTTGTCATGGGTGAGGGTGCGGGCATCGTTGTTCTGGAAGACTATGAACACGCCAAGGCGCGTGGAGCCAAGATCTATGCCGAGGTTCTGGGCTATGGCATGTCGGGTGACGCTTATCACATCACCGCACCGTCTGAGGATGGCGACGGAGCTGAACGCTCGATGAAAGCCGCCCTGCGCAGCGCAGGGCTGGAACCGAAAGATCTGGATTACATCAACGCGCATGGCACCTCGACCATGGCGGACACCATTGAATTGGGCGCGGTCGAGCGTCTGTTGGGAGATCATGCCAGCAATGCGACCATGACCTCGACCAAATCGGCAACCGGGCACCTGCTGGGGGCCGCTGGAGCGATTGAGGCGATTTTCTCAATCCTTGCGATCCGCGATCAGGTTGCTCCGCCGACAATCAATCTGGACAATCCTGCGGTTGAGACTCCGATCGATCTGGCCCCGAATGCGAAACGAGAGCGTGAGATCAACGTGGCCCTGTCGAACTCATTCGGGTTTGGCGGCACCAACGCAAGTGTGATCTTCGGAAAGGTCAGCTAAATGTGGCGAGCGCTCGCTTCGAACGCATTGACTATTCTGATTGTTGGGTTGTTCTTGATGGGCGGTGTCGTCATTTGGGGGCAGTCGCAATACAAGTCGTCTGGTCCGTTGGAAACCGCGATCTGCCTGCAGGTTAAGCCTGGGTCCAACATGACGCGCGTCAGCCGTGATCTGGAGGATCAGGGGGCGATCAGCAGCGGGCTGATTTTCCGCTTAGCCTCTGATTACACAGAGAAATCTCAGCAATTGAAAGCGGGCAGCTTTCTGGTGCGTGAGGGGTCGTCGATGGAGCAGATCATCGATGATATCACCCATAGTGGCGCCAGCACCTGCGGGACGGAGATCGAATACCGCATCGGTGTGACGCGTATGCAAACCCGCGTGCGTGAGCTGAACCCAGCGACCTTGGATTTTGATGAGGTTGCATCCTTTGTGATCGGCGAAGAGGACGCGCCCGAAGTTTACGCAGAGAAGCGTGGTGAGGCGGATACACGCTATCGGGTTTCTCTGGCGGAGGGTGTCACCAGTTGGCAGGTTGTTGAGTCGCTGAAGGCGATGGATTTGCTGACCGGTGAGGTGGCCGAGCTGCCCGCCGAAGGGATGCTGGCCCCTGATAGTTATGAGGTCAGGCCCGGTGAGGATCGGAATGAAATCCTTGCGGATATGCAGGAAAAACAGCAGCTTAGGATCAATGCCGCATGGGAACGGCGTCAGGACGGACTACCCCTGGGCAGCCCCGAAGAGATGCTGATCCTGGCGTCGATCATCGAAAAAGAAACCGGTGTGCCGGATGAGCGTGGCCAGGTGGCCAGCGTTTTTGTGAACCGCCTGAATCAGGGGATGAGGCTGCAGACAGACCCGACCGTGATCTATGGCGTGACCAAAGGACAGGGCACGTTGGGCCGTGGTCTGCGGCGGAGTGAGCTGCGCCGTGCAACGCCATGGAACACTTATGTTATCGAAGGGTTGCCTCCAACCCCGATCGCCAATCCAGGGCTTGCGAGTCTTGAGGCTGCGGTGGCTCCGGATGAAACCGATTTTGTGTTCTTCGTTGCGGACGGGACCGGTGGCCATGCCTTCGCCGAAACCCTGGATGAACACAATCGCAACGTCGCCAAATGGCGCGAGATCGAGGCGGAGCGGAGTTCAGGGAACTGATCTGATCTTCCGAGTTGTACAGGCTTGAAACGGCATGTTGTCCGACTTGTACAACTTGAATTGACAGCCCCAAAACTGAAACGGCCCGGTCAAGAGACCGGGCCGTTCTTTATTCAGGCCGCCTTGGCGCGACGCGGGCGGCGACGTTTCTGACCGCCGGGTTTGGGTGCGCCCGAATGCTGAGGTTTGGGGCCACGACGACGGTTGCTTGGACGGCGCGGGGTCTTCTTTGGCGAGATCGCCTCGGGCATCTCACCGCCGGCGACCGGGATTTCGATTTTCATCAGCTTCTGGATTTGGCGCAGCAGGTCGACCTCTTCCGCCGAGCAGAAGGCGATGGCCTCACCCTCGCGGCCTGCGCGAGCCGTGCGGCCGATGCGGTGGACATAATTGTCGGGCACTTCTGGCAGGTCGTAGTTGATCACATAGGCGACGCCCGGAATGTCGATGCCGCGCGCGGCGACGTCGGTAGCGACGAGGACGTTGACCTCACCGGCGCGGAAGGCCTTGATGGCGCGGTCGCGCTGGCCCTGGCTTTTGTTGCCGTGGATCGAGGCGGCGTTGAAACCGTCGGCGACAAGCCCCTTCATCAGCTTTTCGGCCCCGTGTTTGGTGCGGGAGAAGACCAGCGTAAGCGCGTCCATATCTGCCGAGAGAATCTCGCGCAGTTTGGCGGGCTTTGCAGGTTTTTCAACGAAGTGGATCGATTGGGTGATCTTGTCGGCTGCTTTGCCGGGGGGTGAGACCTGCACCCGTTGCGGGTTGGTCAGGTAAGCGCGGCTGAGCTCTTCCATTTGTTTCGGCATGGTGGCCGAGAACAGCATGGTCTGGCGTGGCGTGCCAAGTTCTGGTGCGATGCGGCGCAGCGCGTGGATGAAACCCATGTCGAGCATCTGGTCGGCTTCATCCAGCACGAGGTGCTTGACCGAACCCAGATTAACCGCGCCACGCTCCATCAGGTCGATCAGGCGGCCCGGTGTAGCAACAAGAATGTCGGTGCCGCGTGACAGGAACATGACCTGTTTGTTGATCGACTGACCTCCGACCACAGTAGCGACACGGATCTTGGTCTTTTTGGTCAGGTTGCGCAGGCTGTCCGCGATCTGGTTCACCAGCTCACGCGTGGGCGCAAGGATCAGGGCCTTGGCCGTTTTTGGCGCGGGCTTGCCAGGTTGGGCCAACAGGTGGTCGATCAGCGGCAGGCCAAAGGCCAGCGTTTTCCCAGTGCCGGTTTGCGCGAGGCCAAGAATGTCGTGGCCGTTCAGGGCCAGCGGGATGGCCTGGTTCTGGATCGGGGTCGGTTGGGTGAAGTTGGCGCGTTGCAACGCGTCGTTCAGGGCAGGCGCAAGGCCCAGCATATCGAAGTCGAACAAATAACTATCCTTTGCAGCCCGAGGCAATGGCCCACGGGCAAGTCATATGGGCCGCATCCGCGACCAACAGGGTTATGCGAGACCTCGGGACGCGCAGGCGTTTCCTGCATCATCCGGTCGTCGCGTCAAGAACCCTGCGTGATGGGGAACTATGGGTGAATCGGGCGCTGTCGGGGCGGGGTGGACCCGCCAATGCTCACGCGTCAGCGCTGTGTTTGAGCGGCACATGCGCCTTGTGGTCGTGATTGTCAAGCGCTGTGTCGGGCAAGAGCTTGCGGAGGTTGCGCGATTGCCAGATACGGTTCGGAAGGTTTTATGAGTCGGACCATGACATTCAGAGCATTACAGGGGGCGGATTTAAAGACCGCCAGCATCGCCCTTGTCATCGGCGGGATGATGTGGGGGCTGTACTGGATTCCGGTTCGGTACTTCGTCGACCAAGGGCTGGACGGTCCATGGCCGGGGATCGTGATGTATACCGCCGCGCTGATCGTGCTGACGCCGTTTCTGATGCGCGAACGGCACGCTCTGTTGAAAGACTGGCGCGGGCTCATCCTCAGCGGGATGTTCACCGGAGCCGCGTTCAGCCTGTTTACCATCAGCCTGGTTTACACGGATGTCGTCCGATCAATCCTGTTGTTTTATCTGACACCGGTCTGGGGAACGATCCTTGGGATGGTGTTTCTGGGTGAGCGCCTGAGCCCTGCGCGCCTGTTGGGCTTGCTGTGTGGTTTGGGTGGCATGTTCATTGTGCTTGGCGGAGAGCAGGGGATTCCCTGGCCTCGCAATACTGGCGATTGGCTGGCTTTGATCTCGGGGATCACATGGGCAATGGGCTCACTGGGGCTTTATCGGGCGTCCGGCATTTCTGTTTCGGGGCAGGTCTTTGCCTTTATATCGGGCGCACTGGTGCTGTCTTTGCTGAGCCTTCCATTCGGCGGAGGATTGGCATCTTCGGAGATGATCGGCGATATGGTGGTGCGCATCGGTCCGTTGGCTTTGCTGTCTGTTCTGTACACATTGCCGATGTTCTTTCTGACGATTTGGCCCGCAACCAAGCTGACGCCCGCACGCGTGGGTCTGCTGCTGATGAGCGAAGTTGTGGTTGGCCTGATCTCGGCTGCGCTCTTCTCGGGCGAGCCGTTTGGGGTGCGGGAGGCATTGGGTGCGACGCTGATCGTGAGTGCTGCGTTTTTGGAGGTCATGCGGGGCTGATCGTTAACGAACCGAACGCTGGGCGTTGCGGGAATGTTGCGTAACAGATTGACTTTGCGCACTTTTATTGGTATGAATTATGTCATGCTAGAAGAAGTGGGCAACGGCCCCGGGGCGACCCGGTGGCCGTTTTTCGTTTCTCTCGTGCGGAAAAACTCACGCATGAGGTCACAGGCAAACATGACTTTGATTACCCCGGAAGAGCGGATTTCTCAGACGGCTGATTTGTTGCAGTCGCTTGAACGATCCATTCGCGATCTGCGCCAAGCAGCGGAAGAACTGCGAAAACAGATCAGTGCCGGGGAGGATGCAGACCTTGCCGGAACAGGCAAGCAACTGGGTCAGCTAGAGGGGCTGATCCGCAGTTGCCAGAAAGTGGAGACAAGCTTTGTCGAACAACATCACAGACAAGCCGGAATTGCCCAAGGGGGCTATGCGCTCGACCTTGATCGGGCACGATCTGAGATCGGGTGCAGGCTGGCTCGCCTCCGCGCCTGCTGCGGCGCAGGACAGGTTTCTGAGTGAGATCGGGGAGGGAGGGCTGTGTGCCCTCCCTTTCTTGTTCGAGTTCTGGGCGCTGCCGCATCAATTGCCGCCCGAGGGGGATTGGCGGTCGTGGGTGATCATGGGGGGGCGCGGCGCTGGCAAGACGCGGGCCGGGGCTGAGTGGGTGCGGTCTGTGGTCGAGGGATCTTTGCCGTTGGATAAGGGCGAGGCCCGTCGTGTGGGTTTGGTCGGTGAGACCTTTGATCAGGTGCGCGATGTGATGATCTTTGGCGACAGCGGGATTTTGCAGTGTTCACCGCCGGATCGTCGGCCTGTGTGGAAGGCATCCGAACGCAAGCTGGTCTGGCCCAACGGGGCCGAGGCGCAGGCGTTTTCGGCGCATGACCCCGAGGGGCTGCGCGGGCCGCAATTTGACGCGGCTTGGGTGGATGAGTTGGCCAAATGGAAGAAGGCCGGGGAGACCTGGGATATGTTGCAATTTGCGCTGCGGTTGGGAGAGCAGCCTCGGGTCTGTGTGACGACCACGCCGCGCAATGTGAAGGTTTTGAAGGCGTTGCTGGCGTCGCCGTCCACCGTACAGACCCATGCGCCGACCGAGGCGAACCGGGCCAATCTGGCGGAGTCCTTCTTGGACGAGGTGCGCGCGCGGTACGCGGGCACGCGGCTGGGGCGGCAGGAGTTGGACGGGGTGCTGCTGTCGGATGCTGAAGGCGCGCTGTGGACAGGCTCGATGCTGGAGGCGGCGCGGTGCGCGCGGGTGCCTGCGCTGGACCGCATCGTCGTGGCGCTGGACCCGGCGGTGACGGCGGGGGCGGATGCGGATGCTTGCGGGATCGTGGTCGTGGGCGCTCAGCTACAGGGGCCGCCCGAGGCGTGGCGCGCCTATGTGCTGGCCGACCGGACGGTGCAGGGCGTTGGTCCGGCGGGCTGGGCGCAGGCGGCGATTGACGCGATGGATGAATTCGGGGCCGAGCGGCTGGTGGCCGAGGTCAATCAGGGCGGGCAACTGGTGGAAGAGGTCGTGCGGCAGGTGGACCCTCTGATCCCTTATCGTGCGGTGCGGGCGTCACGCGGAAAGGTCGCGCGGGCCGAGCCTGTGGCGGCCTTGTACGAACAGGGGCGGGTGCGCCATGGGGCCGGGCTGGACGCGCTGGAGGAACAAATGTGCCAGATGACCGCGCGCGGGTTCGAGGGGCAGGGTTCGCCCGATCGGGTCGACGCGCTGGTCTGGGCGCTCCATGAGTTGGTTGTGGGGCCTGCGGGGGCGTATCGGCGGCCTAGGGTGCGGAGTTTGTGAAGCAAAATTGCATCTTCAACACTAAACAATTGCCAGATGCCTAAGATGTATATTGCCGATTTGTAACGAGTTTCAAATGGGGCGCTTGATTAGTGTCACAGGCACTAGTTGCAATTGTACGCCTTTGCGTATTCATGGAAAGCGCGTGCGAGTGTTTTGGCTTGGTATTCGGAACCCACAGAAAACTGCAGGAACGGTATTGCAACGACTTCCCCAGTCAGAAAAGTTTCGGCGGAAGCTTCGCCAGAGGCGAATGTGGTTGTTGTGCGATAACTTGTGGGTATCGGTATGGACTCCACGGCTTCTGTAAACCGAAAGAATTCCGGCGCATCGTCGTGAGCAACGAGCTTTTGGGCCCCTTCCTCAGAAACTACAACTTCCGCCATGACCCGAAAGAACAATGAACTCCCTTCGGCTTCCAACAATTTCTTTGTGGCTTCTGCGTCAGAGCCGAACAGCTCTGTCATCTCATCTCCGG
This sequence comes from Ruegeria sp. CE9, assembly GCF_056537425.1. NCBI lineage: Bacteria > Pseudomonadati > Pseudomonadota > Alphaproteobacteria > Rhodobacterales > Roseobacteraceae > Ruegeria > Ruegeria sp. CE9. The sequence continues at coordinate 37,995 of NZ_JBQFRO010000004.1, read as the reverse complement.
CATCCACAATACTATCGACCTGAGCCAGCATGTGGTCATCAACAGGTCCTCGGTTGATGCGGAGGTCAAATCTGTCAGGAAAGGGAAGAAAGCGTACAGTATCCAGATTGTAGTTCTTTAGGTCTGCTCGCAAGACAACTCGCGTCAGAGCGATTGGTTTGTCTGGCAGACCTCGTGTCTCGAAAATGATAGATAGGTTACAACTTTTGAGCGAAACCGAACCTTCTTTGCCGACAACTTTCGTCAGCTCGCTGTTGAGGTGGTCTGCCGAGGATGATCTCAAATCCAATAAAAAAGCCACAACAGCGACGACAGCGCAGCAGGTTATTAATAATAGTCTTATCAAAGTACTTTTTTTCATAGTTTTACAACTCGATTTGCCGTCCCAACGATTTGCCATGCAGAACAATCTGAAGGTGTATTGAAAACCTCTAAACAGCCCGCCGAAATTTAACAACAGCTCCCTTTGACGAAGTTGCTGCAAATAAATGCATTGTTCGCAAAGAAGAATCCGATCTCGTAGGCAAAACTAATTGCACCAAAGGGTCGAGACCGTTGTTGCCCAACCCCCGTACGCTCCATTCCCAAGCCCTAAACTTCTTTCCATCATAACTCCTTTCAACAAGCCGGGCAGAGCGGCGGCAGAAAGGAGCACAGATGGTATTCGATTTCTTGCGTCGTGGATCGGCTGAGGCAGCGCCCGAGGCGAAGGCGAGCGCGGCGGGGCCTGTGGTGGCGTGGCAGACGGGCGGGCGCGTGGCGTGGAGCCCCAGGGACGCGGTGTCGCTGACGCGGACGGGGTTTTCGGGGAACCCGGTGGGGTTCCGCTCGGTCAAGCTGATTGCCGAGGCGGCGGCGGCGCTGCCGTTGGTGTTGCAGGATCAGGCGCAGCGGTTTGATACCCATCCGATCTTGTCCCTCATGCGCCGTCCGAATGCGGCGCAGGGGCGGGCCGAGATGATGGAGGCGATGTTCGGGCAGTTGTTGCTGTCGGGCAATGCTTATGTCGAGGCGGTGCAGGCCGACGATGGGCTGCCGGTTGAGTTGCATGTGTTGCGATCCGACCGGATGAGCGTGGTGCCGGGCGCGGATGGCTGGCCCAAGGCGTATGATTACGCGGTGGGCGGGAAAAAGCATCGGTTTGCGGCGGAAAATATCTGCCATATCAAGTCGTTCCATCCTCAGGATGACCATTATGGGTTCTCGCCCATGCAGGCGGCGGCGATGGCTATTGATGTGCATAACAGCGCGTCTCGGTGGTCGAAATCTCTGCTCGATAATGCGGCGCGGCCTTCGGGGGCGCTGGTGTGGAAGGGCGATGGCCATGGGGTGATGGCCGAGGATCAGTTCCGGCGACTGTCGGATGAGATCGAGCAGAACTATCGCGGGGCGCGGAATGCTGGCCGTCCGATGGTTCTGGAAGGGGGGCTGGATTGGAAGCCGATGGGGTTCTCTCCTTCCGACATGGAGTTTCAAAAGACCAAGGAAGCCGCCGCCCGCGAGATCGCGCTGGCCTTTGGGGTCCCGCCGATGCTGCTGGGGATCCAGGGCGACGCGACCTATTCGAACTATCAGGAGGCCAACCGGGCGTTCTATCGCCTGACCGTTCTGCCCCTGGTGACGCGGGTGGCGGCATCGGTGTCGGAGTGGCTGGCGGGGTTCTCGGGTGAGGATTTGGTGCTGAAGCCGGATCTGGATCAGGTGCCCGCGCTGTCTGCGGAACGCGATGCGCAATGGGCGCGGGTCAGCGGGGCCGAGTTCCTGAGCGTTGCCGAGAAACGTGCGTTGCTGGGGCTGCCGGAGCGTGGCGATGGGTGACGGGTATCCTCCGTTCGACTGCGCGCCGGGCTTGCGTCTGGCCGCGCATGAGCGGGTGGCCGAGATCCAGCATGCGCATCTGTGTCGGCGGTTGGATCAGATCGAAGAGATGATGGAGCGGCTGGAGAAGCGGTTGTGGCTGACGGTCTATGGTGTGGCGGCGGTGATCCTGGCGCAGGCGTTTCAGTCATTCCTTGCGGTAACGCCATAATGTCAGCGGGTTACATGGAGAAGTTCATGGAATTAGAACATAAATTCGCACGGTTCGGAGACGGTTTGTCGGTGACCGAGGATGCGGTGATCGAAGGTTACGCCAGCCGGTTTGGGCAGGTTGATCAGGGAAGTGACGTGGTGCAGCGCGGGGCGTATCGCGGATCGCTTGAGGGGCTCAAGGCCGCTGGTCAGCGGGTCAAGATGCTGTGGCAGCATGATCCGGCGCAGCCCATCGGCGTCTGGGATGAAGTGCGCGAGGACGACACCGGCCTGTGGGTCAAAGGGCGTCTGCTGGAGAGCACTCAGAAGGGCCGCGAGGCGGCGGAGCTGATCCGGGCAGGCGCTATGGATGGCCTGTCGATCGGCTATCGCACCAAACGGGCCGTGAAAAATGACAAGGGCCAGCGGGTCCTGACCGAACTGGAGCTGTGGGAGGTGTCTTTGGTGACGTTCCCGATGCTGCCCAGTGCGCGGGTGGCGGCGAAAGGTGTTGAGCCTGACGTTGAAAACACCTGGCGCAGTATTGCTGAGGTGTTTGATCACGCCCGGCAGGAGCTGGCGCGGACCTAGCGCCTCAACCCCCTAAAAAGGAAGTGCTGATGAGCAAGACCGAGACCCCGGCCTTGACCGGAGAGGGTGCGCCCCTGGTTCAGGAGGTGAAGCAGGCGATGGCTTGCTTCGTGAATGAATTCAAAGGCCTGAAGGCTGAAGTTAAAACCAAACTGCAACAGACAGAAGAGCGACTGACCATGCTGGATCGTAAATCAACCATCGCGGCGCGTCCGCATCTTGCGGCCTCGATCGAGGACGGAGCCCCGCACCAGAAGGCGTTTGATGCCTATGTGCGTTCGGGCGAGGATGACGGGCTGCGCGGGCTGGAGATTGAGGCCAAGTCGCTTTCGGCGGCGGTGAACAGTGATGGCGGATTTCTGGTTGATCCGCAGACCGCTGAGATGATCAAGTCGGTCCTGAATTCGACCGCCTCGATCCGTTCGATTGCGTCGGTGGTGAATGTCGAGGCGAACTCTTTCGACGTGTTGATCGATCACACAGATGTGGGCGCGGGTTGGGCGGATGAGAATTCGGCCACGGCTGAGACCTCAACCCCATCGATTGATCGCATTTCGATCCCGCTGCACGAGCTGAGCGCGCTGCCCAAAGCGTCGCAGCGTCTGCTGGATGACAGTGCGTTTGATGTCGAAGGCTGGCTGGCCGGTCGTATCGCCGACAAGTTCGCCCGCGCCGAGGCGGAGGCGTTCATCAATGGTGATGGTGTGGACAAGCCCAAGGGTATCCTGACCCATCGTACGATGGAAAACGGCAGCTGGGGCTGGGATAGCCTGGGTTATATCGCGTCGGGCATTGATGGTGGCGTCGATGCCGATGCGATTGTGGACGTGGTCTACGCGCTGGGCGCGCAGTACCGGGTGAATGGCACTTTCGTGATGAACTCGAAAACCGCGGGCCTAATCCGCAAGCTGAAGGACAGCGATGGCCGCTTCCTGTGGTCAGATGGTTTGGCCGCTGGTGAGCCCGCGCGTCTGATGGGCTATCCGGTGCTGATCGCCGAGGATATGCCGGATGCAGCGACCGACAGCTACTCGATTGCCTTTGGTGACTTCCAGTCGGGTTACACCATTGCCGAACGTCCCGATCTGCGTGTGTTGCGCGATCCGTTCAGCGCCAAGCCGCATGTCCTGTTCTACGCGACCAAGCGCGTGGGCGGCGACGTGAGCGATTTTGCTGCGATCAAGCTGGTGAAATTCGGCACCGCCTAAAGCGGGCTGAATCCGGGGGGCTGCAAGGCCCCTCGGGCGGCGGGCGCGGGCCGGGGTGAGATCCCCCGCGTTGTCTAGCTGCTCCCCTCCGTCCGAGCAACGTGGGGCGGCGCGTGCCCGTCAATTCCTGAAGTTACGGCCCCGGAGGGGTCCGAGATTGCGGAGTGAATGGATGATGTTGATCGAAGAAACCGCCATCGCGGATGCGGCGCTGCCGGTGGATCAGTTCAAGGCGCATCTGAGGCTGGGCACAGGCTTTGCTGAGGGCAATGTGCAGGACGAGGTGTTGAATGGCTTTCTGCGTGCGGCCATTGCGGCGATTGAGGCGCGCACCGGTAAGGTGCTGATCGCTCGTGGGTTTTCGTGGTCGCTGAACGGCTGGCGCGATGCAGCGGGCGAGGTGCTGCCGGTGGCTCCGGTGGTGGGTATCGACGCGGTGACGCTAACGGATGCGGCGGGGGGTGAGACCGTGCTTGAGGCGGCGGCTTTCCGGTTGGAGCGTGATGCGCAGCGCCCTCGGTTGCGCCCTGCGGGTTCTGCTTTGCCGACGATCAGGACCGGCGGCGCGGTGAAGATTGCTTTCACCGCCGGGATGGCTGCGGATTGGGGCGGATTGCCCGCTGATCTGGGCCAGGCGGTGCTGCTGTTGGCGGCGCATTATTACGAATATCGCGACGAGACGGCGCTGGGCGCGGGGTGCATGCCGTTTGGTGTGACCAGTCTGATCCAGCGTTACCGCACAGTGCGCTTCGGCGCAGGGGTGACGCAGTGAGCGCGCCGCGATTGAACCGCAAACTAGTGCTTGAGGCTCCGGTGCGCAGCGCCGACGGCGCGGGTGGATACACCGAGACCTGGGCCGCGCTGGGCTCGCTTTGGGCCGAGGTGACGGCGCGCAGCGGGGCGGAGCGGTCGGTCGGTGGCGCCTCGGTGTCGCGGGTTGGATATCGGATCGTAGTCCGAGGCGCACCCGAGGGATCATCCATGCGGCCCACGCCTGATCAACGGTTTGTTGAGGGGGCGCGCCGGTTCGTGATCCGCGCGGTGGCTGAACGTGACGGGCGCGGCCAGTACCTGACTTGTTTCGCAGATGAAGAGGTGGCGGCATGAGCTATGGCGTTGCAGCCGCTTTGCAGGCGGCGGTGTTTCAACAATTGGCGGGCGATGCGCAGTTCAGCGCCCTTTCGGGTGGTGCGATCTATGACGCGGTGCCTTCGGGGGTGTTGCCGCAGACCTACGTGACACTTGGCCCGGAAGAGGTGCGCGAGGCGTCGGACCGATCCGGTTCGGGTGCGGTGCATCGGTTCACGGTTTCGGTGGTGTCCGAGGCGGCGGGTTTTGGTGCGGCTAAGACGCTGGCAGGCGCGGTGTGTGACGCGCTGGAAGGTGCAGCGCTGACGCTGAACCGGGGCCATCTTGTCGGGCTGTGGTTCGAACGCGCCTCAGCCCGCCGCACTGGAACCGGCGGAGCAATCCGCCAGATCGATCTGAGATTCCGCGCCCGCGTGGAAGATGACTAAGCAATCAACGGAGAGAGCATATGGCTGCCCAGAACGGAAAAGACCTTTTGGTCAAAGTGGATATGAACGGCACCGGTCTATTCGAGACCATCGCGGGCCTGCGCGCCACGCGGATCAGTTTCAACGCGGAAAGTGTGGATGTCACCAGCCTGGAAAGTCAAGGCGGGTGGCGCGAGTTGCTCTCGGGGGCGGGGGTCAAATCGGCCTCGATCTCGGGCTCGGGCGTGTTCAAGGATGAAGGCACGGATGAGCGCGCGCGCCAGCTGTTCTTTGACGGCGAGACGCCCGGCTTTCAGGTGATCATCCCCGATTTCGGCATTGTCGAAGGCCCGTTCCAGGTCAGCAGTATCGAATATGCGGGCTCGCATAACGGTGAGGCGACCTATGAGATGAGCATGGCAAGCGCCGGTGCGCTGAGCTTTACGGCGCTCTGATGGCCAATCCGTGGACGGGCGAGGTGGCGCTGACCATCGATGGGGAGCAGCAGGTGCTCAAGCTGACATTGGGTGCTTTGGCGGAATTGGAACAAGAGCTGCGGGCGGGGTCTCTGGTCGAGTTGGTGCAGCGGTTTGAGGGCGGGGCCTATTCCAGCAGCGATGTGCTGGCCTTGCTTGTTGCCGGGCTGCGCGGTGGTGGGGCCGAGGTCACCCGCGATGACCTGCTGCACGCGGAGATCGCGGGCGGGCCGATGGCGGGGGCCAAGGCGGCTGCCGAATTGCTGGCGCGCGCCTTCATGGTGCCCGAGTGAGCGGGTTTGACTGGCCCGTACTGATGCGGGCCGGGTTCCTCGGCCTGCGTCTGACGCCGGACCAGTTCTGGCGTCTGACCCCGGCCGAGCTGCGGCTGATGCTGGGGCAGGGCGCGGGGATGCCTGCGATGAACCGGGCGGGGCTGGATGCGCTGCTGGCGGCCTATCCGGACAAGACACAAGGAGAGCGTGATGACGGATCGTGAGGGTTTTGACGACCTGCAGGAGCGGGGAGAGGCACTGGGCGATGCGCTGGGGGATGCCGCCACCATGGCCTCGGCCTTTGATGGTCAGATGCGGCGGATCAAGGCGGCGTTTGAAGAGACCGGTAAGGATGTGGCCACGCTGGAGCGCGGCATGTCCGGCGGGTTGCGCAAGGCATTTGATGGCGTGGTGCTGGACGGAATGAACCTGTCGGGCGCGCTGGATGTGCTGAAGAACTCGATGATCCGCACGGCCTATTCGGCGGCGATCAAGCCGGTGACGGATCACTTTGGCGGGATGCTGGCCAATGGGGTGGGCGGTTTGGTGCAGGGCATTTTGCCCTTTGCCGATGGCGGCAGTTTTTCCCAAGGCAGGGTGATGCCGTTTGCCAATGGTGGCATCGTCAGCAGCCCGACCATGTTCCCGATGCGCGGCGGCACCGGGTTGATGGGTGAGGCGGGTCCCGAGGCGATCATGCCGCTGGCGCGCGGCGCGGATGGCAAGCTGGGCGTGCGGACACAAGGCGGGGGCCGGGCGGTGAATGTGGTGATGAATATCTCCACACCCGATGTGCAGGGATTCCGCCGCTCGCAAGGTCAGATCGCGGCGCAGATGAGCCGCGCCTTGGGCCGTGGCAATCGCAACAGATAAGGGGAGCAAGTTATGAATTTCCATGAGGTGAGATTTCCGGCCAGCCTGAGCTTCGGCTCGGTCGGCGGGCCAGAGCGGCGCACGGATATTGTGACGCTGGCGAATGGGTTTGAGGAACGCAACACGCCCTGGGCGCATTCTCGCAGACGCTATGATGCGGGTCTGGGGATGCGGTCGCTGGACGATGTCGAGACGTTGATCTCGTTCTTTGAGGCGCGGCAGGGGCAGATGTTTGGATTCCGCTGGAAGGACTGGTCGGATTTCAAGTCGGGCGCAGCAACTGCTGAGGTCGACAAGGGCGATCAGGTGATCGCGCGCGGGGATGGCGAGACGACCGGATTTCAGCTGATCAAGACCTACAGCTCGGGTGGGTTCAGCTATGTGAGGCCGATCCTGAAGCCGGTGCTGGGCACTGTGACACTGGGGTTGGATCAGGACGCGCAGCGTGAGGGCGTGGACTTTGAGGTCGATCTGGCGACCGGGCGCGTGATGTTCTCGGCCCCGCCGCCTGAGCAGGTTGAGATTACAGCCGGGTTTGAGTTCGATGTGCCGGTGCGGTTCGACACCGACAAGATCCAGACCAGCGTGGCCAGCTTTCAGGCGGGCGACGTTCCCAATGTGCCGGTGGTCGAGGTTCGGGTCTGATGGGCGGGGACAAACAGGCGCTGCAGGCGCATTTACAAAGCGGGCTGACCACCACCTGCCGTTGCTGGGCCATCACGCGCAGCGATGGACAGGTCTATGGCTTCACGGATCACGACATGGAGCTGCGCTTTGACGATCTTGTCTTCAAGGCCAGCACCGGTTTGACGGCTGCGGCGATTGAGCAAGCGACGGGCTTGTCGATCGACAATTCCGAGGCGATGGGCGCGCTGTCTGATGCCTCGGTCCGGGAAGAGGATATCGAGGCGGGGCGCTTTGACGGGGCCGAGGTGCGGGCCTGGCTGGTCAACTGGGCCGATCCAGAGCAGAGGATGCTGCAGTTTCGCGGCTCGATTGGCGAGTTGCGGCGCGCGGGTGGGGCGTTTCATGCGGAATTGCGCGGGTTGACCGATCTGCTGAACCGGCCATTGGGGCGGATTTACCAGAAGCCCTGCACGGCTGTGCTGGGCGATAACGACTGCCGGTTTGCCCTTGAGACACCGGGCTATCGTGCCGAGGCCGTAATTGTCTCGTTGGACGGTGCGGTGTTGCGTTTGCAAGGCGCGGAGAGTTCTGACGCAGGATGGTTCGAGCGCGGCAGGCTGGATGTGCTGGACGGCGTGGCGCAGGGCCTTTGGGCGTCGATCAAGCTGGATGAACCGGTTCGAGATGGGCGGGATGTTACGGTGTGGTCAACGATCGGCAGCGGATTGGCGGTCGGCGACCGGGTTCAGCTGACTGCCGGGTGCGACAAGCGCATAACCACATGCCAGTTCAAATTCAACAACATGTTGAACTTTCAGGGTTTCCCGGATTTGCCGCATGAAGATTGGGTCATGGCCGTACCCAAGCGCAGCAGTCAGCACAGAGGGGGGAGCAGACGGTGATGCGGACAAAACAAGACATCGTGGACGAGGCGCGCGGATGGCTGGGTACGCCTTATGTGCATCAAGCCTCGGTACAAGGCGCGGGTGCGGATTGCCTGGGCCTGCTGCGGGGTGTTTGGCGCGCTGCAGTGGGGCATGAGCCCGAAGCGGTGCCAGTCTACAGCAGGGACTGGTCCGAGCCGCAGGGTGAGGAACGCATGTGGGCCGCCGCCCGTCGTCATCTGATCGAGAAATCGCCCGAGGACATGGCTCCGGGCGATGTGCTGCTGTTTCGGATGCGGGATGCGGCGGTCGCCAAACATCTGGGCATCGTCAGTGCCCATGACCCGACGCGGTTCATCCACGCTTATACAGGGCATGGGGTTGTTGAAAACACGCTGAGCGAACCGTGGCGTCGCCGCGTTGTTGCTTGCTTTGAATTCCCGCTGGAGGACCTCTGATGGCTACAATTCTTCTGTCCGCCGCCGGGGCGGCAATTGGCGGATCTATCGGTGGGTCGGTCGCGGGGCTGTCGACGGCGGTGATTGGCCGCGCTGTAGGTGCGACGCTGGGCCGGGTGATCGACAATCGCCTGATGGCAAGCCAATCCGTGTTGGGTGGCGGCAGCGAGGTGGTCGAGACCGGCCGCTTGGACCGCTTTCGCCTGACCGAAACCGGTGAAGGCGCGCCAATTGCAACGGTTTTTGGCCGCATGCGAGTTGGCGGGCAGGTCATCTGGGCCTCGGACTTTCTGGAAACCAGATCGACCTCGACCTCGACCCAAACTTCGGGTGGTGGCGGTGGCGGCAAAGGCAAGCCGAAGCCCGTCGAAGTGACGACGACTACGACGACCCATAGCTATAGCTATTCGGTATCACTGGCGATTGCTGTCGGCGCAGGCGAGGTTGCGGATGTCACGCGCGTTTGGGCCGATGGCGAAGAGGTTGAGCGTAGAACGCTGAACATGCGGATCTATCACGGGGATCATGAGCAATTGCCCGACCCGCTAATCGAAGCGGTTGAAGGGGCAGGAACGGTGCCTGCCTATCGCGGCACGGCCTATGTGGTGATCGAAGATCTGGCGCTAGCCCCCTTTGGCAACCGGGTGCCGCAGTTTTCGTTCGAGGTGGTGCGGCAGGAACAGGACGGAATGCCGGATGCCGAAGATGCCTTGTCTCGGGCCATCAAGGGTGTGGCCTTGATGCCGGGGACGGGCGAATACGCGCTGGCGGCGTCACAGGTCAATTACACCAAGGGCCGGGGACGCAGTTGGGCAGCGAATGTCAATTCGCCGTCAGGCAAGTCCGATCTTGTGACCTCGACCCGCGCGCTGAGCCGCGAATTGCCGGGATGCGAGGCGGCCTCGTTGATTGTGTCGTGGTTCGGTGATGATTTGCGCTGCGGAGAATGCCAGATCCGCCCCAAGGTCGAGCGCAAGAATATCGAAGGCGCAAACATGCCCTGGAGCGTTTCGGGCCTGTCCCGCGCGGCGGCAGGGCAGGTCAAATGGGAGGATGGACGCCCGGTCTATGGCGGCACGCCGGCGGATAGGGCGGTCGTGCAGGCGATCCAGCACCTGAAAGCCCAAGGCAAACGGGTCATGTTTTACCCGTTCATTCTGATGGAGCAGTCCGAGGGCAACGGCCTGCCCGATCCCTGGTCGGATGCGCCGGATCAGCCGCATTTGCCATGGCGGGGGCGGATTACGCTGGATGTTGCTCCGGGGCGGCCGGGCTCACCCGATCAGACAGCCGATGCGGATACGCAGGTGGCGGCGTTCTTTGGCACGGCGCGGGCCTCGCACTTTACCGTCGGCAGCGGGAACGTGTCTTACAGCGGCCCCGGTGAATGGGGCTTGCGGCGGTTCATTCTGCATTACGCGGCCTTGTGTAAGGCGGCGGGCGGCGTTGAGTCGTTCTGTATTGGCTCGGAAATGCGCGGGCTGACGCAAATCCGGGGCGCGTCGGGTTTTACGGCGGTTGAGGAGCTGCGGTCTCTGGCGGCAGACGTGCGCGCGATCTTGGGGCCGGAGACCAAGATCGGCTACGCCGCTGACTGGACCGAGTATTTCGGATATCAGCCGCAAGACGGCAGCGGAGACCGGTATTTCCACCTCGACCCGCTATGGGCCGATGAGAATATCGATTTCGTCGGTATCGATAACTATATGCCGCTGTCTGATTGGCGGGATGGCGCCTCGCATCTGGATGCCGAGGTGTCGAACGGGTCGATCTACGATCTGGACTATCTGCGCGGCAATATCGAAGGCGGCGAGGGGTATGATTGGTACTATGCCTCGCCCGCGGAAGCTGAAGCGCAGATCAGAAGCCCGATCACGGATGAGGCGCATGGCGAACCATGGGTCTGGCGGTACAAGGATGTCCGTAACTGGTGGGCCAACCGACATCATGAGCGGATCGGAGGCGTACGGCAGGAAACCCCAACGGATTGGGTGCCGGAGACCAAGCCGATCTGGTTCACCGAACTGGGCTGTGCAGCCATCGACAAGGGGACCAACCAGCCGAACAAGTTTCTTGACCCGAAATCATCGGAATCGGATTTGCCGAATTATTCCAACGGTGTGCGGGACGACTTTATCATGGTTCAGTACCTCCGGGCCATCCTTGGCTATTGGGGTGATCCTGAAATCAACCCGGTCTCGGACATCTATGGCGGTCCGATGGTGGACATGTCGAACGCCTTTGTCTGGGCCTGGGATGCGCGTCCGTTTCCAACCTTCCCGAACCTGCGGTCGCAATGGTCGGATGGAGATAACTATGCGCGTGGGCATTGGCTGAACGGGCGATCCGGGTCGCGGACTTTGGCCTCGGTCGTGACTGAGATTTGCCATGCAGCGGGGGTGACGGCGATTGATGTGTCCGAGCTCTTCGGTGTGGTGCGCGGATACGCGGTTGAGGACGTAATGAACGCCCGGCAGGCCTTGCAGCCGCTGATGCTGCGCTATGGGTTCGATGCGATCGAGCGGGACGGGGTTCTGAAGTTTAGAACCCGCGATGGGCGTCGGGCCGTTGACATTGACCCCGAGCAGATCGCCATCAGCGCAGATATCGACGGGTCGGTAGAACATCGGCGCGAGGCTGAGGCCGAGATGACCGGGCGTGTGCGTCTGCGGTTCGTTCAGTCGGATGCAGATCACGATGTGGTCGCGGAAGAGGCTGTTCTGCCGGATGACAAAACCCATGCGGTTGCGGTCAACGAAATGCCTCTGTCGATGACCCGCGCCGAGGGGCGGCAAACGGTCGAGCGCTGGCTGAGCGAATCCCGCATTTCGAGAGCGACGGCGCGCTTTGCTCTGCCGCCATCGCTGTTGAATGTCGGGGCCGGGGATGTGGTGCGTCTGCCGGATGCCGGGGAAGGAGCCCTTTATCGGATCGACCGGTTGGAACAGGCCGAGATGCAGTTGGCGGATGCGGTACGCATCGAACCCGACGTTTATACGCCTTCTGATGTGCTGGATGATGTGGTGGCGGCCAAGCCGTTCATCGCTCCGGTGCCGGTTCTGCCGGTGTTCCTGGACCTGCCATTGATCACCGGGTCGGAAGCGCCGCACGCGCCCTATCTGGCAATCTCGGCCGAGCCGTGGCCCGGTAACGTGGCTGTCTATTCGGCCGCTCAGGATGAGGACTATACGCTGCATCAGGTGATCGCTGGGCAGGCGGTGATTGGGTTCACTGAAACGCCATTGCGACGCGCTGGCGCTGGGCTTTGGGATGAAGGGGCGCCGCTGCAGGTCAATCTGATCGATGGCGTGCTGGAGTCTCGTCCCCGCTCGGCGCTTCTAAGCGGGGCAAATCTGGCCGCCATCGGAGATGGGACGCCGGGCAATTGGGAAGTGTTTCAGTTCTCGGATGCGACCTTGCAGGAGACTGGTATCTACAACCTGTCTGGCCGATTGCGCGGGCAGCTGGGGACAGATGCCCTGATACCTGATGTCTGGCCTGAAGGGTCCACCTTTGTGCTGCTGGATGAACGTGTCTATCAGACCGGATTGCTGCGGACCGAACGGCGTGTGGCAAAGCATTATCGCATCGGTCCTGCAACCCGCGGCTATGAGGATCCGGCCTATGTGCATCAGGTCGAAGCGTTTGATGGTAACGGGTTAAGACCATATGCGCCGGCGCATCTGCGAGTCGCTGGGTCTGCCGCTGGCGATGATATATCATGGGTGCGCCGGACACGGATCGATGGCGACGATTGGGGTGCGCTGGACGTGCCTTTGGGGGAAGAAAGCGAATCCTACTTGATCCGGGTCTTCGCCGACGGAGCGTTGGTGCGTGAAACGGTCGTGAGCACTCCAGCGTGGCAGTATTCTACCGCGATGAAAGCCGATGACGGGGTGTCTGGGCCTTACGACATTACAGTCGCGCAGGTTTCGGCGACCTACGGGCCCGGGGCGTTTGCACGCCTTTCGGTCGGCGTACAGTGAGGCCGGTTCTGCATGGAGACATCAGCGCGGCGGCGCGGGCCTTATTGGCCGTGCCGCTGCCCGAGCGTGACAGGCTAAGTACGCTTATGATAACTGAGGCAGAGACGGCAGATCAGCATGTCGCCCGGACCGGGCGGCTGCATCCTATTTACGGAAATGGCTCACTTATGGCGGCTGCGCGCAGCCGACCTCTGGCAGATGAGCCGAGATTCGACGATCTGGATTATTGTCAGTGTTTCGAGATAGTTCTGCGAAAATTGATCCGGTATCAGACTAACCAGAGGCGCAGCTGACGCATTTTGAGGCAGCGAGGTCCAATTCCAGCCGTCCGCGTGCGATTTCCTCGCCGCAGTCCTCGCAATAACCGAATTCGCCTTCATCCATTCGGATCAGAGCGGCCTGAAGCCGATGCACTTCGGTGTCGCGCCGGGCTTGCTGTGCCTTGGCCATGGCCTGATTTTGCAACGCATCCATTCGGCTAAGCCTACCCACTGCCTGTTGATCCAGTTCCACCACGGATTGCGCGTCCTGTCCGGCGGCGGATTGTGCCTCGAGATCGCTTAGCCGCTGGCTGATAAGCTGTCTGAAATGTTCAAGATCGGCCGAGTTCATTTTTTGTTGTAATGCATATCAAGGGTTTGCGTTTGGCATTTTTACGACTAGATGGCTATTCTAAGCGCAGCAAAGGATGAAAAGCCATGTTTGAAACGCGCAGCCGAGTGACACCTGTGGACCCTGTTTGGGATCGCATCACTTCTGAGGCCCACGCCGCAGTCGAAAAAGAGCCCTTGATGGGTGGGTTGGTGCATGCCTGTATCCTGCACCATCGCAGCCTGGAAAGGGCGTTATCTTATCGTATTTCGGCGAAGCTGTGTTCGAACGAGATGTCGATGATGGTGCTGCGCGAGATCGTGGATGAGGCCTATGCCGATGACAATTCACTGATCGAGGCAGCGCGCGCCGACCTGATGGCCGTCTATGAGCGCGATCCGGCCTGCCACCGTTTGCTTCAGCCGATCCTTTATTTCAAAGGGTATCAGGCGATGCAGGCCTATCGTGTGGCGCATTGGTTATGGAAGAAGGGGCGGCATGATCTGGCTTATTTCTTTCAGATGCGCTCATCCGAGATATTCGGGATCGATATCCATCCTGCGGCCCGCATTGGGAAAGGCATCATGATCGACCATGCGCATTCTATCGTGATCGGCGAGACTGCGGTTGTGGGTGACAATGTGTCGATGCTGCATTCGGTGACGCTGGGCGGGACCGGCAAGGAAGAAGAACAGCGCCATCCCACCATTGGTGACGGCGTTCTGATCGGCGCGGGCGCCAAGGTGCTGGGTAATATCGAGGTCGGCCATTGCAGCCGTATCGCCGCCGGATCGGTGGTTCTGCAAGAGGTTCCGGCGTGTACGACCGTTGCTGGTATTCCCGCCAAGATCGTGGGCGAGGCCGGGTGCGATCAGCCGTCGATCTCGATGGATCATATGCTGGGGAAAGACCAGTAATTAATAGTTAATAGACGAAAAAGGCCGCCTCGTGGATCGAGGCGGCCTTTTTTGTGCGTGTAATGATAGGCTTAGGCCAGCATAACCATCGGGTTTTCCAGATTGTCGACGATGGCTTGCAGCAGCTGAGCGCCAAGCGCGCCGTCGATGACCCGGTGATCGACTGACATGGTGACGGACATGACGGTCGCGACCGTCAGTTCCCCGTCATCTCCGACGACGGGTTTCTTGAGCCCGGTGCCGACTGCGAGAATGCCTGCGTGTGGCGGGTTCACGATGGCGTCGAAGTTGTCGATGCCGAACATGCCGAGGTTCGAGACAGCGAAAGTGCCGCCCTGATACTCATGCGGGGCCAGCTTGCGTTCGCGGGCGCGACCGGCGAGGTCTTTCATCTCGGTCGAGAGCGCGGAAAGCGACTTGGTGTCGGCGTCCTGTAGAACCGGCGTGAACAACCCGCCTTCAATAGCGACCGCAACAGCAACGTCCGAGGGTTTCAGTTGCAGAACACGATCGCCCGCCCAGACGGCATTGCACTCGGGCACCTGTTGCAGCGCGTTGGCGACGGCCTTGATGATGAAGTCGTTGACGCTGAGCTTCACACCCCGGCCTTCGAGTTGCTTGTTCAACTGGCTGCGGAATTTCAGCAGCGCATCCAGCTTGATATCCCGGCGCAGGTAGAAATGCGGGATGGTCTGTTTCGCCTCGGACAGACGTGCGGCGATGGTCTTGCGCATGCCGTCGAGTTGAATTTCTTCGTATTCGCGTCCCTCGTACATCCGAGCGACCATGTCTGCCGACGGGCCGGGCGGAGCAGCGGCAGGTGCTGGTGCAGCGGCGGCAGCCGCCGGGGCGGGCGCAGGCGCGGATGCTGTTGCGCCTTCGACATCTGCCTTGACGATGCGGCCATGTGGACCCGAACCGGCAATCTGCGTGAGGTCGAGGCCCTTTTGCGCGGCAATCCGACGGGCCAGTGGCGAGGCAAAGATGCGTCCACCGTCGGCCTTGGCAGGCGCAGCCGGGGCTGGGGCAGGCGCCTCGGGTGCCGCTGGCGCGGCAGCCTCGTTGCCTGCGGCGGCTGGTGCAGCCGCGGGAGCTGCGGCAGGCGCGGCCGCGATATCATCGGCGCTTTCGCCATCTTCCAGCAGAACCGCGATGGCAGTGTTGACCTTGACCCCTTCGGTGCCTTCGGCAATCAGAATCTTGCCGACGACGCCTTCATCAACGGCCTCAAACTCCATGGTGGCTTTGTCGGTTTCGATCTCGGCCAGCAGATCACCGGAGGAGACGGTGTCGCCTTCTTTGACGAGCCATTTAGCAAGCGTGCCTTCCTCCATCGTCGGGGACAGGGCGGGCATCAGGATTTCGGTGGGCATCTCAGCGCTCCTCAATCAAAGTAATTTGGTCAAAAGGCGCCCTTGGGCGCCCGGTGCCGCGTGCGAGCGTCGCAATCGCAGCCTCGATTTTATCTTTGTTCTCAGCGATCCAGACATAAGCTGTCTGGTGAGAGGGGCGCGCGCCGATCAACCGCATATCCGCCGCCAACCGCTCGGGCACAAGCGCCCGCACGGTCCGGTCGTCGAGATCAATCTCGACCCGGTAGCATTCGGTTGCTGGATCGCGGCCCCTGATCTCCATTACCGGTAGGTCACCTGCTTGACTGCCGCGATCACCTCTTCCGTGGTGATCAGCGCCAGCTTTTCGAGGTTCGCGGCGTAGGGCATCGGAACATCCTTGCCGGTGCAGTTGATGACCGGCGCGTCGAGATAGTCGAACGCCTCCTGCATTACGACCGAACTGATATAGCTGCCGACCGAGCCTTGCGGCCAGCCTTCTTCGACGGTCACCAGACGGTTGGTTTTCATCACCGAGTTGATGATCGCACCGGTGTCCATCGGGCGGATGGTGCGCAGGTCGATGACCTCGGCGCTGATGCCCTCTTCGGCCAGCTTGTCGGCGGCCTCCAGAGCATACTGCATGCCGATGCCGAAGCTGACGATGGTCACGTCCGAACCTTCGCGCCAGATGCGGGCTTTGCCCAGCGGGATGGTCAGGTCATCCACTTGCGGTACGTCGAAGGACCGCCCGTAGAGGATTTCGTTTTCCAGGAAGACCACCGGGTTGGGGTCGCGGATCGCCGATTTCAGCAGACCTTTGGCGTCGGCTGCCGAGTAGGGCATGACGACTTTCAGACCGGGGATCTGCATATACCACGCGGCGTAGTCCTGGCTGTGCTGCGCGGCCACGCGGGCGGCGGCACCGTTGGGGCCACGGAACACGATGGGGCAGCCCATCTGACCGCCGGACATATAGAGCGTCTTGGCGGCAGAGTTGATGATCTGGTCAATCGCCTGCATGGCGAAGTTGAAGGTCATGAACTCGACGATCGGTTTCAGGCCACCAAAGGCTGAACCCACGGCGATACCGGCAAAGCCATGCTCGGTGATCGGGGTGTCGATCACGCGTTTGGCGCCGAATTCGTCCAGCAGACCTTGGCTGATTTTGTACGCACCCTGATATTCGGCGACTTCTTCACCCATCAGGTAGACGTCTCCGTCGCCGCGCATTTCCTCGGCCATCGCATCGCGGAGCGCTTCGCGGACGGTTTCGGACTTCATCTCGGCATCGGCGGGCCAATCCGGCGACAGGTCAACGACCGGAGCGGCTGGGGCGGCGGAAGGAGCGGGGGCCTCAACCGCCGCAGGGGCGGCCTCGGTCGCCGCTGCGGCTGCAGGCGCAGCCGCGGGCAGGGCGGAGGCGTCTTCGCCTTCTTCAACCAGGATCGCGATGGGGGTGTTGACCTTGACCCCTTCGGTGCCTTCGTCGATCAGGATCTTGCCGACGATTCCTTCATCGACGGCTTCGAACTCCATCGTCGCCTTGTCGGTTTCGATCTCGGCCATGATGTCGCCCGAGGATACGGTGTCGCCTTCCTTGACCAGCCATTTGGCCAGCGTGCCCTCTTCCATTGTGGGCGAAAGGGCGGGCATAAGAATTTCGGTTGCCATGTCTTATTCGTCCTCTCAGGCGTAGATATCTGTCCAGAGCTCGTCCAGCGCGGGCTCGGGGCTTTCTTTTGAGAATTCGGCGGCCTGGTTGACGACCTCTTTGATCTCTTTATCGATCGCTTTCAGGTCATCTTCGGTCGCGTGTTTGCCGGTCAGCAGCAGCTCGCGCACATGTTCAATCGGATCGCTTTGTTCGCGAACCTTCTGAACCTCTTCGCGGGTGCGATACTTGGCCGGGTCGGACATGGAATGGCCGCGATAGCGGTAGGTTTTAACCTCAAGAATGTATGGGCCTTTACCCGCGCGGCAGTGTGCGACGGCCTTTTCGCCAGCGGCTTTGACCGCCAGCACGTCCATACCGTTGACGATCTCGCCGGGGATGCCGAACGCCTCGCCCCGCACGTATATGTCCGGCGAGGAGGTCGAACGCGCCTGCGCCGTGCCCATCGCATATTGGTTGTTCTCGATCACGAAGACGACCGGCAGATCCCAGAGGGCGGCCATGTTGAACGTCTCATAGACCTGACCCTGGTTGGCTGCGCCGTCCCCGAAATAGGTGAAGGTGACGCCACCGTTTTCCTTGTACTTGTCGGCGAAGGCCAGACCCGCACCGAGTGGCACCTGCGCGCCGACGATGCCGTGACCGCCGTAGAAATGCTTCTCTTTCGAGAACATATGCATCGAGCCGCCCTTGCCCTTGGACAGGCCGCCTTCACGCCCGGTAAGCTCGGCCATCACGCCACCGGGTTCCATGCCGCAAGCCAGCATATGGCCGTGATCGCGATAGGAAGTAATCCGCTTGTCACCGTCTTGGGCTGCAGCCTCGAGGCCGACAACGACAGCTTCTTGACCGATGTAAAGGTGGCAGAACCCACCGATCAGACCCATGCCGTAAAGCTGGCCGGCTTTTTCTTCGAATCGGCGGATCAGCAGCATCTCGCGGTAGTAGGTCTTGAGCTCTTCCGCAGAAACATTTGGTTTCTTTGTGGTTTTTCGCGCAGCCATCGTGGCGATCTCCCCCTCTCGGACAGATAGTTTAGTGTTAAACTATCTCATAAAGCATTTCGTCCCATCTGGCGAGTGCTAATGTGACGCGGGGGCAGGGCGCGACGATGCAGCACCTAAAAATCTTCGGAGAAGATTTTTACAACGGAGAATTTATTGCGAAAAATCTGATGCTTAAGGGCGATCAGCGGATGACAATCTCGTCCGCGCGGATCATGCCAAGGACCGAACGTGCCTGTTGGTCCAGCAGATCAAGGTCCAGATAGGTGTCAGACAGACGGCGGGTCAGGTTCTCCATCTGCGCGATCTCATTGTTGAGCCGATCCAGGTCGCGGGAAAGTGCGTCGCGTTCCGCTGCGATTTCCACCCGACGAAACAAACCGTAATCCCCCTGCACGGCTGCAAAGGTGAAATACACACCCAGCATGAAGGCAACCGAGAAGAAGATGAATGCCCCAAGACCGGGCCGATGGGAACGGGTCACTGTGTTAACCGCCGTATAACAAACTGCCTCAGAAACGTACCCTTAGCGGGTATCTCTAGGCACTATGTCACAGGTGATTCGGCTTGTGAATCCCCTGTGACAAAAAAGCTGAGGTTTGGCGATTATTGGTCCAACGCCGCAACGCCCGGCAGGGTCTTGCCTTCCATCCATTCCAGGAAAGCCCCGCCAGCGGTGGAGATGTATGAGAAATCAGCCGCCGCGCCCGAGGCATTCAGGGCGGCGACCGTGTCACCCCCGCCCGCGACCGAGGTCAGTTTGCCTTCGCGCGTCAATGCGGCGGCTTTCAGCGCCGCAGCGTTGGTGGCGGCGTCGAACGGGGTCAGCTCGAACGCACCAAGGGGGCCGTTCCAGATCAGGGTCTGGCTTTTCTCCAGCACCTCAGACACTGCCGCTACGCTTTCGGGACCGGCATCCAGGATCATCGCATCCGCGGGGCATTGGTCCGCAGGCAGCACCTGATGCGAGGCGTTGGCTTCGAAAACTTCAGCAACCACGAGGTCGCGCGGCAAGACAATGGTGCAGCCTGCAGATTCGGCTTTGCTCAGGATGTCTGCGGCGGTATCGGTCAACGCGTGTTCGGCCAGCGACTTACCGATGTCGATCCCCTGGGCCAGCAGGAAGGTATTCGCCATACCTCCGCCAATGACCAGGTAATCGACCTTCTCGATCAGGTTGCCCAGCAGGTCCAGCTTGGTCGACACTTTCGCGCCGCCGACAACCGCCGTGACGGGCCGTTTGGGTGCGCCCAGGGCGGCCTCAAGCGCGCTCAGTTCCTGTTGCATCAGGCGACCGGCACAGGCGGGCAGCAGACGCGCCAGTGCCTCGGTCGAACTGTGGGCCCGGTGCGCGGCTGAAAAAGCGTCGTTGCAGTAGATGTCGCCCAACTTGGCCATGCCTTGGGCAAGAGGGACGCTGTTCTTGGTTTCTTCGGCGTGGAAGCGGGTGTTTTCTAGTAACAGAACCTGACCTTCGGCTAGGGCGGCAGCAGCGGTTTCCGCCTCATAGCCGACGCAATCACTGGCAAAGTGGACGGGGACCCCGAAAGCGGTTTCAAGTGCGGGTACAAGCTGCTTCAATGACAGCTCGGGTACATGCCGACCGCCGGGGCGCCCGAAATGGGCCAGCAGGATGGGTTTACCGCCTGCGGCGAGGATATCGCGCACGGTTGGCACGATCCGTTGAATGCGGGTGTCGTCGGTCACCACGCCATCCGCGACAGGCACGTTGATATCCACCCGTACCAGAACCCGTTTGCCGTTCAGATCCATATCGTCCAGAGATTTCCAGCCCATCACGCCTATCCTTGCCCATTGCATCCAGTTTCAGGCGGTTCTTTTCCTGCATTTTGCCTTCAGGTCAATGCGTCACTTGGCATTCACGCGTCCGCGTCATAGGTATTTGCGCAAGTTTCAAAGACAGGAGGGCCAAATGGCCGAGATCAAAGACCCCGAAAACACGATCATCATCGAGTTGAAAGACGGCAATGTCGTCATCGAGCTGTTGCCGGACGTGGCCCCTCAGCATTCGGCCCGTATGAAAGAACTGGCCCGTGGCGGTGAGTATGACAACGTCGCCTTCCACCGCGTGATCGACGGGTTCATGGCGCAAACCGGCGACGTGCAGCATGGTGACATGGAAGACGGGTTCAACATTCGTATGGCGGGCACCGGTGGCTCTTCGCTGCCGAACGTTCCGGCAGAGTTCTCGAAACTGCCTCATGATCGCGGCACGTTGGGCGCGGCGCGGTCGCAGAATCCGGATTCGGCCAACTCGCAGTTCTTCATCAATTTCAAGGACAATCACTTCCTGAACGGTCAATATACGGTCTATGGCCGCGTGATCGACGGGATGGAGCATGTGGATGCCATCGTCCGGGGCGAGCCGCCAGCAAGCCCTGACCGTATGATCAGCGTCAAGGTGGCCGCAGATGCATAAGCTGGCTGCTGCTTTTGCCCTGCTGGCCAGCCCCGCGCTGGCCACGGGTTTGGAGATCGAGATTGAGGGCGAGGAGGCCAATGGCACCGTTACCGTCGATCTATTCGAAGACCTTGCGCCCAAACATGTGGAACAAATCACCGCCCTTGCCGCTGCAGGTCAGTATGATGGGGTGGTCTTTCACCGCGTGATCGATGGCTTCATGGCGCAGACTGGTGATGTTGAGTTTGGCCGTATCGGTGGTGATATGCGCCGCGCAGGCACCGGGGGCTCAGACCGCCCCGATCTGCCTGCCGAGTTCTCGGATTTCAACTATGACCGGGGCGTTGTGGGCATGGCGCGGGCGCAAGACCCCGACAGCGCCAATTCACAATTCTTCATCATGTTCGAACCCGGCCCGTTCCTGAACGGCCAGTATACGGTTGTGGGACAGGTCACCGGCGGTATGGACGTGGTTGATGCGATCAAGCGCGGAGACGGCCCGAACGGCGCCGTAATCGGCCAGCCGGACGCGATGAAAAAAGTCACCGTTACGGAATAACGGATAAGCCCGGCGTTGGCTGCAGCGCCGGGCTTCGCTCTATTGATCGATAAAGTCCCGGATTGCCTTGGTATATCCGGCTGCGTCCTGAAACGACGCGAAATGGCTCACATCCTCAAGAATGAGAAGATCGGCACCGGGGATCGCCTCGGCAATGGCCTTTGAATGCTCGGTCAGGATCGCTTCGTCATGGGCGCTTTGCACCACCAGAGTGGGAACGGTGACCGAGGCCAACCCCTCAAGACCGCCAGGTTTTTCCGTGGCCCACATGGCCGCAACCCCACCGAGGAACTCTTCGAACTTGTCCGGTGTGGGGGACATCTGGGCATAGTCCTCGGCCATCATTCCGACATAGGTTCCAAAGACCTCATTGGTTTCAACCGAAGGATCGATGCCATCCAGTGAAACATTGCCCGCATGGGCAAAGTGGCTGGCCAGACGATCCGGATCGGTTGACGAGATCATGTAACCGATATTGGCCCCGTCCGACCAACCGACCAGATGAACCTTGTCGACATTCAGATGATTCAGGAGGGCCAGATAGTCCTGCGCCAGAAGGTCATAAGCATAGGTGCTGCCATCATTGGTCGACCGCCCATGGCCCCGCGTGTCCGCGACGATGACCGGGTGATCCTGAGCAAGGTCCGCCACCTGCGCCGCCCAGATATCGCCGTGCGCCAGACCGCCATGGATCATCAGGATCGGGGTGCCGCCGCTGTCGCCATAGGTGGCGTAATACATATCGATGCCGTTGACCGCAGCTGTGCCCGAGGTCGCGGCCTCGGGCATGGCCGGGGCCTCTGGAATAGTCATCCATTGCTCAGAGGCCCAGCTGGCCGAGGCCAGACAGCCCAGAAACACTGTTGTAGTGAGTGTGTTCATTGCGTCCTCCCAAATCATGGGCGCGGCGGTTGCCGCCGCCCTGCTGCGCGATGGTATCGCGATTTTCAGGGCGACGGGTAGATTTTATCTGTGCGCCAGATCAGTCGTCGGTGGTCATCGCTTTCCAGATCAGCGCGCCAATCGCGCCTCCGATCAGCGGGGCCACCCAGAACAGCCAAAGCTGCGCCAGAGCCGGACCATCCGCAAACAGCGCGACACCTGTCGAGCGCGCGGGGTTTACGGATGTGTTGGTCACCGGGATCGAGATCAGGTGGATCAGAGTCAGCCCCAATCCAATTGCTATCGGTGCAAACCCTGCAGGTGCGCCGCTTGAGGTCGCGCCCAGAATGATCACGATGAAGAACGCAGTCATCACGATTTCGATGATCAGCGCGGACATCATGGAATAGCCTTCGGGCGATGCCTCGCCATAGCCATTCGATGCGAACCCTCCGACGCCTTCAAACCCGGGCGCGCCGCTGACGATCAGGTAAAGAACAGCCGCAGCTGCGATCGCGCCGATCACCTGGGCAATCCAGTAGGGGATCAGATCCTTGGCGTCGAACCGTCCACCGATCATCAGCCCAAGGCTGACCGCAGGATTGAAATGCCCGCCCGAAATATGCCCGACCGCATAGGCCATGGTCAGCACGGTCAGACCAAAGGCAAAGGAAACGCCCAGCCAGCCGATGCCTACGTCGGCAACGCCCGCAGCCAGAACCGCGCTGCCGCAACCGCCTAGCACAAGCCAGAATGTGCCAAAGAATTCAGCCATGAGTTTTGATGACATGAAAAGTCCTCCAGAAAACAATGGCTTTAAAGTTAATTCAAAAAACGCTTTTTGTGAAACTAACGTCTGCGGGGAATTTTTAAGGCTCTTCTTCAGCGCCTGAAAACTATCCGGTGCGTCCGTAGAATGTTTGGCGTGCGCTTTCGGACAAGGAAATGCCCGGTTCGGTGTTATAGGCAAGCACGGCAAGGATACGGGTTTGTTCGCCCTCGTTTGGAGCCACCCGGTGGATCGAGTTCCGACCACGGAAGAATACCAATGTTCCAGCCTCGGCGTCGAGCTGATTGACCTGAGTACGGCCATCGAGGATGTCGCCAACCGCGTCAAAGCTCATCTCACCAGCATCTGCATCGCGCACATCGCGGACATACTCAAAGGAACCGCCATGTTCTGGCGGCTGAACCATCAGCGTGATCGCGAAAGAGGAATTGTCGAAATGCCAGCCCAGCTCTTGCCCTTGTTCGGCAAAGTGGAGATTGATTGACGACAATGGATCGGCGTACTCAAACAGAGCGTCTTCTTCCAGCACGTCGCACAGAAAGGCGCGGAATACATCGGAATCGTATAGCGCACGAAGGGCAGAAGCCTCGGCAATCTGATCATCGGTCAAGCAACCCTTTGACGAGGTCACCAACCGGTTGCGCGGGTGCTCAGGGTTATAGGCGGGGTCCTGCGGGCTGAGGTAGACCGTGTGCTTCTCGGTCTTGGCATATACCTTATCTTTGTTTGCCAGACCCTCTGCCCGAATGGAGGATATCGCGCTTTCAGTTACGAAACCCGGCATCTCCAGCACACCGTCGCGCTGATAGCTCTGCCTGAGCGTGGCGCGAAAGTCCGGGTACTCGATCGGGTAGGTGGTGAGATCAACAATATCGGCCAGTTCCATCGGACCTCCATGCCGTTGAGTGCGTCATTCTCAATTGGTGTAGAACTTTCTCAGCACCCAAGAAACAAAAAACGCCGCGAACAGGATCGCGGCGTTTCTGTTGGATAGAAGTGTTTGTCTTACTGTTTGACTTCCGCTGCCGGATTGGCACCCGATTTGCCACTACGGCCTGGGTTCAGGGGGTCGTCCTGACGCTGGACTGAACCCTCGAAATGGGCGCCGCTTTCGATAGCGATGGTCTTGTGAATGATGTCGCCTTCGACGCGTGCGGTCGAGGTCAGGCGGACCTTAAGGCCACGTACGCGACCCACGATGCGGCCATTTACAACAACGTCGTCAGCGGTGACTTCGCCTTTGATGGTAGCAGTCTCGCCGATCGTCAGTAGGTGGGCGCGGATGTCGCCCTCGACTGTGCCCTCAACCTGGATATCACCCGAGGTCTTCAGGTTACCGGTGATGTGCAGATCCGAGGACAGAACCGATGCGGGCGGCTTTGGCTTGGGCGGGGTGCTGGCCTTGGTTTCAGCCGGTGCAGGGGCCGCGGGGGTGGCAGGTGCGGCCGGTTTTGCTGCCTCAGTCTCTTTCGATCCGGGTTCGTTGATTTTGCTCTTAGAAAACATTTCTCGCAGCCTTGATATAGGTCATAGGGTTCACGGGTTTACCATTCACGCGTACTTCGTAGTGCAGATGCGTTCCGGTGGACCGTCCGGTGCTACCCATATCAGCAATATGATCCCCACGCGAGACCCTTTGGCCGACCTTTACGCGTAACTTGGTGTTATGAGCGTAAAGTGTCTCAATCCCGAACGCGTGCTTGATCTTAACCAGCCGTCCGAAGCCCGATTGCCAGCCTGCATGAGTGACAACACCATCAGCGGTCGCGAAGATATCGGTGCCTGAGGGGCCGGCAAAGTCCGCGCCATTATGCATGCGACGGCCACCGGTCTTGGGGTCGCGACGGGTTCCATAGCCGCTGGTAAAACGGACGGCGGCGCGCACAGGGCTGGCGAAGGGGGCCTTTTCGGCAGCGATGCGATAGAGGTTCAGCTGGTCCATCTGTTCCAGCAGGATATTGGCGCGGATCTGGTCGGGGGTCAGTTCCTCACCGCGTGTGCTAAGGGATAAAGGGGTCAGCGGACCGCCCATACCGCTATATCCGCGCCGAACTTCGTCGAGGATACGATCTGTTGGCATGCCCGCGTTGCGGAACATCTTGTCCAGAGGCTCAACCGAGATCAGCATCGCTTCTTCCAACTGGCGGAAAATCTCGTCACTGCGTTCCTGCATCAGACGAATTTCCAGCTCAAGCTCGTCGCGTTCGTCCAACGCGCCTTGGGCATCCGCGGCGATCTGGTCGCGTTGCGCTGCAGTCCGGGCCAGTGCGTCAGTCATGAATTCCATCTGTGCCGGGTTGGCAGATGCCATCATGTAAGCTGCGTCGCCATCTGTGCTGTTTTGCAGTTCCGCCAGCTCGGTCCGTGCGTCTTCGCGCTGTTTCATGGTCGCGCGCAAGGTGGTCTGGATGACTTCGATGCCCGTTTCCAGCTCGCGGCGGCGGTTCTCGGAATCCAGCAATTCGGATTGCATGACCGAAATCTGTTCCAGCGCGGCGTTGAACCTGTCATGAGCGGCCAAGGCTTCGGTCGCGCGCGCGTCGCGTTCCGCAGACAGGATGTTCAGCCGCTCCTGATAGGTGGCTTGATCGCGTTTTGCCTGTTCTCTGAAATTGCCCGATCCGATGCTGTCCATCAGCAGGATCGACGTTGCGATGGCCGTCCATGCGACCATCACCGATACACCGGCGACGGCGGCGATCTGGGTTTCAGAACTCAGCCGGATGAATCGTGTATCATTGTCGGATTTCAGGAATACGCGGCGCTCAGGAAAGTGCCGCTCGAGCAGTGAGTGTAGTTTAATTGCCAGACGTGTGCGCACGCGTCCTACCTCAATAGTCCCCATATCTCGGAGCCGGTCGTGAGTGAGTAGCCGCTCCTTGACGCGATTGCATAAAGGGGACGGGCCAATCGGGCAAGTTTGTTAACCAATCAAGTGCTATGAACGGAGTTTTACCGCGTGTGATCGGCGAGAACTTGCCGATAACGCGCACCTACTGTCAGTCTGATACAGCCCCGGGTGGTGGCAGGTCTTCAGTAAGCGGCCAATAGAAATCGGGCGGCAGCCCAGCCTCGGCGCGTTTTTCTTCGTTGAAAGGTGGTTTCAGCACGCCGTGAAAATAGCGGCGGACGAGGGCATGGAACACATCCTTGGGGTCGGTATTCTCGCGCCCGCAGAGAAAGTGAAACCATTTCGAACCATAGGCGACGTGCCCGACCTCTTCCGCATAGATCACTTCCAGCGCGGCGACGGCATCGTCGGCCTTTGCCTTGCGGAAGATGTCGATCATCCCGGGCGTCACGTCGAGCCCGCGCGCCTCAAGCACCATGGGAACGACGGCCAGTCGACCCATCAAGTCCTCGGCCGTGTCCTCAGCGGCCCGCCACATTCCGGCATGGGCGGGCAGGGCGCCATAATGGCTTCCCATTTGTTCCAGGCAGTCGCAGACCATCTCGAAATGGCGCGACTCTTCTTCGGCGCATTTCACCCAATCGTCGTAGAACCCGATAGGCATTGGCACATGCCCGAACCGGGCGATGATGTCCCAGTGCAGATCAACGGCGTTCAATTCGATATGGGCCACGGCGTGCAACAGCGCGATGCGGCCCGCTTCTGACCCCGGCCTGCGGCGGGGTACATCGCGGGGCGATAACAGCTCGGGTTTATCGGGACGCGCAGGGTAAAGCGGAGGCTCGGCAGTGCCCACTGCGATCTCGGGTGCTTCGCCTTTCCGGGCGGCAAACCAATCGGCGGCATAGCGTTTGGACAGGGCTGTTTTCTCGCGCCCGACCGATGTGGTCAGAACCTCGGTCGCCATTTCGGTCAGTGTTTTTGACACGCTTGCCCCCCTGTGCTGCATTCCGCGCGGGTCATACCCTTGATGCCCACGCGGGTCGAGGGGGTCAGAGTGCGCGCGCCGCCTCGAGCACTTCGTCCACGTGCCCGGGCACTTTTACTTTGCGCCAGACGCGGGCGATCTTGCCCTCAGCATCGATCAGAAAGGTCGAGCGTTCGATGCCCATGGATTTACGCCCATACATGTTCTTTTCGACCCAGACGCCATAGTCCTCGCACACGGTCCGGCCGTCATCGGATAGCAGCGGCGTGGTCAGGCCGTGCTTGGCGACAAATTTGTCATGCTTGGCCACGGTATCGCGCGAAATGCCGAAAACGTTAGCACCCGCGTCCGCAAAGGCCTGCAGTTGTTCCGAGAAACCGATGGATTCCTTGGTGCAGCCCGGCGTATCATCACGGGGATAGAAAAACAGAACGACTGCGCGGCCGCGCTGTTCCGACAGGGACACCTCGCCGCCACCGTCGCGGGGCAGAGTAAAGTCGGGTGCGATGTCTGAGACTTCGGGCATATTCAAACTCCGGCTGAGAAATTAACGGTTGCCATTTATCATAGGGCTCCGTTGGCAGGTTGAAAGGCGTGGAACGCAAATTGGTCCAGCAAGAACAGCAGGATGACACGGAAGCGGAGAAAAAACCGCGCCGAAGGTCACGCCGGCGCACGGCTGGGCTGTGGACATTGCGGGGCGTCTTTGTCCTTGGGTTTCTGGCGCTGTTCACCGGCTTTATGGTTGTTGGCCAGCGCATGCACGCGCCCGACTGGTTGCGCGATCGGGTTGAGGCGCGCCTTGATCAGGCGTTGGGTGGTGTGCAGATACGATTTGGCGACGTCAGCTTTATCATCCATGAAGGCTGGCGCCCGCGTTTGCGGCTGACAGACGTTCGTATCAGTGACGCCGCCGGTCAGCAGATTGCAGAGGTCTCGGACCTGCGGGCCAGCCTATCGATGCGCCCACTGCTGCGCGGACATGTGCGGCCCAAGCGGATCATCCTGCAAGGCGCTCAGATTGCGTTGACCCGGGGTGTTGATGGTGCGCTTTCACTGACCGTCGGGGCAGATAGCGCACCGGTCGGGCAGGCCCGAAATCTGGCGCAGTTGATCGAGACCTCGGATGAGGTATTCCAGTCGCCAGCTCTGTCGGCCCTAACCTCGGTCGAGTTGGATGCGATTACGCTGGACTATCAAGACCTTCGGCTTGGGCGATCCTGGGTGCTGGATGGAGGGCGCATTCAAGCTAATCGCAGCGCCGGCGAGGTGCGGCTGGCCACCAGTTTCTCGGTTCTCGCGGGGCGTGATTATGTCAGCATGATCGAGGCGAACTATACCAGTTTGCTCGGCAGCCCTGCCGCACAATTCGGCGTTTCGATCACTGATCTTCCGGCAGAAGATATTGCGGGTCACAGCCCGGCCTTGGCTTGGATGCAGATTCTGCGCACCCCGATCTCGGGTGCCTTGCGTGGCAGCGTGGATGCAGAGGGCGCATTGGGCCCAGTCTTTGCAACGCTCAATCTTGGTGCGGGCGCAGTGCAGCCTACGCCCGAGACGACGCCGATCAAATTTGAATCGGCGCGCACTTATTTTACCTACGATCCGGCGCAAGAGGTGCTTGATTTCAACGAGGTATCGATCCGTTCCGCCTGGGGTACGGTGCAGGCCGATGGCAAAGCCTTCCTCCAAGGTGTCAATGCGGGCGGTCTGGACAGTATGTCGGGGCAATTTCGCCTGAGCGGGATTGAGATCAACCCGGCCAATCTGTTCCCCGAAGCGTTGAACCTAACGCGGGCTGATGTGGACTTCCAGATGAAGCTGGCCCCCTTCCGGATGCAATTGGGTCAGATGACGATCGAGGACGGTGCCCACCGCGCGCGGCTCAGCGGGTCTCTGGCCGGATTGTCCGAAGGGTGGGTGGCTGCGATTGATGCCCAGATCGACCAGATGAGCTCGGACCAGCTGTTGAATTACTGGCCGGAACGGCTGGCCCCGAAGCCGCGACTGTGGGTCACTGAAAATCTGAACTACGGAGAGATGTCGGATCTGGATTTCGCCTTGCGTTTGCGGCCTGACGAAAAGCCCGACATCTACGTGGATTTCGAATTCGACAAGGCCGAAATTCGGTTCGCTAAGACCTTGCCGCCTATTCAGGATGCACAAGGACAGGCTAGTCTGCTCAACCGGCGCTTCACTGTTTCGGCACAAAAAGGGATCGTGATCGCGGATGAGGGCGGAGTGGTTGATGCCTCGGGCACGTCATTCATCATTCCCGACACCGGCATCAAAAAAACCACTCCCGGAATCGCGCGGATTGAGGCCAGCGGCAACGTGACCGCGGCTATGTCGTTGCTGGATCGGCCGCCGCTGCAATTGCTAACCAAGGCGAACCTGCCCGTCGATCTGGCCGATGGTCAGGTCAGTCTGACCGGGACGCTTTCATTGCCTCTGATCAAAGGCCTGAAGCTGGAGGACACAAAGTTTCACTATACGGGCGAGTTATCGAATTTGGAGAGCAGCAGGCTGGTCCCCGGATTTGAAGTCAGCGCCGACCGCCTGGATCTGATCGGGGATCAGACGCAGGTGGCGATTCAGGGCGATGGTCTGTTTGGTGTTGTCCCGGTCGAGGCCGAGTGGCGTCAGCCGATTGGCGGAGAAACTCCGCAGCAAAGCGAATTGACCGGACAGATCGAGCTTTCCCCGCGTCTGATGGAGCAGATCAACGCCGGGCTGCCGCGCGGGATGCTAACCGGAGAAGGGTTAGCCGATTTCAGCCTGAGCCTAGGTGCAGGTGAGCCGCCGCGCTTGTCAGCGGATTCCGATCTGGTCGGTGTCGCGCTGGCAATCCCGGAACTTGGATGGCGAAAATCGGCCAGTACCAGCGGCACTTTGACCGCCGAGGCGACTTTGGGCGCGGAACTCAGCGTTGATTCACTGCGAATTGATGCGGCGGGATTGCGGACAAGTGCGGCGATCTCTTTCCGGGACGGCGGGTTTGACAGAGTGCGTTTCAGCTCGTTCGAGTTGGGAAATTGGTTGGCAGTTCCGGCGGAACTGATTGGACGCGGTTCTGCACTGCCAGATATCCGCGTTCTGGGCGGCGTGCTCGATCTTGGGAAATCCACAATTGGCGAAGGGAGTAACAGTGGCGGCGCTGCGGGGCCCGGGCCAAGGCTGGACGTGGCGCTCGACCGGTTGCAGGTCACTGAAACCGTTGCGCTGACCGGACTTAAAGGATCGTTTCAAACGACTGGCGGGCTGACCGGCGACTTTAGCGCTCAGATAAACGGCGGTGCTTCGATCAGAGGGCAGGTCACGCCGCGCGCATCGCGATCTGCGGTTGGACTGACCTCTGAGGACGCAGGAGCAGTTCTGCGCTCGGCCGGGGTTCTGACACAGGCGCGCGGTGGAACGATGCAATTGCAACTCGATCCGATCGCTGAGCCCGGAAATTATGATGTTGATCTAAAGATCAAGAACACGCGGATCACCGACGCCCCGGCCATGGCGGCGATTTTGAACGCGATCAGCTTGGTGGGTTTGCTGGATGAAATGGCGGGGCAGGGTATCTTCTTTTCCGCAATCGACAGCAAGATGCGCATCACGCCGACCGAGGTTAAGGTGTTGAGCGGCAGTGCCGTAGGGCCGTCGATGGGGATTTCCTTTGATGGCACTATCGATACGGTGGTTGGTATGTTGAATCTGCGCGGCGCGATTTCACCGATCTACTTGGTCAATGCGATTGGCAGTGTGCTGTCTAAAAAGGGCGAAGGTATATTTGCCTTCAATTATACTCTGACTGGCCCGCTGAGCGACCCAAAGGTTTCCGTCAATCCGCTTTCGGGCCTTGCACCTCTATTCCTTCGCAATCTCCTACGCGAACCTGCCCCAACTGTTTCGGATGGTCCCAATGCCACGCCGGACCGACCAGACGAGGAGCACCCAGCACTCCAGACCCGAGGTGAGGATCGCTGATCTGAATGGTGGCCGAATCTATCGTGCCGATGTATGGCGCGGCCATGAAACTCAGCGATTTTGACTTCCATCTGCCGGATCACTTGATTGCCACGCGTCCTGCCAGCCCGCGCTCCTCAGCACGGCTGCTGCTTGCGCAAGGCGAGGCCATTCAGGATCGGCACGTGTTCGACCTGCTGGACATATTGCAGCCCGGTGATCGATTGGTGCTGAATGACACCCGCGTCATCCCCGCGAGGCTGAGCGGTCGGCGACACCGGGACAGCGCGCAGGGGCCGGTTTCGGCTGCGATCGAGGCAACATTGCTGGACCCGCAATCTGATGGATGCTGGGCGGCGCTGATCAAGCCTCTGAAAAAGGTCAAGCCAGGAGAAGAGATCGTATTCTCGAATGATCTGAGCGCAACCTTGGAGAAAGTAGCCGATGGCCAGGCCTATTTGCGCTTCAACCTGACCGGAGAGGATTTCGATCAAGCATTGGAGCAAGCAGGCGCGATGCCTCTGCCCCCCTATATCGCGGCAAAACGTGCGGCGGACGAACAGGACAAAACCGACTACCAGACCGTTTGGGCGCGAAACTCTGGTGCTGTTGCGGCCCCAACGGCGTCGTTGCATTTCGACGACGACTTGTTGGAGGCACTGTCGGCGCGCGGCGTCGATTTCACCCATGTCACGCTGCATGTAGGCGCAGGAACCTTTCTGCCGGTTAAGGTCGAAGACGTGACCACCCACAAGATGCATGCTGAATGGGGACGGGTCAGCGCGCGGGCTGCAGCCGAGATCGCGGCAACCAAAGAAGCAGGCGGACGGGTTATTCCCGTGGGAACGACTGCTTTGCGCTTGATCGAAAGTGCGGCGCGTGGTGGACAGATCGAGCCTTGGGAAGGCGAGACAGATATCTTCATTTACCCCGGATTCCGATTCAACGTGACCGATGCGCTGATGACGAATTTTCACCTGCCAAAATCCACCCTGCTGATGCTGGTTTCGGCGCTGATGGGGCAAGATCGGGTCAAGTCAATATATGACCATGCCGTTGCGGGCGAGTATCGCTTTTTCTCGTATGGAGATGCGTCTTTGCTGATCCCATCGTCGTAACTTGGCCATCCACGTCTTCATGATGTCGTAGACAGGCGCGATGTTATTGGGGAAAGATTGCAAAGCGGACAAAACACATCAGCAATTTTGGATAGGCAGAATGCTTCAGGTACTTTCCAGCGCTTGGGCGCTTCTTCTTGGAATGGGGTTGCTGATGGTTGGCAACGGCCTGCAGGGCACGTTGCTGGGTGTGCGCGGAGAGATTGAAGGGTTCTCAACCCTCGAGATGTCCTTTGTGATGTCTGCCTATTTCCTTGGATTTCTGGGCGGCTCGCGTCTGGCACCTGAAATGATCCGCCGTGTGGGCCATGTGCGCGTGTTTGCGGCGCTCGCTTCGTTCATCTCGGCCGTCATGATCATGTATCCCATGCTGACCAATCCAATTGCTTGGTCGCTGGGCCGTGTGATCATCGGATTTTGTTTCTCGGGTGTGTATGTGACCGCCGAAAGCTGGTTGAACAACGCTGCAAACAACGAGAACCGGGGGCAGGCACTGTCACTCTATATGATCGTGCAGATGTTGGGCGTCGTCAGCGCGCAGGCCCTGCTGTTGGTGGGCGATCCAGCCGGGTACGAAACCTTTGTCATCGCATCAATCCTGGTTTCGGTTTCTTTTGCGCCGATTCTGCTGTCGATCTCTCCGACGCCCGCATTTGACACCACCAAACCGATGACCCTGCGCAAGCTGATGGATACCTCTCCTCTGGGCTGTGTTGGCATGTTCCTGTTGGGTGGCATATTCTCGGCTCAATTCGGGATGAGCGCGGTTTACGGCGCATCTGTCGGTCTGAGCCTTGTCGAGATCTCGACCTTCGTGGCCGTGTTCTACATCGGGGCTGTCCTGTTACAGTTCCCGATAGGTTGGATCTCGGACCGGATGGACCGGCGTTTGCTGATTTTGCTGACGGCAGCGGTTGGCGGTGCTGGCGCGCTGATTGGCATGATCTACGGTGTTACCTTTACCATGCTTCTGGTCGCGGCATTCATCATCGGTGGGATGACAAGCCCGCTCTATTCCCTGCTGATCGCCTATACCAACGACTATCTTGAGTATGACGATATGTCTGCGGCCTCGGGCGGGCTGATCTTTATCAACGGGCTTGGCGCAATTGCCGGCCCAATCATCACCGGTTGGCTGATGGGGGCAGGCGTGGTCGGTCCGTCTGGCTTCTTTCTGTTCATCGCCGCACTGATGTTTACGATGGCGGCATATGCCGCCTATCGCATGACCCAGCGCGTCTACAAACCCGTTGATGAGACCGGAACGATTGCGCCGATCTATCCGACATCGTCGCCCGTTGCCCTGGAAGTAGCGCAAGAGGTTGCCATCGAAGCCGCGCAGGATGAGCAGGATACGCAAGATCCCGCCTGAGCGCCGGAATTGTGACTTTTGTGTTGCAATATGTTACTGTCACAAATCTGTAAAAGTGATTTTAATGACGTTACGTCCTGGGGAGGACAATTACGGAGTCTAGGGCAATGGCAGGTCCTGAAGAAGTATTGAGTTTTTGGTTAGATGAGGTTGGCCCCGACGGGTGGTACCTACAGGATGACGCGCTGGATGCGCGGATCCGGGAAAAATTCCTAAAGACATGGGAAGATGCGTGCGAGGGGAAATTCTCGCTCTGGCTGACATATCCCAGCGGATCGCTGGCATATATTATCCTTTTGGATCAGTTGCCTCGCAACATGTTCCGGGGCAGCAAACAAGCGTTTGCATCGGATAGGGCAGCGTTGGCAGCCGCGAAATGCGCGGTCGACAAAGGCTGGGATCTGAAAATCGATGAACCGGCGCGGCAGTTCTTTTACTTGCCGATGATGCATTCGGAAAATCTGTGTGATCAGGAGCGTTGTGTGCGCCTGATGCTCGAACGGATGCCGGAAGGTGGCGATAGCAACCTGCTGCATGCGCGTGCGCATCGCGAGGTGATCCGAAAGTTTGGTCGTTTCCCATATCGCAACGATGCTTTGGAACGCGCCACAACTGAACACGAAGCCGCATATGTCAGCAACGGCGGCTATGGTTCCACAGTGCGCGAATTGCAGGCCGCGACTTAGGTCGCGGGCTCGCATCCCTTGATGACCAAAATCCGGTCGGTGAAGCTGTCTGCGGATGTCGTGATCGCATAGTTGATCAGGTCTTCCGGTTCTTCGACAAGCTTCGCCAGCCGGGTCTGTGTGTCTTCGAGTTTACCTTCCAAATTATTAAGGCGTTGCAGGGCGGCATTCACCTGTTGTCGCATTGTCGCGTCTAGCAATGATCCCGCGCTTAGGGAGGCAAGATCGCTGCGCAGCGCGGTCAGTTCTCCGCGAATTCCTTGCGCCTCTTCGCGTAACGGCGCCACGACTTGCAGGTTTTCAGCAAACCCGGTTCGGATCTGATCTACGGATTGCGCCAGCTTCCAGCCTAGAAAGAGGCATATCGCCAGCAATATCAATGTCGCATTCAAAAGAGCAAGAAGCAGGTCTTTGAGCGTTTTAGCCATGAGACGCCTTTCGGAAATCGGAAATTCAAAATCAGATGGTCCTGAAACCCCGGTTCTAGCCTTTGTTCAAGAGTGGGTATAGGCTGAAATCAGCTTGATACATGTGATTTGACCCTGCGTCATATATGTCGCGGGTTGCCATGTTGATGCGCTGAGAAAAATAGTTTAACGGTAAACTAGTTTTTAAACCGACCTGCGCCGAGAGGGAAACATGGCTGCACAATCCTATGATCTGATCGTAATCGGGGCTGGCCCCGGTGGCTATGTTGCTGCAATTCGCGCGGCGCAGTTAGGCCTGAAAACCGTGGTTGTAGAACGCGAACATCTGGGTGGCATCTGTCTGAACTGGGGCTGCATTCCGACAAAAGCGCTGCTGCGATCATCAGAAGTGTTCCATCTGATGGAGCGCGCGAAGGACTTTGGTCTGAAGGCGGATAAGGTTGGATATGATCTGGACGCTGTCGTTAAACGCTCACGCGGTGTTGCGGCGCAGCTTTCGGGCGGCATCGGTCACTTGCTGAAAAAGAACAAAGTGGCCGTTGTGATGGGTGAGGCATCGATCCCGGCCAAAGGCAAGGTTAGCGTCAAGACCGACAAGGGCACAGAAGAGCTGACAGCGAAGAATATCGTGCTGGCCACAGGTGCCCGCGCGCGCGAATTGCCGGGGTTAGAGGCCGACGGTGATCTGGTCTGGACCTACAAGCACGCGTTGCAGCCGCCTCGGATGCCAAAGAAACTGCTGGTCATCGGCTCGGGCGCAATCGGCATCGAATTCGCCAGCTTCTACAATACCTTAGGCGCGGACACGACCGTTGTCGAAGTTATGGATCGCGTTTTACCGGTCGAAGACGCCGAGATCAGCGCCTTTGCCAAGAAGGCCTTTACCAAGCAGGGCATGACCATCATGGAAAAGGCGATGGTCAAACAGCTGGATCGCGCCAAAGGCAAGGTCACCGCGCATATCGAGGTAAAGGGCAAGGTCGAGAAGCACGATTTTGACACCGTGATTTCGGCCGTAGGTATCGTCGGCAATGTCGAAAACCTTGGACTTGAGGCTCTGGGCGTCAAAATCGACCGCACCCATGTTGTGACCGATGAGTTCTGCCGTACTGGCGTCGATGGGCTTTATGCCATCGGAGACATCGCCGGCGCGCCTTGGCTGGCACATAAAGCCAGCCATGAAGGAGTCATGGTGGCCGAGCTGATCGCGGGCAAGCATGCACATCCGGTCAAACCCGAAAGCATCGCGGGATGTACCTACTGCCAGCCACAGGTCGCCTCAGTCGGCTACAGCGAAGCCAAGGCCAAAGAGCTCGGCTATGACATCAAAGTCGGACGCTTCCCGTTCATTGGCAACGGCAAAGCCATCGCACTGGGTGAACCCGAGGGCCTGATCAAGACTGTGTTCGATGCCAAGACCGGAGAGTTGCTGGGCGCGCACATGATCGGCGCCGAAGTGACCGAGTTGATCCAGGGTTATGTGGTTGGCCGCCAGTTGGAAACCACGGAAGAAGACCTGATGAACACCGTCTTCCCGCACCCAACGCTGTCAGAAATGATGCATGAAAGTGTGCTGGATGCCTATGGGCGCGTGATTCACATGTAAGGGAAGGGGGCTCTGCCCCCGCCGCAGCAAGCCGCGACTCCCCCGGGATATTTATAGCCAGATGAAGCAGGGGATCCGCACTTCATCTGGCCGAAAATATCCCGGAGCGCGAGGCAGAGCCTCGCAAAATTCCAGGTCTATTTCTTGGTTAAAGATTCCAGTATACGCGCCCATGAGCGGATGCCTTTGTGGAAGCTTTTGACGTCATATTTCTCATTCGGTGAGTGGATCGCATCGTCATCATTGGCATAGCCGACCAGCATCGAATCCAGACCCAGAACCGTGTTGAAGTATCCAACGACAGGAATCGAGCCACCCATGCCGGTAAAGACGGCTTCGCGATCCCATTCGTCAGACAATGCGCCGCGTGCGGCTTCGAATTCAGGGCGGTCAAGATTCATGACCGACGCAGGAGATCCTTCTAGGTCATTATCCCAGACAACTTTGGCATCCGTCGACAAGCGGTCTTCGACATGTTTGCGAATTTTATCGCGTAGCGCGTCCGGGTCCATGTCTCCGACAAGACGGCAGGTGATTTTGCAATGCGCCTCGGACGGGATCACGGTTTTGGAGCCAGCACCATTGTATCCACCCCAAAGGCCGTTTACTTCTAGCGTCGGGCGTGCCCATTGTTGTTCCAGCGTCGAATACCCCTTTTCGCCATGAGGTTCGGAATAACCAACCGAGTTCAGGTATTCTGCTTCGTCAAAGCCGCAGTTCTGCCATTGGCGCAACTGATCCGCAGGGACTTCGTGCACACCTTCGTAGAATCCTTCGACAGCGACGCGACCGGTTTCTTCATCGTAGAAAGACGCGACAAGACGCGACAATTCGCGCAGCGGGTTCAGGCCGGGCCCGCCATAGTGACCCGAGTGCAGATCGATGCGGGGGCCGATAATGGTGAACTCATCTTTCAGCATCCCGCGCAACTGCGAAGCGATCGACGGCACGCCGCGCGAGACCATCGAGGTATCACAGACCAGCGCCAGATCGGCCTGAAGTTCGGCTTTGTTTGCCTCCAGGAACGGCACGAGCGAGGGCGAGCCCGATTCTTCCTCACCCTCGAAGAAGAAGGTGATGCGACAGGGCAGGGAGCCGTGGACTGCTTTCCAAGCACGGCAGGCCTCAACAAAGGTCATCAACTGGCCCTTGTCGTCGGATGACCCACGTCCCCGGATCACTTGTCCGTGTGCTGTGTCCTCCAGGGCCGGGTCAAACGGGTCGCGGTTCCACAGCTCCAGCGGATCAACCGGTTGCACGTCGTAGTGTCCGTAGAACAGCACATGCGGGCCATCGCTGTCTTCACCGACATGGCCAACGACCATGGGATGGCCGGGCGTCTCGCGCTTCTCGGCCGCAATACCGATGCTTTGAAGATCGGCGACCAACCAGTCGGCCGCCTTGTCCACATGTTCTTTGTAGGCGGGATCAGTTGAGATTGACGGAATGCGCAGAAACTCCATCAGGCGGTCAATCGAGGTGGTCAGATCGGTGTCGATCCGGCTGAGTACGGCATCAAGCGACATGGGGCTCTCCTACTAGGTCTGGATTTTGCGCAGAGCCTAGCAGCGTTGGTAGGGCCGTCCAGCCCGATTTGACCAACCGATCTGATGAATCTACCTGCGTCGTTTCCTCGCGTTTATTGGCCGTAACTTTGCTTGTCGGTCTGGGCGTTAGACGTTATTTGATGCAAATCAAAGTTGGGTTCAGCGGTTCGGCTGTAGGCAGGTCGGACAGATGAACGCGGCGTCATTCTTGCGGCAAGCCAGCAAGGTGGCGAAAATAGCCGCCCGGAGCTATAGTAACCGGGCATCCAAGGAGGGTCCGTTGGACTATACTGCTCAGCTCGATACAGCGATTGCCAGGCTGCATGACGAAGGCCGTTACCGGACCTTTATCGACATTGAACGTCGCAACGGGCATTTCCCGCATGC